>DASYEQ010000108.1:0-6507 GCA_036498945.1 Burkholderiales bacterium | reverse complement strand
TCGCCGGTGTAGAAGCCGGCGTAGAGGGTGGGCGTGAGCGAGCCGGCGAAGGACTTGGCGTAGCCGGTGCCGATGATGTCGCGCACCGTATCACGCTCGTGCTGGCCGGGGTACGCCAGGCGGGTGTGCTGCAGGTATAGCGTGGCTTCGCTGTCGGCCGTCAGCCCGTAGCGCAACTGCGCGGTGCCGCCGTTGGCGCGGCGGAAGGAATTGTCGTCGACGCGCGATTCCTGGGTCTGCAGCAGGCCCAGCAGCTCAAGGCGGTCGCGCTTCCACGAAATGCCGCCGTCGGCCGAGAGGTAGCCGGTGTCGAACTGGTCGAACTTCATGACATAGCGCTCGGTCAGGCTGGCCGAACCCAGCACGGTCCATTCGGGGCTGAGTTTGTAGCGCCCGGCCAGGCCGCCGCCGACGCCGTAAAACCAGGCGTTGGTTTTTTGCCCGGTGGAGTTCAGCGTGACCACCGCGCCGGACAAGGCGGGAATGGCGAAGTTGCCGGTGGAGGTGGCGGCGTTGGCATTGGTGTCGTAGCCGTAGCTGGCTTCCAGGTAGCCGGTGATGCCGCTGACGTCGCGCACGCTTTCGCGTGCCTGCAGGGCATCGAGGAACTGGTTGACATTGGTCACCACGGAGGGCGGCGGGTTGGAGGCTTTCACCGCCTCGAACTCCTCGCGCGCGGCGCGGTTTTCGCCCATCAGGAAGTAGGCGCGGGCGATTTCGGCGCGCGCTTCGGGGAAGTTGGGCTTGACGGCGATGACGCGCTCAAGGGCGAACACGCCGCGCGTCAGGTGGCCGGAATCGATCGCGGCCATGCCCAGCAGGTAATCGAAATCCGGGTCGCCGGCCCGCGCGTCTTCCAGCGGGTCGAGCAAGGCGAAGGCTTCGGTGGACTTCTTGGCGTCGATCAGCGCCTTGGCGCGGGCGAGCGTGGCGTCTTGCGCCTGCGCGGCGGTGGCGAAGAACAGCGCGCATGCGAGAGCAGCAAAGACGGCGAAAAAACGGCGCGGCATGGATTGTTCTCCCCTGATTCCCAAGCCTGTTTTGATAAATGGGAGTATACAGGCTGGAAATGGGCCGCCCTATCCGAAACGCACCAAACATTCCTCTTCGTTGACAGGGTGTATGGCGAGAGCAACACTTGGCCGATGCCAATGGAATATCTCGGGAAAATCAAGACTCCGAAGCGGACTTTGTTGTGATTTGTGTGCCAAAAGTTGGCCTGGGAAACAATTTACCAGGCCATTCCCCGAAAGTCGCAACTTCGGTATTCCCGTAATGGGCTTGCTTACGGATTTAATGTAGGCAGGCCATGAGGTTAGGAATTTATTCTCATCCAGGGATGAACATTGGTTTTATCAAGGATGCGGGGAACGCAGGTTTCAAAGACAAAGCCCGCGCCGGGCAGGCGCGGGCTTTGAACAGACTGCCGCTTGCGGCACGCGGCCGCATCCGTTAGCCGGTTAGGGCAGGTAGCTGTCCATCTGGCCATGGTCGTCCAGCGTAAGGCTGGCCGACGGGGTCGAAGGCACGGCATAGTAGGTAACGCTGTTGTATTGCGTCACCACGCCGGGCTCGGCATAGGCGCCGGCGCTATCGGCGGCAGCAGCCGGAGCGGGAGCGGCCATGCTGACGGCAGGCTCGGTGATTATCACCTGCGGTTCCATGTGCAGGGTGGCCGCGTCCTTGTCCAGGCGGGCCCTGTCGTTGGTGCCGTCATCGGTGGCGGCATAGGTACCGGCGGCCGCAAACAGCGCGGTGGCCGCGAGCGCGTATTTCAGGGACTGTTTCATTTTGCATCCTTTCACTGTTTGACTTAAGGCATGCGCAACCGGATGTTGGCCGCATACGTGAAATCAGACAGGGGGTTCGCCCCATAGGTCCCGAAATACAGATTCCCACGTTGCGGTGCAAAAATCAGACACCCGCCTACATCCATGGTGCCAGCAGCAAGATTTACTGTGCGAGCCACTGCAGCCGCACCATTGCGGTGCCGGGATGCTGAAAAACAATCGGGGGAGGATACGTCACGCGTATCCGCCCCCGATTCACTTACAACGATTCAACAATCCGCTTACGGCAGCGGAGAAACAATGCTCGAATCGTACGCCGGGGCGTGGTCGTTGCTGGCCGAGGGCGCCGGCGGCGGGGTTTGCTGGCTGCCGCTTTGCTGGATGCCGGGGTTGCCTTCGCCGTTGACGTTGCCGTCATCGGAGCCGGCGTACGCGCCGGCCGCAGCCAGCGCCAGGACGGCGGCGGAAAGAAGTTTGAGCATCTTCATGATGTTTCCTTTCATGCGCAATTTTGGTGCGCAGTTTCAAGCAGGGACTTCGGGGAATTGGAATCTTGTGTTCAGCTTAGGGCAGGGGCGACACTTCGCTCGAATCCGGCGCGGTTTGCGTGTCGGAGGAAGCGGAAGCGGTAGGGGCCGGTGCGGCTTGGCTGATCTGGCGATGTTGCAGCCAGGCGTCGTCGGAGGTGCCATCGTCGGAGCCGGCGTAGGCGCCGGCGGCAGCGAACAACAGGGTGGCAGCAGTAACCAGTTTGATGCTTTTTTTCATGATGTTTCCTTTCAGGGACTTCAAATCCAGGCTTGTTGCTTTGCAGCATTGCCTGGTATGGGCATATACGGGCGCCATGGCAAAACACGATGCCTGGATGACGGTTTTTATGTGGGTTTCACCATCCCGCCCCTGGGATGACTTGCGTCCATGCGCGGGGCTCCCCACGTACCTGCCGTCATCAGCGTCGATTTCAGGGTTGCACGACCTGTTGCTCGAAGTGACTGTAATCGGCTGCTTGTTGCGCCGCAGCGGCGGCCGGCGCCGGGGCGGCTTGCACCACCGCAGCCGACTGGATCGGGTCATGGACGTCGTTGGTGCCATCGTCGCTGCCGGCATAAGCGCCGCCGGCGGCAAGCAGGGTAAGAGCGGCAAACGCGAATGAGGTGAATTTCATGATTTTCTCCTTGAACAAAAGTGGGTCCGGAGAAGTCCGAAAGCATTGAGGCAACAAAACTTTGGAACTCCCAGTCTTTTGTCAGGCGTGGCGAGCAGTGCGCTTTTTGGTTCGTGTTCGTCGCGTCGACAGAATCCACTATATGCGCCGCAGCAATGTGGATAAAGTGGGGTTTCGAGAATTATTTATCCTACAAATGGGATAGTCCCGCGCATGAGCTATTTGAATGAAATCCAGATTTTCGTGGCGATCGTTGAGCGTGGCAGCTTTATCGCCGCTTCCAACCACCTGAGAATTCCCAAGACCACGGTCAGTCGCAAGATCGAGGAGCTCGAGGCGCGGCTGGGAGTACGCTTGTTGCAGCGCACGACGCGCAAAATGTCGCTGACCGAAGCCGGACAGGCGTATTTCGAGCATTGCGAGCGCATCCTGTCCGAGATTGACGAAGCCGAACGCGCCGTCGGCCAGCTGGCGCAGGCGCCGCGCGGCACCTTGCGCGTGTCGGCGAGTTTTTCCATCGGTTCGCGCTTTCTTGGCCGCCTGCTGCCCGAATTCCTGCGCCGCTATCCGGATGTGCGGGTCAACCTGCAACTGTCGAACAGCCAGGAAGACCTGGTCGAAGGCAACTTCGATCTCGCCGTGCGCGCCGGGCGCCTGGCCGATTCCAGCCACGCCAGCCGCACGCTGGCGAATTTGCGCTCCCACATGGTGGCCAGCATCGGCTATGTGAAGGAAAAGGGCCTGCCCGTCACGCCCGAGCAGCTGGCTGAGCACCGCACCCTCGCCCTTTCGCCTCGTGACGAACGCGGCGGGCGCTATGGCTGGGCGCTGGAAGAAGTGTGCGGCGGGCGCAAGAAGGCGCAGGGCATCGACGCACCGATCAATCCGGTGATGATCTGCAACGACCCCGACCCCATCGTCCAGGGCGTGCTCGGTGGCGAAGGCATCGGCTTCGTGCCGGACCTGTTCATCGCCGACTATCTGCGCCAGGGCCTGCTGGTACAGGTGATGCCCGAGTGGCTGAGCCTGGCGGCGCCGATCAGCGCGGTCTACCCGTCGCGGCGCGGCTTGAGCCCCAAGGTGCGCGTATTCGTCGACTATCTCGCCGGTGAACTGAGCGCGCTGGCCGATCTGCAGCCGCAACTGGAGGGCTTGCGCGAGGCCGCAGGCTGCGCGGAGGTGGTGGACGAGGCCGAGCATGCGCCGGCACAAACGCCGACCCCGGCAGTGGTGGCCGGCGCCGACGGCACGCTGGTGCGCAGCGCGCTCTGAGGGCGGCGCCGGGCCGCACCGGCGATGCTCCTATGCGCGCTTTGGCGCCGCATACGCGATCCAGTCGCCGCTTTCGATCGGGCGCGCGAGGTTCAGCGCGGCGCCGTTGGCGCTGTAGATCCAGGCTTCGCGCACCGCTGCATCCAGCAGCTCGACCGTGGTGATGTGCTTGAAATACTCGCCGTCCGGGCGTTGCGGCGTCACCGGCTCTTCGAGCGCATCCAGCGCCGGCCAGGCCTGCGACGGCACCGTATAGAGCTCGCCTGTGACCCACCCGGCCTGCGCATCCAGCAGCAGGGCCGGGTAGGTGCCGAGGTCATAAAGCCGCCCGCGCACCCGCGCCGCGGCGAAATAGCGCGCCGCCGGGGCGATGCGCGCGATGTCGTTGCGGCAGCCAGCGCGCAAGGTGCCGTAGACGAACAACAGCTCGCTCATGCGCGGCCCTTGAATTGCACCAGTGCGACGCCCGCCAGCGCCACCGCGGCGCCGGCCCATGAGAGCGGGCCCGGCACCTCGCCCAGCCACAGCCAGGCGGCGACGAAGGTCAGCGGCGGCACCAGGTAGAGGGAGCTCGCCGCCAGCGCCACCGGCAGGCGCGCCAGCGCCTGGTTCCACAGCAGGTAGGCAAGCGCGCCGGGAAACAGCGCCAGGAACAGCACCGCCAGCATCGCGCGGCGCGGCGCGGCTTGCACCTGCGGCAGCAGGTCCGGCACCGCCCACATCAGGCCGGCGGTGCCAAAGATGAAACTCCACGCCGTCACCTGTAGCGCGCCATATTTCGCCAGCAGCGGCTTTTGCAGCACCGCCGCGGCGGCAAAGGCGACCGCCGCCATCAACAGCAGGCCGGGGCCGGTGCCCGCCGCGAAGGCGCCCGCATCCGCGCCGCGTTCCCCGACCGCGATCAACACCGCGCCGGCCAAGCCGACGGCCAGTCCTGCCCAGCCGGCGGCGCGCAGGCGCTCGCGCAACAGCAGCGCGGAAAACAGCGCCGCCCACACCGGGATGGTGTCGATCAGCACCGCCGCCGGCCCCGAGGAAATGCGCAGCAGGCCAAAATTGAAGCCGACCTGGTACGTCGTCACCGCCAGCAGACCCACGACGGCCAGGCGCGGCATGTCGGCAATCTCCGGCAGCGGCAGTTCGCGGCTGCGCGCGTAAGCCAGCAGGGCGACGCTGGAAATGGCGAAGCGCAGCAGCGCCAGTTCACCGGCGCCGAAGGACTGCATCGCCATCTTGGTGGCGGGGAAGGAGACCGCCCACAGGAGCAGGGTGGCGGCCAGCGCGCCGTAGGCGCGCATCGAGGAGGAAGGCGGCGGGAAGGAATTCACCGGCGCCATTATGCCGTGGCGCATCACCGGTATGATGCGCATCGTTACGCACGCCAAGAACCACAAGGAGCCCTCATGTCCGATCTGCAGGCGCAATTCGAGAAAGCGGTGGCCGATTCCACCCAGTTGCCCGAGCGCCCCGAGAACCAGACCCTGCTGGAACTCTACGCGCTCTACAAGCAGGCCACCGCCGGCGATAACGCAGGCACGCGCCCCGGCTTCACCGACATCGCCGGGCGCATGAAATTCGACGCCTGGGCGGCGATCAAGGGCAAGAGCACGGAAGAGGCGATGCAGGAATACGTCGACCTGATCGAGTCGCTGAAGTAATCGCGCCGCTGTCTGGCGCCGCCGCGTAAATGTTTACGCGGCTTCCAGGCCGCGCCGCAGCTGCACCGCTTCGCCGACGTGCGCGGCTTCGATGGTCGGGCTGCCGGCGAGATCGGCCACGGTGCGCGCCACCTTGAGCACGCGATGATAGGCGCGCGCCGATAGCGAGAGCTTGCTGATCGCCTGCTTGAGCAGGGCCTCGGCGGCGGGTGTGGGCTTGCAGTGCACGTCGATGTCGGCGGGGCCCAGGCGGCTGTTGGGCTTGCCCTGGCGCTGCATCTGCAATGCGCTCGCGGCTTCCACCCGCGCGCGCACCGTGCTGGAGGATTCGCCGGCGGCCGCGGCGGTGAGTTCGTTCTCGGCCAGCGCCGGCACTTCGATGCGCAGGTCGATGCGGTCGAGCAGAGGGCCGGAGATGCGGCCGCGATAGCGCTGCACCTGGTCCGGCGTGCAGCGGCATTTGCCGCCGGCATGGCCGAGATAGCCGCAGGGGCAGGGGTTCATCGCCGCCACCAGCTGGAATTGCGCGGGGTACTCGGCCTGGCGCGCGGCGCGCGAAATGGTGATGCGCCCGGATTCGAGCGGCTCGCGCAGCACCTCTAAAACCCGCCGGTCGTGTTCC
>DASYEQ010000107.1:0-149653 GCA_036498945.1 Burkholderiales bacterium | reverse complement strand
TGGGCAGACAAGCCTACAAGCGTACTTGTGCTGCCCACATTTTTGACCCCGAGAACCAGAAACGCAGAGGCTTCACGTGGCGTATTCGCCATCGACACGACGTCTTTAGCAAACGAAAGTCGCTGCTTTTTTCGTTCCGCGCGCCCTTCCGCATCGAACGGATAACCCGTCATCTTGAAATCTAAGATGTCAGACTCAGAACGCCTTAATAGGTCTTCGAATAGTTGTTCGTTCATTTTTTTAGGCGGATGCGGTTGGATAGATTCGGCAGTAAATCGCCAGCTAGTTACTTTGCTCCTCCGCGTTTTTAAACGCAAGATGCGTCGCATGACTCCGGCATATAGAGCGTCCGCATAGCGCAAGTTGCGCTATAATTAAAAGTGATCACTTATCCTTTTCCCTATTGCAAGAAAGCCGAGCGTTATGACACCGCGAACTACCCCGTCCCAAGGAATTAACTAAAAGGACCGAGTTCGCCCTTACAGCTGGTGTTGTTCAAGAGGCGTGGGATTCGAGTCCCGCGCCTTTTTGCTTTTTAAGAGAGAAAAATCATGGTTTCGGTGCAATTGCCTGATGGGTCGAAGCGGTCTTTTGATCACCCTGTGACGGTGGCGGAGGTGGCGGCTTCGATCGGGCCGGGGTTGGCGAAGGCGGCCTTGGGGGGGAAGGTGGACGGGAAGATGGTGGATACGTCGTTCCCGATCGACCATGATGTTTCGCTCTCGATTGTGACGGACAAGGATGCGGACGGGCTGGACATGATCCGGCACTCGACGGCGCATTTGCTGGCGTATGCGGTGAAGGAGTTGTTTCCGGATGCGCAGGTGACGATTGGGCCGGTGATCGAGAACGGGTTTTTTTACGATTTTTCGTACAAGCGGCCGTTTACGCCGGAGGATCTGGCGGCCATCGAGAAGAAGATGGGGGAGTTGGCGAAGAAGGATGAGAAGGTGACGCGCGAGGTGATGGGGCGCGACGAGGCGGTGAAGTTCTTCCTCAATATGGGGGAGAAGTACAAGGCGGAGATCATCGCTTCGATTCCGGCGGACCAGGAGATCGGGCTGTATCGCGAGGGGGCGTTCATCGATTTGTGCCGCGGGCCGCACGTGCCTTCGACCGGCAAGCTGCGCTTTTTCAAGCTGATGAAGGTGGCCGGGGCCTATTGGCGTGGCGACTCGAAGAACGAGATGCTCCAGCGCATCTACGGCACGGCGTGGGCGAAGAAGGAGGAGCTGGACGCTTACCTGCACATGCTGGAAGAGGCGGAAAAGCGCGATCACCGCAAGCTGGGCAAGCAATTGGACCTGTTTCACACGCAGGACGAGGCGCCGGGCATGGTGTTCTGGCACCCGAAGGGGTGGACGGTGTGGCAGCAGGTGGAGCAGTACATGCGCGGCGTGTATCGCGATAACGGCTACCAGGAAATCAAGTGCCCGATGATTCTCGACCGTTCGCTGTGGGAGCGCTCGGGCCATTGGGCGAACTACAAGGACAACATGTTCACCACGTCGTCGGAAAACCGCGACTACGCGGTGAAGCCGATGAACTGCCCGGGGCACATTCAGGTGTTCAACACGGGGCTGCGCTCGTATCGCGATCTGCCGCTGCGCTATGGCGAGTTTGGCTCGTGCCATCGCAATGAGTCGTCAGGCTCGCTGCACGGCATCATGCGGGTGCGCGGCTTTACGCAGGATGATGGGCACATCTTCTGCACGGAAGACGATATCCAGAAGGAGTGCCTGGCCTTCACGCAGTTGCTGCAGAAGGTCTACAAGGACTTCGGGTTTACCGAGATCATCTACAAGCTCTCCACCCGCCCGGCCAACCGCATCGGCTCGGAGGAAAGCTGGGACAAGTCGGAAAAGGCGCTGGCGGACGCGCTGAACGGCGCCGGCGTGGAGTGGGAAGAGCTGAAGGGCGAAGGCGCCTTTTATGGCCCGAAGATCGAGTATTCGCTGAAGGACGCGCTGGGCCGCGTCTGGCAGTGCGGCACCATGCAGGTGGACCCGAACATGCCGGAGCGCCTGGGCGCGGAGTATGTGGCGGCGGACAATTCGCGCAAGCACCCGATCATGCTGCACCGCGCGATCGTGGGTTCGCTGGAGCGGTTTATCGGGATTTTGATCGAAAACCACGCGGGCGCGCTGCCGCTTTGGCTGGCGCCGGTGCATGCCATTGTCATGTCCATCACGGACGACCAGGCGGATTATGCAAGGGAAATTGAACAATCCCTGAAAAAACAGGGTTTTAGGGTGGAATCGGATTTGCGCGCGGACAAGATTTCGTATAAAATACGCGAACATAGCCTGCAAAAGGTGCCTTATCAGCTTGTCGTAGGCGACAAGGAGAAGGCGGCAGGCACGGTGGCCGTCCGGGCCCGGGGCAATGTGGATCTAGGTTCCATGCCCCTCACCACGCTAATCGAGCGGTTGAACGATGAAGTGGCGCGCAAGGTTTGATCTCCGGTAAGCCGGAGGCAGCCTGCACCGGAGGGTTTTTCACTCAATTTTCGAAGGAGAAACACAAATAGCTCAGGAACGCGCGCAGCGCCTCAACGGTGAAATCACCGCTCGCGAGGTGCGATTGGTTGGTGTAGAAGGGGAGCCGCTTGGCATTGTCTCGATACAAGAGGCGATGGCCAAGGCCGAGGCAGCCGAGCTGGACCTGGTGGAAATTGCGCCGCAGGCGGCGCCCCCGGTCTGCCGGATCATGGACTTCGGCAAGTTTCGCTATCAGGAGCAGAAAAAAGCCCACGAAGCGAAGCTCAAGCAGAAGCAGATCCAGGTCAAGGAAGTCAAATTCCGCCCGAACACCGATGACGGTGACTACAACATCAAGATGCGCAACCTGTTGAAGTTTCTCGAAGAAGGGGACAAGGCGAAGATCACCTTGCGCTACCGCGGTCGTGAAATGGCGCACCAGGAGTTTGGCCAGCGTTTGCTGGAGCGGGTGCGCAACGATACGGCGGAACATGCGGTGGTCGAGCAGTACCCGAAGATGGAAGGCCGCCAGCTGATCATGGTGCTGGCGCCGAAGAAGAAAGACCTGGTTGTGCCGGCGCCGAAGAAGAAGCCGGAAGCCAAGCCTGAGGTGAAGCGGGAAGCCAAGCCGGCAACGGCCGCGCCCGATGCACCGAAGCCGGAAGCAGCGCCCGAGGGCGCGAAGCCG
The DNA here is from genome assembly GCA_036498945.1 of Burkholderiales bacterium. Taxonomy (GTDB): domain Bacteria; phylum Pseudomonadota; class Gammaproteobacteria; order Burkholderiales; family JAEUOS01; genus JAQGMJ01. The sequence continues at coordinate 146,485 of DASYEQ010000107.1, read as the reverse complement.
GAAGACCAGGCGGCAGCATAAAGTTTGCGGTAACACCCCCGGGGCGGGTGTCTAAACCAGCCCCGAAAACAAGTTGTTCGAGGGTTTAAAAGCTTGCTTCGATCTGAAGCGACACCTTGCGAGCGATATAAAAATCTGGAGTATTGCTATGCCGAAGATGAAAACCAAGAAGAGCGCCGCCAAGCGTCTCTTCGTCCGTCCGGGCGGCACCATCAAGCGCGGTCAAGCCTTCAAGCGCCACATCCTGACCAAGAAGACCACCAAGAACAAGCGCCAGTTGCGCGGCACCACCGGTGTGTTCGAGACCGATGTGTTGTCGGTCAAGCGCATGCTGCCGTACGCGTAAGCGCGGTTCTTCGTCCATATTGTTAGGAGCTCAACATGCCAAGAGTTAAACGTGGTGTAACGGCGCGGGCGCGCCACAAGAAAGTCCTGGACCTCGCGAAGGGTTACCGCGGCCGCCGCGGCAACGTATTCCGCGTTGCCAAGGAAGCGGTGATGAAGGCGGGGCAATATGCCTACCGCGATCGCCGTACCAAGAAGCGCGAATTCCGCGCGCTGTGGATCACCCGTATCAACGCCGCCGTGCGCGAGCATGGCCTTTCCTATAGCGTGTTCATGAACGCGCTGAAGAAGGCGGAGATCGAGATCGACCGCAAGGTGCTGGCCGACCTGGCGGTGCTCGACAAGCCGGCGTTTGCGGCCCTGGTCGAAAAAGCCAAGAGCGTCGCGGCGTAATATCCGTCTCACGGTAATACAAGAAAGGCTGCGCTGATATCGCAGCCTTTTTTGTTCCGGCAACCGCCGGGTTTTTCGTGGATTTTTAATCAGGCAATCGTCCGGCTCCGCCGGCGATTGAATGCAAACTGAAAATCCGAAAAAAGTAGGTTTGTACTTTTTTCGGCAACGATATATGGCCGAATTATCCGACATCGTCGCGGAAGCCCGCGAAGCCTTCAACAGCATCCGCGACAGCGCGCGGCTGGAAGAAGCCAAGGCGAAGTTCCTCGGCAAGACCGGCTCGATCACCGAGCGCATGAAGGAACTGGCCAAGCTGCCGGTGGAAGCCAAGAAGGCGGCCGGCGAGAAGATCAACGAGGCGAAGCGCGAAATCGAGGTGATGCTGAACGCGCGCCGCGAGTTTATCGAGTCCGAGAAGATGGCGTCGCGCCTGGCGAGCGAGGCGCTGGACGTGACCCTGCCGGGGCGCATTCCGCAGCGCGGCGGGCTGCATCCGGTGACGCGCACGCAAAAGCGCGTGGAGGAAATCTTCCGCTCGATCGGCTTCGACATCGCCGACGGCCCGGAGATCGAGACCGACTGGTTCAACTTCACGGCGCTCAACAGCCCGGAGAACCACCCTGCCCGCTCGATGCAGGATACGTTCTACATCGATGGCCGCGACACCTCCGGCAAGCAGTTGGTGCTGCGCACGCACACCAGCCCGATGCAGGTGCGCTACGCCAACATCCACGCGAGCAAGTACAAGGGCATGAACCCGATGCCGCCGATCAAGGTGATCGCGCCGGGGCGCACCTATCGCGTGGACAGCGACGCGACGCATTCGCCGATGTTCCACCAGGTCGAGGGCCTGTGGATCGACGAGAACATTTCGTTCGCGGATCTGAAGGGCGTGTACACCGACTTCCTGCGCAAGTTCTTCGAGAGCGATGACCTGCAGGTGCGTTTCCGCCCCTCCTTCTTTCCGTTCACGGAACCCTCCGCCGAGATCGACATGATGTTCACCGATGGTCCCAACAAGGGCCGCTGGCTGGAAATCTCCGGCTCGGGCCAAGTGCACCCGACCGTGGTGAAGAATTTCGGCTTCGACCCCGAGCGCTATGTCGGCTTCGCCTTTGGTTCCGGCCTGGAGCGCCTGACGATGTTGCGCTATGGCATCAACGACCTGCGTTTGTTCTTCGACGGCGATTTGCGCTTTCTCAAGCAGTTTTCTTGATTCCGACAAAAGGTCAACCCTACTTTTGTCGGGTGTCCGCACAAAAGTGACTGGCGAGGCCAGCTCATTTTTTTGAAGTAAAAGCTACGAAAAGACATCCTTCGATCACATCGATCAAGCGTCAAACAAAAGCATGAAATTCCCCGAATCCTGGCTCCGCAGTTTCGTCAATCCGCCGCTTGGCTCCGCTGAGCTGGCGCATGCCCTCACCATGTCCGGCCTGGAGGTCGAAGAGACCGAACCGGCGGCGCCGCCGTTCACCGGCATCGTGGTGGGCGAGATCAAGAGCTTCGAGAAACATCCGAATGCCGATCGCCTGAACGTCTGCCAGGTCGACGCGGGACAGGAGAAGCTGCTGAACATCGTCTGCGGGGCGCCCAATGTGGCGGCCGGGATGAAGGTGCCCTGCGCGCTGATCGGCGCCAAGCTGCCTCCTGGCGAAGATGGCAAGCCTTTCGAGATCAAGCGCGCCAAGATGCGCGGCGTGGAGAGCGAAGGCATGCTGTGCTCGGCACGCGAACTGGGCATGTCTGACGACCATGCCGGCCTGCTGCCGCTGGCGGCGGACGCGCCCATCGGCGCCAACGTGCGCGACGTGCTGGGCCTGGACGATACTCTCTTCACCATCAAGCTGACGCCGAATCGCGCCGATGCGCTTTCCGTGCTCGGCGTGGCGCGCGACGTGGCGGCGATCACCGGCGCGCCCTTCTCCGCCCCCAGCATTCCCGCGGTGCAGCCGGCGCTGGACGACAAATTCCCCGCGAAGATCACCGATGCCGATGGCTGCGGCCGCTTCACCGGGCGCGTGATCAAGGGCGTTGATGCGAAAGCACCGACGCCGCCCTGGATGGTCGAGCGCCTGGCGCGCGCCGGCCAGCGCTCGATTTCCGCGCTGGTGGATGTCACCAACTATGTGATGCTGGAACTGGGCCGCCCCCTGCACGTCTACGACCTCGACAAGCTCAAGGGCGGCATCGACGTGCGCTTCGGCCGCAAAGGCGAGAAGCTCAAGCTGCTCAACGAGCAGACGGTGGAACTGGACGAGACTGTGCTGGCGATCACCGACGCCTCCGGGCCGATCGGCCTGGCCGGCATCATGGGCGGCGACAGCACCAAGGCGGAACTCACCACCACCAACGTGTATCTGGAAAGCGCGTTCTTCTATCCGCTGGCCATCCAGGGCCGCGCGCGCAAGTACAATTTCACTTCCGACGCCTCGCACCGCTTCGAGCGCGGCGTGGACTTCAACAACAATATCGACGGCATCGAGCGCGCCACGCGCCTGGTCCTCGACATCTGCGGCGGGCAGGCCGGCCCGACGGTGGATACCGTCGCCAAGCTGCCGGTGCGCAAACCCGTCACCATGCGCATCGCGCGCTGCGTGAAGATCATCGGCAAGCCCATTTCCGCCGACGAGATGGCGTCCACCTTCACGCGCCTGGGCTTCACCTTCACGCGCACCCCCGATGCCTTCACCGTCACCGCGCCTTCCTACCGTTTCGACATCGAGATCGAAGAAGACCTGATCGAGGAAGTGGTGCGCATCCACGGCTTCGAAAACATCCCCTCGGTACCGCCGCTGGCACGCGCCGAGATGATGCAAAGCCGCGAAGACCGCATCAGCCGCATCGAGCTGAAGGAGCTGATGGCCGAGCGCGACTATCAGGAGATGGTCAACTACACCTTCGTCGAGGAGAAGTGGGAGCGCGAACTGGCGGGTAACGAGGCGCCGATCAGGTTGCTCAACCCGATCGCCAGCCAGATGAGCGTGATGCGCTCTTCCCTCTTCGGCTCGCTGCTCGCCAATCTGGACTACAACCTGAAGCGCCGCGAGGCACGGGTGCGCATGTTCGAGCTGGGCCCGGTGTTCCGCCGCGACGCATCGGTGGCCGATGGCCCGCTGGCGGTGGCCGGTTATGCCCAGCCGCAAATGCTGGGCGCCATCGCCTTTGGCCCGGCTTATGAAGAACAATGGGGCATGAAGCCGGCGCGCCCGGTCGACTTTTTCGACCTCAAGGGCGACCTGGAAGCCGCAATCGCCCCCTGGCAACCGGAATTTATCGCCGCCACCCACCCGGCCCTGCACCCCGGGCGCTGCGCCGCCATCCGCCTCGATGGCCGGGTGATCGGGCACATCGGCGAATTGCACCCGCGCTGGGTCAAGGAATACAGCCTGCCGGGCGCCCCGGTGCTGTTTGAAATCGAGGCCGCGCCGGTCCAGGCACGCCCGCAGCCGCGCTATGTCGAGGTCTCCAAGCTGCCGCCGATCATCCAGGATCTGGCCTTCGTGGTGCCTGCCGGCCTGCCGGTGGCCGCCCTTTTGCAAACCTTACACGCAGCCGCTCCGGCCACCGTAACCGGTATCTCGCTGTTCGACGAATTCCGTCCGGCGGGGGCGGTTGCGGGCCTGTCCGAATCGGAAAAAAGCCTTGCATTCCGGGTAGTTATGCAAGATACTCAAAGGACGCTCACCGAAGCGGAAGCTGGCGCCGCCCGTGAAATCCTGGTTGCTGCGGCATCCCAAAAGCACGGTGCGAGATTGCGGGCCTAACGAAAATAACGATATTTGTGGGGGGTACACGGCAGGCCTTTTTTGGCGCTGGACGTGTAATAGAACAACGATTCCCGACATCGGTATAGAGCATGGAACAACCTACGCACGATGCCGCCAATACGCTGACCAAAGCGGAATTGGCCGATCTCCTGTTTGAGAAAGTGGGCCTGAACAAGCGCGAGGCCAAGGATATGGTCGAGACCTTTTTCGAGGAAATCCGCACTTCCCTCGAAAACGGCCAGAGCGTGAAGCTCTCCGGTTTCGGCAATTTCCAGCTGCGCGACAAGCCGCAGCGCCCCGGCCGCAATCCCAAGACCGGCGAGGAAATCCCCATTACCGCGCGGCGCGTGGTGACCTTCCACGCCAGCCAGAAGCTCAAGTCCATGGTGGAGGCGCATTACGGTGGCGGGTCTGCGGACGCCTGATCGTAGTGGGGCAGCATTGCCCCCCATCCCTGCCAAGCGCTACTTCACCATCGGCGAAGTCAGCGACCTGTGCGGGGTGAAGCCGCACGTGCTGCGCTACTGGGAGCAGGAATTCACCCAGTTGAAGCCCGTGAAGCGGCGCGGCAACCGCCGCTACTACCAGCACCACGAAGTGCTGCTGATCCGCCGCATCCGCGAGCTCCTCTACGAGCAGGGCTTCACCATCAACGGCGCGCGCAACCGCCTCGACGAAGGCATGGGCGTGGGCCTGAAGGCGGGTTCGGACAACAGCGGCCCGGTGACCATCGCCCCCGCGCCGCCCGCCGCGGCCGGCGACAGCGCCCAGTCCGGCGGTGTCAACCTGGCGCAATTGAAGCGTGACCTGCGCGCGGTGGCCGACCTGCTGCGCTGATTTTTTCTTCGCCCCGGCAACCAAGCCCATGAATCCTCATGGGCTTTTTGTTGCTGTGGGCCGGCTCACAGCCCGGTGACAGCGGCGTAAATACATGCGCACGCGTCCGCGGGATTGAGCACGCCTATCGCCACCATGAAACTAATTGCGTTGAGCCGCGCGCCCTCCTCTCTTAGACTCTTCTTCGTTGCCCGTCGCGAATAAAGAATGGAGAAATGAACATGAGTGAATCCAAATGCCCCTTTGCCGGCCACACCACTGAGCACGTGTGGGAGTATTCCCGCGGCCACCGCGACTGGTGGCCCAACCAGCTGAACCTGGACCTGCTGGCGCAGCACTCCTCGCTGTCCAACCCGCTGAGCGGCAAGTCGTTCGACTACGCGCGGGCGTTCAAGAGCCTGGACCTGGATGCGGTGGTCCAGGACCTGCATGCGCTGATGACAGATTCGCAGGACTGGTGGCCGGCGGACTTCGGCCACTACGGGCCGCTGTTTATCCGCATGGCCTGGCACTCGGCGGGCACCTACCGCATCGCCGACGGCCGCGGCGGCGCCGGCTCTGGAGCGCAGCGTTTCGCGCCGCTCAACAGTTGGCCCGACAACGTCAACCTCGACAAGGCGCGGCGCCTGTTGTGGCCGATCAAGCGCAAGTACGGCCGCAAGATTTCCTGGGCCGACCTGATGATCCTGGCCGGCAACGTCGCGCTCGAATCGATGGGCTTCAAGACCTTTGGTTTTGCCGGCGGCCGCGAGGACGTGTGGGAACCGGAGAAGGACACCTACTGGGGCCCGGAGAAAACCTGGCTCGAAGACAAGCGCTACGCCGACGGCCGTGATCTCGAAAATCCGCTCGCCGCGGTGCAGATGGGCCTGATCTACGTCAATCCGGAAGGCCCCAATGGAAACCCCGACCCGCTGTTGGCCGCCAAAGATATCCGCGAGACCTTCGGTCGCATGGCGATGAACGATGAAGAGACCGTGGCGCTGATCGCCGGCGGCCACAGTTTCGGCAAGACCCATGGCGCCGGCGACGCCAAGCTGGTGGGCCGCGAGCCGGAGGCGGGCGCGCTGGAAGACATGGGCTTCGGCTGGAAAGGCGGGTTCGGCAGCGGCGTCGGCGCCGACACGATTTCCAGCGGCCTGGAAGTGACATGGACCACCACGCCGACGCAGTGGAGCAACAACTTTTTCGAGAACCTGTTCCAGTACGAATGGGAACTCACCAAGAGCCCGGCCGGCGCGCATCAGTGGAAGCCCAAGGGCAGCGCCGGTGAAGGCACGGTGCCGCACGCCCACGACAAGTCGAAGAAGATCGCACCGTCGATGCTCACCACTGACCTGTCGCTGCGCGTAGACCCGGCGTATGAAAAGATTTCGCGCCGCTTCCTCGAGCACCCCGAGCAGTTCGCTGACGCCTTCGCCCGTGCCTGGTACAAGCTGACCCATCGCGACATGGGCCCGATCGCGCGCTACCTGGGTCCCCTGGTGCCGAAGGAAGTGCTGATCTGGCAAGACCCCGTGCCGGCGGTCGATCACCCGCTGATCGGCGAACAGGATATCGCGGCGCTGAAAGAAAAGGTGCTGGCTTCAGGCCTGCCGATCAGCCAGCTGGTCGCCACCGCCTGGGCCTCGGCCTCCACCTTCCGCGGCGGTGACAAGCGCGGCGGCGCCAACGGCGCGCGCATCCGCCTGAGCCCGCAAAAGGATTGGGAAGCCAACCGGCCGGCGGAACTGGCGCAGGTGCTGGGCAAGCTCGAAGCCATCCAGCGAGAGTTCAACGGCGCGGCTGCCGGCGGCAAGAAGATTTCGCTCGCCGACCTGATCGTGCTCGCGGGTTCGGCGGCGGTGGAAGCGGCGGCGAAAAAAGGCGGCCATGACATCAAGGCGCCCTTCGCGCCCGGCCGCACTGACGCTTCGCAGGCGCAGACCGACGTCGATTCCTTCGTACCGCTGGAGCCGGTGGCCGATGGCTTTCGCAACTACGTGCGCAAGGGCGCCGAGAAATACATCGGCGAAATGCTGATCGACAAGGCGCAACTGCTCACGCTCACCGCCCCGGAAATGACGGTGCTGGTCGGTGGACTGCGCTCGCTGGGCGTCACCACGGGCGCGGGCAAGCCAGGTGTGCTGACGCAGCACCCGGAAACGCTGTCGAACGACTTTTTCATCAACCTGCTGGACATGGACACGAAATGGCAGCCGGCCGCAACCGCCGGCGTGCTCGAAGGCCGCGACCGCAAGACCGGCGAAGTGAAGTGGACCGGCAGCACCGCCGACCTGGTGTTCGGCTCGAACGCGCAGTTGCGCGCGCTTGCCGAGGTCTACGCCAGCAGCGACGCGCAAGCCGATTTCGTGCGCGATTTCGCGGCGGCGTGGGTCAAGGTGATGAACCTCGACCGCTTCGACCTCGCCTGACCGCCGGGCCCGCGGGAAGGGGGATTTCCGCGGGGCCCGGCGCCGCCACTCCCTTTCCGAACTGCGGAACTCCAGCCGCCCGCCCACGCTCCAATCGGACGGGCTGCGTGTTGCGCTTACGTTGGCTGAAGGCAACCGGCAAAAAATACCTTTCGCCGCCTGCGCACCCCCGGGCCGGCGCGGCCCCGCGAGCCGCGCTTCGAAGAAGGAACCCGCATGCAAGCACGCACCGGCGCCGAAGTCCTGGAAGCCAACCGCAGTTTTTACGAACCCCTGTGGAGCGATTGCCGGCTGGTGATGCCGGAGCGCTTCAATACCTGGCCGCTGGTGCAATCGCTATTGCACCCTGGGCAGCGGCGCCTCGAAGTGGCGCCCGGCCTGCGCCCGCGCCTGCCATTGGACGGCACCCGCTTCGTCGAGATGAGCCCCGCCGCGGTGGCCAAGCTGCAGGCGCATGGCGCCCACGCCCGCACCGGCCTGGTCTCCGACCTGCCGTTCACCGATGCCGCCTTTGATCTGGTATGCGCGCTCGACATCATCGAACACGTCGCCGACGACGAAAGCGCATTGTCCGAACTGGCGCGGGTGGCTGCACCCGGGGCGGTGCTGCTGCTCTCCGCGCCGATGCACCAGGCCCACTGGAGCGCGTTCGATGAACTGGTCGGCCACTTCCGCCGCTATGAGCCGCAAGCGCTGCTCGGCCTGCTGGCCGATCACGGCATCACGGTGGAGCAAAGCGCCGTCTACGGCATGTGCCCGAAGCCCTCGCCCCTGCTCGACTTCGGCATGTGGGCCTTGACCCATCGCCGGCGCAAGGCAATGTGGTTCTACAACCACCTGTTCATGCCGCTGGGCATTCATTTCCAGAAGAAACTGGCGTTCGCGCCCGGCATGGCACAGCTTGAGGGCGTGGACGAACTGCTGCTGGTGTGCCGCAAGGGCTGAGCCGATGTGAAACCGGCTGACGCGCACTTCCCGAAGGTGCTTTTCGGGAGTAGCGCTCTCGCGCTACGTGCCTGATCTGGCGGAGAGGGTGGGATTCGAACCCACGTTAGCCATTGAGACTAAACCAGATTTCGAGTCTGGCGCATTCGACCACTCTGCCACCTCTCCGGTGTTTCATGGGTCGTGCAAGGCGGCTATTTTAACAGAGCACAGGCGGGTGTGCCCAGCCTCAATTGTGGCGGGCGCGGCGTGTAAATCTTGCCGCCTGAAGGCAATGAGGAACAATTGCCGCGCGATGGCGGTCAGCTTGCTTGCGCCCTGCGGGCGCGACCAGGAGCCGGGCCGCGGGCGTTTTCGCGGGCCGGAGTTTTGCGCCCACCGACGAGGCCTTCGCAAATGAAATTCAGCGGCTCCCTTCACCTGCCCTTGCTTTGCTTTCTTCTGCTCGCCGCGCCTGCAAGCCGGGGCGCCGATCCGGAGCCGCCTTCCAGCGTGCCTTCGCGCGCGGCCAGCGACACCGCCGCGCCGGCGGTCAAGCCGGCCGACGTGAAGGAGGCGGCGAAGGCGGAAGAGGCGGCCACCAAACCACCGCCGCCGCCGCGCCCGGTGACGGGTTGCGCGATTCCCATCGGCGATGGCGACAAGACCGCCACCCACGCGATCCAGGAAGCGGTGGACGCGGTCTACGCCGCCTCCAGACCGGACGCCGGCAAGAACGAACTGAACGCGCTCGCGTTCAAGCTGATCCAGCTCGCCAAGAGCGGCGAAAACAACGCGCCGATCTGTGATCGCGCGCCGATCGACAAGCTGGCGCTGGATGGTTCGCAAGATCACCGTTCACGCGGCGAGACCGTGCTCACCGCGGCCGCCGACGGCGGCAACGCCGAGGTGATCCGCCTGACGCTGCAGGCGGTGCAACTGGCCGGCGGCGATGTCTACGCCACCGATTATTGCGGCAATGCGCCCTACCAGCTGTTGCGCACCGGCATGCCGGAGGATCTGCAAAAGTCGCTGAATCCGAACAAATACGAATTCGGCCGCCTGCACGACTGCGGCGACCATGTCGTGCCCCTGACCGCCAAGAAAGACGCCAACCCGCCGCAGGATTTTTCCCTGCCCTTCACGATCCAGGCCCTGTCCAGCACCAGCCCGGTGGCGCCGGATACCTATAGCGCCGACGAGCCGATCCACATCCCGCCCTACATCACCAGCCTGCTCAACGCCGCCCAGGGGGTGAGCCTGACCGCGCAGAACGCGAACGGCGTCAATACGCCGAGCTTTCGCGGCGAACTGCGTGTGATGCCGAACGACTTCAAGCGGGATTTCCTGCCGGCCGGCCACCCCTTCGTGTTTCTCTCCGGCAACATCGGCCCCAAGGGGCCCGGCAATCCGCAGTATTTCTCCTTCGGCCCGGGCTGGACGTCGAGCATCGATCTGATGCCGCTGTTCGCGCCCCTGGTGCCGAATTCCGCCGCCGAGGTCGGGCACGACACCGTCACGTGGCTGACCCAGACCTATCGCGCCGGCGTGATCCAGAACCGGCGCTACAACCAGAACCTTTACTACGATTTCGCCAACGCCACCTATACCTGGTTCTTCCCCTTCCCTTACAAGGTGGGCGGCGGCTACTACCTGTATGGCGGCCTCACCGGCGGCGCGCAGGTGCAACGCCAATACGGTACCGGCGCGCCGACCGCCGACGAACTGGCGGCGGGCCAGACCTATACCGTGCCGCGCGACTACACCTTCGGGCGCATCGACCTTCACGGCTACCCTTGCGGGCTGATCTCTTCGCTCTACACCTGCCCGGCGGCGCTCAGCAAGATGACCTTCTATGCCGACCAGCAATGGGTCAGCCGCTATTCGGGCTCGCTGCTGGAATTCGGCGCCACCTTCCCGCTGCCGTTCCAGAAGGGCATCTCGCTGGTGCTCTCGCGCACCATCGGGCACAAGGACCCGCTGACCACCTTCGGCGTGCCGCAATCGAACAAGGTGGTGGAAACCGACCTCTCGCTGACGGTCAGCTTCCCTTGATGCGGCAGGCGGCGCGCCGGCGCCGCCTTCAGTGCAGCCAGCGATACAGCGCGTAGGCCGCCGCGGCGGCAACGATGCCGGCGATGCGGCGCACGCCGCCACCGCCGCGTTTGCCGCCGGAGATCGAATCGCTATAGGAGATGCCGGTGCCGGGCGCACCCACGGTGCCGCGCACGTGGCCGTCCTGGCCGATGTTGACGGTCTCGCCCTTGCCGCCGACGCTGGCCGAAACGCCGGACTTGCTGATGTTCAGGCGCACGCCGGGAATGAGGGAAATGGTTTTGCGAAAACGAAAGCCCATGCGGAGGTATATCGGTTCGGGTTGAAGGTGCGCGGATTATCGCCGAGGCTGCATGCTTTGCCTATCGGCTCGCGCTATTGCGGCAATACCGCGCGCAGCATCGGCAGCAATTCATAGCGCAGGCCGCGCCCGGCAAGGATGGCCGGGTCCTGCTCGGTGAGGGCGCGCGCCTCGTTTTCATCGCGCGCGCGCAGGATGCCCAGGCCCCAGGGCCCCTGCGGGTCGGCCACCGGGCCGAACAGCAGCACCTCGCCGGCGTCCATGCGCTCGCGCAGGTAGGCGGCATGGCGGCCCATCATCGCCCGCTCCTCCTCGTTCATGTCCAGCGCGAAGCTTGGGCGCGGCGGCAGCAGGCGGGCGACGAAGTAGCGCGGCTCAACCGGCGCCTCGACATGGCGCGCAACCCAGCCGAGCACGCGTTCCCAGCCGGCAGTGTGGTCGCGGCAGGCGGCGGCGAAACCGGCGAAGCCTTCGTGGCGCACCGTCACGCGGGTGCCGCCTTCGATCGCCTCCAGGCGATAGGTGACGCGCGTCTCTTCGCCTTCGAACCAGTCCGGCTTCCAGGTCAGCACCAGCTTGCGCGGCGCCTCGACTTCGAGCACGCGCCCGCCCACCTGGTAGCTGTCGCGCTTGACCGACTTGCCTTCGGCGCGCCAGGCGCCGCCGGGGCGCAGGTCCATCTCCCAATGGGTGGAGTGGTACTGGGTGCCGTCGCCCCACCATTGCAGCAATTGCGCGGGCGTGGTGAGCGCGGCGAACACGCGCTCGGGCGCGGCTTCGATTTCCACGCTCGCCAGAATGACGCCGGCGTCGACGTCGGCCACCGAGCGCGAGGCGCTCCTGTCTGCGTTCATGATTTCTCCAGGAAACGTTTCAGGCTGTTGAGATTGGTTTGCCAGAAGGCGCGGTAGCCATCGATCCAGCCTGCCACTTCCGATAGCGCCGCCGGCTGCAACTGGTACAGGCGCTCGCGCCCGGCGCGCTCTTCGGTGACCACCTGCGCTTCGCGCAACACGCGCAGGTGCCTGGAAATCGCCGGCCGGCTGGTGTCGAACTCGGCGGCCAGCGCGTTCACCGGCAGAGGGCCGGCGCGCAGGCGATCGAGGATCGCGCGGCGCGTGGGATCGGCGATGGCGCGAAAGATGTCTTCGTCGGCGGCGGCGCGGTGCATGCGGAGTGCGGCAAGTAAATGCGTAACCTTTTAGTTACGCATTTATACCCTGCGTCGCCGCGAACGTCAAGGTGCGTCACAGCCCGGCCCGCGTGCCGGATATGGTCAGCTCAAGAGGATGGTCTCGCGCCCGCGCAAGGTTGCCTCGATCGCCTTCACGCCCTCCTGCAATTCGCCCAGGCGTTCGAGCAGCGCCACGGGGCTAGGCGCATCGGCGAGTTGTTGCAGCAGGGCGCACTGGCCGACGAGCTGCTCGTCGCTGACGATCAGCGCCTTCAGGGTGGCGGCCTCGCGGCGATAGCGCTGGCTCATGCGGTCCGCCTCCGGCGCGGGTTGCGCTTGCAGCCGGCCCGCGATGCCGCCGATGGCGGCGCCCAGGCGCTCGATGCGGCGCGCGTTTTCCACCACCGCGGGATCGGGCAGCGGCTTGTCGCGCGTGGGCGTGCCGAAGGCTTCGCGCCGATAGGTGCTGTCGGCGGCGCCGACGGCGGCACGTGCCTGGCCAAGCAGCCAGTCGGCCTTGCTACGCACCAGTTGGTCGTCGGCGCGCAGCTGGTTTTCGGCGCGATAGAAGTTGTAGCCCCAGCCGTTGAACAGGTTGAGGGCGATATGCCGCAGCGCGCCCTCGTCGTAGAAGCCGGCCATCACGAGCTCCCGGGCAGGGGCGTGCCGCCCGGCAGGGCGTTGCCCATGGGCGCGGCGCCGCCGGGATGCGGCGGATTGCCCGGCGGCGTGGCAGTGGGCGGCAGGCCGGTCTGCGGGTTGACGGGATACATGCCGGTGGTGGGCCCGCCGATGTAGAACGGCATGCCGCAGGCGGCATTCGGCGCCGACACCAGCCCGCGCTCGGCCATGCGCAGCGCCAGGTAGTAGCGCACCGCCTGGATCGGCGTCAGGCCCAGGGCCTGCAGCGAGATCAGTTCGCGCATGCGCTCGTCCTTCGGCAGGATCAGCACCTTGAGGTCGTTGAGCATGATGCCGAAGGTCTTGAGGAAGTCGCTCAAGTGGCCCTTGACCAGGTCGCGGATCTCGCTGATGCGCTCGTTGATCTGCTCCATCTTGGTCACCTGCACGATCTGGTTGATCGATTGCTCGATCGCCGGGCCCGCGTAGGCGGCGACTTCCTGGGTGTCGATGAAGTGGCCGTTGAACGGCAGGTGGGTGATGAGATCGAGCGCGGCCTGCTTGGTGTCGACGTGGATGTAGTAGTCGACCTGGTAGGCCATCTCGGCCATTTCCGAGCTGGTGGCGATGCCCATGTTGCGCACCAGCAGCTTGGCGCGGTTGACGTAGAGCACCTCGTAGACCCAGGGCGAATTGCCGCCGAAAAAGCCCTGGACGACCGAGCCGAGAATCGGCTTGTCCGGGGTTACCAGGGCGTACTGGCCGGTGTCGTAGACGTTGAGCACGGCGCCGCGCGCCTTCAGGACGCAGAAGTGGTTGCTCTCGACGGTGAGGAGCGACCCCGAGACGATGCTTTCGTCGATCACCTTCACCGCCAGGGTCTTGGTGCCGAGGAGGTCGGTGCCGTCGCGTTTAAGGGAGGTAATGACTTGCCGGGTGATTGCCATTGTTGTTGTTCTCCTGAGTCGGGCTGAGGGGCCGGTGCTCTGTCAGCCGGCGGATTCACCTTCGCCGACGGCCCGCGGCGGCGGCAAGGTGAAATAGAAGGTGGCGCCCTGCTCCACCGCGCCTTCGGCCCACAGTTCGCCGCCGTGGTGGCGGATCACCCGTGCCACCGAGGCCAAGCCAATGCCGGTGCCGGGAAACTCGCTGGCGGCATGCAGGCGCTGGAAGGTCTGGAACAGTTTGGACTTGTAGGCGGCATCGAAACCGGCGCCGTCGTCGCGCACGAAATACACCGGGCCTTTCGGGCCTGGCTGGGTACCGAACTCGATGCGCGCCTGCGCGTGCCTGGCGGTGAATTTCCAGGCGTTGCCCAGCAGGTTGGCCATGACGCCGCGCATCAGGCGGGCGTCGGCATTGACCTTGACCTCGGGGGCGATGACGAACTGCACCGCGCGTGCCGGCTCGGCGGCGCGCAGCCCAGCGGCCACTTCCGCGGCGAGCGCAGAGAGCTCGAACTCGGCGTATACGGGGGTTTCGCGGTCGAGCTGGTAGAGCGACAGCAGGCTTTCGATCAGGTGGTCCATGCTGTCGCAGCTGGCGACCACGCGCTTGAGCAGTTCGCGGCTTTCCTGCGCCAGGCCGCTACCCTCTTCAGCCAGCAGGATGGAGATGAAGCCGTTGATCGAGCGCAAGGGCGAGCGCAGGTCGTGGGCGATGGTGTAGGAAAACGATTCAAGGTCGCGGTTGACCGCGGCCAGCTTGGCGCTGCGTTTTTCCAGGTCTTCCATCAGGCGCGCGACGCGGTCGCGGTTGCGGCGGCGTTCCAGCGCGCTTTCCACCGTGAAGGGCAGGACCATCAGGTAATGGCGCTCGGGGTCCTTGATCAGGTAGTCGTCGGCGCCGCCCTTCATGGCGGAGACGGCCACCGCCTCGTCGCCGCTGCCGGTGGTGACGATCAGCGCGGCGGGCGCGATCAGGGGAAAGAATTCGAAGGCAATGCCGTCGCCCAGGAGGTAATCGGTCACCACGACGTCGAAGCGCTCGGCTTGAAGCAGCGCGCGCGCCTCTTTCACCGAGGCGGCTACCGCGTAATCATAGGGCCAGCCCTGGTCGCGGACGGCGCGGGTGAACGCCAGTTGGTCGACGCGGTCGTCTTCGACCAGAAGCAGGCGGATGCGTGGTTCCATGCGGGGGTGCGCGCCGGTGCCGCGGATGGGCGAAAGGTCAGTCGGGGAGTTCGCTCAAGGACCAGTAGAGGTCGATGGCGCGCACTACCTCTACGAACTGGCGGTAATCGGCCGGCTTGATCATGTAGCCGGCCACCGAAAGCTGGAAGGTCTCGACCCGGTCGCTTTCCTCGCGCGAGGTCGTGAGCACGATGACGGGGATGCTTTTGAGTTGCGGGTCATCCTTGATGATGCGCAGGAACTCGATGCCGCCCATGCGCGGCATGTTGAGGTCGAGCAGGATGACGCAGGGCCTGGCGATCTTCGGGTCGCGCAGGGTTTGCAGGGCGATCTCGCCGTCGCCGGCAATGTGCAGCGGGTTGGTGACGCGCAAGTCCTTCAACGCCCGACGCATGGTCATGACGTCGACTTCATCGTCCTCCACCAGAAGAATCGGAATCTGGTCTTTCATGCGCCCCTTCCTGGGCCGTGATGCCATCGGCATCCCGGCGCGGCAGCGTGAATACAAAACGGGCCCCTTTACCCATCTCTGATTCTACCCAGATTCCGCCGCCCAGTAGCTCGATTATTTTTTTAACAACGGTTAACCCGATGCCGGTGCTGTCGGGGTCTTCGCGCGGGTGCAGGGTCTGGAAGATGTCGAAAATGCGCTGGTGATGGCGCGACTCGATGCCGGGGCCGTTGTCGGCGACGTGAAAGCGCCAGGCCGGCACCGGGGCGGCCGGGGCGCCGGCTTCCGAGCGCGGCATCAGCGTGTCCGGGGCGACGCCGACATCGATCTCGCCTTCTTCCTTGTCCATGAACTTGACGGCGTTGGAGATCAGGTTCTGGAACACCTGGCGCAGGCGGGTCTCGTCGCCGACGATCACCGGCAGCCTGGCGACGCGCACGCGGATGTGCGGCGCGATGGCGAGCGATTCGACGATGTCGTGCACCAGGTGGTCGAGATCGACCGGGCCGCTGGATTCGCGCGTGCGCCCGAGGCGCGAGAAATGCAGGATGTCCTCGATCAGGCGGTGCATGCGCCGGCTGCGCGCGGACAGCAGGCGCAGCAGTTCGCGGCCTTCGGGGCCGAGCTGCTCGCCGTGGTCCTGGTTGAGCCAGTCGACCAGGGAAGCGACGCCGCGCAGCGGCGCCTTCAGGTCGTGCGAGACGATATAGGAGAACTCGGAGAGTTCCTGGTTGACGCGCTGCAATTCGGCGGTGCGCTGCTGCACGCGATGCTCGAGTTCGGTATTCAGGCGCCGCAGGGCGCGCTCGGCTTCCTTGCGCACGCTGATGTCGCTGTTGATGATCTGCACCGCCGGCCGGCCCTCGAATTCGAACGGCGTGGCCACGCTTTCGGTCTCCACCACGCCGCCGTCCAGGCGGAGGTTGCGCGACTCGGCGGCGCCCACCGGCTGCCCGGTGGCCATCACGAAGGCATAGCGCTGGTTCGCCATGGCGCGGTAATCGGGATGCACCAGTTCGATCGCCGGGCGGTTGAGTATCTGCTCGGGCCGAGTGGCGCCGAACAGCGCCAGGCCGGCCGGGTTGATCATCACCACGCGCTCATCCTGGCGCACGTAGACGCACAGGGGCGAAGTGTCGAACAGGTCGCGGTAGCGCCCTTCGCTGTCGCGCAGCGCCGCTTCGCTGACGCGGCGCCCTGCTTCGCTTTCGAGCTTGGCCAGGCCGAAGGAAAGGTTCTGCGCCATCTCCTTCAGCAGGTCGAGCAGTTCGGCGTCGAAAAAGCCGGCCTCATCCGCATAGACGATGAAGACGCCGCACACCTCGCTGCCGGCGAACAGCGGGCAGGCGGCTACCGCGCGCACGCCGGTGCGCGTCATGTCTTCCAGCGCGGCGCGGGCGCGCGGATCTGCCAGCAGGTCGTTGCTGACCTGCGGCCGGCCCTCGCGCGCGGCCAGCGCCGCCGGCCCGTCGGCGCCCGGGGCGCCGAGGGTCAGCGGCAGCGCCCGCTCGCCGATCAGGCCCGCCAGCCGGCCATGGGCGCCGGCCGGAATGGCGGCGTCGCGCGCCGGGTTGACGAGGCTGATGACGGCGCTGACGAAGTGGCCGTTTTCCACCGCCACCCGGCACACCGTGGCGAACAGTTCCTCGCGGCTGGCGGCGCGCGCCACCGCGGCGTTGGTCTGCGACAGCGCGGCGAACAAGTGGGTCAGGCGGTTGATGCGGCGCTCCGCTTCCTTGCGCGCGGAGATGTCGCGGATGATCACCTGCAGCGCCATCTCGCCGCCGAATTCGAGGGTGAGGCGCACGATCTCGACGTCGAAGGCGCTGCCGTCCAGGCGCAGGTGCCGCACTTCGGCGCGCAGCACCTGGCGGGGGTCGCGCTGGAAGCGCTTGAGCACGTCGCGCGCTTCCTCCAGGTAGTCGGGGTGGACGAAATCGAAGCCGCGCCGGCCGACCAGTTGCTCGGGCGCGGTGGCGCCATAAAGCGCGAGCGCGGCGTCGTTGACCATCACGACGACGCCGTTCTTGATCACGCCGATGGCGTCCGGCGAGGCTTCGACCAGCAGGCGGTAGCGCAATTCGCTTTCCTGCAGCGCCCTTTCGCCGGCCAGCTTGACGAAGGCGAAGGCGAGGTTGCGCACCATCTCTTCGAGCAGCGCGATCAGCTCGGGATCGAAATAGCCCGGCGTGCCGGCGAACACGCTCATCACGCCGACGGCCTCGCCTTCGACCAGGATCGGCAGCACGGTGAGCGCGCGGATGTCCAGGCGCCGCATGTCGTCCAGCCCCAGTTCGCCCTGCGGGTTGTCGAAGATGTCGTTGAGCACCAGGCTGCGCCGCTCCAGTATGGCGCGCACCGCCCGGCTGCCGGTTTCGCTCAGGGCCACGGCGCGCCGGCCCACCCAGTTCGACACCGGCCCGTGGCTCGCCACCGGGGCAAAAACGTCGCTGGCGGCATCGTGCAGGCGGATGCTGGCGGTGACGAAACCGCCTTGTTCGACGACGATGCGGCAGACCTCGCCGCACAGCGCGGCGCGGGTGGTGGCGCGCGCCATCGCTTCGTTGCTGCGCGACAGCGCGGCGTAAAGGTTGGACAGCCGGGTGACGCGCTCTTCGGCGGCGCGGCGCGCGGTGATGTCGCGCAATTGCGTCAGCACAGCCGGGCGGCCGCCGTATTCCAGCGGCAGCGACATGCCCTCGATGACGATGGTGCGGCCGTCCAGGCGCACGTGGCGGAACACCCGCGGCGCCAGCTCGCGCCGCTCCACGGTGACGGCATGGATGCGCTTTTGCGTCTCGGCGCGATCGTCCGGATGCGCCAGGTCGGCCACCGCCATGCCGACCATCTGCTCGGGCGAGGCGGCGCCATACAGGCGCGCGCCGGCGCGGTTGATCATCAGGATGCGGCCCTCGGCGTGCACGAACACGCATTCGGGCGAGCCGTCGAACAGGCTGCGGTAACGCTCCTCGCTTTCGCGCAACTCGCCCTCGATCAGCGGCAGGCGGTCAAGCATGTGGTTGAACTGGTGCGCCACCGCGCTCACTTCGCGCGAGCCGCCTTCGGGCACGCGCACGGCAAGGTCGCCGCGCGCAATCCGGCGCGCGGCATCCGCAATGCCGAGGATGGGCCCGGCGATGCGCCGGCTCATCCAGGTGCCGGCGAGCGCCGCCAGCAGGATGATCGCCAGGCCGATCAGGCCGCCGCGCCAGGCGTTGGCGCGCGCCTGGCCGTAGATCAGGCTGGTGGGCACGCCCGCCACCGCGATCCAGTTGCTGCCCTCCACGGGCGTGAAGGCGTAGCTGCGCAGCACGCCGTCGTAGCCGTGGGCGATCGCCTCGCCCTGGCGCCGCGTGGTGGCGAGGCGCACCGCCTCGACATCGCGGCCATCGCCGCCGATGCGCTTGGCCGTGGCGCCGTAGATCACCCCGCCGTCGGTATTGACGATACCGACGATGCCCTGCTCCTCCAGCGCCGGGCGCACCACCGGGCGCAGGCTGTCCAGGCGCACGGAGAGGTTGATCGTGCCGATCACCTCGCCTGATTGGCCGCGCAGCGGCATGGTGGCGATGACGATCGGGGCGCCGGTGAGGCGGCCGGCCAGCGGCTGGCTCAGCATGAAGCGGCCCTCGCGCTGCGCGGTGCGGTACTCGGCGGACTGCATGTAGCTCGGCGTGCCGGTCAAGAGCGCCGGCACTGCGCTGCATACGACGCGGCCGGCGGCATTGACGGTAAAGGCATTGACGTAGCTGGCGTTGATCACCGGCACGTCGGCGAGCACCAGGTCGCAGTCCTTCGCCTCGAGCGCGAGCACGCGCCGGCGCTGCGCCAGGGTCTGCATGGTGCGTTGCGTGTCGCCGATGAAACGGCTGGCGTCGCGCGCGGTGATGGTAGCGAGGTTGGCGACCAGGCGGCGGGCATTGGCCACTTCATCCTCGGCGCCGCGGTAGATCGCCCAGCCCAGCAGGCCGCACAGCGGCACCGATACCGCCAGCACCAGCAACACCAGCTGGCTCACCACCGGGATGCCCTGGCCGCGGCCGGTGCCCGAGGCCGCCGGAAACGCGCGGCCGCGCCGTTCGGCCCGGCGCAGCAACTGGTGGACAGCCACTGCGCTGGCGAGGACGAACAGGCAACTCTTGGCGGTCTGGAATTGCGTCAGCTGCGCGCCATCGGGAATCAGCAGCGCGGCGATGTAATCGGAGACGACGACCCACACCAGGCCGAAGGCTGCGTAGACGCCGCTGCACAAGGCGGCGTAGGAGATGCGGCGGTCGGGAAGGCCGGAGCGAGCCATGCGGGGAACAAGGTTTGTGCGCCGCACAGCATAGCCGGTTTCGGCGCGCCGCGCCGGGCGCCACCACGCGCCCGGTGAAACAAGGCTTCAAGGCCGGGCCGCGCAAGCGCGGCCCAAGCCGGCAGGGTCAGCTTTCGCCGCCCTCGCCACCGCCCTCGCCCGGCACCAGCTTGAGCTTGGAGCGGCGATGGATGATCACCGGGGTATGTACGGGCTTGGTCGGCATCATGTCGTCGTCGCCCCGGCGCTTGACCGCGCGGCGCCCGTCGAGGGTCATCGAATTGGGGTCGATGCCGCGCTTGCCGCGCCGCTTGCCCGCCCCCTGCCCTTGCCCCTGCGCCGGCCCCTTGCCGCGCCCCTTGCGCGCAATGCCGGTGCCGGGACCGGCGGCAGGTGCGCCGCGAGCCTTGCGGCCCTTCACCTGGCCTTGACCCTGGCGGCCGCGCGGCTGCGCCACGTTGCCATTGGCCTCGCCGCCGCCGAAGGCGGCAGGCGGGCCGCCGCGCTTCTTGTTGCCGCGCTGGTTGCGCGCCTTGCGGCCTTGCCCCTGTCCCTGCCCCTGGACGGACCTGGGCGCTTCCAGCACGTTGCCGTTGGGCTCTTCGCCTTCGGGAAATTCATCCATGTCCGGGTCGTCGAGCACGCCGGGCATCCCCGGCATGCCGCTCATGCCGGGCAGGCCGCCGTCGGCCTGGTCCTTGGACGCGGGCGCGGCGGCTCGCTGCAGATCCTTGATCTCCAGTGCCGTCAGGGCGCGCATCTGGCCGCGGCGCAGGGCGCGCGGCAGCAGGATCGGGCCGAAACGGGTGCGGATCAGGCGGCTGACGGTGACACCGACCGCCTCGAACATGCGCCGCACCTCGCGGTTGCGGCCCTCGCGGATCATCACGTCGTACCAGCGGTTGATGCCGGGGGTCTCGTCGCTGAAATGGCCTTCCTCGAGCTTCATGAAGCGCGCGGCGCCGTCTTCCAGCTCGACGCCGTCGAGCAACTGGTCCATCTGGTCGTCGGTGAGTTCGCCGATGACGCGCACGGAATATTCGCGCTCGACTTCGTAGCGCGGGTGCATCATCTTGTTGGCGAGGTCACCGGAGGTGGTGAGGATCAGCAGACCTTCGGTATTGAAGTCCAGCCGCCCAATGGCGAGCCACTTGCCGGACTTGGGCGCCGGCAGGTTGTCGAATACGCTGGGGCGCCCTTCGGGGTCGTCGTGGCTGACGATCTCGCCCACCGGCTTGTGATAGATGATGACCTCGGCGGCTTCGCGCCCGGTCTTGATCTTGACCTGCTTGCCATCGAAGCGCACCACGTCGCGCCGGGTGATGCGCTGGCCCAGCGTCGCGGTCTTGCCGTTGACCGAAGCACGGCCCGCGGTGATCGCCTCTTCCATGTCGCGGCGCGAGCCCAGGCCGGCTTCGGCCAGCAGCTTTTGCAGCTTGTGGTCTTCGCCGCCGCTGTTGCCGTTACCGCCGCCGCCGTTGCCGCCGCCTTGCTGGCCACCACCGCCCTTGGGCTGCTTGCCGCCGGCACGATTCTCGCGGTTTTCACGATTTTCGCCCTTGTCGCCCTTGTCGCCCTTGTCACGGTTGCCGCGGCGCTGGCCGCGCGCGCCGGGGCCGCGGGCGACCCGCGGCGTACGGCTGTTGCGATTGGCTGCCTGGCCGTTGCCTGCCGGTTCACTGCCCTGGGCCGCGTTTTCGCCAGCCGCCGGCGTGCCGCCTTCGGCGAAGCCCTGGGCTTCCCCGGCTTCGGGATTGGGGACGAAATCCGCCTTCGGGGCACCGGCCTGGCGGTCGCGCTTGCCCAGCTTGCCGTTGCGCCCGCGCCGCCGGCCGCGGCGCTGCATGCGGCCGCCGCCATTTTCACGGCCTTCGCCGCCTTCGGCACCGCCGCCCCCACCTTCGGGACCGCTTCCCTCACCGCCCTCGCGCGGCGGTTGGTGGCCGGAGGGCTGGTCCGCTTCCTTGAAGGTGATGCGGACGGACTTGGAATCGTCGTCTTCAGGCTGCATCGGCCAAATCCATCACTTTTTCCATCTCCTCGAGGGGCGGCAGTTGTTCAAGCGAAACCAGGCCGAGATCGTCCAGGAAGCCCTTGGTGGTGGCGAACAGCGCCGGCTTGCCGGGCGCGTCGCGGTGGCCGACGACGTCGATCCAGCCGCGGTCTTCCAGGGTCTTGATGATCTGTGCCGAGACGGCAACGCCGCGAATCTCTTCGATATCGCCGCGCGTCACCGGCTGGCGATACGCGATGATCGCCAGGGTTTCGAGCACCGCGCGCGAATAGCGCGGCGCCTTGTCAGGGTTCAGGCGCGCCAGGTAGGCACCGTATTCCGGCTTGGTCTGGAACCGCCAGCCGGTTGACAGCGCCACCAGTTCGACCGAGCGGTTGGCCCAGTCGGCGCGCAATTCTTCAAGCAACGCACGCAAGGTGTCGGCGCCGACGGCGTCGTCGAACAGCCTGCGCAGTTCTGATAGGGGGAGCGGCATCTGCGTGGTCAGCAGCGCGGCTTCGAGTATGCCCTTGGCTTCGGATGTATTCACTCTGTGAAGAGGAAAAGACAGCAACAATAAATGCGCATATCCCGCGTACGGCGGTGCGCCGGTCTTGAACTTGTTCTGAGTGGCTGGCGGAAAAACAGCCGCTTCAGGGAAGGCCGTTTCTCAGTCTTTTTATCCGCTCATGCGCCGGCGCTGGATTGCAGCGCGTACGGCCTTGCCGACGTTCATCACACGGCGAGCGGATCAGGATTGAAAGTCATTATATACCAAAGCCGGGCGTCCGTTGGCTGGCGCGACTGGCGCGGAAAATACATCGCGGCAGGCGTGCCGGAAGCCTGGCTAAAGCATCACCCCGGCCGCCGTCAGGCCGGCGATGAGCGCCTTGACCGGCGCGCTCGGCGCCACGTCCTCGCGGACGGCGATATGCAGGTCGCGCACCGCCCAGGCGTCAGCCAGCCCCACCACGGCGATCGATTGCTGCCGGGCGTGGCGCTGCGCGATGGTCTCGGGAATGACGCCGACGCCGATGCCCGATTCGACCAGACGGCACAGGGTCTCGAAGGAATTCGCCTGGATGCGCAGCTTCATCGGCAATTGCTCGCGGGCGGCCGCGCGCAGCAGAAAGGCCTGCATGGCCTGGCGCTCCTCCATGCCGACGTAGTCGCAGGCCAGCGTCTCGCGGAACAGGACGTTCGGCCGCGCGGCGAGGAAATGGTGCAGCGGGGTCACCAGCGCCAGCCGCTCGGTGCGGTATTCGATATACCTCAGCCCCTCTTCCCGGGTCTCGGTGGAGAGAATGCCGAGATCGGCCCGCCCCTGCTTGAGCGCGCGCGTGATCTCGGCGGAACTGCGCTCGTGCAACTCGATATTGACCTCGGGACGTTCGATCAGGAAAGCCTGGAGCTCGGCGGGCAGGAACTCGCTGATGGAGAGGGTGTTGGCGTACAGGCGAATGTTGCCGCGCATGCGCTCGCCGTCGGTACGCAACTCGGCGTCAAGCTCGCCCAGTTGCCCCAGCAGCTTGCGGGCATGCCGCAACACCGCCTCCCCGGCAACGGTGGCCGCCAGGCCTTGCGAACTGCGGTGAAACAGCGGAATGCCCCAGTTCTCCTCCATCTTCTTGAGCCGTGCGCTGGCCGCGGGCGCGGAGAGATTGGAGAGCTCCGCCCCTTTCGTCAGGCTGGAAGTCTCGGCGATATGCACCAGCAGTCGCAGGTCGACAAAATCGATATTGCAAGTCATGGCCCGGCCGGCATGCCTCCGTGATCACGCCGGCGTTAATCCGGACGAAACTGCCTGTTCGGCAAAAGTGAATTGCTACGACGCCCAAAAAAATTCATTCTTTTGCGGCTTCAAGCGAAACAGAATATCCGAAATGGCCGATCCCCGGCCTTCCAGAGCGAACGCATGACGCCGTTGCATCAACTCAATGCCGCTGAAGCCGGCCGCGCCATCGCGGCCGGGCGCCTGACTTCCGAGGCCCTGGTGCGGGCCTGCCTGGAACGCATCCGGCTACTGGACGGCGAACTGCAGGCCTGGGCGAGTCTTGATGCGGACCTCGCGATCCGCACCGCCCGCGAACGGGACCGGCAGCCGGCGCGCAGCCCCCTGCATGGCGTGCCGCTCGGCATCAAGGACGTGATCGATACCGCCGACTTTCCGACCGCCTACAACTCCGACATCTATCGTCATCACCGCCCCCCTGCCGATGCGGCCATCGTGGCGCGCGCCCATGCCGCCGGCCTGGTGGTGCTCGGCAAGACGGCGACGCAGGAATTCGCCACCCGCGGCAACATGCCGCCGACCCGCAATCCGGCGGCGCCGGGGCATACGCCGGGCGGCTCCTCCAGCGGTTCGGCGGCGGCGGTCGCGGCCGGCATGGTGCCGCTGGCGCTCAGCACCCAGACGGCGGGCTCGGTCCTGCGGCCGGCTTCCTACTGCGGCGTGGTCGGCTTCAAACCCTCTTTCGGCCGGCTCGATACCGCCGGCATGAAGCTGACCGTGCCCAGCTTCGACACGCTGGGCGTGCATGCGCGCTGCGTCGCCGATGCGCAGATTGCGCTCGCCGTCCTATCCGACGCCGCGCCGGCCGCGGCCGATGGCGCCGCGACAGGCATCCTGCGCATCGCCCTGTGCAGGACGCCGCTCTGGGAGGAAGCCGGCCCGGCGACCAGACAAACACTGTCGCAGGCCGCCGCCATGCTTGCCGCGGCAGGCCACCGGGTGGCTGAGATCGAGCTGCCGCCCGCCTTCGGCGCGCTTTCGGCCGCCCACGACGCCATCAGCGACAAGGAGGCGCGCGCCTCGCTGGCGCAGGAATGGCAGCATCATCGCGAGGGACTGTCGCCCGACGTGCAGGCCAAGCTTGCGCGCGGCGCGGCCCTTTCAGCGGATGCCTACGGCCAGGCCTTGCGCATCGTCGAGGATTGCCGCCGCCAGGCCGACGAACTGCTCGGCCTGCACGACTGCCTCCTGACCCCCAGCGCGCCGGACGTGGCGCCGCTGCTGGCGACCGGCGACCCGGGCAGTTCCTCGTTCAACAAATTCTGGACCGCACTGGGCAATCCGGCCATCAGCCTGCCGGTGCCGCGGGAAGGGCCGCCTGTCGGCATCCAGCTGGTGGGACAACGCGGCGTGGATCGGCAACTGCTGCGGATTGCCCGCCTGATCGAAGCATTACTTTCGCCGGCCACGGCAATAGCACACACCAACCATAACGGAGACACCGCATGATCAAGTTCAAACATTGGCTGGGAAGCACCCTGGCCGGGCTCGCCGCGATGGCGGCGCTGCCGGCCGCCTTTGCCCAGGCATATCCCAGCCGGCCGGTGCATATCGTCGTGCCCTATGCGCCGGGCGGCGGCGCCGACATCCTGGCGCGCGCCATCGGCCAGAAGCTCAGTACCATCTGGGGCCAGGCGGTGATCGTGGAAAACCGCGCCGGCGCCGGCAGCTCGATCGGCACGGCCTATGTCGCCAAGATGCCGGCTGACGGCTATACGCTGCTGATGGCCTCGCCCAGCCATTCCATCAACCAGACGCTCTACAAGAACCTGACCTTCGACGCGATCAAGGACTTCGCCCCGATCGTGCTGGCGGCCTCCGGCCCGCTGGTGGTGGTGGTCAACCCCGCCAATCCGGCGAAATCGATCGCCGATTTCATCGCGCAGGCGCGCGCCAAGCCCGGCGCTGTCAGCTATGCCTCGGCCGGCATCGGCAGCTCGCCCCACCTGGCCGGGGAATTGTTCCAGATGATGGCCAAGGTCAAGATGCTTCACACGCCCTACAAGGGCACGGGCCCCGCGCTCACCGACGTTATGGGCAAGCAGGCGGACAGCATGTTCGCGCCGGTGCCGGCGATCGTCGAGCTGCTCAAGGGCGGCCAGTTGCGCGCCCTGGGCGTCACCTCGCTGCAGCCGTTTTCCGCGCTGCCGAAGGTGCCGCCGATCGCCAACGACTTGCCGGGCTACGAGGTGCTGCAATGGTGGGGGCTGGCGGCGCCCGCCGGCACGCCCGCCGCGATCATTACCAAGGTGAATGCCGACGTGGCGGCGGTCTTGCGCTCGCCGGACATGCGCAAGGCCTTCGACACCATGGGCGCCGATCCCGGCGGCCAGCCGCCGGCCCAGTTCGCCAAGCTGATCACCGACGAAGTCACCAAATGGGCGGAGGTCATCAAGGCCGCCAACGTCCAGCCCGAATAACGCAGCGCGCAACAGGAACCTCATGAGCACCACGCAAATACTGGCGCAGTTCATCGCCGGATACGACGCCGGGAAGATTCCCGCCGAAGCCCGCACCCTGGCGGTGCGCAGCCTGATCAACTGGGCCGGTTGCGCCCTGGGTGGCGCGCGCCACCCCGCCATCGAAAGCGCGCTGGAAGCCTTTCGCCCGTTTTTCGGCGCGCCCAAGGCCACCATCATCGGCCGCGCCGAACGGGCGGACGCGCTGCACGCCGCCCTGCTCAACGGCATCAGCTCCCACGTGCTGGATTTCGACGACACCCACATGGCGACCCTGGTGCACCCCAGCGGCCCGGTGATTTCCGCCCTGCTGGCCGCGGCGCAGTTTCACCCCATCAGCGGGCGCGCCTTCGTCGAGGCGATCGTCGTCGGCATCGATGTCGAATGCCGGGTGGCGCGCAGCGTCTTTCCGCAGCACTATGACGCCGGCTGGCACATCACCGGCACCGCCGGCAGCTTCGGCGCCGCGGCGGCGGTCTCCCGCGCGCTGGGCCTGGACGAAAAGCATGTGTCCTGGGCCCTGGGAATCGCGGCCACGCAGGCCGCCGGCCTGCGCGAGATGTTCGGCACCATGTGCAAGAGCCTGCATCCGGGACGCGCCGCGCAAGGCGGCCTCGGCTCGGCACTGATGGCGCGCGCCGGCTTCACCAGTTCGGAGCGCGCCATCGAGGCGCCGCGCGGGTTTGCGCACGTGATGGCTTCCGCGCAGCATTTCGAGGCGGCCGTCGAAAAGCTCGGGCAGCGGTGGGAAATCCTCACCAACAGCTTCAAGCCTTATGCCTGCGGCGTCGTGCTGCATCCGGTCATCGATGCCTGTATCGCCCTGCGCGTCGAGCACACGCTGGACCCGGCGCTGGTCGAGCGTGTCGACATCCGCGCCCATCCCCTGGTGATCGAACTCACCGGCAAGACCGCGCCGGCCACCGGGCTGGAAGGAAAGTTCAGCGTCTTTCATTCCGCCGCCATCGGCCTGTTGAACGACAAGGTGGGCAGCCGGCACTATTCCGACGAGGTCGTGCGGCACGCGGACGTCGTCGCCCTGCGGCAGAAGGTGAAGGTCGAGATCGATACGTCGATCGCCGAGGACGAGTCCGACGTCACCGTCCATCTCAAGGATGGCCGGCGGTTTCACCAGCACGTCGACCACGCGCTCGGCAGCGTCGACCGCCCGATGCTCGACGGTGACATCGACCTCAAGTTCCGCGACCTCGCGGATGGCGTCCTGGCGCCACGGCAAGTCGATGAAGCGCTGACACTGTTGCGCAGCATCGAAAAGCTGGAAGACGCCAGCGCCATCGGCGAAGTTCTCGCGCCGCAAGCGGTCTGATACCGGCGATCGGCCGGGCGCCAGGAACGGCCACCCCCTCCTGGCGCACCTTGCTCCCGGTTTGTTCGAACCGGTGCGGTGCCGCAGCGGCATCGCGGAAGGTGAAGCGGATCTAGTCCTGCAGCTTGACCTTGAGGAAGGGCGCGGGATTGAGGATCTTGCTTTCCTGCGTGATCATCAGCGGCAGGATTTGCGCGACGTAGGCCTGCCAGCCCGGGTCGGCGCCGAGTTTGGCGCGCTTCTCGGTGCGCTCGTTCAGGCTTTCGTAGGCCCACATGTGGACGATCTGGTTGAGCGCGCCGAGTTCGGTGGAGTAATAGCCGACCATGCCGCCGAGGATCTTTTTCTGGATCTCCATGCCCTGGGTCTCGTAGAGCTTGAGATAGGTGGCGATCTTGCCGGGGTGCAGGGTGTAGGTGCGCATTTCGACGAACATGGGTCTTCTCTTTCGGTGGGGTTGCGTCAGGGTTGGAAATGCCGGGCGAAGCCGTCCCAGCAGGCGTCGTAATCGGATTGCAGCGCCGGCGTGTCGAGGGCGAAACGCGTGGGCCGGCAGACGAAGCAGGTCTCGAACATGAAGGCGAGCGTATCGGCGATGTATTGCGGCTTGAGTTCGGTGGCGCTGGCCTTGTCGAACGAAGCGGCATCCGGCCCGTGCGCGCTCATGCAGTTGTGCAGCGAGGCGCCACCGGGGATAAAGCCTTCGGCCTTGGCGTCGTACTGGCCGCGGATCAGGCCCATGAATTCGTTCATATAGTTGCGATGGAACCATGGTGGCCTGAACGTGCGCTCGGCCACCGCCCAGCGCGGCGGGAAGATGACAAAATCGAGGTTGGCGGTGCCGGGCGTGCTGGTGGGGCTGGTGAGCACGGTGAAGATCGACGGATCGGCGTGGTCGAAACTGACGGTGTTGATCGCCATGAAGTTTGCCAGGTCGTATTTGTAGGGCGCGTAATTGCCATGCCAGGCCACCACGTCCAGCGGCGAGTGGCTTTGCTCGGTGGCCCACAGGTGGCCCTGGAACTTGGCCACCACTTGCACCGGCTTGTCCACTTCATCCTCGTAAGCGGCGACCGGCGCGAGGAAGTCGCGCGGATTGGCCAGCCCATTGGCGCCGATCGGCCCCAGTTCAGGGAGGCGCAGCAAGGCGCCATAGTTTTCGCAGACGTAGCCGCGCGCCTGGCCATCCGGCAGCTTGACCTTGAACTTGATTCCGCGCGGCAACACCGCGATTTCGCCCGGCGCCACTTCCAGGTGGCCCAGTTCGGTATGCACATCGAGCCGGCCCAGTTGCGGCACCACCAGGAGTTCGCCGTCGGCGTTGTAGAAATAGCGGTCGTTCATCGAACGGTTGGCGCGGTAGATGTGCACCGCGAAGCCGCTGCCGGCGGCAACGTCGCCACCGCCGCCCATGGTCGCCATGCCGTCGATGAAATCGGCGGGGGCGGATTCCATCGGCAGCGGGTTCCAGCGCAGGCGGTTCGGCGTCGCCTCGCCTTCGACGATGGGCGCGGCACGCCACAAGCCGTTGGCGATGCGCGCGAACGGCGCCTGCATCGCCGAGGGCCGCATGCGGTACATCCAGGTACGCTGGTTCGCCGCGCGCGGCGCGGTGAAGGGGGTGCCGCTGATCTGCTCGGCATATAGACCAAGCGGCGCGCGCTGCGGCGAATTCTGGTTCGGCGGCAAGGCACCAGGCACCGCTTCGGTGGCGAATTCGTTGCCGAAGCCGAACTGGTATTCGATGGTGTGGATGCCGCTGCGCATATCGTTCATGCCATTCTCCGGCCACGCTTCACATGGCCCGGCATGATACGCCCAAGCCTCGCGGGCATGCCGCACCCACGTGCGCGATGCGCATCCATTCATGACAGAAATTTCACAGTTTCTTTTGCCCACGCACCCCAAAAGTGCTATAATTTATTTCTTCAGACGCGGGGTGGAGCAGTCTGGCAGCTCGTCGGGCTCATAACCCGAAGGTCACAGGTTCAAATCCTGTCCCCGCAACCAAATTACCGCTAAGGGATCAACGAGTTACGATCGTTGGTCCCTTTTGCATTTTGGTCGTTGCGCCGGTGTTGGGCCGGTCTTGCACCGCGCAGAATTCTCCAAAAAATTGTCGATACTTTTGACCTTTTGGCATTCGCCCTGAAGGTCAGGCTGCGCAAAAACTTGCGCGTCCTCCGGTGATAAAAAAGTACGCGGGCGAGCGGCTAATCCTGTTGAGGCTCAGGCTCGTCCGAACAGTCAGATATCGACGCGTAAGCAGCGTGCATTCCATGCTACGGGCGCGCAGAACCAACAGCGGACACGACCTGCATGGTCGTTCCAAGCGTCTCGAGGGATCGCCCACGTGAATAAGTCATCGCCAGCAGCGGCTTTATAAGATATATTTTCAATATATCTTATATCCACCTCATTTCGCGCATGACCCCCTCGCCCGAGCTTTGCAACGAAGCAGAAATCACGACCATGGTCCACGCCTTTTACGGGGAGGTTCGCCGCGATGCTGTCCTTGGTCCGATTTTCAATGCACACGTGGACGATTGGGACCACCATCTCGTCAAGCTTGTCGATTTCTGGTCGTCGGTGCTGTGCGGCACCGGGCGTTTTTCGGGGGCGCCAATGCCCAAGCATGCTGCCTTGCCCGGCCTTACGCCGGAGCTGTTCCAGCGCTGGCTCGCCCTGTTCCGTGAAACGACCGCCGCGCTGCCAAACCGCGCCATGGGCGAGCAGGCGTATATGGTGGCGCAGCGGATCGCACGCAGCCTGTGGTATGGCTACCAGTTGAGCCGCAACCGCGATGCCCTGCCACGCGATCTTTCTCCTGAGTGAGCCGTCGCAGATGATCCAGCGCAATCTCTCCACGGCAGCGCCACGGTGGCAGGCGTTCCTCGAACTGGGATTCAGGCCGCTGTATCTCGCCGGCTGTGGCTGGGCCGCGGTGTCCGTCGCGTTATGGCTCTATACGCCGCAATGGCTGGTTGCGCCGCTGGGCGGCGTGGCGTGGCATGCGCATGAAATGCTCTGGGGGTTCATCGCCACCATCGCGGTCGGCTTCCTGTTCACGGCAGCGAGCAACTGGACCGGCATCAATCCCCTGCGGGAGCTGCCCCTGGCCTCGCTGTGTGGGCTATGGGTCATCGCCCGGGTGGGCTTCCTAGTGCCGAATTCCACAGTGTTCCGGCTGGCGGCCCTATCGGAGCTTCTCTTCTTCGGCGGTGCTGCACTGGCGCTGGCGCGCTCGGTCTATGGCACGCGCAATCGCCGCAACTACGGGGTGCCGCTCATGGTGCTGGCGCTCGGCATCGCCGATGCCTTGTATCTTGCGGCCGCCGGCCAAGGCGACTACGGCAGCCTGATGACGCATTTCCACACTGGCCTGCTATGCATGGCGGTCATTGCGCTGCTGATCGCTCGCCGGGTGATTCCCTTTTTCGCCATGCGCGCCGTACAAGGTCTGTCGATTCCGATGCACACCCGCAGCGGGCAATGGCAGGTTGGTGCGGCCGTGCTGGCGATTTTCGCTACCCTGGCGCAATTGCCGCAGTTCGCGGCCGCGTCACTGGCGTGCGCCGGCACTCTTGCATTCGTGCAGGTGCTTGCCTGGAAACCCTGGGCCGTGTGGCGCCGCCCGCTGCTGTGGGTACTCTATGCCGGCTACTGCGGCCTGGGCACAGGGCTGCTGGCCTCGGCTGCCCACGCAGCAGGATGGATCGTTCGTATCGCCTGGCCCGCCCATATCATCGGCATCGCCGGCTTCGCGGTGCTGATCATCGGCATGGTCACGCGCACCGCGCTGGGCCACCTGGGCCGGCCGCTGCGGGCCGACCGCAGCATGGTGGCCAGCTATGCGCTGATCATCGCCGCCGCCGGCCTGCGCCTGCTCGCCTTGACGGCGGTTCCGACCGCGCCGGCGGCGCTGCACGCCGCGGCGCTTGCATGGATCATTGCCTTCGCGCTCTACCTGTGGCGGTTCTTCCCGATGATGATACGGCCGCGCCTACCCTGACCAACGGAGCATCGCCATGCGCCTGACCGCCATGACCGACTACGCCCTGCGCCTCTTGATGTACGTGGGCCGGCACCCGGATCGCCTTTGCACCATCGCCGAGATCGCGCAGGCCCATGGTCTCTCCGAAGCCCACCTGATGAAGATCACGCATCAGCTGGCACTACAGGGCTGGATCGAAACCGTGCGCGGCAAGGGCGGCGGGATGCGCCTGGCGCGGCGGCCGGCGGATATCAACGTGGGCACGGTGGTGCGCGGCATCGAGCCCGACTTCGATCTGGTGGAGTGCTTCGCTGCCGGCAACCAGTGCACGCTCACGGGGCAATGCCGGCTCGCCGGCGTCCTGCAAGACGGCCTGCGGCTGTTCCTGAAGCACCTGGACGAATATACCCTGGCCGATCTGTTGCCCGGGATGGACCTGCCGGTCATCTCCGTGCAACCCACCCGGGCAGTCCGCCGCCGGACGCCGTGAGCTCTCGCATTCTCCCAACGGCCTGGTGATGGAGAGCCCTGGCATTCAGCCCGCCGGGCATGTGACGATGCGGCCCCAGGGTACGCAGCACTAGCGCAAGCATAGCGGCTATTGGCGAAGGCTGCATGCCGCCGATGGCGTGCGCCGCCGCGAAGAGGCTACAATCAATTCCACGTGAGTTCCGCGGGCTGGCAGTTTTTATTTTCCACTTTTGAAGATATGTCCTCCATGCATTCCCGAATCTCCCTTTCGCGCATCGCCACCGTCGCGGCGGCCTTGCTGCTTTGCCTCTCCTCCAACTTCAGCGCCTACGCACAGGGCCAGAAACTGACGCCGGTGCGATATGAGGAGACCATCCGCTCCCTCATGTTCCTGCCTTCCTACGTCGCGCTGTCGAAGGGCTACTTCAAGCAGGAGGGGCTGGATGTCGCCATGCGTACCTCGCAAGGCACCGACAAGAGCACCGCCGCGCTGGTCTCCGGCAACGCCGACATCATCCTGGTGGGGCCGGAAGCCTCGGTCTACGTGCAGACCAGCGAGTCGCCTCTGAAGCCGCGCATTTTCGCCGGCGTGACGGCCACCGACGGCTTCTTCCTGGTGGGCCGCTCTGCGGCGCAAAAATTCAACTGGGCCACCGTCAAGGGCAAGACCATTCTCGGCCTGCGTCCCGGCTCGACGCCCGACGTCTTTCTCGAAGCGGCGCTGCGCAAGCATGGGCTGGATCCGCGCAAGGACGTGAAGATCGTCAATAACCTCGGGCCGGCAGCGCGGCCGGGTGCCTGGCTCGCCGGCCAAGCCGACTTCGGCATCTTTACCGAACCCGATGCCACCACGCTGGAAAAAGACGGCAAGACCTTCGTCGTCGCCTCCATCGGTGCAGAAGTGGGCCCGGTGGATTACACGGTGTTCACCACCACCGATGCGTATATGGCCAAAAATCCCAAGGTGCTGCAGGCCTGGACCAACGCACTGGCGCATGCGCAAGCCGATGTCGCGAATGCTCCCGCCGCCGACCTCGCCAAGATTGCGGCCACGTACTTCCCGGGCACCAGCCAGGAGCAACTGGTCGCCGTCATTGAGCGCTACCGCAAGATCCATTTCTACAAGACCACGCCGCTGATCGATCCCGCCGCGATCGACCGCATCCAGGACATGCTGATCGCCAGCGGCCTGCTGCAGCCGGCCAAGCGCGTGTCCCCGCAGACCATCCTGGTGACGGACTTCGCCAAGCACGTCAAGTGAGCAGCCCAGAAGTGCTGGCGGCGGCAGGCGCAGGGGAAGGCGCCCGCGCCGCGATCGAGCTCGAGGCCGTCGGCTTGCGCTATTTCACGCCTGACGCGGAGATCGAGGCGGTGTCCGGCATCTCCTTGCAGGTGCAAGCCGGCGAATTCGTCAGCCTGATCGGCCCCTCCGGCTGCGGCAAGAGTTCGCTGCTGTCGCTGATCGCGGGCATCCAGGCGCCCACGGCCGGGCGCATCCTGATCGACGGCCGCGAGGTTACGGGGCCGAACCCGCGCGTCGGCTACATGCTGCAGCAGGATTACCTGTTCGAGTGGCGCAGCATTCTCGATAATTGCCTGCTCGGCGCGGAGATCCAGGGCCTGCCTTTGGGCGAAGCCCGGGAGCGCGCCCTGCATCTCCTCAGCCAGTGCGGCCTGGGCGAGTTTGCCCGGCGCTATCCGCGCGAACTCTCCGGTGGCATGCGCCAGCGCGCGGCGCTGGTGCGCACCCTGGTGACGGCGCCCGACGTGGTCCTTCTCGATGAACCGTTTTCCGCGCTCGATGCCCAGACCCGCCTGGCGATTTCGGACGACATAGTCGACATCCTCAAGCGCGAACGCAAGACCATCGTACTGGTGACGCACGACATCGGCGAGGCGATCTCGATGACCGACCGCGTTGTCGTATTGGGGCGCCGGCCCGGACACATAAAGTCAGAGCACCGCATCCATTTCGCCGCGGGGACCGGGCGTCCGACGCCGCTGCAGGCGCGCGCCATGCCGGAGTTCAATGCCTATTTCCAGGCGCTGTGGAAGGAACTGGATGTCCACGTCGAAGACTGAGCCGGGTTTGAGTGCGGAATACGTCCGCTATCGCGGCGGGTTGCGCCGGCGGCGCCTTCTGGTACTGGCCATCCAGGTTGCCCTGGTGGTGCTGGTGCTGGCCCTGTGGGAATGGCTGCCGCGCGCCCATCTGGTCAATCCGCTGCTCACCAGCTACCCCAGCGCCCTGTGGCCGACCTTCGTCGATCTTCTCGTTAACGGCCACCTGCTGGCGCACACCGGCGCCACCATGGTCGAGGCCCTGGTGGGCTTCGTGCTCAGCATGGCTATCGGTATCGGCGTCGCCAGCGCTTTGTGGTGGTCGGAGACGGTCTACCGGGTACTCGATCCCTTCCTCGTCGTGGCCAATGCCATGCCGAAGATCGCGCTGGTGCCGATCTTCTACATCTGGCTTGGTCCCAGGTCTTCGATCTACGGCATCGCGATTGCCATCGCGGTGTTTTCCACCATCATCATGATCTACGCCGGCTTCCGCGGCATCGATCCGAACAAGATCAAGCTGGCGCGCACCTTCGGCGCCAGCCGGCGCCAGGTGCTCGCCAAGGTGGTGCTGCCCGGCAGCGTGCCCACCCTGATCGCCGCGCTCAAGATGACCGCCGGCCTGGTGCTGGTCGGCGTGGTCGTCGGCGAATTCCAGTCGGCCGACGCCGGGCTGGGGTACCTGATCGTCAACGGCAGCCAGATGTTCAAGATGAACGTCGTCATGACCTCGGTCACCCTGCTGGCCGTGCTGTCCTGCCTGATCTATCTGGCGGTACATTTCATCGAAAAGGCGCTCGCGCGCCGCTACGTGTAGAGGCTTATCATGGATTTTCCGCAATGGGTAGTCGATCGCGTCACGCGCCGCCAGGGTTCCTTGCATTCGCCCCATCCCCTGACTCCGAGCCGCACGGCATTTGTCGTGATCGACCTGCAGAACTACTTCACCGCGCCGGACTATCAGGGCGAATGTGCGGCCGCGCGCGCCACCTTTCCGGCGGTCAACGGGCTGGCGCGTGCGCTGCGTGCCGCCGGCGGCACGGTGATCTGGGTGCAGTCGTCGTCCGACGGCGCCGATGAGTTCTGGTCCACCCTGCACGGCTTGATGCTGACGCCGGAGCGCGGCCAGCGCCGGCTGGAGGGGCTGCGCCGGGATGGTCCCGGCTATGCCCTGCATCCGGACCTGGAGCCGCTGCCCGGGGACGTCTACGTAAACAAGCGCTTTTTCAGCGCGCTGGTTCCTGGCGCCTCGGACCTGGAGGCGCAGTTGCGCAGCCGCGGCATCGACACGCTTTTGATCGGCGGTACCGTGACCAACGTGTGCTGCGAATCGACCGCCCGCGACGCCATGATGATGAACTTCCGCACCATCATGGTGGAAGATGCGCTCTCGGCTGCGACCGAATTCGAGCACGTCAACGCGCTGATCAATTGGATGCTCTACTTTGGCGACGTGTTGCCGTCGACCGAACTGATTCAGCGCCTCGACGGCGTGCAGGGATGAGCTGGTTCAGGCAACCTGCCGGCGTCCCTTTCCCTGCTTTTCACCGAGTCACCGCACCCATGTCGCCGCCGATGCTGCCTACCCACAGCAGGCGCTGCCCGGCCTCGGCGTGACCATCGAATAGCGCCGGCGGCCGCGCTCAGGCCACTTGGTGCGCGCGCCCCATCGTCTGCCGCGATACCAGCCAGCCGATGAGGGCGATATTGCCGATGTTGAAGAAGATTCCCAGGTAAAACGCCGGGCCGTAGGAAAGGTAGTGGTCGTAGATGTAGCCGGCCACCCAACTGCCGAAAGCCATGCCGCACAGGTTGCTGAAAAACCAGATCGGTGTGCGCCAGTTGGCTTCCGATTCAGGAAAGATTTCGCGAATCGCCAGCACGTAGGCCGGAATGATGCCGGCGAACCCCAGGCCGAAGGCGGAAGCGGTGATGAACAGGCCGTATTCGCTTTGCGTCAGCGCGAAGGCGACCATCGCCACCACCTGGAACGTCGAGCCGCAGAGAATGGTGCGGATGCCGCCGATGCGGTCCGACATCCAGCCCCAGAACTGGCGGCTGATGAAGGCGCTGGCGAGCATGGTGGAGAGCATCAGCGCGCCGGTCTTGGGAGAGATGCCGAAGTCGCCGCACAGGGCCACCAAATGGGCCGCCGGCATGGCCATCGGCGTGCAGCAGCAAAAGCCGGCGACGCAAAGCAATACGAACGTCCGCCGATGGGAAACGCCGCGCAGGGTGGCACGCGATGCCAGGCTGCGCACGCCGGCACCCACACTGGCGATCGACGGTGTCTTCTGCAGGGCGAACCAGGCCAGCGGCACGATGCCGACGCAGGTAACGATCCCCGTCCACATCATCGCCTGGCGCCAGCCGGCGGCGTCTATTTCGGCGGTGATGAAGGAAGGCCAGATGGTGCCGGAGATGTACTGGCCGCTGGTGACGAGTGCCAGCGCGGCGCCGCGCCGCTTGTCGAACCAGCGGCTGATGAACACCAGCATGTGCACGTTGATGGCCCCCGAGCCCAGCAGGCCGACGAACAGGATGTGGCCGATCAGGAACTGGGTGGCGCCCCCCATCGAAGAGACGATCAGCCCGATGCCGATTGAAGCCGCGCCTATCATCGCGACGACGCGAAAACCGATGCGCCCGATCAGGCGGCCGAAGAAGATCGAGCCGATGCCCGAGCCCAGCCAGATGAAGGAAGCGGCCAGGCTGGGAATGGTGCGGTGGTTGCCGAATTCCGCGGCGATCGACTTCAGCGCCACCGTGTTGGCTAGCGGCGCGCCGTAGGAAAACATCAGGATCAGCGTCACACCGACGGCGATCAGCCAGGACTTGCGCGTTTCGATGCTTTGCGGCGCGGCCGCCTCGTTCTTCGCGGCGCCGGGAGCGGCGGCCAGCGGGATGGCCGGGAGTCCGGCTTCCATTTCACTCATGCGGACCTGCCGGAGGGGCCGGCGCTCGCGCCGTAACCCGCAGCGGCATGCGCGGGGCCTGGGTCTAACGGGGCAATCATCTCGTCTCGGGTCATTCTTCTGGTTCTCTCCCTCGATCGGGAGAACCCACAGGGTAACGCCATTCTCCCGCGCGGGCACGCCGCCGCCAGTGTTATTTGCATCATGCGAAGCCGCCTGTCGCAAAACCGTGATCGCCGGCGCGCGAGCCATTGCATTCTCACGCAGGGCGCAGTATTCCCCGATTCGATACTACGATTCACAAATATTATTTTATGTTATGCAACAAGTCTTGTAACGTCTTCTGCGATCGATATGCCGCCGCGAGCAGGCGCGGATGCAGGCTCAAGAACGAGAATCGGAGACATGAATGTACGTCACAAGCCTCCCGGACAACGCGGAGTTTGACTATGTGGTTTGCGGAGCCGGCGTATCCGGCTGCGTGGTGGCGGAGCGGCTTTCCGCCGATGGGCGCACCAGCGTGCTGCTGCTGGAAGCGGGCGGCCCGATCGACAGCATCAATTTCAAGATCCCGGTCTTTGTCGCCAAGGCGCTGACCAACCCGGGAAACATCTGGCCCTACATGACGGAGCCGCAGGCGTTTCTCAACAACAAGCCGCAGAAATGGACCCGCGGCCGGGTCATCGGCGGTTCCGGCTCGATCAACGGCAACCTGTTCGTGCGCGGCGATCCACTCGAATACAACCACTGGCGCGACGATCTCGGCTGCACCGGTTGGGGCTATTCCGATATGCTGCCGATCTTCAAGCGGCTGGAGGATTTTCCCCCGGGCGACCCGGCGCTGCGCGGCCACGGCGGCCCGATCGGCTGCACCCGCCTGGACCGCTTCGACCGCCTTTCCGATGCCTTCATCGCAGCCTGCGCCGAGTCCGGTTACCGCGTATTGCCGGACTATAACGACGGCAGCTACGAAGGCGTGTTCTACCTGCAGTATTCGACGCGCAGGGGCTTGCGCAGCAGCTCGGCGATGGGCTACCTCAAACCCGCAAGTGACCGCCCCAACCTGACCATCCTCACGCGCGCCCCCGGCACGCGGGTGCTGCTGGAAGGCAAGCGCGCGGTCGGCGTCGAATACGATCACGGCGGCGTACGCCGCCAGGCGCGCGCGCGCCGCGAAGTCGTGCTGTCCGCAGGGCCGCTGGCGACACCGCAACTGCTGGAGCTCTCCGGCATCGGCAATGAAGCGGTGTTGCGCGAACACGGCATCGACGTCGTGCAGCACCTGGCAGGCGTGGGCGAGAACATGCGCGACCACCCGAACACGCGCATCACCTTCGAGTGCTCGCAGCCGATCACCATCAACGACGTGCTGCGCAACCCGCTCTTGAAGATGAAAGAGGGCCTGCGCTTCATTTTCAAACGCGAGGGTTTGCTGACCATCTCCTCCTCCACCGCGCAGATGAACTACCGCAGCGATCCGGCGATGAAGCAGCCCGACCTGGTGCTGCGCCTGCAACCCCTTTCCGGCAAGGACCGCTATTCGCGCACCCCCGCCACCGGCATGGACCTGTTTCCCGGCTTCACCTTCGGCATT
Organism: Burkholderiales bacterium; assembly: GCA_036498945.1. Classification (GTDB taxonomy): domain Bacteria; phylum Pseudomonadota; class Gammaproteobacteria; order Burkholderiales; family JAEUOS01; genus JAQGMJ01. The sequence continues at coordinate 108,162 of DASYEQ010000107.1, read as the reverse complement.
ACCGCGCTGCAGCCGAAATCGATCGGCACCATCCACATCCAGAGCCGCGATCCGTCCAAGCAGGCGAAGATGGACCCGAAATACCTGTCCCACGAAGACGACAGGCACCTGTTCCTCAAGGGTTTCAAGCTGTCGCGCGAAGTGGCCAAGATGCCGGCGCTGCAACCCATGGTGGTGCGCGAGACGCGACCCGGACCGAACATCACCGACGAGGGCGAACTGATGGCCTATATCCGCGAGACCATCCAGACCTCCTGGCACATGGTGGGCACCACCAAGATGGGCGTCGACGAGATGTCGGTGGTCGACCCGCAACTGCGGGTGCGCGGCATGGAACGCCTGCGCGTGGTGGACTCCGGTATCTGCCCCACCCTGCCCTCTTCCAATACCAACATCCCTTCAGTGGCCATCGGCGAAAAGGGCGCCGAGTTTCTCAAAGCGGCGGCGTAAGACCGCCTAACGACGACAAACCAGGAGACAAGACGTGACCCAACAAACTCGACGGCAGATGCGCAGGCGCATGCTGGGCCTGTTCCCCCTTTCCATCCTGGGCGGCGCGCTGCCGGCCTGGGCGCAAGGCTACCCTTCCAAGCAGACGAAAATCATCGTCGGCTTCACCGCCGGCGGGCCGTCGGACATCGTCGGGCGCATGGCGGCGCAGTTGCTCTCCGAGCGCCTCGGGCAATCGGTGATCGTCGACAACCGCCCCGGCGCGGCCGGCACCATCGGCGCCGACATCGTGGCGCATTCCCCGCCCGACGGCTACACGCTATACCTCGCCAGCCAGACCAGCCACGCCGTGGCCCCGTACCTGCTGGCGAAGACGACCTTCGATCCGGTGAAGGACACCACCACCATCATCCGTGTGGTGCACAACCCGCTCTTGATGGTGGTGCCGGCCTCTTCCCCGCACAAGAGCCTGGCCGACATCGTCAATTACGCCAAGGCAAACCCCGGCAAGATCAACTTCGCCACCGGCGGCATCGGCTCTTCGCCGCACATGTCGATGGAGCTGTTCAAGAAGGTGGCGAAGATCAACATCACGCCGGTGCACTACAAGGGTGACAGCGCCGCCATCGTCGACCTGCTCTCCAGCCAGGTCGACATGCTGACCTCCAGCATCTCGGCGCTGATGCCTTATGTGAGCAGCGGCAAGCTGCGCCCGATCGCCATCACCGGCTCGAAGCGCTCGCCTGTGGTGCCCGACATTCCCACCATCGCCGAACTCGGCTTCCCGGGCTACGAGGTGCTGACCTGGTTCGGCCTGGTCGGGCCCGCGGGCATGCCGAAGGACGTGGTCAATCGTATCAACAAGGAAGTCTCCGCCGGCCTGCAAAAGCCGGCAACGAAAGAGCAGATGCTGAAGATGGGCTTCGAGATCGTGCTCAACACGCCGGAGGAGTTCCACAAATATCTGGTCGAAGAGACCAACAAGTGGCGCACCCTGATCAAGGAACTGAACCTGAAGACCGAGGGATAAACTGGCGCCACCGGGCGCGGCCGCGCCCGGGCATCCCTTACAGCAGGAACACGCAAGTCATGAAGATCGAACGGATCGAGATATTCGTCACCGACATCCCGGTGCGCGTCAAGCGCATCTTTTCCTCCGGCGCCTGGGATACCGGGCCGCCGGCCAGCCTGCTCTCCAAACCGGTGCTGGTGCGCATCCATGCCGAGGGCGTGGTCGGCACCGGGCAGATCCGCCCGATCAGCCCGGGGCATTTCGTCTCGGACACCACCCACAGCGCGGTGACGGCAATCCAGGATATCTACGGCCCGGCAATGCTCGGCAGGAGCATTTTCGACATCGAATCGATCAACGAGATGTTCGATCAGCGCCTGGCCGGCAACCCGGCGGCGCGCGCTGCTCTGGACATCGCGCTCTACGACGCCATGGGCAAGGCACTCAAGCAGCCGGTGCACAGGCTGATCGGTGGATGCTGCCAGCCGAACATTCCGCTGGAGTGGTCGGTGAGCCTGGCGGACGACGTCGGCACCATCGTCGCCGAAGCGACGCGCGCAGTGAAGGAATTCGACATCAAGGTGCTGTGCATCAAGATGGCCGATCGCCGCGGCTGGCGCCAGGACCTCAAGCATTTCGAGGCGGTGCGCAAGGCCGTGGGGCCGGACATCACCATCGGCATCGACCCGAACACCGGCTGGAGCCTCTCCGACGCCCTGCTTGCCATCCATGCCCTGAAACCAATGGACCTGGGCTACATCGAGCAACCGACGGCGCGCCGCGACCTGGGCGCGCTGGCTGAAATCCGCCGTCAGGCGCAAGGCATTCCGGTGATGGCTGATGAATCGCTGTTCACCCTGCAGGACGCCTATGCCCTGGCGCAGGCCCAGGCGGTGGATGCGTATTGCATCAAGCTTTACAAGGTCGGCGGCATCACCCCGGCGCGCAAGATCGGCGCGATCGGCGAAGCGGCCAATATCGCGCTCAACATTGGCGGCCTCGCGGTGCAATCGCAACTGGAAGCCGCCGCCGGTGCGCATTTCTACGCCAGCACGCCGGTCAAGCGCATGATGGGCGCGGGCGAATTCCTGTTCGGGCTGAATGCCACAGCACCTGACCCGCTGGTGGGGGAGACCGACTTTGTGATCAGGAACGGCAGCGTCAACGTGCCCACCGGCCCCGGCCTTGGGATTACCATCGACGAGTCGGCCTTGCGCAAGATGACCTTGCGCCACGAGACCGTCAGCTGAGGCAGCTCGCTCCTGCGGGCGCCGCGACATCCAATCGAGAACGAGGGTACACATGGCAACAAAAATAGGGTTTATCGGCCTGGGCATGATGGGCGCGCCGATGGCGGCCAATCTGCTCAAGGGTGGCTTTGAAGTTGTCGGTTTCGACGTCAAGCCGGAGAATGCGAAGGACTTGCAAGGCCAGAAGGGTTTCATGCTGGCGTCGGGACTGAACGCGCTGGAGGGGCTCTCCAAGGTGATCCTGATGGTGCCCAACAGCAAGATCGTCGACAGCCTGTTGTGGGAGCAAGGCCTGGCCAAGCTCACGGCCAAGGGGGGCTGTATCATCGACATGAGTTCTTCCGAACCCCTGCGCAGCCAGGCGAACGCGAAAAAGCTCAAGGAAGCCGGTCTGAATTTCATCGACGCCCCGGTCTCCGGCGGCGTCAAGCGCGCGCGCGACGGCAGCCTGGCGATCATGATCGGCGGCGAGGAAGCTGCGGTGAAGGATGCAATGCCGGTGTTCGAGGCGATGGGCAAGACCCTGGTGCACGTGGGCACGGCCGGCGCCGGGCATGCGGTAAAGGCGCTGAACAACTACGTGTCGGCCTCGGGCCTGCTCGCCGTATGCGAAGCACTGACGGCGGCGGAAAAATTCGGCATTGACCCGCACGTCGCCAACAAGGTGTTTTCCGCTTCCACTGGCAAAAACAACACCACCGATAACAAGGTCGAGCAGTTCATGCTCAATGGCGCATTCAATTCCGGCTTCGCGCTGGGGCTGATGCGCAAGGACCTGGATACGGCGCTGGCCTTCATCGAGGCCGTCGGCACACCTGCCGGTTTCGCCGGCGCTTGCGCCCACACCTGGCGCGACGCCGACGCGGCCCTGCCTTCGGGAGACCACACGGCGATGTACGCCTTCGTGCACGACCGCAAAAAATAAAGCGCCGGCGACGGCAAAAGAGACAACCGCGCGAGCGGAAAGGAACCGTAGAGATGGCAATACGCATTTCCATGAAGTGGCTGGGTTCGCTCGCATTGGTTTGTCTTGGCGCTGCCTTGGGCAGCCCGGCATCGGCGGAGGATGCCTGGCCGTCGCACCCGGTCCGCCTGATCCTGCCTTTCTCGGCAGGCGGCGGCACCGACATTTTCTCCCGCGCGGCGGCGCAAAAACTCACCGAGATGTGGGGCCAGTCGGTGATCGTGGACAACCGCGCCGGGGCCAACGGCACCATTGGCACCGATGCCGTCGCCAAGGCGGCGCCGGATGGCTATACGCTGCTGCTGACGACCAATGCGACCATCGTCATCAATCCGCATTTGTCCAAGCAGCCCTACGACCCGTTTCGCGACCTGGCACCGGTCACCATGCCGGTCACCCTGCCCTTTGCGCTGGTGGTAAACCCCAAATCGCCGGCAAAGACGTTCGACGACCTGGTGAAGCTGGCCCGCGAGCACCCTGGCAAGCTCAACTTTGCCTCTTCCGGCATCGGCGGCGGCGCCCATCTGGCCGGCGAGATGATGAACCTGATGGGCAAGCTCGACACCGTCCACGTGCCCTACAAAGGGGTAGCGCCGGCCCTGACTGCGCTGATGGCGGGCGAAGTCGATTTCATGTTCGCCAGCGCTTCCTCGTCCACGCCGCTGGTGGAGACCAACCGCCTGCGCATCCTCGCCGTTTCCAGCGCGAAGCGCATCGCGACCATGCCGGACATACCGGCGGTGGCGGAGGCGCCGGGTTTCGCCGGTTTCGAATCCGACCTCTGGTACGGCGTATTCGCCCCGGCGAAGACCGATCCGAAGATCGTCGACAAGATCTACCGCGATTTCAAGAAGGTGATTTTCGAGGCCGACTTCCACAAGACTTCCGACCAGGCCGGCATGGTGACCGTCGGCAATACCCCGGCCGAATTCGCCGTGAAGATCCGCGACGACTCGGCGCGCTGGGGCGCGCTGATCAAGAAAATGGGAAACCGGCTGAAAACCCAGTGAAAGCACCGGAGGAATCCCCGAAATCCGAATGCGTGACGCAAACCTTTCGCCGGAATCGGGGTTGTTAAGGGGGCGTAGCCCACTTGATCATCATTGCCAATGATTTTTTTGAAGGAGCGAATTTTGGCTACCGCAACAAAACCGGCCACCTGGCCGGACGAAATCTACGATGCCTTCAGGCGCCTGGACATCCGCCAGGTTGCCTATGTGCCGGATGCCGGCCATACCCGCCTGATCAACGCCTGCGAGGCCGACCGCGACATGCAGGTGATCTCCTGCACCACCGAGGAGGAAGGCGTGGCGATGCTCTCCGGCACCTGGCTGGGCGGCGAGCGCGGTGCGCTGCTGATGCAGTCTTCCGGCGTCGGCAACACGATCAACCTGTTGTCGATCTCGCTGGAATGCCGCATGCCGCTGGTGATGGTCGTCACCATGCGCGGCGAATGGGGCGAGTTCAACCCCTGGCAGTTGCCGATGGGCCAGAAGGCCGGCGCGGTGTTCGAGGAGATGGGCGTGATCGTCTACCGCGTGGAGAAGGCCGAGGAAATCGGCCCCACCACGTACGCCGCGGCGCTGATGGCCTTCAACACCGGCCGCCCTGTCGCCATCCTGATCGCGCAATGCGTGATCGGCTTCAAGGACTGGAGCAAATAATGAGCTCAGGACACATGGACCGGCGCGACGTCGCGCGCAAACTCCTGGCCGCGCGCGGCGACGCGCTGGTGGTTACCGGGCTGGGCTCGACCTGCTACGACGCCGGCGCGGTGGCGGATCATCCGCTCACGTTCTATTTCTGGGGCGGCATGGGCGCCGCGGCGATGGCGGGCCTGGGCCTGGCGCTGGCGCAGAAAAAGCGCCCGGTGCTGGTGCTGACCGGCGACGGCGAGATGCTGATGGGCCTGGGGGCGCTAGCCACCTTGGGCACGCAAGGGCCGCCGAATCTTTCGATCGTTGTCATCGACAACGAGCTGTACAGCGAAACCGGCATGCAAAAGACCCACACCGCGCGCGGCCTGGACATGGCCGGCATGGCGAAGGCCGCCGGCTTCAAGCGCACCGCCACCATCCGCAACGAGGCGGAACTGGACGACTGGGTGCCGCGCCTGTACCAGCCCGAGGGGGCAGCCTTCGTCGCGATCAAGGTGAACGATGCCCGCTATCCGCTGACTTCCAAGGTGCGCGACGGCAGCCTGATCAAGAACCGCTTCCGCGAAGCCCTGCTGGGGCCGGCGGCACTGGAGTAATCGTGAGCGGCGCCGTTCCGGCCATTGCGCCGGCGACACTCGCCATCTATGCCCGCTCGCAGGAGCTGATCGAGTTCCTGCACGGGCTGTCGGCGGATTCGGTGCCGGAGCGGGTGATGGAGATGGCGCGCCATTGCCTGCTGGACACGCTGGGCTGCGCGCTGTTCGGCTCGGGCCAGCCTTGGTCGCGGATTCTGCGCGACGAGATGGCAGCGGAGGAAGCGCGCGGGGTCGCTACCGTTTTCGGCACGAAGCAGAAGCTGGCGGCGCCGGCAGCAGCCCTGTGCAACGGCACGGCGATTCACGGATTCGAACTGGACGACCTGGTGGATGAGCCCATCGTCCATCCCGGCTGCGTGATCATTCCGGCGGTGCTGGCCACCGCCGAGAGTATCGGCGCCTCGGGCGAACGCCTCGTGCTGGGCATCATTGCCGGTTACGAGGCGATGGCGCGCCTGGGCATGGCCCTGGGCCTGGACGTGGCGCATCGCGGTTTTCACAAGACCACCCTCACCGGGCCGGTAGCCGGGGCAATTGCCTGCGGCATCGTGCGCGGGCTGACGGTGGCGCAATTGCAGATCGCCGCCGGGCTCGGCGTTTCGGTCGCCTGTGGCATCAAGAGCTACGCTGCAGGCACCGGCGGCGGCATGATGAAGCGGATGCATGCGGGCCGCGCGGCGGAGTCGGCCGTGCGCATGGCGCAACTGGCGAGCCGCGATTTCAGCGCGCCGCCTTCCGCGATCGACGGCAGGTTCGGGTTGCTGGAGGTTTTCGGCGGACCGGATCGTGACGCCGGCGCGCTGGTCAGGAACCTGGGAAAAAGCTGGGCGACCGACGGCATCTACATCAAGGTCTATCCCTGCTGCAGCTGGATCCAGTCCTCGGTGCAGCAACTGGTGGCCCTACGCGGAGAGAAACCGCTGGCGGCCGCACAGGTACGCAAGGTGCGCATCGGCGTCTCCGCCTACGCGGCACGCAACAACGGCGCGGTAGCGCCGCCGGACACCATGGGGGCGCAATACAGTTTTCCCTACTGTGCCGCAGTCGCCCTCACCGCCGACCCGCAAGACCCGGAGATGTACCGGAACGCCAACCTCGACGATGCGGCGCGCCGCGCGCTCGCCACTCGTGTCGAGCTTTATGCCGACCCGGAGATGGAAGCGGCGCATCCCAAGCATTACGGCGCGCGCGTCGAAGTGGAACTGGCCGACGGCCGCAAGCTGCAAAGCGCCCTGCTCGACCCGCACGGCATGCCGGCCGATCCATGCACGCCGCCGGAACGCGAAGCGAAATTCCGCCGCCTTGCAAAAAATGTGATTTCCGATGAAGCTGCGGACAAGGTGCTTGCCGCCGTGCGCGGCGCAGCGAACCTGAAGAATACGGGCGAACTGGCCACCCTGCTGCAATCCTAGCCGAACGATAAAAGGCATTTCATGTCCCAACCGCTGCGCGACCTCTGCCGCGCCGATCTCGATCTTGGCGGCGGCGCCTATGGTCTCTCGCGCCCCATCTCTTACTACGCCCTCAATCGCCTGGAGGCACAGGGAGCGGGCTCGCTCGCGCGCCTGCCGGTCTCCATCCGCGTGGTGCTGGAGTCCTTGCTGCGCAATTGCGACGGCCGCAAGGTGGAGGAGCACAGCGTGCGCGCGCTGGCGGACTGGAAGCCGAACGCGCCGCGCACCGAAGAGATTCCCTTTGTCGTCGGCCGCGTGGTGCTCAATTGCGCGGCCGGCATTCCACTTCTTGGCGACCTGACCTCGATGCGCGATGCGGTGCAGGAACGCGGCGGCGACCCGCAACAGGTGCAGCCGCAGGTGCCGGTGGACATGACGCTGGACCACACGCTGACGGTCGATTACGCCGGCTCCTCCGATGCCCTGCTGCGCAACATGCAGCTCGAAGTCGAGCGCAACAAGGAGCGCTTCGCTTTCGTCAAATGGGCTGTGCAGGCCTTCAAAGGCGTGCGCCTGATCCCACCCGGCTTCGGCATCCTGCACCAGATCAATCTCGAATATTTCGCGCCTGGCCTGATCGTGCGCGACGGCACAGCGTATCCGGATACGCTGGTGGGCACCGATTCGCACACCTGCATGATCGCGGGCCTGGGCACCGTCGGCTGGGGCGTGGGCGGCATCGAGGCCGCCGCCGCCACGCTCGGCCAGCCGGTCTACATGCTGACACCTGATGTGGTGGGCGTGAACATCACCGGCGCGCTCAAGCCGGGCGTGACGTCAACTGACCTGGTGTTGCACGTCACCCAGATGCTGCGCCTGGCCAAGGTGGTGGGCAAGTTCGTCGAATTCTTCGGCACCGGCGCGGCACATCTGACAGTGCCGGATCGCGCGACGATTTCCAACATGGCGGTGGAGTATGGCGCGACCATCGGCTTTTTCCCGGTGGATGAGCAGACCTGCAACTTCCTGCGCCAGACCGGGCGGCCGGAGGCAGACGTGCGCGCGGTCGAAGCCTACTATCGCGCGCAGGGGCTATTCGGCGCGCATCACCTCGGAGAGATCGACTACACAGCGGTGCTGACTCTGGACCTCTCGCAGATCGTCCCCGCGGTCGCCGGCCCGAAGCGGCCGCAGGACCGCATTCCGCTGCCGGAACTCAAGGCGACCTTCGCCCGTGCCCTGCGCACGCCCGCTACCGAAGGCGGCTATGGCCGAGCGCTGCCGGAGGATGGCGATGTCGCGGTGGCCGAGCGTGAAACGGAGACGGCCTTGCGCGATGGGCGCATCGTCATCGCGGCGATCACGTCCTGCACCAACACCTCCAATCCCAGCGTGATGCTTGCGGCTGGCCTTGTGGCGAAAAAGGCGGTTGAACGCGGCTTGCAGGTGCGGCCGTGGGTCAAGCCTTCCCTTGCCCCCGGCTCGCGCGTGGTGAGCAAATACCTGGAGGCCGCCGGGCTGCAGCCGGCGCTTGATGCGCTGGGCTACAACATTGTCGGCTATAGCTGCACCACCTGCGTCGGCGCCTCCGGCCCGATCGACACCAAGCTGGAAGAGCAGATTGCCGCCGAAGACCTGGTGGCTTGCGCGGTGCTCTCCGGCAACCGCAATTTCGAAGCGCGCATCCATCCGCAGGTGCGCGCCGCCTTTCTCGCCAGCCCGCCGCTGGTGGTGGCGTTCGCGCTGGCCGGGCGCATCGACATCGATCTTGAGGCCGAGCCGCTGGGCATCGGTCACGATGGCAAGCCGGTGTATTTGCGCGACGTCTGGCCGAGCGCCGTCGAACTGAATGCCGCGATGGCGATTGCTGCCGACCCACGCCACTATCGCGAAGTCTATGAAATGGACTTCGACCGCACCAATCCGTATTGGGGCGAAGTGCCCGGCGCCACCGGCGAACTGTTTCCCTGGAACCCGCAGTCGCTCTACATCAAGCGCCCGCCCTTTCTCACCGATCCGAAGTTGCAGGGCACCAGCCTGCGCGACTACACCGGCGGGCGCGCCATCGCCATCCTCGGCGATTCGATTACCACCGACCACATCAGCCCGATCGGCAATATCAAGGCAGGCGGTCCGGCCGGGCTTTATCTCGGCGGCCACGGCGTCAAGCCGCTGGATTTCAACAACTACGGCGCGCGGCGCGTGAATCATGAAGTGATGGTGCGCGGCGCCTTTGCCAACGTGCGCCTGCGCAACCAGATGGTGCCAGGCGTCGAAGGCGGTGTGACGAAGCACCAGCCCGATGGCGCGCAGATGCCGATCTTCGACGCGGCAATGAAATACGCGGAGGAAGGCGTGCCGCTGTTCGTCTTCGCCGGCGAGGAATACGGTACCGGCAGCGCACGCGACTGGGCCGCCAAGGGCACGCGCCTGCTGGGCGTGCGAGCCGTGGTGGCGAGGAGCTTCGAACGTATCCACCGCAGCAATCTGGTCGGGCTGGGTGTGTTGCCCTGCCAGTTGCCGGAAGGCGTGAGCGCGGCCACACTCAAGCTCACGGGAGGGGAAACCTTCGACCTTGTGGGTCTTGGGCCCGCGGTAAGCCCGCGCCAAACCGTGACGCTGCGCATCCATCGCAAAGACAGCACCACCGAAGCCGTAACGCTCATCCTGCGGCTGGATACGCCGGCGGAAATTGACTACGTGAGCCATGGCGGCATCCTGCCCTTCATCCTGAGCGAGTTCAAGCACTGACGCTGCGAGCGTCCGAGAAAACGGGAGAGCATTGCTCTCCCGTTTTCATTTGCGCGGCCGCAAAAAAAAGCCGCCCGAAGGCGGCTAGTTCCGTGGGCAGCCGTTACACCGCCCAAAGAAGGGGTACGACAACAAACCTGTCAGCGCTTCTCCTTGGCATATTTGCCCGCGCTTTTCCCGGCAATGCGCCCGAATACCGCACCGCTGGTGAGGCCGGTGGCGCCGGGATAATTGAAATAGAACAGCCCGCCGACCATCTCGCCGGCGGCAAAGAGGCCCGGCATCAGCTCGTGATTGGTGTTCACCACTTCAGCATCATTGGAAATGCGCACGCCACCAAAGGTGAAAGTGATGCCGCAGGTGATGGCATAGGCGTGGAACGGCGCGTTGACGATCGGGTTGGCCCAGTTGGAGCGCGGTACCGGCAGGCCGTCTGCACTGCGGCCGTCCTTGACATTGGGATTGAAGGGGGCATCGGTCTTGACCGCGGCGTTGTAGTCGCGGATGGTCTTGAGCAACTGCTCCTTGTTCACGCCTTCCATCTTGTCGGCCAGTTCCTCGATGGTATTGGCGATCACCTTGGTGACATGCTTGGTGCGGTATTCCGGGCGCAACAGGTGCAGGACGCTGGCGTCGTAGATCTGCCAGGCGCACTGGCCCGGCTGCTCGAGAATGATCTGGCCGTACTTGGCGTAGGTGTAGTTGCGGAAATCCGCACCTTCGTCGAGGAAGCGCTTGCCGTCGGTATTGACGATGATCGAGAACGGATAGCTGTCGCGCTCGTAGTCGTTGGTCAATGCGTAGTCGCCGAAGTCGGAGGCGTAGCGCTCCCAGCCCACTGCGTGCGCGCCGGACCAGTGGCCGCGTGGCTGCGCGCCGGCGCGCAAGGCCATGGAGAGGCCGTCGCCGGTGTTGAAGCGGGTGCCGCGCACCTTCGCCAGGTCCCAGCCCTTGCCGAGGTAGCGGCCACGCCACTCGGTATTGGCCTCGAAGCCGCCGCAGGCCAGTACCACGGCGCGCGCACCGAGCGTCTGCGTCACGCCATCCAGGCGTACCTTGACGCCGGTGGTGACACCTTCGTCCTGCACCAGGTCTTTCACCCAGGCGTCGTACACCACGGTGACGCCAGCCTTTTCCGCCGCCTTGTACAGGCCATCCACCAGGCCGGGGCCACCGCTCCAGGCGGCCATGGTGGCGCCGCCCCAGAACTTGTACTTGCCGTCGATGTTGAACGCCTGGCGGCCAAATTGCGGCTCGAACTTGATGCCGTGCGCCACCAGCCAGTGCAAAGCCGGGTTGCTGCCCTTGACCAGGAGCTCGCACAGGTCAGGGTCGGTGCGGTTTTGCGTGATGCGCGCCATGTCGTCGAAAAACTGCTCTTCGGTATAGCTGCCGAAGTCGCTCGACTCCATTTCCTTGTCGGTCAGGTGCGGGGCCAGCTTGCGGATATCGTCGGCGCCGTTGTAGACGAAGCGCATCAGGCCCTCGGTGTAGGTGCTGTTGCCGCCGCGCTCTTCCTGCGGCGCGCGCTCCAGCACCAATACTTTCGCGCCTTCTTCGGCCGCGGTAATCGCCGCGCACAGGGCAGCATTGCCGCCGCCGACCACGATCACATCCCAGTTTTGTTTGCCCACTTCAGCCATCTTGTCTCCGCCTTATCAAGCTTTCGCGCTGCCGCGCACCAGCAAGTTGCCTTCGAACAGGCGCCGCTGGGTGCGATAAAAGCCGCCGCGCAGCACCTTCCACTGACCGTTTTCCTGCGCCACCTCCGCCGCCACCCGCAGCACGCCCGAGGGCATGGCGATGCGGATGTCGCCGGCATCACGTGCCTCCGGACGCGTGGCCTGGTACACCACGCTGCCCTCCAGGCGCGCGGCCACCGCCATGCACATGGAGACACCCAACGGCAGCGCGCGATGCGGCTGGCCGTTGGAAATCGCTCGCGCCACCAGGTCCACATCGGTGCCGGCAATCGTCGCCTTGGACAGAATCTGCGTATCCGAGGGTGGTGCGACGAAGGCGATAAAGGGCACCGTGGTCTTTTTCAGCGCCTCCGTCTCGTTGCTCGCCAGGCCCATGCGAATGGAAGCAGCGACGCGAATGGCGGAGAGCTTCGCCATCAAATCGCGATCCTCTTCGATCTCGCCCGGCAGTTCGCGCCCGGTAATGCCCAAATCGCAGGTGCGCACGAACACGCAGGCGTTCGAGGCGTCGATCAGGGAGGCTTCGATTTCACCCAGGCCCGGCACCGCCAGCCGTTCCAGCACCTTGCCCGTGGGCAATAGCTTGCCGGTAGAGGCGCCGCCGGGGTCGAGAAAGTCGAGGCGCAGCGGCGCACCGGTGCCGGCCACGCCCGGAATCTCCAGCTCGCCATCCACCGCGGCCACGCCTTCCTCGACCGGGAAATGCGCGACGATCACCTTGTTGGTGTTGGTGTTGTGGATGCGTACGCTGGTGCTCTTGCCGTCGGCAGATACCATGCCCTCGTCCAGTGCGAAGGGGCCGACGGCGGCGGTCATGTTGCCGCACAGCGCGCTGTAGTCCACGTGCGACTTGTCGACCAGGATTTGCGCGAAGGTATAGTCCACGTCCGCGTCCGGCCGCGTCGGCGGGCCGATCACGCACACCTTGGAGAGCGAGGACAAGCCACCGCCCATGCCGTCCAATTGGCGCATGTAGGGATCGGGGCTGCCTAGGGCGCCAAGGAAGATCGTATCCCATTGCGCGCGGTCGGCCGGCAGATCCTTTTTCTGGATCATCAGCCCCTTGCTGGTGCCGCCGCGCATGAACACGGCGGGTATCTTCACCTGTTTCATCGCGTCTCCTCAGGCGTCAGGCCGCTGCCTTGGCGCGCGCTGCGACTTCCTTTTTCACCCAGTCGACGATGCCGCCCATGTCGATGATTTCCTGGATGAACTGTGGCATCGGTTCGACCCTGAACGTCTTGCCGTCGATCTTCACTTCGCCGGTGGCAGTATCGCCTTCGATGGTCTGCCCTTGCAGCGCGGCGGCCGCGACCTCCGCGCTCTCGAGAATCGGTAAGCCAAGGTCGATCGCCATGCGGTAGAAGGTGCGCGAAAAGCTGGTGGCGACAATGCAGCTGATACCTAGCGCCTTGAGCGCGAACGGCGCCTGCTCGCGGCCGGAGCCGCAGCCGAAGTTCTTGCCGGCGACGATCACGTCGCCCGGCTTCACGCGCCTGGTGAAGTCGGGGATCGTCTCTTCGAAGATATGCTTGGCCAGTTCCTTCGGATCGAGAATCGAAAGGTAGCGGCCGGCAATCATGCCGTCGGTATCGACCGAGTCACCGAGCTTTTGTATGGTGCCTTTGAATTTCATTTCTTTAGCTCCTCAAAGTTTGGCGGGGTCGATGATTTCGCCGGCGACGGCGCTGGCGGCGGCGACATAGGAATTGCCGAGATAGACCTGCGCCCCGGCGTGGCCCGCGCGGCCCTTGAAGTTGCGGTTGATGGTGGCGAAGGCCACTTCGCCGTCATCGAGAGCGCCGTTGTGGCCGCCGAAGCAGGCGCCGCAGGTGGGCGTGGAAACGGCAGCGCCGGCGTCGATGAACTGCTCAATCAGGCCTTCGTCCATCGCCTCCTTGTAGATCTTTTGCGTGGCGGGCACGATCATCACGCGTGTCCACTTCGCCACTTTGCGGCCCTTGAGCACGCTGGCGATCTGGCGCAGGTCGGAAATCGTGCCGTTGGCGCAATTGCCCATGTAGACCTGGTCGAGCTTGACGCCAGGCTGGATCTCGCTCACCGGCACCACGTTATCCGGCGAATAGGGCTTGGCGACCATCGGCACCATCTTCGACAGATCGTAGTCGTGGCGCGAGTAATACTCCGCGTCCGCGTCGGCATTGGTCAGCGTGTAGGGACGCTTGCAGGTAGCCTTGGCCCAGGCTTCGGTCTGCTCATCGGCTTCGACGATGCCGGTCTTGCCCCCCGCCTCTACCACCATGTTGCAAATGCCCATACGCTCGTCGATATTGAACTCGGAAATGCCGGGGCCCGCAAACTCCATCGAGCGGTACAGCGCGCCATCCACACCCAGGTCCTGCAGGCACTTGAGAATCACGTCCTTGCCGGTGATGTAGGGCGCCTTCTTGCCGTGCAGGTGAAATCGCATCGACTCCGGCACGCGGAACCAGGTCTCATCCAGCATCATGATGGCGGCCATGCCGGCCCAGCTCATGCCGGTACCGAAGGCGTTGTAGGCGCCGGCGGTGCCGGTATGCGAATCGCCACCCGCCACCAAGTCGCCGGGGCCGATCAGGCCCATCTCGGGGATCAGCGTGTGCTCGATGCCGCCCTTGCCCACGTCGAAGAAATGCTTGATGCCCTTGTCGCGCGCGAAGCTGCGCATGTCGCGCAGCATGCGCGCGCCGGCCGCCGAAGGCGCGGGCGCGAAATGGTCGCACACCAGGCCGACCTTGTCGGGCACCGCAACCTTGGTGCCGCCCATGTTGGCGAAGTGGCGAAAAGCCACCGGCCCGTTGGCGTCGTTGAACAGCACGAAATCCACCTTGGCGCGCACGACGCGGCCAGGCTCGGCCTTGTCCTTGTCATCAAGCAGATGGCGTTCGAGGATTTTTTCAGCAATGGTCTGGCCCATGGTGTCGTCTCCTTATTTCTTGGTGACGAACCGCTGTTCCAGCGCGTTGATCGCCGGCAGGCCCATCAGGTCGTTGAGTTGTTCGAAGGAATACAGCAGGTCTTCGCGTTCCTTCACCTTGGGCAGGTCGGCAGTCTCGGCCAGCGCCTTGAGCGCATTCGTCATGCCTTGCAGAGCAGAAGCGGAGAGCATGCGGCCGTACATCACCACCTTGACGCCCAGGTCTTCGAGGCGGCGTGCGGAGATGAGCTCGGTGGTCGAGCGCTTGCGGATCGCGAAGCCCATGTTGACGCACAGTGGCTTGGAGACATTCCTCACCACCGTCTTGATGTCTTCTTCGGTCGCCAGCGCATCGGCGAGCAGCAGGTCGGCACCGGCCTCGGTATAGAGGTTGAGGCGGTTGATCGCCTCATCGATACCGTGGGTGGTGAAGGAGTCGGTGCGCGCCTTGATGACGAAATCCGGATCCTTGCGCGCGGCAACGGCGGCTTTGAGTTTTTCCAGGTATTCCTCGGCGGAAACCACGCTCTTGCCCTTCATGTGACCACAGCGCTTGGGCCAGACCTGGTCTTCCAGCATCAGGCCTCCGACGCCGGCGGCTTCGAACTGCTGGGTCATGTGATACACGGTGACGGCATTGCCGTAGCCGGTGTCGCAGTCGGCCAGCAAGGTCAGGCCGCAGCTGCCGGCCAGGCGGCGCGAGATCGTCAGGTTTTCTTCCATGCCCATCAGGCCGACATCGGGCTTGCCGAGGTTGGCCTCGCTCATGGCGGCGCCGGAAAGAAAACCGGCCTGGTACCCGAACTTCTCGATCAGGCGGCAGGAAAAGCCGTCGTAGACGGCGTGCAGGGGCAAAATCTTGGGCCCGTTGATCAACTGCTTCAAGCGGGCGCCGGGACTGGCTTGGGTACTCATGTCGTTCCCTCGTTGTAATAGGTGCTACTGATGCTGCTGCCGGTGTTTCACGCAGTAACGTGCGTTTTGGCCTTCTGGCCGGCGGAGGCGCCCGCCAGGCGGCCGAAGACGGCGCCGCTGGTCAGGCCACTGGCGCCGGGATAGTTGAAATAGAAGATGCCGCCGACCATCTCGCCCGCCGCATACAGGCCGGGAATCGGGGCATGATTGGTATCGACCACCTGGCCTTCGTTGGTGATCTTCAGGCCGCCGAAAGTGAAGGTGACACCGCAAGTGATGGCGTAAGCCTGGAACGGCGGCTTGTCGATCGCCAGCGCCCAGTTCGACTTGGGCATTTCCAGGCCGAGGGTGCCGCGGCCGTCCTTGAGGTTCGGATTGAACGGCACTTTGGTATTGACCGCGGCGTTGAACTCGTGGATGGTCTTCAGGCAAGCGTCGGGATTGACGTCATCAAGCTTCTGCACCAGTTCCTCGAGCGTATTGGCCGTGACCTTGGTGACGTTCTTGGTGCGGTATTCATCGAGCAGCAGGTGGGTGACCTGGCTGTCGTAGATCTGCCAGGCGAACTGACCGGGCTGCTCCAGCACGATGTGGCCGTACTTGGCGTAGGTGAAGTTGCGGATGTCGGCGCCTTCATCCAGGAAGCGCTTGCCGTTACCGTTCACCATGATGGAGAAGGTGTAGCTATGGCGCTGGTATTGCGGCGTGAGGTTGAGATCGCCAAAATCGGCGGCGTAGCGCTCCCAGCCTACCGCATGACAGCCCGACCAGTGGCCGTAGGGCTGGGCGCCGATGTTCAGCGCCATCGCCAGGCCGTCGCCGGTGTTGAAGCGGGTGCCGCGTACTTTCGCCAGGTCCCAGCCCTTGCCGAGATAACGCGAACGCCACTCGGCATTGGCTTCGAAACCGCCGCAGGCCAGCACCACCGCATCGGCCTCGATCTTCACTTCATGGCCGCCGAGACGCACCACCACGCCATGCACGCCTTCGTCGTCGCTGATCAGATCGCGCACCCAGGCGTCGTAGACGATCTCGACGCCGCGCTTTTCCGCCGAGTTGTACAGCGCCTCGACCAAGCCGGGGCCGCCGCCGTTGGTCGCCAGCGGGGCGCCGCCCCAGAAGGTGAACTTGCCGTCGACCTTATAGGCCTGGCGCCCGTAGTTGGGCATGAAACGCACGCCGACTTCCTTCATCCAGCGGATGGCGGCGTTACTCCTGGTGACCAGGATTTCGGCGAGGTCGGGGTCGCAGCGGTTTTGCGTAATGCGCGCCAGGTCGTCGAAAAAGTCGCTCTCGGGATAGATGCCGAAGTCGCTGTTGGCAATCTCATCGGCCGTCAGGTCGTGCGAAATGTCGATGATGTCTTGCGCGCTGTCGAAGGCGAAGCGTATCTTGCCATCGGTATAGGCGCTGTTGCCGCCGCGGTCTTCCTGTGGAGCGCGTTCCAGCAGCAGCACATCGACGCCCTGTTCGCGCGCCGAGATGGCGGCGCAAAGTGCCGCATTGCCGCCGCCGACGACAACGACGTGATAACGCTTGTGTTTGGTTGCCATTTTGCTTTTGCTCTCGTAAATCGCGGCAGTGAGTGCCTGCCGCTTACTCCGCGGTGATCTTGCGCGCGGTGATGATCTTTTCCCACTTGGTCATCTCGCCCGCCAGGTACTTGCTGAACTCCTCGCTGCCGCCCGCCACGGGCTCGATGCCGGCGCTGATTAGCGTGGTCTGGGTCTTCTTGTCCTGCAGTGCCTTGATCATCGCGTTGGACAGCTTGTCGACGATCGGCGGCGGCGTGCCGCCCGGCAGCATCAGCGCATACCACGAGGAAGCGTCGAAGCCCGGCACGGTCTGCGCCACCGGCGGCAGTTCGGGCATGGTGACGCTGTGGCTTTTCGACGAGATCGCGATGGCGCGCAGCTTGCCGGCCTTGATCGGTCCCAGGGTCGAAGCCAGCGCGCAAAAGCCGAATTGCGTCTCGCCGCCCATGATGGCGACGGTGGAAGGAGCGCCACCCTTGTAGGGCACGTGCACGATGTTCACGCCGGTCATGGCGATGAACAGCTCCATCGTCATGTGGGTGATGTTGCCGATGCCGCCGGAGGCGTAATCGAGCTTGCCCGGTTCCTTTTTCGCCAGCGCGATCAGGTCCTTGACCGACTTCACCTGCATCGGCGGGTAGACTACCAGCGCCGAAGGCCCGAGGCCGATCATCGACATCGGCACCAAGTCCTTATTGACGTCGAAGGGCAGCTTCTTGAACAACGAAGGCATGGCGATGGTCGCATTCGCCAGGTACATGTTGTAGCCATCGGGCGCCGAGCGCGCCACGATCTCGGCGCCGATGTTGCCGGAGGAACCCGGCTTGTTCTCCACGAACACCGACTGGCCCAGCACCTCGCCCAGCTTGACTGCGATCGAGCGTGCGGCAACGTCGGTGGCACCGCCGGGGGCAAAGCCGGAGATCAGGCGGATTGGATGGCTGGGGTAGGCATCGGCGCCCTGCCCTGGCGCGGCCCACAGCAGCCCCAGCGAAATTATTGCCGTGCCGAGCACGGCGCGCCGCCCCCGTACGATGGCGCGCCTCGCGCGCCGGGCTTGCGGTCGCCCCATGCCTGTCTCCTTTGCCGCGCGGCCGCTAGCGCGACCACCCTGTTGTTCGAATCTTGCCAGTTCAAAACTGCCCGGATGACCCGCGTTTCCCTCGGGAAACGCACTCGAAGCAATTTAACAAAGGGAGCAATAGCTCACAAGAATATTGTATTATTCTAGTATTCACTTTGATTATTCTAGGAGCGCCAGGCGCAACGGCTTTTCGTTATCGTGAAGAGCGGTGCCGGCAGCGGAGACAGGCATGAAGCTGATGCAGTTGCATTACGTGGTCGAGGTGGCGCGGCACGGCAACCACATTTCCAACACCGCCGAGGCGCTGCACACTTCGCAGCCGGGCATCAGCAAGCACATCCAGATGCTCGAAGAAGAACTGGGCTTCGAGATCTTTGCGCGCAAGCGCAACCGCATCGCCGGCCTGACGGAAGCTGGGCGCGAGGTGATCAACATCGCCGAGCGCGTGCTCAACGACGTCAACAACCTGAAGCGCCTGGGCGAGGAAATCTCCGCGCGCGAAGGCGGCTCGCTGACGATCGCCACCACGCACACCCAGGCGCGCTACCTGTTGCCCAAGGTAGTGGAAAAATTCATCCGCCGCCACCCGACGGTGCAACTGCGCCTGCGCCAGGGCAACCCCACCGCGGTATGCGAACTGGTGGAGTCCGGCGAAGCGGACATCGCCATCGGCACCGAGAGCCAGCGCCAGTTTCCCGACCTGGTGCGCTACGAGTGCTACAAGCTCGACCGCAGCATCATCACCAAGGCCGGGCATCCGCTGCTGAAGATCCGCCGTCCGACCCTGCAGGACGTCGCCAAGTACCCCATCATCACCTACGACCCGGCCTACAGCGGCCGCTGGAAGGTGATGGACGCCTTCCGCAATGCCGGCATCGAGCCCAACATCGTATTCGGCGCGGTCGATGCCGACGTCAGCAAGACGTATGTGGACCTGGGCCTGGGCATCGCGGTGATGACCACCGTGGCCTTCGACAAGGCGCGCGACACCGGCCTGGTAGCGAAGGATGCGAGCCACCTGTTCCCGCCCTCCACCGTCTACCTCTCGCTTCGCGCCAAGAGCTACCTGCGGCACTACACCTACGACTTCATCCAGTATTTCGCGCCAAAACTCACGCGCGAGCTGGTGGACGCTTCGCTCTAGCCGGCGCTCAGTCGGACTTGATCTTCTGCGCCGCCACCACCTGCTTCCAGCGCTGGTTTTCCTCCTGTAGCACCTTGGCGAGGCCAGCGGCATCGGTGGCGCTGACGGTGGCGCCCAGCGCTTCCAGGCGCTTTTTCACCGCCGGATCCTTGAGCACTTCGCCCACCGCCTTCGACAGCTTGTCGATGATGGGCGCGGGCGTACCTGCCGGCGCCAGGATGGCCTGCCAGGCTGACATTTCCAGTTGTGGATAGCCAAGCTCGCGCACCGTCGGCACCTTGGGTAACAGGGGCTGGCGCGCCGGCGAGGTCACCGCCAGCGCGGTGAGCTTGCCGGCATTGATGTGCTGCGCGGAAGACACCACCTGATCGAACATCACGTTGACGGTGCCACCCAGCAGGTCGGCCAGCGCCGGGCCGTTGCCCTTGTAGGGCACGTGCACCAGGTTCGTATGCGTGGCGTTCTTGAACAACTCACCCGCCATATGGGTGGAACTGCCATTGCCGCCGGAGCCAAAGGTGAGCTTGCCGGGATTCGCCTTGGCATAGGCGATCAGGTCGTTCAGCGTCTTGAAGCCGGTGCCGGGATTGGCCTCGATCACCATCGCGGTGTCGAACACCTTGGCCACCGGCGCCAGATCGCGCTCGACGGAAAACGGGATCTTCACGTAAATGTGCGGATTGATGGTGAGCGTGCTCATCGGCCCGAACAGAACGCTGTAGCCGTCCGGCGGTGACTTGGCGATGTTGTCGGCGCCGATGTTGCCGTTGGCGCCGGGGCGATTGTCGACTACGACCGGCTGCCTGAGCACGGCGGTGAGCGCTTCCGACATCACGCGCGCTCCCAGGTCGCCGGCGCCGGCGGGCGGAAACGGCACCACCATGCGGATGGAGTGGTCGGGATATGCGCCCTGCGCGCAGGCGCTTGCGCCGGCAAAAAGCGTCCATGCGGCGCAAAGACCCGCGGCGAGACGCATGGCGCCGCGCCCGCATCGGCGCGATCTCGGCGCCGCCCGCTTTTTCTGGTCGATCATTCAGCTTGTCTCCTGGCACGCCTCGAGAGCCGCCGGGCGCGTGGGCTCAAGATAGAAGATAAGCTGCATTACATAAAATAATATTTAGGAATCCCTGTATCGCGAAATCGAATGATAAGAGGAAAAAGCCCTGCGGTGCCGACAGCGATTCCGCCACCGGCCCCGCAAGGCTTCATCCTCCACGCCAACGGCGCGGTGGCGCAACGGGTGAGACGGCTACTCGTCGTCCTGCTTCAGGTTGCCGTTGCGCATGCCGGAATCTTCGCCCTTGGCATGGCTGCGGCCGATTTTTTCCGCGCGCAGCATCTCGCGCGCCTCTGCATCGGATTTCGGCTCGGCCTTGTGCGCCGCCTTCTCGACGCCGCCGGACTTGACGAACTGCCGCTCGTCTTCGTCAAACTTGCGCGCCGACTTGTAGTCGCCTTCGCCCTGCACCTGGTCCTTGCGGGTTTTCTTGCTCATGAATCACTCCTCGTTCAAAGAATCGGGCGCAATTGCGTTACAGCCAGTCCGCAGCCCCAGCAGTGGAACCGACGCTGGGGGTCTTCTTGACGTTGTCGCGGTTCGCGCCCTCGACATAAAACTTGCCATTTTTCACTTCCAGGGCCGCCGTCTCAATCGCGATGTCGTGGTGCGGCTGACCAACAAAGCCGCCCGCCTCCACCACGATATGGGAGACAGTGCTGTCCGGCGCGATCAAAAGGTCGGTGATGTCGCCAATCTTTTCATCCTTCTCGTTGAAGACCGGCTTGCCCAGGAGACTCTTTTTGACGCTCCAGCCCACGGCCGTATCCTGCGAGGGTGAGGGCGAGGTCACCACGCCCCGGGGCGCGGGGGTTCGCGCCTGCTGGGCGGCAGCGACGCCGGAAAGCGACGCCAAGCCAAGGCCCAAGGCAAGGGAACAAAGTGCGAGCGAAATACGTTGTTTCATGGCGGGATCCTTTTCATCGGTAGTCGCGGCGCGGCAGACGCATCACAACGCCAGTCGTTCGCTTGGGGTCGCGCAAACCATGTTCCTGCTCACACGCGCCATCCGGCACCGCGAACTTTCAGGCTTTGCAGCCTGTGCCTGTAAAACCTACCGATGCGTGCTTCGACAATCAGGTCTGGCCGGTATCGCCCTACCCTCATGTCACGCAATCTCGGGTTGTGGCACAAGCCTTGCTCAAGTTCGACAGATCAGCTCTTCCGGAAAACGCAAGGAACAACCATGGAAAACATCAACGACAGCGTCAACCAGGCCGCCAACCGCTATAGCGCCGCTGCCCATGAAACCGTCGATCGCCTGGCCGGTAACGCCCACCCCGCCGTCGACCGCTTGGCGGCCGGCGCCCACGGCGCGGTGGATCGGTTGGCCGAAATGGCCGACGCCACTTCTACGCGCGTCTCCCGCCAGGCCGAGCAGCTCAATGCCGCGCGCCTGCGCATGAGCGAAAACTGCGGCAGCTACGTGCGCGAAAATCCGCTCGCCTCGCTGGGCATCGCACTGGCGGCCGGCTTCGTGCTGGCGCGCCTGATCAATTCGCGCTAGCCCGCCTGCCGGTTTCCGGCACGCGGCGGCCCATGAGCGCCGTTCCTCCCGATAGCGCCGAGCAGTATCTGATCGGTGCCACCGTTGTCGATGCCCAGCCCGCGCTGACTTCGCCGCCGCCGCGTTCCGCGCGCGCCCTGCGCAACCCGCGCAGTCTGGCGCTGGCCGTGCTGGCGGCGATCGCGCTGGTCTTCATCCTCAAATGGGCGCAGGCTTTTTTCATACCTTTGACGCTCGGGGTGCTGCTGGCCTATATGCTCAACCCGCTCGTGAGCTGGCTGGAGGAGCGACACTTGCCGCGGGCGATCGGCGCCACCGTGGTGGTGGGCGCGATGGTGGCGGGACTTGGCGCCGGCGTATATTTTCTCGGCGGCGAAGTCGCCTCGATCGCCGGGAAACTGCCCGAAGTCTCCAGCCGCATCTCGGACAACTGGCAGCGTGCTGCCGGCAGCGACACGCCCAATCCGATCCAGAAAATGCAGCAGGCAGCGCACGAACTGGAAAAAGCGACCACGCCACCGCCGCCGCCGCGTACCAGCCGGGCCGCGGCCGTCGTCACCGGCGCCGCGCCCTGGTTCGACTGGCGCCACCTGCTCTGGCAGGGGTCGATGGGCCTGATGGGATTTTTTACCCAACTGGCCACGGTGGTGTTCCTGGTCTACTTTCTCCTGCTGTCGGCCAAGACCTTCAAGCGCAAACTTCTGATGTTTGCGGGCCCTACGCTGGAAAGCCGGCAGATCACTCGCAACATCCTGGGCGAGATGAACGTCTCGATCCAGCGTTTCATGCTGATGCTGATGGTGAGCAACCTGCTGCTGGCCTTTGCCTCCTGGCTGGTATTCCGTGCCTTCGGGCTGGAGAATGCCGGGGCCTGGGCTGCGGCCGCCGGCCTGCTGCACATCGTGCCCTATCTCGGCCCGGCGCTGACGGCGCTGGCTGTGGGTATCGCCGCGCTGATGCAATATGACAGTTTCTCGGCGGCACTGGCGGTAGCCGGCGCCTCCGCCGCGGTGGCGACCCTGGTAGGCGCTGTGGTGACCACCTGGATGACCGGGAAGATCGCGCGCATGAATACTGCCGCCGTGTTCATCAGCCTGCTTTTCTGGGCCTGGCTGTGGGGTGTCTGGGGCATGCTGCTGAGCATTCCGCTGATCGTGATCGTCAACGTGATTGCGCAGCACGTGAAAGACCTGCGGCCCCTCGCCTTGGTGCTGGAGGCGTAGCGCGTAGTTCCTACGCGCGTGTAACTTTTTCTGCCTGCGCACACCCCGGATTTCCCGGTATGTGTGGCGCGCAACATACAAAAGCGCTCCTGCGCGCGATTGGACCGGCGGTTTGTGCGCTGCGGGAGGGCGGCACGGCGATTGCTCATGCATTCGCATTCCCTGCGCCACAGTGCGCCCGCCCTCTCTGCAAGGTAACACCCAATGAATTACAGCCTGGATGTCGAACGCTTCAATCCCAGCGCGCGCCACGATTCCGATGCCTACCAGACTTCAAATCACGACGATGCGCAACCCGCTTCCCTGGCCATGCCCACCGGCGTGGCGAACCCGTTCAAATCGTTCTGGATGGCCTCTTTCGAGGGCAATGATCACATCAATTGCCATGGCGACCCGCTGGCGCTAAACGAGATCACCGGCCACCAGACGCAGGCCGCCGCCGACTACGAACGCGCCACCCAGTTTCGCATGCGCACCGTGCGTGAAAGCGTCGGCTGGCGCCTCTCGGAGCGCGACGGCAAGTTCGACTTTTCCCACCTGGCGCCGCGTGCCCGCGCCGCGGCCTCCGCCAATACCCAGGTGGTCTGGACCTTGTTGCACTACGGCTGGCCGCAGGACTTGGACATTCTCTCGCCCGCCTTCGTGCAGCGCTTCGCGCGCTATGCCGCGGCGGCCGCTGCCCACTTGATGCGCTATGCCACCGCCCCCGCGGTCTACGCGCCGATCCACGAAATCTCCTACCTCGCCTGGGCAATTTGCGAAGGCGATTTCGCCGCCCCGGCCGGGCGCGACCTGCGCGGCCAGACTGCCGCCGTCAAGCGCCAACTGGTGCGCGCCGCGCTCGCCGCCTGCGACGCCATCTGGTCGGTGGATCCGCGCGCGCGCATCCTGCACACCGACCCGCTGCTGCATATCGCCGCCCCCCACGGTCGCACCGACCTGGACGCCGCCGCGGCGCGCCAGCGCGAACTGCAATTCGAAACCTGGGACATGCTGGGCGGCCGCCTCGCCCCCGAGCTGGGCGGCGCGCCGCACTACCTCGACCTGATCGGCCTGAACTACTTTGCCGACAACCAGTGGGAACTGGGCAGCGGTGCTCCGCTAGCCTGGCATATGCGCGACCCGCGCCGCGCCGACCTTTCCGATCTGTTGGCCGAGGTGCATCAACGTTATTGCCGGCCGCTCCTGATCAGTGAAACCGGGCATCGCGGCATCGGCCGCGGCGCCTGGATACGTGAAATCGCCGACCAGGTGCGCCTGGCCCTGGCGCGCGGCATTCCGGTGCAGGGTGTCTGCCTGTACGCGGTGGTCGATCGCCCCGACTGGAACAACCCCTCGCACTGGTATGGCGCCGGCCTGTGGGACACCCAGAGTGGCACCGACGGCCGGCTGGAGCGCCAACTCAACCAGGCCTTTGCCGCCGACCTACGCCTCGCGCAGCAGCATCTGGGTGAGCAATTGACCATGGTGGAAACCCCGCGCCGCGCCGCCGTGCCCACCGTGCACGCGGTGCCGGCGGGCAAGCGCCCGTCGCAGACCCGCAAGGTGTCGCGCCCGCAACTGCACGCAATCCCGGCGCCGGGAATCTGATCGAAGCCTCAGCGCGGCGCGAAGGGCGCCGCGCCGCTTTCCAGCGCGTGCAGCGCAATCAAGAAAGCCGCCGCGTTCCAGCTTTGCCCCGCCATCCCGCTGGCAGCATGGGTCTGGCCATGCAGCCACTCGGTGAAGCGCCAGCCGTCAAGCGCATTGGCGCGCGCCACCGCCGCCAGCGCAGCGTGCGCCGCATCGCAGCGCCCGGCCGCCGCCAGCGCGCAGACCCAGAAGCCGCCGACAAAAGGCCAGATGCCGCCGTTGTGATACTGCCACGCGAAGTTCTGCTCGTGGCGCGACATATAGGGCCGCCACAGGAAGCTCGCCTGGAGGATAGGCTCGCACACCACGCGGATCGGGTAAGGCTGGTCCACTGCGCTCGCCTGTAGCGCGTCGAGCACGCGCGTGGTGGCCCTTTCATCGGCCAGGCCGAGCAGGAGCGCCAGCAGGTTGCCGAATACATCACCCTCTTCGCCGAAGAAGGAGAAATTGACAAAGGACAAATAAAGGTCACGGCGTTTCGCCTGGCCAGTTACGTAATCGGCCAGCAGGCGTGCGCGCCGGTACTCCGCGAGATCGGCGGAGAACGGGTGGAACAGTTGGGCGAAGTTGGCGTGCGTCTGCGTCAGTTGCGGCCGTTGATAGCGCTGCTTGACCGCATACCAGAGCGCGTTGGTGTACAGCACGAAGCCCGAGCGCGGCATGATGTCAGCCCAGTCGCTGGCTTCGTTTTGCTGCAACAGGAAAAAACGCTGGTGCTCCTGCGCCTCGAGCCAGGCAAGTGCGCGGGCGATGCGTTCGGCGTGGCGCGCGCGCAGGCCGGGCGCGCCGCGGCGGTCGAGAAAATCGAGCGCCAGCAGCCACCATAAGGTAGCGTCGATGCAGCCCAGGTACCAGAAATCGGCTTCGTTGCTTTCGGTATCGACGAACTTCGGGATCTGCCCGTTGGGCGCCTGGTACGCGGCGAGGGTCTCCAGGCTCAGCGGCGCCAGGCGCATCAGTTCCGCATCGCCGGAAAGCGCCATGCCGATGGCGCAAATAGCGGCGTCGCGGCCGAAGATCGCCGTATAGCCGCGCTCGCGCGATTGCGGGTTGGCGCGCGCCGCCAGCACGCCGTGCGGCCCCTGATTCTCGCGCAACAGTTCAAGGGAACGGCGGCGGCATTCTTCGATCAGCGCCGCATCGGCGGGCGCAAAGCTGGAAAGGGATGGCAATGCAAACTCAATCGGTGCCCAGGTCCCCTTCATCATATACGAGGACCGCGACCGGAAAGTCGGCGCAGACCTGCGCCACCCGCAAGGCGCCGCCTTCGAGGGTAACGGCAGCGCCGGTGAACGCATGCCGCAAGACCGCTTCGGGCTTCATGAAGGGCAATGGCACGCTGGTGCCGCCCCAGGCACTGGTACCGCAAGGAAGGTGGGTGCCATTGGCGGTGAGCCCGGCGTACAGCCGCGGCGCCACCACGATCACGCCCCTGCCCTCATGGCGCCGCGCATAGGCGACCACGTGTTCCGAGCGCGCCCCCTCGGCGGTCAGCGCGGTATAGCGGCCGTCGCGGAACAAGGCCTCGTAGCTGCGCCGCAGCGCCAGGAGGCGCCAGGTGACGAATAGCTTGGGCAGGCCGTCCTGCGGCGCCTCGATCAGGCTGCGCAGTTGCGCGGGGACAAGCACGCCCTCCGGCGCCACCGTCCGCAGGCGCGACAGTGCGCCGCGCCGGGTGGCGTAGTCGACCGGACGGCGGTTGTCGGGATCGACCAGGGAAAAATCCCACAACTCGTTGCCCTGATAAATGTCAGGCATGCCGGGCGAGGTCAGTTTGAGGGCGACCATCGACAGGCTGTTGTACAGGCCCAGGCGCCCCACCGTCTCAACCACGACACGGAATTTCTCCAGGAACAAGTTGCGCTTGCGGCTGGAGAGCAGCGCGCGGACAAAGTCCACCGTCGCCTCTTCATAGGCCTGGTTCGGGTTGATCCAGCTGGTCTCGGCCTTGGCCTCGCGCAGCGCCTTGACCATGTAGTGCTCGATGCGCGTGCGATAGGCTTCCAACTCAACGGCGCCCACTTCGCCGGCCGGAAAGCTGCCGAGTAGCACCTGGTAGAGCAGGTACTCGTCGTTGCGCGTCGGCGCGGCGACGCCGTTCAGTTCGCGCTTCTTGCTGCGGTTGGTGCGGCTCCAGCGCCGCAGCTGCAGGCGCCACAGCGCCGGCATCTCGGAGAGCACGTTGATGCGCGCACGCACGTCTTCCGAGCGCTTGTTGTCATGGGTGGAGGTTGCCAGCATGGCGTACGGCCAGTCGCGCGCGCGCTCGAAGTTGGCATTGTGAAAGCTCTTCACCGGCACACCGTAGATGATCGGATCGGCGCCGACGTCATTGAGCGAGGCCAGGCGGTTATAGATGTAGAAGCTCGTGTCCTCGATGCCCTTGGCCATCACCGGGGAAGTCACCTGCTGCATCTTGGCGGCGAAGGTGCGGATGGCGTCGGCCGCAGCGGGGGCACAGCCGGCGGGAATTTCGCACAGCAGCATGGCGCGCACGAAATCGAACACTGTAGTGTCCGCCGCGCCGCTGCGCCGGCGCGCGCCAGCCACCGCCCATTCGATGTAGCGCCGGTCGACCTCGGTCACGCTGCCTGTCAGGTAGGTGCGATAGACCGGGTAACAGGCGATCACCTCGGCCAGCGCCTGGCGCAGCGAGGTGAAGGTGTAGTCGCGGGTGCGGCGGTCGGCGCGGGCAATGCGCCGCAACTGGTTGGCCAGCACCGTCAACTCGCTCGCCAGCAGGTCGCGCAGCACCACGCGCCGCGCGCGGTAGGCGACCTCGGGAAAATCCGGAATGCCGACAGCGAATGCCTGGTAGGCGCGGGTCAGTTTCGATTCCGAATCGGCGTCGATGAACACGCCGTTGACCAGGTTGGCGTAGCGATAGCCGGTATCGCCATGCACCGCCCAGGTATCGGGCAGGCGCTCGAATGGCGCCACGATTTTCTCGATCACCACGTAGAGCGGCTTGGCCGGTTTGCCGTCCGTGCCGGGCGGCAGCTGCATGCCGCGCAGACGCGCGTAGCGTTCCTGCAGCGCCTGGAAATACGCCTCCGGATCGCGCAGGCCGTCGGGGTGGTCGATGCGCAACCCTTGCACGTCGCCGCGTTCCACCAGTTCGAAAATGAAACGGTGGGTGGCGTCGAACGCCGAGCGGTTTTCCATGCGCAGCGCCGCCAGGTGGTTGACGTCGAAAAAGCGCCGGTAGTTGATCTCGTCGGCCGCCACGCGCCAATAAGCCAGCCGGTAGCCCTGGGCTTCGAGCAGTTCGTGCATGGCGTCGAAATTGCCGCCTTTCCCGTCACCGCCCGCGCCGCCGTTGAACAGCTTGACCGCGCGGGTGATGGCATTGGCCAGCACCGGATGTTGCGCCACCAGCGCCGCCAGGCGCGTTTTCAGCGCTTCCTTTTCGCTGTTGCGCCGCGCCGCCTGCAAGGCGTCACGCTCGTCACGCCGCGGCAGGTTGAGGAACAGCAGGCCCAGGCCGCCCAGCTCGGCCACCGCTACCGGCGGCAATTCGGCCAGCGCGTTATCGTCGGCGGCGTGCGCGAGGATTTCGACATAGGTGCGCGGATCGACCGGAAAGCGGTGGTCGTAATAATCAATGCGAAATGCGCCCGCGCCGGCATCGAAACTCAGCGCGATCTCGCCGCGGTCCAGCACCACGCCGTAGTGGTCGCCCAGCGCCGGCAGCAGCACTCGGTTTTGCAGGTCGGGGCTGGCGGGCTGCCAGTCGATATCGAAGAACTCGGCGTAAGGCGAGGACTGGCCGTTTTCCAGCACGTCCAGCCACCAGGCGTTGTCACCGCCCAGCACGCCCATGTGGTTGGGCACGACGTCGGCAATTTGCCCCATGCCATGCGTCTTCAGGCAGGCACTGAAGGCGGCGAAATCCGCGGAGGTGCCGATTTCCGGATTGAAGCTGTTGTGATCGATGATGTCGTAGCCGTGCATGCTCGCCGGCCGCGCGCGCAAATACGGCGAACAATAGACGTGGCTCACCCCCAGTTCCGCCAGGTAGGGCACGATGGCGGAGGCGGCGCGAAAATTGAAATCGCGGTTCAGTTGCAGGCGATAGGTGGCGCGCGGAATCTGCGCCCCGCCTGCCGGCGGCAGGGGCGTGCTCATGCGCCTTCCTGCAATGTCCAGGCGACCGACCAGGGCGGCATGCGGCCACCTTGCTCTTCCGCGTGGCTGGCGTAGATCACCTGGCCGGGTGGCCGCGGCAAGCCGGCAACGGCGGCATCGGAGAAATTCCCCGCCAGGTGCAAGCGCATGCCGTCGGCGAAGCGCCATTCAATCCGCAGGCCGCCAGCGCCCACCAGTTCGAAACGCGCCCCGCCTTCCACCTGCGCCAAGCGCGGCATCAGGTAGGTGCGGCGACGCTGTAACAGGTCACGATAGAGTTCGTGCCACTCCTTGTGCTGCGGCTCGCCCACCTCGGCCCAACGCAAGCGCGAGCGCTCGAAGGTGGAAAGCGCGTTGGGATCGGGAATCGCGGCGCGAGCCGCGGGATCGCGGAATCTCTCGAAACGCTTGAATTCGTTGCGCCGGCCTTCACGCACCGCATCCGCCAACTCCAGGCCGAAATCGCAAAAGAACAGGAAGGGCGAAGAGGCGGCGAATTCCTCGCCCATGAACAGCATTGGCACGTGCGGCGACAGCAGCAGCGCGGCAGTCACCGCGCGCAGCGGCTCGGGCGGGGCCAGCATCGACAGGCGGTCGCCCATGGCGCGGTTGCCGACCTGGTCATGGGTCTGCAGCGAGGAGATGAACGCGGGCCCCGGCAGGTGCGTGCTCGGCTCGCCGCGCCGTTCGCCATGACGCAGGCCGGAGGCATCGCCCTGGAAGCCAAAGCCTTCTGCAAGCGTGCGGCCCAGATACCACAGCGGGCGTTCAGCGTAATCGACGTAGTAGCCGTCGCGCTCGCCGGTGGTGAGCACGTGGACGGCATGGTGCAGGTCGTCGTTCCATTGCGCGGTCGCCCTTTGCGCCCGGCGGTCGGCGCCGCGCTTCAGGTAGTGCGCCTCATTGTTCTCGTTTTCCAGGATCAGGTGCACCTCGCGCGTGGATCCTGGACCGGTGCGCACCGCCTGAGCCAGTTCGGCGATGAACCCCGGCCGCGAGCGGTCGGTAATGGCATGCACGGCGTCCAGGCGCAGGCCGTCGAGGTGGAACTCCTCGATCCAGTAAAGCGCGTTATGCAGAAAAAAGCCGCGCACCACCTCGCCATGCTCGGCGTCGTAGTTGAGCGCCGCGCCCCAAGGCGTGTGGATCTCGGGGTTGAAGAACTGCGGCGCGTAGACGTGCAGGTAATTGCCATCCGGGCCGAAGTGGTTGTAGACCACGTCCATGATCACCATCAGCCCGCGCGCATGCGCGGCAGCGACCAGGCGCTTC
The DNA here is from genome assembly GCA_036498945.1 of Burkholderiales bacterium. Taxonomy (GTDB): domain Bacteria; phylum Pseudomonadota; class Gammaproteobacteria; order Burkholderiales; family JAEUOS01; genus JAQGMJ01. The sequence continues at coordinate 77,970 of DASYEQ010000107.1, read as the reverse complement.
AGGTCCTCCGGTTTGCCATAACTGGCATCCGGGGCGAACAACAGCACCCCGTCGTAGCCCCAGTTGCGCTTGCCCGGGAAGTCGGCCACCGGCATCAATTCAATCGCGGTGACGCCGAGATCGGCCAGGTAGTCCAGGCGCGATTCGACGCCGGCGAAATCGCCGCCATCGGTGAAGGCGCCGACATGCAGTTCATAGACCACGGCTTCATGCCAGGGGCGCCCGCGCCAGCCGCCGTCCGGCCAGTCGAAGGCGAGTGGATCCACCACCATCGAGGGCGCGTGGATGTCGTCCGGGTTGTAGCGCGAAGCCGGGTCCGGCACGACGAGGCCGCCATCGATGCGAAACGCATACCGGGTGCCGGCCGGCGCGGCGGCCGCGAGCTCGTGCCAGCCGTCGCCAGTGGCCTGCATCGGCGTGAAGCACTGCTCCGCACCCAGGCCCAGCGCCAGTTCGACCTTGGCAATCTTCGGTGCCCACAGGCGAAAACGGGCGCTTCCGTCGGCGCCCGGTTGCGCGCCGAACGGCATCGTGTGCGCGAGTCTCACAGCGTCACGCCCCCCTGCAGGAGCACCACCAGCGAGCGCCCCTGCACCGGATAATTGGTGCCGGCGGCATGGTGCTGATACGGTGCGCCGCCATCCTCGAAGGCGGTGTCGATCTGGCGCATCCAGGCATTGGCGCCGTCGAACGACGGCAGGGTGAAGTCGATGGCGTCGTGGTGCGCGTTGAACAGCACCAGGAAGGTGTCGTCCTGCGCCGGGCGGCCGCGATCGTCGGTCTCGTGCAGGTCGCGACCGGAAATATAGACGCCGAGACAGCGGGCGAAATCGTTGTTCCACTCCTCGTCGCTCATCTCGCTGCCGTCGGGCTTGAGCCACATGATGTCCTTGATGCCGCTGCCGCGCAGCGAGCGGCCCTGGAAGAAATCGCGACGGCGGAACACCGGGTGGGCATGGCGAAAGGCGATCAGGCGCTGGGAGAATTTAAGCAGGGCCTGGCGCGGCTCGTCGAGCTTCCAGTCGAGCCAGGAGATCGGGTTGTCCTGGCAATAGGCGTTGTTGTTGCCGTTTTGCGTGCGCCCGATCTCGTCCCCCGCCACGATCATCGGGATGCCTTGCGACAACAGCAGCGTCGCCAGCATGTTGCGCTTCTGGCGCTCGCGCAGCTTGTTGATCTCGCCCTCGTCTGTGGGCCCCTCGGCGCCGCAGTTCCACGAGACGTTGTTGTTGCTGCCGTCGCGGTTTTCCTCGCCGTTGACTTCGTTGTGCTTTTCGTTATAGGAGACCACGTCGTGCAGGGTGAAGCCGTCGTGCGCGGTGATGAAGTTGATGCTGGCGTAGGGGCGGCGGCCGCCGCGGCCGTAGAGATCGGACGACCCCATCAGGCGCGAGGCGAATTCGCCGATCTTGCCCTCGTCGCCCTTCCAGTAGCCGCGCATGGTGTCACGGTATTTGTCGTTCCATTCCGCCCAGCCGACCGGGAAGTTACCCACCTGGTAGCCGCCCTCGCCCAGGTCCCAGGGTTCGGCGATCAGCTTCACCTGCGAGAGCACCGGGTCCTGGCGCAAGATGTCGAAAAAGGCGCCCAGGCGGTCCACCTCGTGCAGTTCGCGCGCGAGAGTGGCGGCCAAGTCGAAGCGGAAACCGTCGACGTGCATTTCCGTGACCCAGTAGCGCAGCGAATCCATGATCAGCTGCAGCACGCGCGGCTGCTGCATGTTGAAGGTGTTGCCGCAACCGGTGTAATCCATGTAGTAGCGCGGATTGTCGGTCAAGCGGTAGTAGGCGGTGTTGTCGACGCCGCGGAAGCACAGGGTCGGCCCCATGTGATTGCCCTCGGCGCTGTGGTTGTAGACCACGTCGAGGATCACCTCGATGCCCGCCGAGTGAAACGACTTCACCATGGTCTTGAACTCGGCGATCTTGCCGGCGGCGCTGTAGCGCATGTCGGGGGCGAAAAAGCCGATGGTGTTGTAGCCCCAGTAATTGCGCAGGCCTTTTTCCACCAGGTAGCGGTCGTCGATGAAGGCGTGCACCGGCATCAACTCGACGGTGGTGACGCCCAAGCGCCGCAGGTAATCGATCACCGGCGGGCAAGCCAGGCCGGCGTAGGTGCCGCGCAGCGCCGGCGGGACGCCGGAATGCTGCATGGTGAAACCGCCGACGTGCATTTCATAGATCACCATCTCGTGCCAGGGCACGTTGGGCCGGCGGTCGTCGCCCCAGGTGAAGGCGCGGTCGATCACCTTGCACTTGGGCATGCCGGGCGCGTTGTCGCGCTTGTCGAACGAGAGGTCCTCGCGCTTGTTGCCGATGCTGTAGGCGAAATGGGCATCGCTCCAGCGCAGGTCGCCGATGATGGTATTGGCGTAGGGGTCGAGCAGCAGCTTGTTCGGATTGAAGCGATGCCCCTCTTCGGGCTTGTAGGGGCCGTGGACGCGGTAACCGTAGAGCATGCCGGGGCGCGCCTCCGGCAGGTAGCAATGCCAGACTTCGTCGGTGCGCTCACGCAGGTTGATGCGCTGGATCTCGCGCCGGCCGGCGGCGTCGAACAGGCAGAGTTCCACTTTTTCCGCATTGCCGGAAAACAGCGCGAAGTTGACGCCCTCTCCATCCCAGGTAGCGCCGCAGGGGTAGGGTTTGCCGGGCCATACAGCGGTGATTTGTTGCGCGATCGACGTCGTCATCTCTCCAGAATTCCCTTGAGCCCGGCGATCGGAATGGGTAACCAGTCCGGGCGATTGTTCATTTCGTAACGTACTTCGTAGAGGGCTTTCTCGATCACCAGCAGGTCGATCAATGCCTGCATGTCGGCCGCATCGGCCGGCACCGAGGGCAGGCCTTGCACACTTTCGCGATAGCCTTCCATCGCCGAGGCCACCGCCATCAGTTCCCACTCGCGCAGTGCCTCGCGCACGCTGTCCTGGCGCTCGGCGTGATCGGCGAGCGAACGCTGCAGGGCGGCGTAGGCCGCATAGCTGGTGGAGCGCAGCATGCCGGCGACGTCGCGCAGCGGGCTGTGCTTGCGGCGACGCTCCTCGATCGGGCGCGTGGGCTCGCCTTCGAAGTCGAGGATGATGAAATCGTTCTGCGCCAGGAGCAGTTGGCCGAAATGCATGTCGCCGTGATAGCGTGTCTTCATCAGGCCGCCGGTGCCGATACGGAAGTCTTCGATGCGCTGGCGCAGGCGCGGCGCCGCGGCCAGCAGCTCGCTGGCATGGGTACGCACCGCGTCAGACAGCGCCGGCAGGCGTTGCGTCAGTTCCTCCATGGTCTGCGCCTCTTCGGCGAGGATGGCCTGCCTCCAGGCCGCGATATCGGCCTCGGTAGTGGGCTCCGGCTCGAAGGCTGGCTCGCCACCGGCACGGAAAAACGCCCAGTGCAGTTCGCCGATGCGCCGGCCGAGCACGCGCGCCTGCGCCTTGAAAAAGGCGTGCGGCTCCTCCTCCGCCTTCTGTTCGCCCGCCTCCGCCGCCACCGGCATGGCGCGGGTGGCGAGGAAGCGGTCCAGGTATTCCTGTGTATAGGTCCAGACGTCACCCTGGTTTTCGACGAACTTGGCCAGGGTCGCGAGGGTGCGCAGCTTGCCCTGGGCATCGATGTATTCGACCACCCCGGCCATCGGCGCGATGTTCGGGTATGGCGAGATATCGGTCAGGAAACGCCCGATCTCGACTTCCGGGTTGATGCCCGCATGCAGGCGCCGGTAGCCCTTGAGATAGAGCTGGTTGCCGAGGAACACGCCGGTGTTGCTTTGCTCCAGCGGCGGAATGCGCACCTCCTGGCTGATGGCGTCGGCCAGTTGCGGATAGACGGTGGTGGAGGAAAAGCGCAGTTTGCCGCTGCCGAAAGGCGTCTCGTCGTTGCGCGCCATCGCACGCGACAGGGCGCGCGAAAAATCCGGGCTGCCGAAGGCGCCGTACAGCACGCCCATGCGGTCCTTGTGGCGCACGCGTGCGATCACCCAGGGCCCGAGCACCTGCACCGGGTCATAGCCTTTGGCTTCCCAGGCGGTAGCCAGCGGCAGGAAATAGTGGTGCGCCTCTTCACCCTCGATATCCACCTGCAGGAAGCCCATCAACCAACTGCCCTCGGGCGTGTTCCACTCGCGGGCTTCGTAGTATCGCGCATCGATGATCTTCTTGCCCTTGGCGGCAAACCAGCGCCGGTGCGAAAGATACGGCAGCAGCACCTCGTCGCGCATGCGCTCGCGTGACATGTTGACGATCAGCTGGCGCGCGTTGCGGGCGGTCTCGTCCTTCGCCAGGAAGGTGCTCCAGCTTTCCGACATCACCAACACCGGCAGCTCGCTCAAGGCCACCCTCTTCTCATGCCACACCGGCGGCGATACGTCGGTGGCGAGGCGAAACGCCAGATAGCCATGGCCCGGGAGGGTCAGTACATAAGGCAGCTTGGAAATCGGCGGAAAGGCCTCCTTGCCGAACATCTCCACAGGCACCCTGCCCTCGAAGCGGGACAAATCCAGTTCCGCCGCCTGGGCGTGCCGCCCCAGGTTGATCACGCACAGCAGGCTCTCGCCGTCGTACTCGCGCAGATAGGCCAGCACCTTGCGGTTGCCGACTTCCAGAAAACTCAGGCTGCCGCGGCCGAAAGCCTTGAAGCTGCGCCGCGTGGCGATCAGGCGCTTGGTCCAGTTGAGCAGCGAGGACGGGCTGCGCGATTGCGCCTCCACGTTCACCGCCTCGTAGCCGTAGACCGCGTCCATGATCGGCGGCATGTACAGGCGCTGCGGATCGGCGCGCGAAAAGCCGGCGTTGCGGTCCGGGCTCCATTGCATCGGCGTACGCACGCCGTTGCGGTCGCCGAGGTAGATGTTGTCACCCATGCCGATCTCGTCGCCGTAATAGAGAATGGGCGAACCCGGCATGGTCATCAGCAGGAAGGAGATCAGCTCGATCTGCTCGCGGCTGTTTTCCATCAGCGGCGCCAGGCGCCGGCGGATGCCGACGTTGATGCGCATCTGCGGGTCGTTGGCGAAGCGCTGGTACATGTAGTCGCGCTCGCGGTCGGTGACCATTTCGAGGGTCAGCTCGTCATGGTTGCGCAGGAAGATCGCCCACTGGCAGCTTTGCGGGATTTCCGGCGTCTGCTGCATGATCTCGATCACCGGGTAGCGGTCTTCCATCGCGATGGCCATGAACAGGCGCGGCATCAGCGGGAAGTGGTAGGCCATGTGGCATTCGTCGGCGTTGCCGAAGTATTCGCGCACGTCTTCCGGCCATTGATTGGCCTCGGCCAGCAGCACCTTGCCGCGGTAGCGCGCATCCAGCGCGGCACGGATCTGCTTGATGATGCCGTGGGTCTCGCGCAGGTTTTCGTTATTGGTGCCTTCACGCTCGATCAGATAGGGAATTGCATCCAGCCGGAAGCCGTCGACGCCCATGTCCAGCCAGTGGTTCATCACCCGCACCACCGCCTTCATGACCTTGGGGTTGTCAAAGTTGAGGTCCGGCTGGTGGCTGAAAAAGCGGTGCCAGTAGTGCTGCTGCGCCACCGCGTCCCACGACCAGTTGGAGGATTCGGTGTCGGTGAAGATGATTCGCGTGCCGGCATACTTGTTCGGATCGTCGGCCCATACGTAGTAATCGCGCTTGGGCGAGCCGGCCGGCGCGCGCCGCGCCGCCTGGAACCAGGGATGCTGGTCGGAGGTGTGATTGACGATCAGCTCGGTGATCACGCGCAAGCCGCGGCGATGCGCCTCGCGCACGAACTGGCGGAAATCCTGGCGCGTGCCGTAAGCGGGATGGACGTTGCTGTAATCGGAAACATCGTAGCCGTCGTCGCGCATCGGCGAGGGATAGAACGGCAGCAGCCAGATGGTGTTGACGCCCAGGTCCTGGATGTAATCCAGCTTTTGCGTCAGGCCGCGAAAATCGCCGATGCCGTCGCCGTTGGAATCGAAAAACGCCTTGACGTGCAATTCGTAAATGACGGCGTCCTTGTACCAGAGGGCGTCGCCGGTGGCGTCGGCAAGCGGCTCTTCAGGCAGCGGCGGCAGGGTATCCATGGCGGTCAGAGGAAGTAGTCGAAATCGCGTTCAGTGCGCTGGTGGCGGCCGAGATGGAACACCTGCACCGGCGCCCTGCTCTGCTCCAGGCGCACGAAGTTGCGCGCACCATTCCACAGGTAGCGCGCGCCGGTGAGCAGCTCGTGCATCTGGTAGCCGTGCGCCGCATCCACCTGCAGGTAATCAAGGTCCAGGCTGACCCAGCCGGACTGCGTATTGTGCGGATCGAGATTGACCACGGTGATGATCACGTTCTCCAGGTCCGGCGTGGTCTTGGAGTAGCAGATCATCGCTTCGTTGTCGATCGGGTGAAAGCGCAGGCGCCAGTCCGATTGCAGCGCGGGATTGTCGCGGCGAATGTGGTTAAGGCGTGCGATGAAGGGGCCCAGGCTGTCGCCACGGGCGCGGTCCCAGGCGCGCAGCTGGTATTTCTCCGAATTGAGGTATTCCTCGCTACCATGCTCGCGCGGCGCGGCATCCATCAACTCGTAGGCGGGGCCATAGAGGCCGTAGTTGGCCGACAAGGTGGCCGCAAGGCCCACCCGCGCCATGAAGGCGGCGGGGCCGCCGTATTGCAGGTGTTCGGTGAGGATGTCGGGCGTGTTCGGCCAGCAATTCGGCCGAAAATATTCACGCCCCGGCTCCAGGCACAGCTCGGTGAAATACTGCGTCAGTTCGTATTTGGTATTGCGCCAGGCGAAATAGGTATAGGACTGGCTAAAGCCCAGCTTGGCCAGGCGGTGCATGATGCGCGGCCGGGTGAAGGCCTCGGCCAGAAAGATCACGTCAGGGTATTGGCGCTTGACCGAAGCGATCACCCATTCCCAGAATGGAAACGGCTTGGTGTGCGGATTGTCGACGCGAAAAATGCGCACGCCCTCGCCGATCCAGAACTCGAACACGCTGCCCAACTCGAACCACAAGTTCTGCCAGTCGCTGCCGGTGAAGTCGAAGGGATAGATGTCCTGGTATTTCTTCGGCGGGTTTTCCGCGTATTGCACCTTGCCGTCGGGACGCCAGCGAAACCACGCCGGGTAATCGCGCACGTAAGGATGATCGGGCGCGCACTGGAAGGCAATATCAAGCGCCAGTTCCACGCCGTGTTCGCGCGCGGCGGCCACCAGGCGGCGGAAATCGGCATGGGTGCCCAGTTGCGGAAGAATGGACTTGTGCCCGCCTTCGGAGGCGCCGATTGCCCACGGGCTGCCGACGTCATCGGCCTGCGCCACCAGGGTATTGTTCTTGCCCTTGCGCTGCTCGCGGCCGATCGGATGGATAGGCGGCAGGTACAGCACGTCAAAGCCCATGCCGGCAATCTCCGGCAACTGGCGAATCACATCATCGAAAGTGCCGTGCTCCCCGGCCCGGCCGGCGGAGCGCGGGAACAGTTCGTACCAGGTGGAATAGCGCGCGCGCTCGCGGTCGACGGTGACGCGCAGCTCAGCGGACATCGCCGCGCCTATCTCGGTATCGGGACAACGCAACACCAGCGCCGCCATGCTCTCGTCCATCGCTTCGCGCCGCAGCGCTTCGAGATCGGCCGCATTCAACAGGCGCAGTACCCACTCCCCCAGGCGCAAGCCATCCTCGCCGGCCGCGCGCTGTGCGGCCGAGGTGATCAGGTCGGCGCCGATGCGCGCCGCCAGCCGCATGTCTTCCGCTTCCACGCGGCGGGCGAATTCCGCGCGCCAGGAAAGAAAGGCATCCACACGCGCGCTCACCCGGTAGTGCCAGGTGCCCATGCGCCCGCAGGTGAATGCCGCGCGCCAGCGATCGTTTCCCAGGGGCAGCATGCGCGCTTCGTTCCAGGCGCTGTCGTCGTCATGGCGGAAATGCAGCAGGCAGACCAACTGGTCGTGGCCGTCGGTGAAGCAGTCGGCCTCCGCCACGAACTCGTCGCCCAACACGCGCTTGACCGCGAAGCGCCCGCCATCGACCATCGGCGAGACATCCTCGACGATGGCACGGATGCGACCGTCGGGCGGCATGCGCTCATGCTCGTTCATGCGGCTTCGCCCTTGTAGAGTGCGATGGATAGCGGCGGCAAGGTCAGCGTCAGCGAATGGCGGCGGCCGTGCGCCGGCACCGGGCCGGACTCGACCACGCCGAAATTGCCCATGCCGCTGCCGCCGTAGATGGCTGCATCGCTGTTGAGCAGCTCGCGAAAGCGCCCGGCACGGGGAATGCCGACCGGGTAATTGAGGCGCGGCACCGGCGTGAAGTTGCAAACCACCAGCACCGTCTCGCCGTTGCGCGAGCGGCGCAGGTAGCTGATCACGCTGGCGTCGGTGTCCGAGCAATCGATCCACTCGAAGCCGGAAGGCGAAAAATCCATCTCGTGCATGGCCGGCTCGGAACGATACAGGCGGTTCAGGTCGCCAACCCAGCGGCGCAGGCCGCCATGCGGAGCTTCATCCAGCAGACTCCAGTCGAGCTGCGCCTCGTGGGCCCACTCGCGCCGCTGGCCGATCTCGCCACCCATGAACAACAGCTTCTTGCCAGGGTGCGACCACATGTAGCCGAACAGCAGGCGCAGGTTGGCGAATTTCTGCCAGTCGTCGCCCGGCATCTTTTCCAGCAGCGAGCGCTTGCCGTAGACCACCTCGTCGTGCGACAGCGGCAGCACGAAATTCTCCGCAAAGGCATACCACAGCGAAAAAGTCAGGCGGTCCTGATGATAGCGGCGATACAGCGGATCGTCCGCCATGTAGGCCAGGCTGTCATGCATCCACCCCATGTTCCATTTCATGCCGAAGCCCAGGCCGCCGGCATCCACCGGGTGCGAAACCTGCGGCCAGGCGGTGGATTCCTCGGCCATCACCTGCACGTCGGGGTGGGTGCTATAGACCAGTTGGTTCAGCTTGCGCAAGAAGCCGATGGCTTCGAGGTTTTCCTTGCCGCCGTAGGGGTTCGGAATCCAGTCGTCGGCCTGGCGGCCATAATCCAGATACAGCATGGACGCCACCGCGTCGACCCGCAGGCCGTCGATGTGATAGCGCTCCAGCCAGAACAGCGCGCTGGAGATCAGGAAGGAACGCACCTCGTTGCGGCCGTAGTTGAAGATGCAGCTGTTCCATTCCGGATGAAAGCCCTGGCGCGGGTCCGCATGTTCGTAAAGATGCGTGCCGTCGAAATAGGCCAGCCCGTGCTCGTCGCTGGGGAAATGCGACGGCACCCAGTCCAGGATCACGCCGATGCCGCGGCGATGCAGGGTATCGATCAGGTACATCAGGTCCTGCGGCGTGCCGTAGCGCGCGGTGGCGGCGAAATAGCCGGTAGTCTGGTAGCCCCAGGAACCGTAGAACGGGTGCTCGGTGAGCGGCATCAGTTCGACGTGGGTGAAGCCCGACTCGGCAACGTAGTCGGCCAGCGGTTGCGCGATCTCGCGATACGACGGCAAGGTATTGCCAGCGCCGCGGCGCCACGAGCCCAGGTGCATCTCGTAGATCGACATCGGGGCGTCCAGCGCATTGCGGGCGCGGCGCTCGCGCATCCAGTCGCCGTCGTTCCATTCGTAATCGAGATTCCATACCCGTGAAGCACGCTCGGGGGGCACCTCCGAAAAGAAACCGTAGGGGTCGGCCTTGTCCACCGTATAGCCGCCGTTGGCCTCGATGCGGTACTTGTAGGCCTGGCCGTGCTGTGCACCTTCGACCCAGCCCTCCCAGATGCCGGAACTGTCCCAGCGCGCGTGCAGCGGATCGGAATTGCCGTTCCAGCCGTTCCACTCGCCGACTACCGATACCTTGCGCGCGTTCGGCGCCCATACCGAAAAATGGGCGCCAGCGTGTCCACGCGCCGCCTGGCAGCCCATTTTCTCGAACAGGCGCGCGTGGCTACCCTCGCGAAAAAGATAGACATCCTGTTCCCCCAGCGCAGCGCCGGGGACTTCCAACACGTTCGATTCACTCACTTTTGGCCTCGCTTCCGGCGCCGGGTGAAATACCCGGCCACCTCAACGTATCTGATGGATGCGCTGGCCCAGCATTTCCGGCGTCACCAGGGTGATGCCCTTTTCACTGACGTGGAAACGCTGCCGGTCCGCTTCAGGATCCACACCAATCTGTGTGCCCGGCGGGATCTTCGCGCCCTTGTCCACCACCACGCGCTTGAGTACGACATTGCGCCCGATCTCCACATTGGGCAGGATCACCGCATCCTCGATCTCGCAATAGCTGTGCACGTAGACGCTGGAAAACAGCAACGAGCGGCGGATCGTCGAGCCGCTGATCAGGCAACCGCCGGAGACCATCGAATCGACCGCGGCGCCACGCCGGCCATCGTCGTCAAAAACGAATTTTGCCGGCGGCAACTGCTCCTGATAGGTCCAGATCGGCCAGCTCTGGTCATAGAGATCCAGCGCGGGATTGACCCGCGTCAACTCCATGTTTGCTTCCCAGTAGGCGTCCACCGTACCCGCATCGCGCCAATAGGATTCGCCGTCATGCGACTGCATGCAGCTATCGGCAAAACGATGCGCATAGACACGATAGCCGCACTCCACCAGGTGGGGGATGATATTGTGGCCGAAATCGTGCGCCGAACGGCCGTCATCGGCGTCGCGCAGCAACTGCTCGTAGAGGAAGTCGGCGGAAAAGACATAGATGCCCATGCTGCCAAGCGCCACGTCGGGCCGCCCGGGAATGCACTTGGGCTGCTTCGGCTTTTCGTCGAAGCCGATCACGCGGTATTCGCGGTCCACCGCCATCACGCCCAACTGCGTAGCGTCGGCGATCGGCGCCTCTACGCAGCCCACGGTCATGTCGGCGCGGCGCGCGACGTGCTCGTCGATCATGCGCGCGTAGTCCATCTTGTAGACGTGGTCGCCGGCCAGGATCAGCACGAAGCGCGGATCGTGGCGGCGGATGATGTCGAGGTTCTGCAGCACAGCGTCCGCCGTACCGCGGTACCACTCGTCGCCAATACGCTGCTGCGCCGGCAGCAACTCGACGAATTCGTTGAAGCGGCCATCGAGGAATGACCAGCCGCGCTGCACGTGGCGGATCAGGCTTTGCGCCTTGTACTGCGTGGCGATGCCGATGCGCCGGATGCCGGAGTTGACGCAGTTCGACAGCGCGAAATCGATGATGCGAAACTTGCCGCCAAAGGGCACCGCCGGTTTCGCCCGCCAATCGGTCAAGGGGCCCAGGCGCGTTCCGCGTCCGCCCGCCAGCACCAGCGCCAGGGTCTGCTTGGCGAGGTGGGCCATGGTTGGAATGTCCTGCTGGTACTGCTTGTACGTTCCGTAATTGATCTGTTGTTCAGCCGCCGGGCTCATCGAGTTCCCTTTGTTCTTGAAGTGGACGGTCACCGCGACCGCGCTGCAGAGCCATTGCACATTCTGTGCCGCACCGCGGTATCACCTATTGATGCGAATTTCTACTCCAGAAAATCACCATGCCCGCGCCTTTCCTCTACTGCGGCGACACTGCCCCCGCAAGCTTTGCATTTGCCTTCTTACGCAATCCTGCAATTCTTACCTTGCGCGGCCACATCTCAGCGCGCACTACGCAGCGCATGGGTGCCGCTGCCTTGGCCTGAACCCGCCGTACCCGGCATACCCGCACCGGGAGCGGGCTTGATAGTCCCGGCATTGGCGGGCACGCTTTGTAGCGGCGTGGCCTCGGAAACATTGCTGCCCAGCGGCGCGCGCGGCCGGCGGCTTGCAGGCGGCGCGGGCAATTCACAAGGCGCGGGATCTCCCGCCGCCACCTGGCCGCGATTCATGCAATCAGGAAACTGGTCGTAAAGACTTGCCGCCGGCTTTCCATCCGGGGTGGCTTGCGCGAAAGCATTGCCGGCGACAAGAGAAACCGCCGCCAAGGCAATCTTCCAGCTAAGGACGTTTGCCTTCATGTTGAGTCCCCTTGTAAGAAACCGGTAATCTTGGGACAACATGATGCAAATGCAGTTCCCGCCGCAACTTTTCCGCCCTTAAGCGAAAACCGGTGGCGCTCAATCCTGCCGTGTCTCTCCGCCGCCATCGGCGTGGGGAATGCTGTCTACCCGCTGCCAGCCGGCCAGGGGGCCCACGCGTTCCAGCGGCGTGGCGGCCGCCGTGGCGGTGGGATGCTCGATCACCACCACGCCGCCCGCATCATGCTTCGGCGGCGCGTCGACCTCATCGTCGTTCTCTGGATCATGCCCCGGCGCGACCGGACTGGCGGCGGCGATCACCGGTGAGCGCTGTGGCCGCGGAAACGTGGCCTTGGCGTTGACCAGCCCGTCTTTCAGCGCAGCGCGGAAAAAATCGCCGACCAGGAGCACGGCATTGTGGCCGCCCTGCCCCCAATAGTTGCTGCGCATGGTGACGCGCGCGTCGTTGAATCCGACCCAGGCCCCCGCCACCAGCTGCGGATGCATGAGGATAAACCAGCCGTCCGTGTTGTTCTGCGTGGTGCCGGTCTTGCCGGCGACGTCCGCCGTGATGCCGAAACGCCCGCGGATTTCCCAGCCGGTGCCGCCGCCGACAACGTCGCGCATCATGTCCACCAGCATGGTGGCCGCCTGCGTCGACATGGCGCGCCGCGGCGGCGTGCCGAACTCTTCCAGCACGCGGCCGTTGCGGTCGATGATCCGGCGCACGAACACCGGCGCGCGATAAGTCCCCAGGCGCGCGATGGTCGAGTACCCGCTGGCCATCTCCAGCAGCGTCACCGAACTGGTGCCCAGCGCCAGCGAAGGCACGGCCGAGAGCTTGCTTTGCGTCACGCCGGCCGCGCGCGCCAACCGCAGCACGCTGGGCACGCCGACGTCGTGCATCACCTGCGCGGTGATGGTGTTCTTCGACAGCGCCAGGCCCTGGCGCAGGGTCATCGGCGCGCCGGTGCTGCCTTCCATGTCGGTCGGCCGCCATACGCTACCGTCGTCCATGCGGAATTCCACCGGCTTGTCGTAGTACACCGTGTCCGGCCCGCGCCCCTGCTCCAGGGCGGCGCCGTAGACGAAAGGCTTGAAGGTAGAGCCGGGCTGGCGCGCCGCCTGCCCCACGTGGTCATACTGATCGACATCGAAATCGCGGCTGCCGACCCACGCCTTTACCTCACCGGTCTCCGGCTCCATCGCCACGAAACCTGCCTCCAGGCGGCTCTTCGACGCTTGCAGGCGCCGGATGAAATCGGGCGAGTCCTTCAGATGCGCCAGCGCCACGCCTTCATTCACCCCGCGAGCCAGCATCTTCTTGTAGTCGGGCGATTCGCGCACGAAGGTGTCAAGCAACGCGGCATGCGTCTTCCAGAAATAGGCGAAGGGCTGCGCGCCTTTGCGCGCCTGCATGTAGCTGCCGGTGGCATAGGAAAGCGTACCGACACCGCCAGTGCCCCATTCGGTGTCCGCGATATTCTGCAGCGCCCCCGCCTCGCGGTCCACCGACGCCTGCGCCAGCGCCTGCAGGCGTGGATCCAGCGTGGTCTCGACGATCAGGCCATCGGTGTACAAGTCGTGGTTGTTGCGTGCCGCCCACGCCACCAGCCACTTGCGCACGAAAGCGGTGAAATGCGGCGCCGGCCCGTCGGGCTCTTCCACCAGATTCAGCCCGACCCGCAGCGGCTTGCGGCGCAACTCCTGGTACTCGGCCCGGGCGAGATCGTTGTGCAGCAACATCTGGTGCAGCACCAGGTTGCGGCGCGCACGCACGCGGTCCGGATGCGCGGTCGGGTTGTAATACTGCGGCCCCTTGAGCATGCCGACGAGCGTCGCGCTTTGCAGCGCGTCCAGATCGGCGGCCGGCTTGTCGAAATAAGTGCGCGCCGCCATCTCGATGCCGTAGTTGTTGTACGGGAACGGCACCGTGTTCAGGTAGGTATCGAGGATCTGGTCCTTGCTATAGATGCGCTCGATGCGCAAGGCGGTAATCATTTCGCGCGCCTTGCGGTTCAGGTTGCGTGAACGGCCGATCTCTTCCGGGAACAGGTTGCGCACCAGTTGCTGCGTAATGGTGGACCCGCCCTGCGGCCGGCCGCGCAGGGTCTGAAGCGCGGCCGAGAAGGTGCGGCGGAAATCGATGCCGTGATGCTCGTAGAAGCGCGTGTCCTCGGTGGCGATCAGCGCCTTGATCACCTCGGGCGAGATGTGTTTCAGGTCAACTTTTTCCTGGCGCGCCTGGCGGAACACCGCGAGCGTGCTGCCGTCGGCGGCGCGCAATACGCTGGGCTGCGGCAGGCGCACCTCGCGTAAATCCTCGATCGTAGGCAACGAAGGCCATAGCCATACCAGATAGGCCGCGATGGCCACCAATAACATGCCGAACGTGCCGGTGATTGCGAGCAGCCAGCGCCACGGATGGAATTGGGACGGACCGTCAGTCGCGTTGGCGCCGCCCGGTATTGTTTTTTTCTTCCACATAGCGCCGCACCTCGTCCTCGAAATTCGCTTTTTGGCGACGGTGCCGCCAGCGTCGAAACGCCGCTATTTCCGCAACTTGCGTACCAAAAACTTACATTGCAAATTCCCAGCGAAAACAATGCATCGTGACTGCTGATCAACCGTACAGACATTTTTGACAGGTAGCCGCAGAAAAAGTTACCTGGCCGCAAGAGGAAAATGCCCGGCGCGAAAAACCGGGCATTCTTTCCACGAACAATGCCGTGGGGTGCTTTCCGATCGTCGCATTGGCTCGGGCATCAATCGCCGCACAGAGGCAACGATCCCGCGCCTGCGCGTCGGCCGTGTAGCCCGATGCAGTTCACGCGGCCTGCGCCTGGCTCAAGGCACGGCCGCGCCCGACACCTCAGCCCTTGCCGCCCACGCCTACACCCACCCCCACGCCGGCGCCAGCCCCGCCACCCGACGCACCCGCATTGACACCCGCGCCCACGCCCGCGGAACCCCCATGGGTGGACGCACCGCCCGTGGCGTTCGCTCCCGCAGCGGCGCGATTCTCGCGCGCGGAGTGGCGCGCCCGCGCCGACGTATCGCTCTTGCCCGACACGGCCGCGCCCGCACCGGCACGCACCTCAGGCTGCGGCACCTTCACCGAACCTTCGCCTGCGGCGGAAACGTTCGCACCGGCGGCGTAGGCGCCTGAGGCCAGCGTCAGGCCAAGCAGGGGTAGAAGAACCTTGGCGTATTTCATTTATATCTCCTTTGGGTGACGGAATAACGGGTTGACGATGACGCGGTGGTCACAAATGCCCACCACGATGCACGTTTACGGCGCGGCGTAACGCTTTTGCTCGGCCGCCACCACCGCGTCGGAACGGTCGGCCGGCGTGGTGCCGGGCATCGGCCCCGGATGGATGATGGTCACCGTGGTTGCCTGAGCGCGGGCGGTTTCCACCGCGTTCTGGCGCGTGATGCGTGCGCGGTCCATGCATTGCGCACGCTGCGCGCCGGCAAGGACTTCGCAGTTCCTCATTGCCACCGTGTAGTTGTCGTCGGCCACCGCGGTCTCGGCGCGGAATTCGGCCGGACTCATGGCAAAAGCGACCGAAGAAAGCAGCGCCAGTGCGCTACCGGTGAAGAGTGCCTGCCTGGAGATTTTCATGGGATGCCCCTAAGGTGGTTGCGGTGTGTCGGTGGCGCTCCTACACCAAGTGCGCCGGCCGGTAACCCGGTACCCATCATTGAGCAGTCGCCATGCCCGCGCGGCGGGCGCGCCGCGGTGCACGCCACCGCGCGCCGGTAGCCTCTACCTCAGGTGGCAGGCTTTACCGGCATGCGGCTACGTACCGCGAACTAGATGCCGCGCCTTTTCTCCGGCTTTTCCAGGCCGGGGGTGGCGCGCCGATCGGTGTCTTGCTGACCCTCTTCGATGTCGCGGCGCGCACGTTCCATCACTTCTCGCGTGCCGCTCGCCTGGCTGTCGCTCGACTCGTCGAGCTCATGCGGCAGGCGTGGTTCCGAGATCTCCTGCCGGCCGCGAGTTTTCACCGGATCCGACTGCTTGCGCGCGCGCAATTGCCGTTGCCGAAGATAGTTGCTCATCGCATTCTCCTGGAGGAGTGCCCGCCGGCATTGCCAGACCGGCGTCATCCCAGCGCAGATCGTCCATCACGTCCTGCCTGAGCTGGAATGCCGATTTCATCGCGGACTCCTGGTGTGAAAGGGCTGCCGCCCGACGCTGCAGGCAACTGCACACCCATCACAGAGCAAATTCCATGCGTGCCACGCGGCACGCCGCCTGTCAGGGCTGCGAACGCAGGCTGACGTCGATGCGCACACCCTTGCCGTCGGCTGCTGCGGCGACTTCCGCCGTGCCGCCGAGAAAGTGCGCCAGTTCCTGGGTGACGGCAAAGGCGAATACGGCACTTGCGCCACTGGGTTTGACGCTCTCCAGTCCTTCCGAATAGCGCAGGATGGCCGCGATGCCGGCGGCCGGCAACAGCGAGGCTTCGATTTCCACCCGCACCACGGCAGCCACATCACCACCAGTGCCCGCCACGACACCGGCCAGCATGCGGCTGTTCTTCGCGGCGAATTTCAGTGCGCCTCCCAGGCAATGCCGCAGCAGCACGCCCAGGAGCGCCTGGTCGGAGCGCAGTTGCACCGGCGCCTCGGGCACCACCAGTTCCAGTTCCACCACCTTGGCTTGCGCCTCCGCCTCCAGCGAGTGCAGCGCCGTGCCGAGCGCATCGCCCAGATCGAGCGGGCCGATTTCCAGCGCCATGTCGTCGGTATGGACCGCTGCGATGTGGGCCAGGCCCTCGGCCAGCGCCGCCTGCTGCGCCACCGCCGATTGCAGGCCGCGGAAGGCTCGTTCGCGGGTAGCAGTTGGCAGGTCGTGCGCCGACTGCAATATCTGCAGCCAGCCGACCATCGTATTGAGCGGGGTGCGCAAATCATGCGCCGCCGCGGCGATCAGGATGGATGCGGCGCGCTCCTGCCGGCGTGCATCCTCGCGCGCCGGGCTGCCGCCCGCGGCGGACACGCTCAAGGGCGCGGCGGACACGCGGCACCCCTGTGTATACACCGCATGCGGGCGTGGCGGCCAGCGGCGGAAAAAGCCCTTTTCGTCGGGGCCGGTCGGCGGTTCAATCCGGACATGGCATGACTCACTCTGGCGTTTGACACGAGACGGGCCAGCGCCCGCCTCCTCCCGTATTGTCCTCCACCTTGACGCCCGCCCGGTCTCACAACTCCCGATGGTGCCGGAGCTCGTGCGCGGATGGATGCGCCCAGATCTTCACGCGGCGGCATGACATTGCTGCCCCCACGCCGCCTTCAGAGTTCGATGTACCGGTTCAGGCAGGTGGAGAACGCCGCCTGCGCATGATGCAGGCTTTTGAACAGGTCTTGCGAACGGGTGGCGAGGGGCAGGCGGTGTTGACCCGGTTGGGGCGCTGCCGTGGCCGGCGCTTCGTCGTTGGCGGAGCGGGCCGGGGCGGTTTGGTTGGCGACTTGCATCTACTTCTCCTTCGTACTGGCGGTGAACGGTTGATTGCGACGGCTGAAGCCAAATGCGAGTTTTGTGCCAACCGACGCCGACACGAAAAACCTCGCCTGGAGCCTGAATGGGGACTGTTACACCCGTGCTATGGCAGGGTTTGCCGGCCAGACAGGTAAGAACTGCATGCCTGCGTTGCACATGCACACCGCTTCCGGGCACGCCGCCTGCAGTGTCAGGGCATCTTCCCAACTTGCGCTAGGCCTATTGATCCGATGACGAATATCCACAACTCCGCTGGTTCCGGCCCTGACAAGGAAATCCCCGACATCGACCGGTCGGACAAGAAGCGGCCCGGAGAAAGCTTTCCCTCCCAGGATCACCCTGCGGTGCAAGAGCCGGTTACCGAACCGGTGCCGACCTACCCACCGGGAGACCAGCCTGGTCAGCCAGGGCATGTCCCGACGACACCGCCGCCGATGACCTCCATCCCCTGACTGCCGTCAGAGGGGGCGGCGCCCGGCGCGTTCCAGTAGCGCCTCGAGGTCTTCCAGGCCGACCGGCTTGACCAAGTGATGGTCAAAGCCGGCGTTGAGCGAACGCTGGCGGTGCTCGCCCTGGCCCCAACCCGTCAGGGCCACCAGGGTGGCGCCACGCATGCTGTCGAGGGCGCGCATCTGCTGCGCGGCGTCGTAGCCGTTCAGCTTGGGCAGGTTGATGTCCATCAGCACGACGTCAGGCTCTAGCGTAGCCGCCATTTCGAGCGCCTGTTCACCGTCATAGGCAATATGCACCTCGTGGCCCATTACCTCGAGCAACACGCCCAGGCTTTCGGCCGCGTCCTGGTTGTCATCCACCACCAGCACGCAGCGCCCGCCGCTCGCGGTGCCTTCCGCGTCGTTCACGGCGCCCGCCGCCTGCGCGGTCATCTTGGTTCCCAATTCCATCCTTCCAGTCTCCCGTTGCCAAAGCGGATCCTCCATCGTCCGCACCACGCCGCCGGCCATTTACGTTTTGTTCAGGCCAGCAACGCATTCAAACTCGCCAAATCGACCGGCTTGGTCAGATGATGATCAAAGCCCGCTTCCTTGGCAAGACGCCGGTCACGGTCCTGACCGTACCCGGTCAGTGCGATCAGCAGAACGCCTTTGGCGATCCCTCGCAATTCCCGCGCCAACTCGTAGCCGTTCATTCCCGGCAGCCCGATGTCCAGCAAAACCACGTCCGGTCCAAAGGCCTGCATCGTTCCCATGGCCTCCCGTCCATCATAAGCGGTACGCACCTGGTGACCGTGGCTTTCGAGCAGGATGGAAATGGCGTCGGCCGCGTCCGCGTTGTCGTCGACCACCAGGATACGCCGGCTGCCGCCCGTCATCATCGCCGGCACCGCGGCGACCGGCGCCGCCGCCCCCTCCTCGCGCAGCAGGGGAAAGGTAACGCAGAATTCGCTGCCGTGCCCGCGCCCCCCGCTTGAGGCCTGCACCCGGCCACCATGCATTTCCACCAGGCGCCGCACCAGCGACAAGCCAATGCCCAGGCCGCTTTGCGCCGCATCGGCCGGAAAGTCGGCCTGGACGAACAGGTCGAACACTTTCTCCAGCAGCTCCGGCTCGATGCCGATGCCGTCGTCGCGCACCGCTACGCGCACCGTATCACCCGAGGTAGCGAGTTCGATCTGCACCGTCGCGCCCGGCGCGCTGTATTTGGAAGCGTTGTGCAGCAGGTTGCCGACAATCTGTGACAGGCGCACGAAATCGCCGCGCACGATCGGGCGTGCCGCCGGCAGGGTGACGATCAGGTGCTGGCGCCGCTCTTCGGTCAGCGGCCGGATGGTCTCCAGCGCCACGCCGACGGCGGCGGCAAGGTCGGCGTCCTCGCTCTTCAGGGTGATCTTTCCGCGCGTGATGCGGGCGACGTCCAGCAGGTCGTCCACCAGGCGCGTCAGGTGACCGGCCTGGCGCGCGATCATCGCGTGCGCCTGCGCCACCGGGCCGGCCGGCTGCGGCTGCCACATCTGCAGCAGGTCGATGGCGCTGCGGATCGGCGCCAGCGGATTGCGCAACTCGTGCGCCAGGGTGGCCAGGAATTCGTCCTTGCGCTTGTCCGATTCGCGCAGGAAGTCGGCCGCAGCGCGCGCGATGGTGGTATCGGAGGCGATGCCGGCAGCGCGGTACGGCATGCCCGCCTCATCTTTCACCACGAAACCGCGGTCGCGCACCCAGCGGGCGATCGGACCGGGCGCACGGCCGCTCTGGCCCGGACCCGCGGCAATGCGGTACTCGATGTCGTATTCCCCGATGCGCGAAAGACCCGAGAAGGCGCGCTGCGCCGCCTCGCGGTCGTCCGGGTGGATGGCGGCAAACCAGGCTTGCGGATCGGCGCAGATGTCGGCCGGGCTGCACCCCCACACCTGGGCACAGGCGGGGTTGACGTAGAGAAAGCGTTTTTCCGCGAAACCATAGATCCAGAATACGTCGGTGATGTTGTCGGCGATCTGGCGAAAGCGCTCCTCGCTTTCCTTCAGCGCCAGCTCGACGCGCCGGTAGGCGTCTTCGACGTAGCGCAGGCGCAGGAGCGCGCGCACGTTGGCCACCAGCTCGGCCGGCTCGATCGGCACCACGAGGAAATTGTCGGCACCGCCTTCCAGCGCGCGCACCTTGTCGGCCGGCGCGGTAGCCAGACCCGAGGTCTGCAGCACGAGGATGGACGCGGTGCGCGGATTCTCCTTGATGCGCCTGCACACCTCCAGCCCGCTGATGTCGGGCAGCACCATGTCCAGCAGCACCAGGTCGGGCATGGCCGATTCGACATAGGCGAGCGCACTGCCGCCGTCAGCGGCCTCCAGCACCTCGAAGCCGGCCAGGCGCAGCACGCGGCTCTTGCCGAAGCGCGCGCCGTCGTTGTCGTCGACGTTGAGGATGACGGTGCGGCGCTCGCTCATCGCATCGCCTCCGGGCGCGGGCGACAGGTCATCACGTGCCTCCGCCAATGGCGGGCGCGACAGCGCACCCGCGTGGCGGGTTCGGCATCCCGACTGTGTCGCGAAACATCGCCGGCAATCGCACGGCCCTCCCGGATACTGGTCTCACGGCATGCTCACGCGGCTGCGCCGCGCCCGGCCGACTGCCGGCGGCGATGCCGCATGTATCGCCGCCACGCACCGCGCCCCTCCCCCCTGCCTTTCATCGGTCGCGCGGGGTTGCCTGCCGGCTGCGTGCCACCATGCTGCTGGCGATGCGCGCAATCCACTGGTAGGGCGAACCGTAGCGCGCCTGCAGCAGTGTCACCGCCACCCCGGCCAGCCGTGCCATCAGGCCGGAACGCCGCGCGCCGGCAGCGGCCGGCCCGCGGCGGCGGCCGCGCGCAAGGAAAAATCCCAGCGCAGCGGCGCCGGCGAAGGCGGCAGGCGAGGTCAGGGCGGCGGCGAGGCGTTCATGCAGCTCGTGTTCGCGGCTGGCGATCAGGCCGCGGCGCAACTCGATGCGCCGCTCCAGGACTTCGATTTCGCGATCGATCGAGCGAAACAGTGGCGAGAACAGGCTCATGTCAATGCCCCCGCCCTTCGCCGCGCAACTGCCGCAAGGTGGCGCCGAGGAAGATTTGCGTGAGCTGGCTGCGCAGTTGCATCGCCATCACGACGGCGAGAATGACGTTTACCGCGGCGGCAATGCAAAGCGCAACCGGCCAGGAAGCGGTGCCGGCATTGACCGCCCATACCACCAGGCCCGCGACCAGCGCCATCCATGCGGTCACCACCAGCACTGCGATCACCACGCAGGCGGCCAGCATCATCGCCAGGCCGATGCCGGCGCGCTGCATTTCGAGCACCGCCAGGAGGAGGTAGTCGCGTCCCAGGCCGCGCATGTTGGCCCACCATGCCCGCATGGAACCGGCGAGGGTGGGGTCGAGAGGGTCTGCGGCCTCTTCCTGCTGCTGCGTATTGGATTGCGACTTCATTTTCTTTGCGTTCTTCAACAAGCGCGGCCCCTGAGCCACGCCCGGGAAAAGTTACCGGCGCCGTAAAACTTACATGGCGCTTTCCAGCGCCACGAGATGCTGCGGGCGATAGGGACGGGAGATGGCCTGCAGTTCCTTCTTGCGCTCGATGATCTGCTCACCCAGGGCGCGCATGTTCAGGCGCGCCTGCCTGGCCTGGGAGAACATGCGGTTCTGCTCCTGCTGCACGTGATGGCGCACATAGTCGCCCAGGACACGCACCTTGGCGTCGTAATGATCGGCGCCGGGCCGCATGCGCATGATCTCGGCGATCAGGTGGGCGGCGGCCTGGTGTTCGACGTCGGCCTCGTCCATCAGGTCGTCCATGTCCATTGCCTCGCGCAGGGCGGGATAGAAAATCTCGTCCTCGACGTGCGCATGGATCAGCAGTTCGTTGCAGATGCGGTTGGCCAGCTCGGCCTTGGCCTCGGTACCCTGCGCCTTGTCGAACTGGCGGAACAACTCGTCGATGCGCCGATGGTCTTCGCGCAGGATGCTGATGGCGTCGTCGGCGACGAAGCCGGCCAACAGGCGGTTGGTGGTCGACGTCAGGGGTTCGCTGCTGGTCATCGTGTTTTTCCTCGCGGACATGGAAACATGCCTGGAATCGGCCGGTGAGGCTGAAAAAGCAATAGCTATGCCCGTCCTACAAGGGACTTTTCGTACGCAGTACCCACCGCTTGCCGCATGGGCTTGCGAGTTGCTGCCCGATTAGCGTAGCCGGTGCCACGCATTTGCAAGGAAGAAGTGAATTCGAAATATCCGCAACAACCCGACGCCCCGCTAGCCCTGCGCATCCTGGTGGTGGACGATGACCGCAACACGCGCGAAGTGCTGCTTGAGCTTTTGCGTTTTTTCGGCGCCGAGGCATGCAGCGCGGCCAGCGTAGCGGAGGCGCGCGCCCTGCTTGCGCACTGGCGCGCCGACGTGCTGATTTCCGACCTCGACATGCCGCAGGAAGACGGCTACGACCTGATCAGCGAAATCCGCAGCCACCCGCTGGACGGCGAAGCGCCGATGCCGGCGATCGCCCTCACCGGCACCACGCACACCGATGATCTGGCGCGCGCTCTCATGGCGGGCTACGATGAGGTACTCCGCAAGCCGGCCGAACTGGGCGACCTGCTGTCGACTATCCGCCGAGTGGCGTCTGCTGATCCTCGGCGGCGCGGGGAGCGCTAACCGAGTCGCGCTCGGCGTAGGCGCGCAGGCGGTTGTACAGGGTCTTCAGGCTGATGCCCAGGAGCTGCGCCGCCTTTTCCTTGGTCTCGCACTGGCGCAGGGTGGCGATGATCAGCTTCTCCTCGACGTCGGCGATCTTGTTGCCGACGGAGACGCGGATCACAGTCTCGTCGTCGGCCTGCATCACCATCTGCGAGGCCGGCGGCTTGCCCAGCTGCAGCGGCAGCGCGTCGGGCTCGATCCAGCCGTCGTCGGTCATGATGAACGCGTGCTGCACGGCGTTCCACAACTCGCGTACGTTGCCGGGCCAGGCGTGCATGCGCATGCGATCGAGGGTGGCCGGCATGAATTCCTTCTTCAGCGCGGAAGCCTTGTTGAGCTCGCCCAGGAAATGCTTGGCCAGGTACGCCACGTCCTCACCGCGCTCGCGCAGCGGCGGTATGTTGAGCGGGAACACCTGCAGGCGATACAGCAAGTCCTGGCGCAGCTTGCCGGCAGCCACGGCGTTGCCCGGGTCGCGGTTGGTCGCCGCCACCACGCGCACGTCGGTGACGATCGGCTGGTCCGAGCCCACCCGCGTCACCGTGCGCGTTTCCAGCACGCGCAGAAGCTTCACCTGCAAATCCAGCGGCATCTCGGTGACTTCGTCCAGCAGCAGGGTGCCGCCATGCGCGCGTTCGAAAAAGCCGCGATGCTGGCGGTGCGCACCGGTGAAGCTGCCCTTTTCGTGGCCGAACAATTCACTTTCCATCAGTTGCGGCGAGATCGCGCCGCAGTTGACGGCGATGAATGGCTTGTCCTTGCGCCGCGACACTTCGTGGATGGTTTCGGCCACCACCTCCTTGCCGGTGCCGCTCTCGCCGGTGATCAGCACGGTGGCGCCGGTGGGCGCGACACGGCTGACTTCGTCGTACAGCTTTTGCATGCCGGGCGAACTGCCCACCAGGCGGCCGAAGCGGCCGAGGTTGCGCAGTTCGGCGCGCAGGGAATTGACTTCGGTTTTCAGCGCCTCGGGGCGAGCCACGCGCGACAACACGCCGCGCAACTGCTCCAGGTCCACCGGTTTGATCAGGTAATCGGTGACACCGCGGCGCAGCGCCTCGATCGAGGTCTGGATACTGGCGTGGCCGGTGATCAGGATCACTTCCGTACTGGTATGTGCGACGTCCCCCACCAGGTCCATGCCGTTGCCGTCCGGCAACACCAGGTCGAGCAGGATCACGTCGGGCGATTTCGCCAGTGCCTCGCGCGCTTCGGCGAGCGAGCCGGCGGTAATCGTCGAAAACCGCTGCTGCGCGACCAGTTCGGCCAGGGCTTCGCAGGCAATCGGGTCGTCATCGACAATCAGTGCCAATGGCATGCGCGTTTTCCTTAGGTTTTTGGGAGCTTGACGTCCGTGGGCGGTCCGGCCTTGCCCCGTTTCGCGTCGATTATAGATTCAAATCGCGCCAACTCCTGACATCCGTTGTCCTACACGGAAGCGGAAAAAATCAGGGGCGGAAACAGGACCGGACTATCCAAGAAGTCGCGCGCAGCAATTTCCGTTCCTACGAACGGCACGGCCGGTTGAATCGGCAGCGCAAGGCGCCTTTCCCCTCTGAGAAAGTAGCGCGACTAAAACAAGCTTCTACCTTTACTCAGACCCTGGGGCTGAATGGCAGTTCCTCCCTGGAACTGCAGAATTTGCACGCTATCGGTAAGACTTTCCGATAAACCGATGATCAGGCAGTTGCCTCCACCCGATTCAGGCAGGTGTCGCGCTCCACCTGGCTTTGCAGTCGCTCACAGACCTGGAGGTTCAGCGCGGCCTTGGTGGGCTGAACCACTTGCGCCTGCGCCCGGATATTTTTCACCGGGCAGCCCTTGGCAGAATGCGCCTGTTTGGCACTACAGGAGACAGCAGGTTTGACCTGAGCCGGCTCGGCGGCCTGGGTCTGCAACACACTTGCTCCCAGTAGGCCGGTGGCGAGCGTCATTCCGAAAAGACACTGACTTGTACGCATGATCACACTCCTGGTGATTCCAACCTCGCGCAGGCGCCCGCCTACGCATCATTGACGTGCAAGCGATGTACCCGTGTGGCGCTGCTGTCCTACACGCCGTGGTCATACAACGCGGCGCTGGGCATAGCCGTTGCGATTTTCACCTTAGCCACCTCAGCCACCTCAGCCGCGCTTCGCGCGCGAACCACCAACCTCAGGAGATGACGCAATGAACTGGGACCGAATAGAAGGCAACTGGAAACAGGCCAAAGGCAAGATCAAGGAGCAATGGGGCAAACTCACCGACGACGACCTCGACGTCATCGACGGCAAGCGGGAGCAATTGGCGGGGAAGATCCAGCATGCCTACGGCGTCTCGAAGGATGAAGCCGAGCAGCAGTTGGCCCGCTTCGAATCACGCTACCGCGGCTGACAGATCGACCGCCCCGCCCCTAGCCCTGAAAGTCGCCCGGCGCGGCCTGCCAGTCCGCGTGGTCGAGCGGGTCGTCGCGGCGCGGCGCCCGCGTTCCCAAAAGGCCGCCGGCGATCGCGCCGAAGAATGAAATCGCCAGCGCCGCGCAGACCATCAGTGCCGCATAGGCGGAAACCTCAGTCGCCTGCGCCCCGGCGACGGGCGCGGGCGCTGCCATCTCGCGCCATTCGCTGCGATCAGCGCGCGCGTTGCTCGGCGTGTCGCTTCTGACCACGGGGGCGCCCACATCCACCATCCTCACATCGCCCTGCGCGCTGCGCTCCAGCAAGGTCTGCGAAGTTGCACTACCCTCGCCGGCCGCCATCAGAAGCACGGCGGAATGGGCGACATCGCGCACCAATGTGAGTCCGATCAGCAGCATCAGCAACGCCGCCCCCGCCCACACCACCAGGCCGTGCATTGCGCCTTCCGCCGCGCGCCGCAAATCGGCGCTGCGGGCAGCAACAAAGGTACCAAGCAGCGCCGCGCCCAACGCACTGACCAGGTTCCAGCCCAGTGCGGCGACCGACACCTGTGGGTTGTCGATCAGGCCGTTCACCAGGCCGACGCAAACACCAACCAGCATCGCCAGCGCGTAAACGGCAATTCCTACGCAGATACCGGCAAAAACGCTACTCCAGCGGATGCCCGGGCGCACATCACCCTGTGTCACATGGGCAAGCTCGACAGCTGCGAAATTCATGGCGGACCCCCAATTGTTTGATATGGCGCGGTGTTGCGCCGCGCACGAACCAAGTGGCAAGCATCGTGCCCGGCCGCGATGCGTCTCTGAAACAACTTCGCGCACCCGCGTTTTCCGCACGGCGCCTCGATGAAAAACGCCGCATCGCGAGGGCCTGTCCGTACCGGTACAACGAGCGGCTCCTCAACGTAAGTTTTTCCATCGACGGTAAGTTTTTCCGCCACGCGATAGCGGCACAGTGCTTGCAGATATGCAGGAGCAAGCAAGGCCTCATCCTGCATCCGCACCCTGCGCGGTGCGCATGTCCAGGGAAAAGCGCAGGCATTCAATCGTCGTCCAAGGGATCTTTCATGAAAGTCGGAATGGAAATGGGCATGCGTCAGCACATGGTGCTGACGCCGCGCATGCAACAGGCGCTGCGCCTGCTGCAACTGTCGTCGCTGGAACTGACCCAGGAGATCGAGCAGGCCCTGGTCAGCAATCCCTTTCTTGAATCGCCGGAGTCGTCCAATGATTTCGCCGGCTCCCCGTCCGCCGCGAATGGTGAGTCGGCGGCCGCGGCCGACGCGGAACCGGCAGCGGCGCCCGAGCCCGAAACCTGGGCCGCCGAAGACCCCATCACCGCTCCGCGCACGCCGCGCGGCGAAGACACCGACGACGGCGACTGGACCGGCCGCTCCGAAGCCCCCGTTACCCTGCACGACCACCTGCGCGGCCAGTTGCTACTGTCGCAGATGGACGAGCGCGACCGCGCCCTGGCGCAATTCGTCGTCGAGGCGCTGGACGACGACGGCTACCTGCGCATCGAGCTCGAGGAACTGGCCCACATGATCCCCGAGGAACACGAGGTTGACGCCAGCGAACTGTGCGCCATGCTGCGCCTGTTGCAGACCCTGGAACCCGCCGGCGTCGGCGCGCGCTGCCTGCAGGAATGCCTGCTGCTGCAGCTGGACCGCCTGCCGGAGAACACCGAGGGCCTGAAGCTGGCGCGCGCGATTCTCGCCGATCACCTCGACCTGCTCGCCAATCGCCAATTCCCGAAAATCCAGGACCTGACCACTTGTTGCGAACGCGAACTGCACACCGCGCGCCTGCTGATCCGCTCCCTCGACCCGCGCCCCGGCAACCAGTTCGGCGCGGACCACACGCGCTACGTCGTGCCCGACGTGCTGGTGAGCAAATCGCGCGGCCAGTGGCAGGCGGTGATCAACCCGGCCGCGCAGCCGCGCCTGCACATCAACCAGGCCTACGCCGGCGCCGCCGGTGGGCGCAAGAGCGACAACGCGCCCCTGATGGGCCAGTTGCAGGAGGCGCGCTGGCTGATCAAGAACGTCGAGCAGCGCTTCAACACCATCCAGCGCGTCGCCGACGCCATCCTCGCCAAGCAGCGCGGCTTTTTCGACAACGGCGAGCTGTCGATGAAGCCGCTGGCCTTGAAGCAGATCGCCGAGGAACTCGACCTGCACGAATCCACCATCTGCCGCGTCACCAACGGCAAGTACATGGCCACCCCGCGCGGCCTGTTCGAGTTCAAGCACTTCTTCTCGCGCCAGCTCGAAACCGAGCACGGCCCCTCCTCCGCCACCGCGGTGCGCGCGCTGATCCGCGAACTGATCAAGGCGGAAAACCAGGCCGGCCCCCTGTCGGACGCGCAGATCGCGCAGATGCTGCATGAACAGGGCCTGCACGTGGCGCGGCGCACCGTCACCAAATACCGCAACCTGATGAAAATCCCGAGCGTCGAATTGCGCCGGGTGATGAAAGGCGCCGCCGTCGCGGCCGCATCTTGAGAAAGGAGACAAGGCCATGTCGCACATCATCGCGGGTCGTTTTGAAACCACCTCCCAGGTGCTTGCGGTCCTCACCGAACTGGATGCCGCCCACTTCACGCGGGAAGAATTCGCCAGCTATTACGTCAATCCACCAGGCCAGCACGGGCTCTATTCGCTGGGCGGCGATGAATTTGCCGACGGCCATGCCAAGCATGCCGGCGGCGGCGCTGCCAGCGGCGCGGCACTCGGCGGCGCCGCCGGCGTGGTGGTCGGCGGCGTCACCGCCGCCATCGCCCCGGAAACCGGCGCCATTGCCGCGCTTGCGGCCGGCGGCGTCGGTGCCTATGTGGGTTCGCTGATCGGCGCCCTCAACAAGCTGGAAGACGGCAGCGAGGTACCGGAAGTGCCCACCGAACCGGGCGCCGGGCCGATGGTGGCGATTTGCGTCGACCGCCCCGGCACCGAACAGATCGCCCGCGCCACCCTGCATCGCCACGGCGCCCGCGCCATCGAGCGCGTCGAAGGCCGCTGGGAAGACGGCGACTGGAAAGACTTTGATCCGCGCGTACCGGCGCTCGAAGACCACTATTAGACTGCGTCCGCCGTGCCTGCGGCGGGTTCGCTCAACCGCGCAGCGGCCGGCCTCAGCCGGTCGCTGCCAGGCGGTTGTCCACCTCGCGTACCCCGTCCACCGCGCGCGCCACCTCGACCGCGCGCGGAATCTGTTCCTGCGGCAAGGCGCCGGAAAGCAGGACCTTGCCCTTGACACTGGTGACAGCGATATCCAGGCCGTCCACCGCGCTTTCCGCCCGCAGCGCCAGCCTCACTTTCGCCGTCAAATCGCGGTCGCGCGTGCCTTGCGCGTCGCCCACCCAGGCGTAAGGCCCGCCCGGCGGCATCACGTTGCGCGGATCGGCCCTGGTCGGCACCGGCGCGGCCGGCGGCGAATCGCTGCTCGTCCCCCCGGTGCGCTCGCAGGCCGCGATCGACAGCAAGGCGCCGGCAGCCAGCCCCAGCGCCATCAATTTATACCTTCGTTCAACGCCAAACCGCATGACATGCTCCTTCGCGTGCCGACCCGCGCGAGCGGGCCGCCCCGTCGGGCAGGCCTGGCAGCCTGGGACATGCGGCGGCGCATGCCGCCCCGCGCCTAGCGCGGGGTGTTACGTGCCGCCGCGCCCTTCGTGCCGCGCCTGGCGGCCGTTCTGCACGCCTCGTACGCGGCCACGCGCCGGCTGCCCGGGTGGGGATTGTCCAAATTTTCGAGCAGCCCCGGATGCCGGTCCGGATGCGACCGGCCCGAATCGCTGCGCCTGGTTTCAATGGTTTGCATACTGCACTCCTCTTTATTCGCTCGCCATACGTAAGCAAGCTACGCGCCCGGCTTTTCCGCTGCCGGGACTGGCATGGCCCTTGCGCTTCGACATTTACATTGTGACGCCCGCTGTCGCGACGTCTTGCAAATGCCCACCCAATATCCGTTGGAGACGCCATGCCGGAGAACAGTTCCCTCGACCCCTCCACCCACAAATGCGCCCATGCGATGTGCGCCTGCCTGATCCCCATGGACCGGGAGTACTGCAGCGAATACTGCATGAAGGCCAGTGAATGGGAACCCTGCCAGTGCGGCCATACGCTGTGCACGCCGGAAGAAGGCATCGGCCCCTCGTCCTGAGCCGCACGGCGGCGGAAATATTTCCCGCCAATGCACGCAGCCCGGCAATTCTTACGCCGCCGCGCGCGCCACTTCCCTCTCAAGCGCGTGGGCACGCTTCGTGCATTTTGCTCCCACGTACAAGCTCACCCGCGCCGCATCTTCCTCTACGTAGGGGTGCGTCATCATCATCAATAACACCGACTCGGAGAACACCAATGGCCGACACCTCTTTCCTCACCGATGTAAAAACCCTGCGCGAACGCGCGCGCCAGCATATCGACGAAGGCGCCGTCACCGCCTCCTATGCGGCCGATCGCGAGACCGTGCTCAAGCTGCTCAACGATTCGCTGGCAACCGAGATCGTCTGCACCCTGCGCTATCGTCGCCATTACTTCATGGCCAAAGGTCTGCAAGCGAAGAGCATCGCCGATGAATTCCTCGCCCACGCCAACGAAGAGCAGGGTCATGCCGACCAGATCGCCGACCGCATCGTGCAGCTGGGCGGCGAGCCCAATTTCTCGCCGGACGGCCTGTCCGCGCGCAGCCATGCCGAATACGTCGAAGGCGACACCCTGGTCGACATGATCAAGGAAAACCTGGTGGCCGAGCGTATCGCCATCGATTCCTACCGCGAGATCGTGCAATACCTGGGCACCAAGGACTCCACCACCCGCCGCATGATGGAAGGCATTCTCGCGGTGGAAGAGGAGCACGCCGACGACATGGCCGACCTGCTGGTGGACCTGCCGGCGGAAATCCGCGACCGCGCGCCGCGCACCCATCGCAAGGCCGCCTGAGGCCAAAACCACGGTAAATCACGGTATTTTTCACGCCGTGGTTTGGCCCGCGCCCTAGTCATCGTCGAACACCGGCCCGGTTTCGGCCACGGCTGGCCGTTCGCGGTGCAGATACGGCGGTATGAACCCCGGCGACTCCTTCGCCGGGATGGTCGCGCCCGCGCGCACGCGAAAGTTCGCCGGCAACCGCTCCAGCGGTTCAGGTGGCAGCGCCTCGGGTTCGCGGCGCAGCTTGAAGCGGTAGCGCCCGCCCCACATCCAGTCCGGGTCCTTGCGGAAGTTGTAAGTGGGATCGAAAGGCGAAGCGCCCGGCGGGTAAGCCGCCGCCGGCTCTTCGGCGAGCGCATTGGCGGCGGCAGGCGCTTCAGCGTCGGCCACTTCGCTCGTCACCTCCTCGCCGGCGCGAGGCTGCACGGCCTGCACCCGGTTATCGACGGAAGGTGACAGCGTGGTGGCTGAGTCGCCGCGCGCGACCGGTGGCTGCGCTGCTTCTTCCTCCAGATGCGGCAGCCTGCGCTCGAATAGCCGCGAGAAAAAACCGCCGGCTGGTCGCTCCCCTGCCTCAGGCGCTTCGGCGGCCTCTTCCCGACTTCGCCGGTTTCCAGCCTTGGCCAGGCGCCGTTCCAGCGCCAGCAGCGCCTGCATGCGTGCCGGCTGGCGCACGCGCCGCGTCCAGTCGCCGCCGCGTTTTTCATCGAAGCCGACCAGCAGGGTCTGCGCCAGGTCGCCGGGCCATTGGGCGATCGGCAGCGGGTTGCCTTCGGCGTCGAACATGCGCCGCACGTCGAGATAGGCGATGCGCGCCAGTTGGCGCAACTGGTTTTCGGCGGTGATGTCGAGCGCGGTGTAGAGCTGCGCCAGGCCCTCGTCGATGCGCTCGCGGATCAGCGGGTTGCGCATCAGCTCGGCGGCATGCGTGCCCTTGGTTTTCGCCGAATAGCCGGCGCGGATGGCGGCGGCGCCGGCGTTCTGGTCTTTCAGGTATTCGTGGACGAAGCGCAGTTGGCGGTCGTTGAGTTCGCGAGTCATGGAATCTCCCGGGCAAACAGGGGCGAGACGGGCCGCGGGCCGCGCATCCGCGTGGCCCGACAAACCGGTGGGAAGGTCCGGCGGCGAAAGCAGGCGCGGGGCGCGCCCGGCCGGACCGGTGATTCCAAAGATACGCGAATGCGCGCGCATGGCAAGGGAAAATACCCATTGCCATGCAATTCAACTAAAAAGAGTTGAGCAAGCGGCGGCGCCGCCCGCTGACCGCTAGCCTTCCTGCGCCGGGTTACGCAGCGCGGGCACCTTTTGCGGCGGGCCGGCGTGCCTGGCGAGCAGCGCCTCGTCGAAATCCAGGCCCAGGCCGGGCGCGGTCGGCAGGTCGATGTAGCCGTTCACCGGCTTCAATTGCTGCGGGCAGATCTTGTCGGCGAAGGCGGCGAACGGCAGGTAATACTCGGTGAGGGTGAAGTTGGGCATGGTGGCGCCCGCGTGCACGGTGGCGGCCAGGGCCACGGTGGTGGAATTGAAATTGTGCGGCGAGACGGCCACCATCTCGGGCTCGGCCATGGCGGCGATTTCCTTCAGCTCCAGGATGCCGCCGACGTTGCAGATGTCGGGGTTGATGATGTCGGCGGCGCGCTTGCGGAACAGGTCGCGGAAGGCGGACTTGCCGTACAGCGCTTCGCCCGAGACCAGCGGGATGTTGACGGCGGCGCGAATCTCGGCCAGCGCGTCCATGTTTTCCACCGGGCAGGGTTCCTCGTACCAGTAGGGCTTGAACGCTTCCAGCGCCCGGCCCATGCGGATGGCGTTGGCCGGCGGCAGGCGGCGCAGCACATCGACCAGGATGTCGATGGAAGGGCCTACTGCCTTGCGCACGGCGCCGACGGCGGCCACCAGGTGGTCTTCATGCGCCGTCGGCACATAGGTGCGCCAGGGGTTGGGCATGGGCGAGAGCTTGATCGCGGTGTAACCCTTTTCCACCACGGCTTCGGCGGCACGGGCGAATTCGTCGGGGGTCTTGCAATGGTCGCTCCAGCCGTTGGCGTAGACGCGGATCTTGCCGCGGCAGGCGCCGCCCAGCAGGTTATAGACCGGCTGCTTGCAGGCCTTGCCGGCGATGTCCCACATCGCCTGCTCGATGCCGCTTTGCGCGCAGTAGAGCTCGAAGGAATGGCGGCGCTGCGCGTAATCGTCGTACACCACCTGGGTGAAATGCTTGATGTCGAACGGGCTGCGGCCGATCACCGTTTCGCCCAGCTCCACGATCTGCGCGCCGATGGCGCCGTCGCGCCCGCGCAGGGTGTAGGCCTCGCCCCAGCCGTGAATGCCGGCATCGGTTTCGAGCTTGACGAACAGCCAGTTGCGGCCGCGAAAGCCGGGATCGACGGAGAAATACTTGACGGCGGTGATTTTCATGTGGCATTGCCTGTAAGGGAGTGGCGCGGATTTTCGCATGCGCGCCGCCACCCGCGCAGCCATCGAAGCGGCATGCGCCGGATTCGCCGCGGGGCAAACACCGTCGCGGCGGTAAAATTGCGCCCTTGATGGCAAGGTATCGAGCGCAGTGAACAATTCGCAACTCCTGCAACGCAGCCTGGCGGCGGTGTGGCACCCGTGCACGCAGATGAAGGCGCACGAACAACTGCCGCTGGTGCCGATCACCCGCGGCGAAGGGCCGTGGCTGATCGATGCCGACGGCAAGCGCTATCTCGACGCCGTCAGCTCCTGGTGGGTCAACCTGTTCGGCCACGCCAACCCGCGCATCAACGCGGCGCTGCGCGAACAACTGGAGCAGCTCGAACACGTGATGCTGGCGGGGTTCACCCATGCGCCGGTGGTCGAGCTTTCGGAACGCCTTGCCGTGCTGACCGGACTGGGGCACTGCTTCTATGCGTCGGACGGCGCCTCGGCGACCGAGATCGCGCTGAAGATGAGCCAGCACTACTGGCGCAACTGTGGAAAATCCGGGAAACACCGCTATGTGAGTCTCGCCGGCGGCTATCACGGCGAGACCGTGGGCGCGCTTTCAGTGACGGATGTAGCGTTGTTTCGCGACGCTTATGCGCCGCTACTGCGGCCGGGCATCGTTGCGCGCAGCCCGGATGCGCGCCTGGCCGAAGCCGGGGAATCGGCGGCGGATTACGCGCGGCGTTGCGCGGCGGCGCTTGATGCGGTGCTGGCGGAGCGCCACGGTGAAATCGCGGCGGTGATTGTCGAGCCGCTGATCCAGTGCGCGGCGGGCATGGCGATGCATGATGCGGAATACCTGCGGCAGCTGCGTGCCAGTTGCGACCGTCACGGCGTGCACCTGATCGCCGATGAAATCGCGGTCGGCTGCGGGCGCACCGGGACGTTCCTCGCCTGCGAACAGGCCGGGATCAAGCCGGATTTCCTGTGTCTTTCCAAGGGCATCAGCGGCGGTTACCTGCCGCTGTCGGTGGTGTTGACCACCGATGCGGTCTACGGCGCGTTTTACGACGACGACACCACGCGCGGCTTTTTGCATTCGCATTCCTATACCGGCAATCCGCTGGCCTGCCGCGCGGCGCTGGCGACGCTGGACATTTTTGCGGCCGACGGCGTGCTCGCGGCCAACCGCCGCCGCGCGCAGATGCTCAATGCGCGGGCGCAGGAACTGATGCAGCATGCCCGCGTGCGCCACTGGCGCCAGCGCGGCATGATCTGGGCCTTCGATATCGATGGCGCCGACGCCGGTTTTTCGCGGCGCGTGTTTACCGCCGCGCTCAAGCAAGGGCTGCTGCTGCGGCCGATCGGCGGCACGGTGTATTTCATGCCGCCGTATGTGATCGGCGAGGCCGAGATCGAGCATCTCGTCAAAGGCACGCTGGCGGCGCTGGAGGAAGCGCAATGAGCGCCGCCGAACTCAAGGCCGGGCTGGATGCGCTGCGCGAGCAGGCGCTGCTGCGCACGCGACGCGTGGTGGAGACGGCCTGCGGGCCGCACATCCGTGTCGATGGGCGCGAGCTGCTTTCCTTCGCCAGCAATGACTATCTCGGGCTGGCGGCTGATCCGGCGCTGGTCGAGGCCGCTTGCGCGGGCGCGCGGCGCTGGGGCGTAGGCAGCGGCGCCTCCGATCTGGTGAGCGGGCATTACGGGGCGCATGCGGTCACCGAGAGCGCGCTGGCCGAGCACGTCGGCCTGGCGCGCGCGCTGCTGTTTTCCACGGGCTACATGGCCAATGTGGGCGCCATCACGGCGCTGGTGGGCAGCGGGGACGCGGTGTTTTCCGATGCGCTGAATCACGCCTCCATCATCGACGGGGTGCGGCTTTCGGGTGCGGAGCGCCACATCTATCCGCACCTCGATCTCGCGGCGCTGGAAGCGCGCCTGGCGGCGAGCACGGCGAAGCGCAAGCTGGTGGTGACCGATGCGGTGTTCAGCATGGACGGCGACCTGGCGCCGTTGCCCGCCCTGCTGGAGATGTGCGAGCGCCACGATGCGTGGCTGATGGCGGATGATGCGCATGGCATCGGCGTGCTGGGGGAAGCCGGCAGCGGCAGCCTGTCGCACTGGAATATCGAGCCGCAGCGCGCGATGCGGCGCATGGTCTACATCGGCACGCTGGGCAAGGCGGCGGGCGTCTCCGGCGCCTTTGCCGCCGGAGCACCGGAGACCATCGAGTGGCTGGTGCAGCGCGCGCGCACCTATATTTTCACTACCGGGGCGCCGGCGATGCTGGCTACCGCCATCCTGGCGAGCGTGGGGCTGATGCAGCAGGGTGAGGCGCGGCGCGTGCAGTTGCGCAAGCTGATCGCACAACTGCGCGCGGGCATGCAGGGGCGGCGCTGGCAATTGATGGATTCACAAACCGCGATCCAGCCGCTGGTGCTGGGGGAGAACAGCGAGGCGCTGCGGGTGGCGGCGGGATTGCTGGAAATGGGCATCTGGGCGCCGGCGATCCGCCCGCCGACCGTACCGGCGGGCACGGCGCGCCTGCGCATCACGCTTTCGGCGGCGCATGCGCAGGCGGATGTCGAACGCCTGCTCTCCGCGTTGCGTGAACTGGAGTAGGCATGGCGTTTTCCTGTTTCGTTACCGGCACGGACACCGGCGTGGGCAAGACGCTGGTGTCGGCGGCGCTGTTGCACGCCTGCCGTGCGCGCGGTGACTGCGTGGTCGGCATGAAGCCGGTGGCGGCGGGCTGCGAGAAGATCGACGGCGAGTGGCGCAATGAGGATGTGGAGGCGCTGATCGCCGCTTCCAGCGTGGCGGCGCCGCGCAAGCTGGTCAATCCCTACCTCTTTACCGAGCCGATCGCGCCGCATATCGCGGCAGCCTCGGCCGGCACGATGATCTCGGTCGCCTACCTCGCACAATGCGCGCGCGACCTGGGCGCCATGGCGCAGACGATGGTGGTGGAAGGCGCCGGCGGCTTCCTGGTGCCGCTGAACGGGCGCGAGGACTTCGGCGACCTGGCGCAGGCGCTGGGCCTGCCGGTAGTGCTGGTGGTGGGCATGCGCTTGGGGTGCCTGAACCATGCGAAGCTGACGGCGGAGGCGGTGCGTGCGCGCGGCTTGACCTTGGCGGGCTGGGTGGCCAACACCATCGACCCGGAGATGCCGCGTTTCGCGGAAAACCTGGCGACCTTGCGCGCGGCGTTGCCGGCACCGTTGCTCGGCACCCTGCCCTATTTCCAGCAACCGGATGCGCATGCGGCGGCAGCTTGCCTGACGCTGCCGGGTTGAGGCCGGCTCACCGGGGCGCGGGCGCATGCGCCGCATAACCGCGGGGCGGGCGCGAAACCGGGATAATCGCGCTCCGCCCGCGACCTCATTTTTTCGCTCATGACCCCTTCGTTCCTGGCGCGCGCTTGCGCCGCACTCGCTCTTGCCCTGCCCTTGGCGGCCTCCGCACAGGCCTACCCGGACAAGCCGATCAAGCTGATCGTGCCGTTCTCGCCCGGGGGCGGCAACGACACGGTGGCGCGGGCGATCTCGCAGCAGCTTTCCACGTCGCTGAAGGAGCAGGTGGTGGTGGACAACCGCCCGGGCGCCGGCGGCGTGCTGGGGGCGGACCTGGCGGCGCATGCGCCGGCCGACGGCTACACGCTGTTTCTCGGCGGGGTGGGCAGCCATGCGGTCAATCCCAACCTGCATCGCCATTTGCCGTATGACGCGGTGAAGGATTTCGCGCCGATCGTGCTGATCGCTTCCGCCCCTTCGGTGCTGGTGGTCTACCCGGGGGTGCCGGCGAAGACGATCCAGGAATACGCGGCGCTGGCAAAGGCGCAGCCGGGCAAGATCACCTTTGCCTCGAACGGCAATGGCAGCTCGGCGCACCTGGCCGGCGCCATGTTCGAATCGATGGCGGGGGTGAAAATGCTGCACGTGCCCTACAAGGGTCTCTCGCCCGCGCTTACCGACCTGCTGGCGGGGCAGGTGAATTCGATGTTTTCCAGCGTGGTGGCGATCGTGCCGCAGATCAAGGCGGGCAAGCTGCGCGCGCTGGCCGTGACCAGCAAGAAGCGCTCGGCGCTGTTGCCGGAGGTGCCGACGGTGGCCGAATCGGGCTGGCCGGCGTATGAGGCGGGCTCGTGGTACGGCCTGCTGGCGCCGGCGGGCACGCCGCGCGACCGTGTGATGAAGATCAACACCGAGACCAACAAGGCGCTGGCGAACCCGGCGGTGCGTAACACCCTGGCGCAGGACGGCTCGGTGATCGTCGGCGGCAGCCCGGAGGATTTCGGCAATTACATCAAGGGCGAGATCGCGCGCATGGGCAAGGTGATTCGCGACAGCCATATCGAGATGGCGGAGTAGGGCAAAAAAGCCTTGTAGCTGTATGTAATTACATTACAATGCCGGGACTGAATTTATTCACAGTCCCCATGGAAACCGCCGTTGCCGCCGCTCCCCGCGGCGCTCATCTCGATGACCTGAACCCGGGCCAGCGCGCGGCGGCCAGCCACGGGATCGGCGATCTGCGTGGCGGCGCGAAGGTGCCGCCGCTCCTGGTGATCGCGGGGGCAGGCACCGGCAAGACGACGGTGCTGGCGCATCGGGTGGCGCACCTGGTGCTCAACGGCGCGCGGCCGGGGCGTATTCTGCTTTTGACTTTTGCGCGCCGCATGGCGGGCGAGATGATCCGCCGCGCCGAGGCGATTTGCGCGCGCGCCGCGGGCGCCGATGCGCTGCCGACCAATGCCTTCGAATGGGCGGGGACCTTTCATGCGGTGGGCGCGAAGCTGTTGCGCCTGCATGCGCAGGGCATCGGGCTGAACCCGGATTTTTCGATCCTGGACCGCGGCGATGCGGCGGACCTGATGGACCTGGTGCGCGACGACCTCGGGTTTTCGGCGTCGAAAAGGCGCTTTCCGAAAAAGGGCACGTGTCTCGCGATCTATTCCTACACCGTGAATGCGCGCGCGCCGCTGGGCGATGCCTTGCAGCGGGCATTTCCCTGGTGCGCGGAGTGGGAGAAGGAGCTGGGGCAGTTGTTCGGCGCCTATGTGGCGGCGAAGCAGGCGCAGGACGTGCTCGATTACGACGACCTGCTGCTCTACTGGGCGCAGATGATGGCGGTGGATGAAGTCGCGCGCACGGTGGCGGAGCGTTTTGATCACGTGCTGGTGGACGAATACCAGGACACCAATGCGCTGCAGGCGGGGATTTTGTTCGGGCTGGCGCCGGCCGGGCATGGGCTGACGGTGGTGGGCGACGATGCGCAGTCGATCTATTCGTTCCGCTCGGCGACGGTGCGCAACATTCTCGACTTTCCGAATGCCTTCGAGCCGCCGGCGGCGATCCTCAAGCTGGAGCAGAACTACCGCAGCAGCCAGCCGATTCTCGATGCGTGCAACCGGGTGATCGCGCATGCGGCGGAGCGCTACACCAAGGATTTGTATTCGAAGCGCGCGGGCGGCGGCAAGCCGGTGATCGCGATGGTGGAGGATGAGCAGGCGCAGGTGCAGTTCGTGGTCGAGCGCATCCTCGCCAATCGCGAGGCGGGAATGGAACTGCGCGACCAGGCGGTGCTGGCGCGGGCGGCGCATCATTCGGCGGCCCTGGAGATCGAGCTGACCCGGCGCAACATCCCGTTCGTCAAGTACGGCGGGATGAAGTTTCTCGAAGCGGCGCACGTCAAGGATGTGCTGTCGATCTTGCGCTGGGCGGAAAATCCGCGCGACCAGGTGGCGGCGTTTCGCGTGCTCAAGCTGGTGCCGGGCATCGGGCCGGCGGTGGCGCGGCGCGCCTTCGAGGCGCTGGGCGCGCGGCCGGACGGGTTTGCGCCACTCTTGGAGTTTCGTGCGCCGGCGGTAGCCGAAGAGGTGTGGAGCGGGCTGGTGGGGATGTTGCTGGAACTCGCGGCTTCGAAGGAGTGGCGCGGCGAGATCGCGCGCCTGCGGCTTTGGTACAACCCGGTGCTGGAACTGGTCTACGACAGCGTGACCACGCGCTTGAGCGACCTCGACCAGCTGGAGCAGATCGCCGCCGGGCATCGCACGCGCGCGAGCTTTCTCACCGACCTGGCGCTGGACCCGCCGGAGGCCACGGGCGGCGAGGCCGGCGCGCCGCTGAAGGACGAGGACTGGCTGATCGTCTCCACCATCCACAGCGCCAAGGGGCAGGAGTGGCGCGCCGTGTCGGTGCTCAACGTGGTGGACGGCTGCATTCCGGTCGATCTGGCCACCGGCACCGAGGAAGAGATCGAGGAGGAGCGGCGCCTGCTGTACGTGGCGATGACGCGCGCGAAGGACGACCTGGCGCTGGTGCAGCCGATGAAATACATGGTGCGCGGGCAGTCGCCGGGTGGCGGCAAGCATGTGTATGCGCCGCGCAGCCGCTTCATTCGCGAGGCGGATCTGGCGGCGTTCGAGCGCGTCAGTGTGCAGGC
Organism: Burkholderiales bacterium; assembly: GCA_036498945.1. GTDB lineage: Bacteria > Pseudomonadota > Gammaproteobacteria > Burkholderiales > JAEUOS01 > JAQGMJ01. Next base: position 39,212 of record DASYEQ010000107.1, on the reverse strand, counting down.
GGCGGGCGGGGAGCCGGGGCGGCCGCAGGCGCCGCCCCCCAGGCCGGTGGACTTGAAGTCGGTCATGCGGGAGATGTGGAAGTAATCGAGAGCACCGGACTACCGGGCGCGGGGTTTGCATCGAGAGATGGTGGCGCAAAATGCGCACCGGTTCTTGGAGGCAGTGATGAAAAACCTTCCGGCAATATCTTTCGTTCTTGCACTCGCCTGTGTAAGCATGGCGGGCTGTGCCGATGGACCGCCCAGGAGACCGGGCATTGCGGCCGAATCCCCTGCGGAGCAGGTCTGCGGCGGCCCGGCGGTTCCCTCGGGGCCACGTGGACGTGAGGATCGGCGTACCGATCAGCACAACTGGTGCGTACAGGAGATGCAAGGCGTGGGACGGCAAGGCTAGCCGCGGATGACGCCGGTGGACGGTCGGCGCAAGATGCGCTTTGACTGCGCGGCCGTGAAGAAGGATGGATGAACCGGGAGTATTCGGACGGGCGCAATGCACCATCCGAAACCTGTGAGCGGCAAAGCGCCCTGTCAGGCTCTTGCAGCGCCCGGCTTTGGCCGCATGTGTAGTTACCCTGTAGTTACCCTGTAGTTATCCAGTAGTAACCTCGTCGCCCGTCGCCTCCTTTGCACATGGATCTGGTCGTCAGCCGCCCTGAAGGTTTGTACTGCCCGCCGGGCGATTTTTATATCGATCCCTGGCGCCCGGTCGAGCGGGCGGTGATCACCCACGGCCATGGCGACCACGCGCGGCCGGGCAGCCGGCATTACCTGGCGGCGGCGCCGGGGGAAGGCATCCTGCGGGCGCGGCTGGGGGCCGGCATCAATCTGCAATCGCTGCCTTACGGGGAGACGATCGATCATCACGGCGTGCGCCTCTCCCTGCATCCGGCGGGGCATGTGCTGGGTTCGGCGCAGGTGCGCCTGGAACATGGCGGCGAAGTGTGGGTGGCTTCGGGGGACTACAAGACCGAGGCCGACGGCACCTGTGCGCCGTTCGAGCCGGTACGCTGCGACACCTTCATCACCGAATCGACTTTCGGGCTGCCGGTGTATCGCTGGCAACCGCAGGCGGCGGTGTTCGCCGAGATCAACGCCTGGTGGCAGGCCAATGCGGCGGCCGGGCGGGCGAGCCTGCTGTATTGCTATGCCTTCGGCAAGGCGCAGCGCATTTTGAGCGGGCTGGATGCGTCGATCGGCCCGATCCTCACCCACGGCGCGATGGACGCGCTGACCGCGGCTTATCGTGCCGCCGGCGTGGTGTTGCCGGCGACCGAACCGGCCACCGGCTATGCGGATGCCGCGCAACTGCGCCGCGCCATGGTGCTGGCGCCGCCCTCGGCCGCCGGCACGACCTGGCTCAAGCGTTTCGGCGAGCATGCGGATGCGTTCGCCAGCGGCTGGATGCAGTTGCGCGGCACCCGGCGGCGGCGCGGCGTGGACCGCGGCTTCGTACTGTCGGACCATGCGGACTGGCCGGGACTGCGGCAGGCGATCGGCGCCAGCGGCGCGCAGCGCGTCATCGTCACCCACGGCAGCACGGCGGTGCTGGTGCGCTGGCTGCAGGAGAAAGGGCTGGAGGCGCAGGGCTTCAGCACCGAGTATGGCGACGAGGAAGAGGGGCAGGAAGCGCCCTCCTCTACATTGCCTGCACCGAAGCCGGTCTTGGCGCCCACGCCGGAGAACAATCCCGGCTCCGACCCCGGCGCGCCCGAAGGCACGCCGGACATACCGGGATAAGGCGGTATGAAAGCGCCAGCGTCTCTCCACGTCAAGCCCGGTCTGAAGGCCGCGGCAGGGGCGGCATGAAGGCCTTCGCCGACCTCTACCTCGCGCTCGATTCCACCACTTCCAGCAATGCCAAGCTGGCGGCGATGGAGGCGTATTTCCGCGCGGCGGCGCCGGAAGACGCGGCCTGGGCGGTGTATTTTCTCGCCGGCGGCAAGCCGCGCCAACTGGTGCCCTCCAAGGTGATGCGCGAATTCGCGCAGCGCTCGGCGGGAATTGCCGAGTGGCTGTTCAACGAGAGTTATCTCGCGGTGGGCGATCTGGCCGAAACCATCGCGCTGCTGTCGCCGCAGCCGGCTGGAAGCAGCACGGACGGCCTGGCCGTGTGGCTGGAGGAAAAGCTGCTGCCGCTGCGCGGCCTGGCGCCGGAAGAGACGCTGGCGCGCATGGATGCGCTGTGGCGCGAACTGGATGCGCACGGGCGCTTCGTCTGCGCCAAGCTGATGACAGGCGCGTTTCGCGTCGGCGTCTCCAGGCTGCTGGTGACGCGCGCGCTGGCGGCGGTCGGCGGCATCGACGCCAAGCGCGTTGCCGAGCGGATGGTGGGCTATACCGATTTGCGCGCGCGGCCGGACGCGGCGCGCTATGCGGCACTGATCGCGCCGGTATCGGAAACCACGCAGGCGCGCGAGGGCGCGCAGCCCTATCCGTTCTTTCTCGCTCACTCGTTGCAGATTCCGGTGGAGCAGTTCGAGGCGCAGATCGGCCCGATCGGCGACTGGATGGTCGAGTGGAAATTCGACGGCATCCGCGCGCAGATCGTGCGCCGTGGCGGCTCGGCGTGGGTGTGGTCGCGCGGCGAAGAGTTGGTGACCGAACGTTTTCCTGAATTGGCCGAGCTGGGCGCGCGCCTGTCTGATGGCACCGTACTGGATGGCGAAATCGTCGTGTGGAAGGACGACCGCGTACAGCCCTTCGCGCTGTTGCAGCAGCGCATCGGCCGCAAGACGCTGCCGGCAAAGCTGCTGGCGGACACGCCGGTGGTATTGCTGGCTTACGATCTGCTCGAATGGCAAGGGGAAGACCTGCGCACACGCAGCCAAGCGGCGCGGCGTGCATTGCTGGAGCAATTCTTCGCGCAGTTCAGCGTGGAGTATCCGGGCACCGCCTTGCAACTCTCGCCGTTACTCGACGCGCGCGACTGGCTGCACCTGGGCGTGCAGCGCGAGGCTTCGCGCAGCCTGGGGGTGGAAGGCATGATGCTCAAGCACCGCGATGCGCATTACGGCGTCGGCCGCACCAAGGATGCGGGCGTATGGTGGAAATGGAAAATCGACCCGATGAGCGTGGACGCGGTGCTGATCTACGCGCAGCAGGGCCACGGACGCCGCGCCGGGTTGTATACCGACTACACCTTCGCCGTCTGGGACGGCTCGCCGGACGCAGCCGGGCGCAAGCTGGTGCCGTTCGCCAAGGCCTATTCGGGCCTGACGGATGACGAGATCGCGCAGGTGGACGCGATCGTGCGCCGCAGTACGGTGGAAAAATTCGGGCCGGTGCGCAGCGTCGCGCCAACGCTGGTGTTCGAACTCGGCTTCGAGGGCATCGCGAAAAGCCCGCGCCACAAGAGCGGCATCGCGGTGCGTTTTCCGCGCATGCTGCGCTGGCGCCACGACAAGAAACCGGAAGACGCCGACAGCCTGGAAGCCCTGGCGGCGCTGCTGCCGGCGTAAGCGGGAAAACTAAGGCGCCGAAGTCGCCAGCGAACTTTCGTCGTTGGCGTGCTCCGCGGCCGCAGGCGAGAGGCTGCCGCCCTCGCCTTCCCAGGTCTGCATGTGATGCGCCATTTCCTCCTTGGCCTGGCGCGCGCGCACGCGGCGGCGCCAGGCATCGGCCGCGAAGCAGCCGGCCAGCATGACGGCAAGCGCCGGCAGGGCGCGCAAAGGGGTAATCATCATGATCGTGCACTCCCGTGAAAAACCTCGGGACAGTGTGCACATCGCCGCCGGGAAAATCTGTCCGGCGGCGTCTGACGGGAGCGATCAGGCCTCGACCTGCACGCCTTTCCAGAAGGCGACGTGGTCCTTGATCTGCTTGGCCGCATCGGAAGGCGCCGGATAATACCAGGCGGCGTTCTGGTTCTTCTCGCCGTTCACTTCCACCGTGTAATAGCTCGCCGTGCCCTTCCACGGGCACACGGTGTGGTAGTCGCTGGGCCTCAGGTAGGCCTTGTTGATGGCGGAGGGCGGGAAGTAGATGTTTCCCTCCACCTTATGCGTCGCTTCGGCAGGCGCCTCGGCGATCACCGCACCGTTCCACAGGGCTCTGGGCATGGCATTGCTCCTCGGAAAATATCAGGCGGCCGGGCCGTTGCGCAGCAGGTGCACGCCGAAATTGCCGCGCTCGCCGCCCGCTTCCATCCACTTGCCTATTTCCTGCCAGCCGGCGGCGGCGCACAGCTGCGCGAATTTCTGCTCGCTGTACTTGTAGGAATTCTCGGTGTGGATGGTTTCGCCCGCCTTGAATTGGAAACGCTTGCCGTGCGCCCACACGTCCTGGTCGATGCGGCTGACCAGGTGCATCTCGATGCGGCTTTGCTCGGCGTTGAAGCGCGCCTCGTGGCGGAAATCGCCAAGGCGGAAACTGCCGCGCAACTCACGGTTGATGCGCACCAGCAGGTTGAGGTTGAAGGCCGCGGTGACCTTGCGCGCGTCGTCATAGGCGGGCACCAGCACGGCCGGGTCGGTGGTGGAATCCACACCGATCAGCATGAGGGCGCCGGGGCCGAGCGCATCGGCGGCCTGGCGCAGGAACAGCGTCGCCTCCGGCGGGGTGAAGTTGCCGATGGTCGAGCCGGGGAAAAAGCCGACCTTGCGGCCCGCGGCCGGCAACAGCTTGCGCAACTGGCGCATGTCGTCGGCCTTGCTGAAGTCTGCCACCACGGGCTCGAAGCGCACGTTGGGAAACTGCGCCTGCAAGGGCTTGATGGATTCGAACAGGAATTCCGCGGAAATATCCAGCGGCACATACATTTCGGGCGATTCGAGCGCGCCCAGCAGCAACGGCGTCTTGTGACTGGAACCGCTGCCGAATTCGACCACCGTGGCATTCGGGCCGATCTGCGCGGCGATCTCGCCGGCGCTGCGCTTGAGCGTCGCGATTTCGCTGCGCGTCGGGTAATACTCCTCCAGGCCGGTGATCTCGACAAACAGCTCGGAGCCGCGCAGGTCATAGAGCCACGCGCAAGGAAGCGTCTTTTGCGGGCGCGACAGGCCTTGCACCACGTCGATGCCAAAGCGCGGATCGGCACGGCCGGCCTCGGCCGCGCTGGATTGCCCGGCGTTGCGGGCGAGCATGGGTTGCTGTTTGGTCATTTACGGTCCTCCGCAAGTCGCAGGCCCATGAACTGCCAGCGATGGTGCGGGTAAAAGAAATTGCGATAAGTGGCGCGCGCATGCCCGGCCGGGGTGGCGCAGGAACCGCCGCGCAGCACGAATTGGCCGTTCATGAACTTGCCGTTGTATTCGCCCACCGCGCCTTGGGCGGTGCGAAACCCGGGATAGGCGACATAGGGGCTGGCGGTCCATTCCCATACGTCGCCGTACAACTGCTTGAGGGGCGCCTGCGCGTCCTCCCCCGCGGCCTGCGGGCGATAGCGGCCGGAGTCGGCGAAATTGCCCGCCACTTCCTGGCGTGCCGCCGCGGCTTCCCACTCGAACTCGGTGGGCAGGCGCTTGCCGGCCCAGTGCGCGTAGGCGTCGGCTTCGAAAAACGAGACATGGCACACCGGCGCTTCCGGCAGCAGCGGCAATTCGCCGGCCAGCGTCATCTGCATCCACGCGCCGTCGCGATTTTCCCAGTACAGCGGCGCGCTCCACTGCTCGGCCTGCACCGTGCGCCAGCCGTCGGAAAGCCACAGGCGTGCCTCACGGTAGCCGCCGTCACGGATGAATTCCTCCCACTCGCGATTGGTCACCAGATGGGTGGAAAGCGCATGCGGCTGCAACAGCGCGCGATGGCGTGGGGTCTCGCAATCGAAATTGAAACTGTCGCCGGGATGGCCGATCCCGACAATGCCGCCGTCGCTTGCGACCCAGCCCGGCTGCTGCACAGCGGACAGGGACGCCGCATGCTGCACCGGCCGGTAAGCCGGCTTGAGAGGATTTTGCGCCAGCAGGTGCAAGAGATCGGTGAGCAAGAGCTCCTGGTGCTGCTGCTCGTGATGCACGCCCAGTTCCACCAGTTGCGCGGCGGCCGGCGGCAGCCCCTTTTCCAGTGCAGCCGACAGCGCCGCATCGACGTGCTCGCGATATGCCAGCACCTCGGCCAGGCTCGGCCGCGTCAGCATGCCGCGGCGCGGGCGCGGGTGGCGCGGGCCGACGGCCTCGTAATACGAATTGAACAGATAGCGAAAGCGCTCGTCGCGCACGCGGTAACCGGGCGCATGCGGCCCCAGCACGAATTCCTCGAAGAACCAGGTGGTATGCGCCAGATGCCATTTAGCCGGGCTGGCGTCGTCCATCGACTGTACCGTGGCGTCGGCATCGCTCAAGCCTTCGACCAGGCAGACGCTTTGGCGCCGGCAATCCGCGAAAAACCGCGGGAGCCCGGCCGGGTCCGCTGCCTGGGTCTGCTTGCGTTCGGGATCCATCATGCTCCTGTCGGCGAAGATGCAGGGTCAAGCATAAGCAAGCGGGGTGCCTATCGGCTATACACGTTTGCCCGTATTGCAGCAACGCGCCCCGAGGCAGGAAACCACCACTTATCCTAGAGCATTCCGCAGTTTGTTGTTGAAAATCGGCCCCATTCCCGGTCGGTTTTACCGGAAAAAACGGTAAACCTTGCAGGGGATAACCAGCCGCGGCCGGGTAAGTCAGCCTGGTTTGACGGACCAATCGCCAGGAAGTTTGGCCGGATCGCGCAACATCAAGAGGCCAATCGGCAAATAGGCGCGCTTTTTCACCTTTGGTGGCGCATCCGATGCAGTCAACAATACCGCCAATTTGTTACTTTTGTTAAAACGCCTGGATAAACAAAGCAAAAGCCCGATATAGCCATTAAGCAATAAGGGTTGTAAGTAACAATAAGGGTTCTCTGTAAGGCCATGGCCCAATGCGGGCCAGCCCGGGCTGCGCAAGGCGCCCGTTCTTTTCTTTTCGCGGTCATGTTGCAACGACACAAATGCCTGTTGACCGCCCCGTCCGTGCGTCATGCCGCGGTGGGCATGGCGAGCCTGTTGCTCGTCGTGGTGACGGTCGTCTTTTCCTGCCTCTCCTGGCAACGCGAGCAGCAGGACCAGTTGCGCGCGCAGCAGGGTCTGGTGGAAATTGGCGCCCAGGCGCTGGATGCCTACTTTCTCGGGCTGGAACGCGACTTGGGCGCACTCGGCCGCCAGTTGATGGCGGCGCCCGACGAGCGCCGCGCCGCCGCCTTGCTGAAAAACTTCCAGCGCGCCAATCCGGATCTGCAGATCGTGATCCTGGCGCGGCCCGACGGCCAAGTCGTGGCTGCCACCACGGTGACGTCTGAAACCGCCCCGCCCAACCCGGCGGAAAATGCCTCCTTCATCGAAGCGCGCATGCGCCTGGAGCAAGGCGACCCCTTTATCATCAGCCGTTCCTTCTATGGCACGCTGTCGCGCACCTGGATCACGCCCTTGCGCTACGGCTTGCGCGACCGCCAGGGTCGCCTCACCTATGTCATCGGCGTCGGCCTGCGGCTGTCGCGCACGCTCGGCTTCTGGAAGGACGCGCCGGTTCCCGCCAACGCCTCGCTGGCGCTGGTGCGCGACGATGGCTTCCTGGTGGCGCGCCATCCGGTGGCCGAGGGGCAGAATGCGCAAACACTGTATTCGCGCCCGATTCCGGGCCCACTGCCGCACTACCTGGCCGAGCACAACTACCCGGCCGCCGGCGCGCTTCGCGGCGACGGCAATGGCGGCGGCGAAGGCCCGGGCTCCAGCCTGGTGTTCCGCCGCCTGGCCCACTATCCGCTGACCTTCTACATGTACGACCCGCGCCGCAACCTGCTGGCCGCGTGGTGGGCCGACGTCTGGCTCAACTATGTGCTGCTGCTGACCATGTTCGCCGGCGGCACGGCGATCTACGCCTGGTCGGCGCGGCGCCAGGCGCGCTGGGACGAAGAGCGCTCGCAGCGCATCGAGGACCTGGAGAGCGCCAACCAGGAGCTCGCCTCCTTCACCTATACCATCTCGCACGACCTGCGCGCCCCGCTGCGCGCGGTCGACAGCTTTGCCGCGCTGCAGATGGAAGAGATGGCGGCGAGCCATCCGCAGGCCGACCTGCATTTCCTCGAGCGCGTGCGCGACAACGCCAGGCGCATGGCGCGCCTGATCGACGGGCTGCTGGACTTTTCGCGCCAGTCGCAGGTGACGCTCAACATCCGCCGCGTCGATGTCGGCGCGCTGGTGCAGTCAGTGTTGCGCGAGGCGGTGCCGCCGGATTCGCGCGCCAACATCCACGTCGGCCCGATGCCGGACCGCCACGGCGACCCGGCGCTGTTGCGCAAGGTATGGAAAAGCCTGATCGCCAACGCGCTGAAGTACAGCGCACGCGCCGACTGGCCGCGCATCGACATCGGCTACGAGGACGGCGCGTATTTCGTGCGCGACAACGGCGCCGGCTTCGACATGGCGCATGCCGCCAAGCTGTTCGGCGTGTTCAGCCGCCTGCATCACACTGTCGAGTTCGACGGCACCGGAGTGAATCTGGCCATCGTGCGGCGCATTGTCGAGCGCCACGGCGGCCACATCTGGGCCTTGGGCGAGCCCGGGCGCGGCGCGGAATTCCGCTTCGCACTGGGCGAGGCGAAGGCTTAAGCGTTAAGCCTTCGGCGCCAGGCCGCCGCCCAGGAAGAGTTGGCCGATGCGCGGGTCGGCGAGGATGTTCGCCGCGGTGTCTTCGATGCGCGTCTCGCCGGTCTCCAGCACGATGCCGTAGTCGGACATCTGCAGGGCGCTGCGTGCGTTCTGCTCCACCATCAAAATGGTGACCCCTTTGTCGCGCAGGTCCTTGAGAATGCCGAAGGTCTCCTGCACCATCAGCGGCGACAGGCCGATCGAGGGTTCGTCGATCAGCACCAGCTTGGGATCGAGCAGCAGGCCGCGCGCGATTTCCAGCAGCTTTTGCTGGCCGCCGGAAAGCGTGGACGCCTGCGCGTCGGCTTTCTGGCGCAACATGGGAAAGCGCTGCATCAGCGACTCGATGCGCGCGGGAAGGTCGATGTCGTGCCCGGCGGCCACGCCGCCCAGCTCCAGGTTGTGGCGTACCGAGAGCTCGGGGAAAATGTTGCGCCCCTGCGGCACGTAGCAGATGCCGGCTTCGAGCAAGGTTCGCTGCCGCCACCCGGTGATGTCGCCGCCGTTGAAAAGAATCTTCCCGCCTTGCACCTTGATCAGGCCGAACACCGCCTTGAACACGGTGGACTTGCCGGCGCCGTTCGGGCCGATGATGGTGGTGATCGCGCCGCGCGCCACCTTGAAGCTGGCGCCCTTGAGCACCATCATCTTGCCGTAGCCGGCCGCCACGTCTTGCAGTTCGAGCAGGGTTTCGGTCGCCATCGTCAGTTGCCCAGGTAGGCTTCGATCACCTGCGGGTTGCTGCGCACTTCTTCCGGCGTGCCGGCGGCGATGATGCGCCCTTCGGCCAGCACCAGGATGCGGGTGCACAGGGCCATGACGAATTCCATGTTGTGCTCGATCACCACGAACGTCGCCTTCTGCTCGCGGTTGATCGCCGTGAGGCGCTCGCGCAAGTCGGCCAGCATGGTGAGGTTGACGCCGCCCGCCGGTTCGTCCAGCAGCACCAGGCGCGGGCCGGACATGAAGGCCATGGCGGCGTCCAGCAGTTTTTGCTGGCCGTAGCTCAAGCCCCCGGCCTTCAGCTCGGCGACGTGACCCAAGCGGAAAAAGTCGATCATGCGCTGCGCCGCCTGCGACAAGCCGGCGTCGCCGCGCCCCACCAGGCGCGACCAGACCGAGCCCTGGTGCTCCTGGCCGGCGAGGATCAGGTTTTCACGCACCGACAGCTGCGGGAAGACCTGCAGCAACTGGAAGGTGCGCGAGACGCCCAGGCGATTCAGGTCGCAGGGGCGCATGCCGGTGACGGCGCGGCCATCGACGTGCACGCTGCCTTCGCTCGGCTTGAGCTGCCCGAGGATGCAGTTGAACAGCGTCGATTTTCCCGAGCCGTTGGGGCCGATAATGCCGAGGATCTCGCCTTCGGCCAGTTCGAAGGAGACGTCGTCCACCGCGCTGATGCCGCCGAAGCGCTTGGACAGGTTGCGCACCTCCAGCACCGTGCTCATGACGCGGCCTCTTCGGCCTTGGCGGGCGCCGCCGCCTCGCGGCGCGCCGGCGCCAACAGGCGCTCGGCCAGGCCGAGCAGGCCCGAGGGGCAGAAGGCCATCAGCACCATCACCGCGATCGAATAGCTGATCAGGTACATGCTGTCGGTGACGCGCAGCCACTCCGGCAGCAGCACCGAGACGACGGCGCCGATAAACGGCCCGAAGAAATAGCCGGAGCCGCCGACGATCACCATCAGCAGCAGGTTGAACGACAGACCCAGCGTAAAGGGGGTCGGGTCGATGTACTCCACCAGCGGCGCGTACAGCGAACCTGCGATGCCGCCCAGGGCCGAACCGATGGCGAAGGCCAGCAGGGTATAGCGCCGCGTATCGACGCCCAGCGAAGAAGCGCGCAAGGGGTTTTCACGCAAAGCCATGAAGGCGCGCCCCCAGGGCGAGCGCACCAGGCGCCAGGCAAGCCAGGCAACGACGGCGAGCACCAGCAGGCACAGATAGTAAAAAGACAGGCTGCCCTGCGACCAGCCGAAAAAGCTGGGGCGCGCGATGCCGCTGATGCCGTAGGTGCCGCCGGTGATCTTCTCCTCGTTGCGGAACACCAGGTAGACCAGCGTGCTGAAAGCCAGCGTGACGAAGGCGAGGTAGTGATGCTGCACCCGCAGCGCGGGATAGCCGAGCAGCCAGCCGACGGCGAAGCAGACCACGGCGGAAACGCCGAGGGTGGCGCCGAAGGGCCAGCCGTACTTGGTGGCGAGGATCGCCGTGCAGTAGGCGCCGATGCCGACGAAGGCGGCCTGCGCCAGCGAAATCTGCCCGGCGTAGCCCAGCGTGAGATTCAGGCCGATGGCGGCGATGGTCATCACGGCCCACATGTTGAGCAGGTAGAGCCCGTGCGCCTTCAGGCCGAGGGGCGCGGCGATCAGCACGGCCAGCGCGATGGCCAGGAGCGCGGCGGCCAGGCGCGCGGACACCTTCATACCGAGCGCTCCTCGGCGCGGCCAAGCAGGCCCTGCGGGCGGAACAGGATGACGGCGATCAGGAGGAACAGCGGGATCGCGCCGCGATACAGCGTCGAGATATAGGTGGCGGCGAGGTTGTCGACCACGCCCAGGAGAAAGCCGCCGAGGATGGCGCCGCCCACCTGGTTGAAGCCGCCGACGATCGCCGCGATGAAGGCGGCCATGCCGAGGGTCTCGCCATTGGTGAACTTGGCGAGATAGATCGGGCTGATGAGAAAGGAGGCCAATGCCGCCAGCGCGGCGTTGATCAGGAATGTGTAAAGGATCATCCGTTCGACGCGCACGCCGAGGATGCGCGCCAGCGCCGGATTTTGCGCGGTCGCCTGCATGCAGCGACCGGTGCGGGTGCGCGCCAGGAACCATTGCAGGAGCGCCACGGCGGCAACGGCGACGGCGATGATCACCAGGTTTTGCACCGAGATCACGGCGCCGCCGATCTCGAAATTCTGGTTCGACCACATCGCCGGGAAAGGCTGGGCCTCGGCGCGGTAGGTCTTGACGCTTTCCTTGAGGAAGGTGGCCAGGGCGATGGTGGATATCACCAGCGGCAGCACGCCGTGCTTGAGCATCGGGTCGACCACCAGGAGCTTGAACAGCACCCCAAGCACCACCAGGGAGACCAGCAGGCCGATCAGTAGCGCCAACGGGAAGGAGGCACCGAATTGCATCGCCCCCAGCACGAAAAACGCCGGCAGCATGACGAATTCGCCCTGGGCGAAGTTAATGGTCTGCGAGGTCTGCCACAGCAGCATGAAGCCGACCGCCACCAGGGCGTAGATCGCGCCGGTGGCCAGTCCCGAAAGCAGGATTTGCAGCAGGGCCATGCGTGGAATCTTTCGGCGCGGGCGCCTTGCGGCGCCCGCATGCCGGCCTCTTATTTGCCCAGCTTGGGCAGGGTCTGGACGACCTTCTGCTTGCCGTTCACCACTTCGGCGAGGAAGCTGACGCGGTCGATGTCGCCGTGTTCGTCCCAGGTGGTCTCGATCAGGATGCCCGGTTCCTGCGCCGGGGTGATGGTGAGGCCGTGCATGGTCTTGGCGAACAGCTTGCTGTCGAACCTGCCGATCTTGGTGGTGACGTATTTGATCGCGTAGACGGCGGTGTAGCCCTTGATGCCATTGTGATCCGGTACGTAGCCGAAGCGCTTCTGGAATTTATCCTTGAACACCTGGATCGCCGGCACCGGCACGTCCACCGAGAGGCCGACGTGGCCGCGCACGCCATTGGCGGCATCGCCCGCGAGGTCGATCACCTTCTGGCCGAGCAGCGTGGTTTCGCCCAGGAGCGGCGTCTTGACGCCCTGCTTCTTGGCTTCGCGCAAAAAGCGCGCGCTTTCTTCCTCGTTGGTATAGACGAAGATGCAGTCGGCGCCGGCATTCTTCACCTTCACCACGTCGGCGGCGAAATCAACCTGGCCGGATTCTGTGGAAACATCCGCCGTGACCTTGATGTTGCGCGCGTTCATTTCCTTGACGAAGGAGTCGCGCCCGCCTTTGCCGAAGTCGTTGTTGACCCAGACCACGGCGACGCTCTTGGCCTTGACGCCGTCGCGCACGTAATTGGCGATCTTCGGCATGCTCATCTGCTGGCCGAAGGAGGTGCGGAAGATGTAGGGATTGCCCGCCTGGGTGATGTCGGCGGCTTCGGCGCCGGTGAATTGCGGAATCTCGGCGCGCTGGGCCAGCGCCATGTTGACCTTGACCGAGCCGGAAAACACCGGGCCCAGCAGCACGTAGGGATCGCTGTCCAGCGCCTTCTGCACCAGGGCGCGCGAAATGCCGGGGTTGCTTTGCGTGTCGGTATGGGTGGTGACGATCTTGCGCCCGAGGATGCCGCCCTTGGCATTGATTTCGTCCACGGCGAGGGTGACGCCGTCCTTCCAGTTGGTGCCGGAGACGGCGCCGGCGCCGGAAAGCTCGATGACGTCGGGAATGTTGACGGTCTGCTGCGCCTGCGCTCCCCCGGCGGCCAAGCCCAATGCAATGGCCAGGGCTGCTTTTCTCCATGCTTTCATGGATGGTCTCCTCTAATTTTTAGTGACAACTTACGTGCGCCCATGCGGCGCGAGTCCATTGTAGCTGACCCGCGCCCTCCCTTGAATCGCGCGTTGCGGCTATTGCGGCGTCTTGGCGCGGATGTCCGCTTCCAGCATGGCGCGCAGTTCGGGCGTGACCTGCGGCAGCACGCCGAACCATTTCTCGAAGCCGTAGCCGGCCTGCTCCAGCAGCATGCCAAGGCCGTCGACGGTGCGATGGCCGCGTCTTTTCGCTTCGGTGAGCAACTCGGTATCCAGCGGCACGTAGACGACGTCGTAGACCACGGCGGAGAGCTTGAGCGGCGCCAGGTCGATTTCCAGGCGCGGCTTGCCGACCATCCCGCAGGAGGTGCAGTTGACCAGCACGTCGGTACGCGGCAGCAGTTGCGGCAGATCGTCGTAGGTGTGCACGCTGATTTTCGGGCCGATGTGGCCGAAATGCGCGGCCAGTTCGCGGGCGCGATCCAGGTTGCGGTTGACGATGGCCACCTCGATGCCGCGGTGGGCGAACGCGTACACCGCCGAGCGCGAGGCGCCGCCGGCGCCGAGGATCACCGCCAGCCCGCCCTTTATGTCCCAGCCCGAGGCGGCGTGGTCGAGGTTGCCGATGAAGCCGTGGGTGTCGGAATTGCCGCCCACCAGTTCACCGTCTTTCAGCCACAGCACGTTGACCGCGCCGATGGCCTCGGCGGCCTCGTCGCGGCGTTGCGCCAGGCGGAAGGCCACTTCCTTGTGCGGCACGGTGACGTTGCCGCCGACGAAGCCGTTTTTCGCGAAGCCGGCAACGAAGCCCGGAAACTGCTCCTCCGTCAGGTCCTGCAGTTCGTAGGAGCCGGCGATGCCGAGTTGCTTCAGCCAGTAGCCGTGGATCATCGGCGAGCGCGAATGGGCGACCGGGTGGCCCATGACGCAGGCGCGTGGCGGAGTTTGGGTCATTGCTATAGTCAGGGTTGAATAGGAAATTCAGTCGGGCCTTGCTAACATGGCCGGTGCGAAAAACGCGCGCATCGTGCCGCTCCGGTGCAAATATTTTACCCGCCTTTGCCTTCCCAACCCCCTTATTCGAGGACCGCGATGATATTCGACCTGCGCATCTACACCCTGCACCCGGGCAAGCTGCCCGCCTGGCTGAAAATGTACGAGGAGTACGGCCACCCAACCCAGGTGAAGCACTGCGGCGAGCCGGTGTTCTACGCCACCAGTGAGGTGGGTACGCTCAACCAGGTGGTGCACGTGTGGCAGTACGCCAGCCAGGGCGAGCGCGAGCAAAAGCGTGATGCGCTGATGGCCGATCCGGCGTTCAAGGAGTACCTGCGGCGCAGCGCCGAGATGGGCGCGCACCTGACGCAGGAAAGCCGCATCCTCAAATCGGTGTCGTTCTCCCCGCTATAACGATGAACTACGCCTCGTAGGCGAGGCGCCAGCCGCCCTGCTCCGCCGCCAGCAGCGCGCGGCCGCCGAACGGCAGGGTGAGCTTGTCGCGCACGTGGCCGAAGGGCAAGCCGGTCAGCACCGGAATGTCGAGCACGCCGCGCAGGTGATCGACCATGGCCTCGAAGCTGTAGCCGTTGTCGTGCGGCGCCAGTTTGTAGCCGGAGAAGTCCCCCAGCAGCAGCGCGCGCTGCTGGCGCAATATGCCGGCCTGGTGCAATTGCAGCAGCATGCGCTCGACGCGGTAGGGATGCTCGCTGATGTCCTCCAGATACAAGAGGCCGCCGCGCATGCGCGGCAGGTAGGGCGTGCCCACGAGCGAGGCGATCATCGCCAGGTTGCCGCCCCACAGACGACCCTTGATGCGCGCAGCGACGATGCTGCCCCCCGCTACTTCGATCTCGTCGCGCCCTTCGTCGAGCATGCGCCAGAAATGCTGCTCGGTGAAATGGCTGTGGTGCGCGGCGCCGAAGTCGTAGCAGGCCATCGGGCCCGAAAAACCCGCGATGCCCGCGCGCGCCAGGTTGGCGCACAGGAGCGCGGTGAAATCACTGTGGCCGATGTAGCGCTGGCCGGATTGCGCGAGCAGCTTGTAATCGATACGCGGCAGCAGGCGCGACAGGCCGTAACTGCCGCGTGCCGCCAGCACCAGCTTCACGTCGGTGTTCGCCGCCATCGCGTGCAAGGCGGCCAGGCGCGCGTCGTCCTCGCCGGCGAAACGCTGGTATTTGCGCCTGATCGCCGCCGGCGCCACCACGCGCCAGCCGCGCGCGCGAAAATAGGCGATGCCGCGTTCCAGCGCCTCGAGATCGATTACCTGGCCGGAAGGCGCGATCAGGCCGAGCGCGGGCTTGCGCGCCATCTTCAATGTCTCCCTGCCGTGCTTTTTTTCATTCCTGCCCTTCATTGGCCGCTGGTTTGGCGGCGTTGCGGCGCGCGGCGAAAAACGCGCGCAGCAGGTCACCACACTCCTGCGCCAGCACCCCGCCCTCAACCGTGGTCTGGTGATTCAGGCGCGGTTCGGCGAACAGGTCGATCACCGAGCCGCAGGCACCGGTCTTCGGATCATGCGTACCGAATATGACTTTTTTCAGGCGTGCATGCAGCATGGCGCCGGCGCACATCGCGCAAGGCTCCAGGGTCACGTAAAGCTCGCAATCGGGCAGGCGGTAGTTGCCGAGAATTTCCGCCGCCGCCCGCAGGGCGCACATCTCGGCATGCGCGGACGGGTCGTGCGCGCTGATCGGCCGGTTGAAGCCGCTGGCGATCACCTGCCCTTCGCGCACCAGCACCGCGCCCACCGGCACCTCGCCCAGCGCTTGCGCTTCGCGCGCGGCTGCAAGCGCCAGGCGCATCATCTGCTCTTGCGGAGACTGCATCAGGTTTTCAGGCCCTTGTGGCCGAGGCGCTCCATCCAGCGCGCCAGTGCCTGCTCATCCGGCGTGCCCTTGCTGTAGGCCTCGTGCATGGCGGCGTGCGCTTCGGGGCGATGCTGGTTGATCTTGAACTTGCTTTCGAGTTTCGTGACCGTAATGGCGAAGCCGACGATGCCCATCAGCATCTTTTGCTGGAACTCCTCGCCCAGGTCGCGCCACTGCTGCGCGTAGGCCGGCTCATGAACGCCGATCAGGCGCTTGAGCAGCGCGTCCTTGCCTTCGGCGTCCTCGATCAGCCGCGCCTCGCCGTGGGCATGCACGGCGATGTAGCTCCAGGTCGGCACACGCGCCAGATCCGGATAGACCTGGGGCGACATGTAGGCATGCGGCCCCTGGAACACCGCCAGCACCTGCGGCCGCGCCTGCAGATAGCGCCAATGCGGATTCGGTTTGGCGACATGCCCCTCGATGCGGATCGTGTCGCCCTGCTTTTCGCCCACCAGCGGCAGGTGGCTGACGAACGGCATACCCGCGTCGTCGTTGCTCACCAGCATGGCGAAATTGTGCGCGCGCATGATTTCCAGCGCCGGCGCGTCCTCGGTGATCTCGAAATGCTTGGGCAGGTACATGGTAATGGGCAGGGTTGAGTTCTGATGTTCGTGCCGGTGGATTCCTACAGCCTTTTACGCATTTACATCGCGTTACAGCGCAATCGCGAAGCCGGGCTTTCGTCTCCGGCGGGCAACGGCGAGGCTTCTGCTTTGGTGTCGCCGTTGCGGCGGGTCAACACAAAGTTTAACGCAAGCGCGGCCGTCACCATCCCGTGTCCAACCTGTATGGACCGGTTCGGGACGGCAAACCGGGGGTTTCGCCCAAGCCGCGGCTTTGCTGTCGCTGGGCGACGACGCTGACAATTGTTGCGGGAAGTGTAGCGCCCGCTACACCGCCTCCGGCCGCGGTGGAACTTAAGTCCTAAGGGAAATTCTTATCAGCATCGTGATTCACAAGCGCCGCCCGGGAAACGCGGGGCCGGCGTGAAACGCAGCGCGGCGAGATGCGCCGCACCATTTGTCCGAGTCCCACGCAACAGGAGATTTGTCCATGCATCATGCAATCCGACGTAACAGGCTGTTCCGGCTTGGCCAGGTTCCCCTGCTGGCGATCGTGCTCGCCGTCTCCTCCACCTGCGCTCTGGCGAAAAAGCCCGAACGCTCCAGCAACGAGTTCTCCTCCAAGACGCCGTTCAGCAAGACGCTGCAAGGCAGTGGCGACACCGTATGCTGGGACGTCAAGCGCGCGTTTTTCGAACAGGGCTATATGCTCGACCGTTCCAGCGATTCCGCCGTGATGACCGGCACCAAGGATGCGCAAAAGGACGAGAAGACCAGCGTCACCATTCGCCTGCAGGCCACTTGTGTCGACAACAAGAACGGCACCAGCACCGTCTTCGCCAGCGCGGCGCGCGAGGTAAGCAAGCTGCAGAAGGTGCGCCAGGGCGTTTCCGCCGGCGTCGGCATCGCCACCTTCTCGGTGCCGACCGGCTCGGAGAACGTGCTGCAGGTGATCAGCCGCGAAACCATTGCCGACCCGAATTTCTACGACGGCTTCTACCGACTGGTGCAGGGTTATGTCGCCGAGGATGACGCGACCGCCGGCACCCACCCGGCGCACGGCGACCTGCGTGATTCCCACAACGGCCCGCGCGTGGACCGTGCCGATCCGCGCGACTCGGGCGGCGAGGCCCGCGACGACCGCGACGACCGCACCAGCCGCATCGACACACGCGACACCCCCGATGCACGCGACGCGCACGACGACCACTATGTGCCCGACGATCGCTATGTCCGCGATCCTCAGCAGGAATCCCGTTAAGCCCAAAGCGAAGCGGACGCCCGCGGCGGTCGGACGAAGCCCCATCCAGTCTTGCAGTTATTAGCGATGAAGGCCAAGCCGCCACTTCCCATAGTTCTCGAAAGGAGCAATATCATGGATCGCACTGACCTTTGCATGTTTCGAAAATCCCTGCTCGCGGCCGCCGTAGGTGCGGCATGCGCGCTCGCCACGCCAAGCATTTTTGCGCAATCCGCGCAGACCGACGCCGGCCAGGCGAACGCGGCCACCAGTACACAGGCGCAGGCTGCCACTCCCGCCGGTTCCACCTCGGCTTCCACCAGCACCAGCACCCGTATCCGTGAAAGCACCGTCGGCAACGGCAACCCCGTCACCCAGGAACGCGACGGGCTGCGCAGCATGGCCAACGGCGGCAGCAATCCGGCGAGCCAGGAACGTACCGCGATCCGTAGCGACCGTAACGAAATCCGCGGCGACATCGCCGACATCCGCAAGGACCGCACCGACATCGCCAGCGACCGGACGGATCTGACCCAGGACCGCAACGAGGTCTCGCACGACGTCGGCCAGACCTTCAAGGACGATCAGACTGCGCGAGCCGCCTCCCATGACATCCTCAACGACCAGAACCAGCTGGCTCTCGACCAGAAGGCCGGCAACCAGGCTGCGATTGCCAAGGACCAGGCCAAGCTGAAGACCGACACCCAGGCGGAAGCGCGCGCCCGTTCGACCCTGGCGTCGACCAACAAGGAACTCGGCTCCGACCGTCATGACGTCTCCAAGGACCAGCGTGACCTGCACGGCGACGTCCGCGACCTGCGAGGCGACCGCCGTGAACTGCACCACGACCTGGCCAGCAACGGTGACCATGACAACCGCGGCCCTGGCAACAACAATGGCCGTGGTCCCGGCGACAACCGTAGTCCGGGCAACAACAATGGCCGCGGCCCCGGCGACAACAACGGCATGCATGGCGGCCAGAACGGCCAAGGCAACAACCATGACCTGCGGGATGACCGCCGCGACGTCGCCCGTGACCGCACCGACCTCCGCAAGGACACCGCCGACATAAAAAACGATCGTCAATCCATTACCCAGGAAAAGAATCAGATCTCCAGCAACGTCGGCGCGACGTTCCGGCAAGACCAGGCCCAGCGCGCCGCCGCGCGTGAGGTCTACAACGACCGTAACCAGCTGGCCGCCGACCGGACCGCCGGCAACCAGGCGGCCGTGAAGAACGACCGTACCGAGCTGCACGGCGACCTGCGCACGGAACACCGCGACGCCCACACCCTGGCGCAGACCAACGCCGACATCCGTTCCGAGCGTAACGATCTGCACCAACAGCGTGGCGACCTGAGGAAGGACGTTGCCGACCGCCGCGGAGACGCGCATGACCTGCACCAGGACCGCAACGACCTGCGCAACGACCATCAGGGCATGCATCAAGGCAGCCAGGGTAGCGGCCACGTCGACCAGGTCGCGATGCACGAGCATGACGGCGGCAAGGATTTTGGCCATCAGAACAACAACAGCGGCGCCAAGGACTGGGGCCATCAGGCCGGCGGCTCGTCCGCTTCACTGCACGGCAGCACCAGCGCCAGTACCGGCGGCGGTTTTCACCACAGCTCCGGCAATGACCATGCAAATCCTAACCACAGCCAGGATGTGGCCGTGAAGGACACGCACCACTAAGCCCTCAAGGCCGCATTATCTCAAGCGTCACCCGGCATCCCCGGTGCCTGCCATCGGGGATGCCTTTTGTCGTTCGCGCCAAGCGTTACCGGCCGCGCCGGCTCACCAGATAGACGCCGCCCAGCACCAGCGCCGCGCCTACCGCATGGAACGGGTGCAGTTCCTCGCCCAGCAGGACCCAGGCGAGGAACGCCGCGTAGACCGGCCCCAGGTACATGATGATGCCGGTGCGCGCCGCGCCCAATACACGCTGCACGCGGTCGTAGGCCTGGTAGGCGCCGAAGCTCGCCACCACCACCAGCAGCGCCACGTAGAGCGCCGCCTTGAACGACCACAAGGCCGGCACGCGCGCCAGTTCCCACGCGGACAGGGGCACCAGCACTACCGCCCCGGCCACGCACAGCCAGACGAAACGCACCGATGGGGGCAGACTGCCACGGCGCTGCTTAAGCAATGCCGAATACACCGCCCAGCCGATCGAACCGGCAAGCGACCACAGGTCGCCCGGCACGAAGCGCAATTGCAGCAGCGAAAGCGGATCGCCGCGCGCGACGATCCACAGCACCCCGGCCAGGCAGGCGCCCATGCCTGCCACCTGGCGCCGCCCCATGCGCTCGTTGAACATGAAACGCGCAAGGATGGCGATCATCGCCGGCGAAGCCGCGTAGATCAGGCCGATGTTCACCGCCACCGTGGTCTTTGCCGCCTCGTAGGCGGAAGCGCCGCACAGGGCCATGCCGATGGCGCCGAGCAGCAGCAGGTCGCGCCATTCGGCTGCCGCCGCGCCTGCATGACGACGCAGCAGCGGCCAGGCCACCGCGCCCGCCAGCAGCGCGGTGAAGCCCCAGCGCAGGAAGGCCAGCGTAAGCGGCGGAATCAGCGGCACGCAGACGCGCGCGGTCAGGTAGTTGGTGACGAAGAGAAGCGGCGTCACCAGCAGCAGCACATAGGCGCCGCGCTGCCCGGCTTGCGGGTCAAAAGCGGCGGCGGCTGTCTCTATTGCGGCGGTCTGTTCTGCGACCGTTCTATTTTGGGACATCGGTAATGCTGCGCGGCGGCGAAACGGGCAGTGTAGCGCATGGCATGAGGCGAGCCGGAACTTCCGCCGTTTCGCACTGCCTCTAATGAGGTCGAAACAACTCTCCAGGCCCGGAACGCCGATTGCATATCAGCCCGCATGTCCGCCTGCATATCAGCCCGCATGTCCGTCCCCTCCGGCGCCATTCCCGCCCGCCTCGATCGCTTGCCCTGGTCCGCCTGGCATTGGCGCGTGGTGATCGCGCTCGGAGTGGCCTGGGTGCTGGACGGCCTCGAAGTCACCCTGGTGGGGTCGATCGGCGCGGCACTGCAGCGCCCGGATGCGCTGGGCCTGAGCGCGGCGCAGGTCGGCTGGGCCGGCTCGCTGTACGTCGGGGGCGCGGTGATCGGCGCCCTCCTGTTCGGCCGCCTCACCGACAGGCTGGGGCGCAAGCGCCTGTTCCTGGTTACCCTCGGCCTCTATATGGTGGCGACGCTGGCCACCGCCGCCGCGCCTGACTTCGCCTTCTTTGCGCTCTGCCGCGTGCTCACCGGCTTGGGCATCGGCGGTGAATACGCCGCCATCAACTCCGCCATCGACGAACTGATCCCGGCGCGCCTGCGCGGCCAGGTGAACCTGGCGATCAACGGCAGCTTCTGGCTGGGCGCGGCGCTGGGCGCCGGCATGAGCCTGGTCCTGCTCGACCCGCGCGTGCTGGGCCCGGCGATGGGCTGGCGCGCCGGCTTCGCCCTGGGCGCAGTGCTGGCGGCGGCCATGCTGCTGGTGCGCCGCGACGTGCCCGAGAGCCCGCGCTGGCTGATCACCCACGGGCGCGCCGGGGAAGCCGAAGACATCGTTGCCGCTGTCGAGGCGGGGATCGAACAACGTCATGGGCCGCTGACGCCGGTGGCGCCGGGCGCACCCTACCAGGGCCGCGCATTGCCGACGCTGACGGAAGTCGCCGGCGTGCTGTTCCGCCACTACCGGCAGCGCAGCCTGGTGGCGCTGGCCTTGATGATCGCGCAGGCGTTTTTCTACAACGCGATCTTTTTCACCTATGCCCTGGTGCTGACGAAGTTTTATGGCGTGGCCGGGGATCGCGTGGCGTTGTACATCTTTCCCTTCGCCCTGGGCAACGTGCTGGGGCCATTGCTGCTCGGCCCCTTGTTCGACCGCATCGGCCGCCGGCGCATGATCGGCTTCACCTACGTCTGCTCGGGCGTGGGGCTGCTGTTCACCGGCTGGGCCTTCATGCAGGGCTGGCTGACGCCGGCCACGCAGGCACTGTGCTGGTCGGTCGTGTTTTTCCTTGCTTCGGCGGCCGCCAGTTCGGCCTATCTGACCGTCAGCGAGGTGTTTCCGCTGGAGACGCGTGCGCTGGCGATCTCGGTGTTCTACGCCATCGGTACCGGCGCCGGTGGCTTTGCCGCGCCGGCCCTGTTCGGCGCGCTGATCGAAAGCGGCAGCCGCGGCGCGGTGGCCATCGGCTACGCCGTCGGCGCGGTGCTGGTGATAGGTGCCGGGCTGGCGGCCTGGCGTTACGCGGTGGACGCCGAAGGCCGTGCACTGGAGGACATTGCGCCGCCGCTGGGCGCTACGCCGCCGGCCGACGCGCTTGAGGCCGCGCGCGCCGTGCGGCGCCCGGTGTGAAACGCGACGCATGGCGACCAAGGCACACCCGCTCCCCACCACCGCCCGGCAAGCCGGCAATACGCTCACGGCCTTGCGCCACGCCGCCGCCGGCTGCCGCGATTGCCCACTATGGGAACACGCCACGCAGACCGTATTCGGCGAAGGTCCTGCCAGGGCAACCATCCTCCTGGTGGGCGAGCAGCCGGGCGACCAGGAGGATACCGCCGGCCACCCTTTCGTCGGCCCGGCCGGACGCCTGCTCGACCGCGCGCTGGCCGATGCGAAGGTGGACCGCGGCGAGGTCTACGTCACCAACGCGGTCAAGCATTTCAAGTTCGAGCTGCGCGGCAAGCGGCGCCTGCACAAGACACCGGCGCAAGCCGAGATCGCCGCCTGCCACGAGTGGCTGGAACGCGAGATCGGACTCGTCGCCCCGCGCCTGATCGTCGCCATGGGCGCCACCGCGGCGCGCTCGGTGACCGGCCGCGCTACGCCGATCGGCGCCAATCGCGGGCATGTAGTGGAGTTGCCCTCCGGCGCGGCGCTGCTGGTGACGGTCCATCCCTCCTTCCTGCTGCGCGTGCCGTCGGAAGACCGCGAGCGGGAATATGCAAAGTTCGTCGCCGACCTCAAGCTGGCGGCGCCCTTCGCAAAGGGATAGCGCGTGGGCCGGGCGCTGATCGGCATCTCCGGCTGGCGCTACGCGCCGTGGCGCGGCGTGTTCTATCCGCCGGGCCTGGCGCAAGCGCTCGAACTCGAATACGCCTCGCAGGCGCTGCCGACCATCGAGATCAACGGCAGCTTTTATTCATTGCAGCGCCCGCAAAGCTACCAGGCCTGGTATGAGCAGACCCCGCCCGGTTTTATCTTCAGTCTCAAGGGCCCGCGCTACATCACCCACATCAAGCGCCTGCGCGAGATCGAGAAGCCGCTGGCGAATTTTTTCGCCTCCGGCCTGTTCAACCTGCGCGAAAAGCTCGGCCCCATCCTGTGGCAATTGCCGCCCAGCCTGCGCTACGAACCCGAGGTGCTGGAAGCCTTCCTGCGCCTGTTACCGCGCGACACCGAAGCCGCCCTGTCACTGGCGCGCCGCCGCGAATCGCGCATGCACGGCCGCGCACGCCTGGCGATCGACGCCAGACGCAAGCTGCGCCATGCACTGGAAATCCGCAATGACAGCTTTCTCGAACCGTCTTTCATCGCGCTGCTGCGCCGCTGCAACGTCGCCCTGGTGATCGCCGACACCGCCGGCAAGTGGCCGTACCGCGAAGACATCACCTCCGATTTCACCTACCTGCGCCTGCATGGCGACGTCAAGCTTTACGCGAGCGGCTACAGCGAGCGCGCCTTGACCCGCTGGGCGGCGCGCATCCGCGCCTGGACCGAAGGTTCACAGCCGCAGGATGCACAACTGATTTCCGCCAAGCCACCGCCGGCGCGCGCCGGCCGCGACGTCTATTGCTATTTCGACAACGACATCAAGGTGCGCGCGCCGTTCGATGCGGCGAGCCTGCGCGGGAAACTCGGCCAGCAAACTTAAGCGTCATACGCCGGCCAGCGATCGATGAACTCGTAACGGGACCGGCCCACAAAGCTGTGGACCAGGACGATCTCTCGTACCGTCCACGAAATGGGCTCGATCGCCTGCCGCCCGATGTCCTGCCGGTCGTAACGCAACGTCACGTGCGGCGTAAAACCCGGCCGCGCCGCCCGGCCAGGCTCAACCAGGCACCTCAGCTCATCGTGCAACGCCATCGCCGGATGCACGCCGGTGCCGCCAACCGCGACGGTTGCGTACTTCCCGCCGCCGACATGAAAACTTGTCACCTGGTCGAGGCAGACTTCGAACGACGGGAAACGGATTCGGCCACAAGCCGCCCGGTACGTTTCGATGCGGCGATCGACATCCTCATCGGGTCCGCCGACGGCCTTGAAACCGGACAAGGTCATGTGCAGCAACTCACGCGGCCTCGGGGTTCCGCCCAGCCTGTATCGCCGCCTCAGATCCGTTCCAACCGACAGCAGGCCGGGCCATGCGGACGACTCCACCATCAACCCCGCGAAAAAATTGTGCTGTTGCGTAAAGGTGGGCATGCGCGCCTCCATCACAAATCGGGGCGGCCAATATTACTATATTTGTTTACAGCACTCACTGTGTTTTAAGAATGATCGCGGCAGGTTGCCGTATTGTCAGCGGATCACGCTCCTAGTCCCTGATAGCCGGGAGGTGGCCCTTGCGCGGGGAAATTCCATGTCGCCGGCATGCGCGCGGCGCCGATGCACTCCTTTAGAGGGGTGTCCGTGAGCCGAACGGACCGCTCCGCAACGCACTTGTCACAATCAGCGCGCAGCAAAGACCCGGCAACATTCGCGGGGTCGATCAACCGGCGAAATGCGGGGAGATCGCGACGCCGCACAAACGCATCAACATCCCCTCCACGCATTCGCTCATCTCCCAAAGGTTCCACCGTGAAGAAACTCCTGCTCGGCTTCACCGCCCTCGCCGCCGTCTGCACCCTGCCCGCGCAAGCGCAGGTGCGCGTTACCGAAGTCGCTCCCTGGTCCAGCGGCGACTCGCCCGTCGCGGCCGACTGGTTCGAGTTGACCAACACCGGCAACGCCGCCGTGAACATCAGCGGCTGGACGATGGACGACAACTCCAATTCCTTCAGCAAATCCGTGGCGCTCAATGGCGTCAGCTCGATTGCCGCCGGACAGTCCGTGGTCTTCATCGAAGACACCGGCGACGGCGACGCCGACCTGAAGAGCCTGTTCCTCAGCACCTGGTTCAACGGCGCTGCACCGGCCAACGTGCAGATCGGCTTCTATGGCGGTAACGGCGTCGGCCTGTCGACCTCCGGCGACGCGGTCAACGTCTTCAACGCTGCCGGCGCCCTGCAAGCCAATGTCTCCTTCGGCGCTTCGTCCACCGGCTTCACGTTCGACAACGCCGCCGGCCTCAACAACGCCACCATCGCGGCCCTGAGCCAGGTCGGCGTCAACGGCGCCTTCGCCGCCCCCGGCGACTCCAGCGAGATCGGTTCCCCCGGCCTGATCGCCGCCGTGCCCGAGCCCAGCACCTACGCACTGATGCTCGGCGGCCTGGTGATGCTCGGCGCCATCGCCCGCAAGCGCAAACAAGCGTAATCGTCCACAAGAACAACTAACCCAACCCCATGATCAAGTTCAAGCATCTGATCATCGCGCTGGCGGCGTTTGGCGCCGCCAGCGCGCAAGCCGCGGGCGTCGACCTCGGCAACTACCAGGTCACCGGCAACTACAAGCTCGATTCCCTGTTCGGCACCAGCGGCCGCGGTGTCTCGGGCCTGGAGGCTTCCGGCGTCACCTACGACTGGGACACCGGTACCCTGTTCTACGTCGGCGACGAAGGCACCGGCGCGGTCGAGATTTCGACCACCGGCCAGACCTTGTCCACCATGCGCTTCAGCTGGCCCGCCGGCGTCAAGGGCGATGCCGAAGGCATCACCTATCTCGGCAACGGCCAGTTCGCCACGGTGGATGAGCGCGCGCAGAACATCTACCAGTTCACCTACGCCGGCAATACCGGCTTCAACACGCCGAATGTGACCAGCGGCGTCAACCTGGCCAACGTGCCCTGGACCAACATCGGCCCGAACGTCGGCAACAGCGGCCTGGAGGGTCTCAGCTATGACCGCCGCGACGGCAGCTTCGTCACCATCAAGCAGGAAGACCCGGAAAACGTGCGGGCCGGCCACCTGAGCTTCGCCACCGGTGCCACCGGCGGCAATTCCAGCATGACGCCGCTGTTCGACCCGTCGCTGCTGGGCCTGTCGACGCTGTCCGACGTGCAGACCCTCTCGGGCGTCACTGCCCTTGCCGGCACGCCGCAGGCGGATGACCTGCTGATCCTGAGCCTGGGTTCGAAAAAGCTGGTGATGGCCTCGCGTACCGGCCAGGTGCTGAGCTCCTTCGACCTGTCGACCGTCGATCCGGACAATGCCATCGAAGGCGTGACCATCGGTGCCGACGGCACCATCTACCTGGTGGGCGAAGGCAGCGGTTCGGACCCGCATTCGGTGCTGGTTGTGCTCGGCTCGACCGCGCCGATCCCCGAGCCGGAAACCTATGCGCTGATGCTTGCCGGCCTTGCCGTGCTGGGCTTCGCCGCCAGGCGCCGCAAGCAGCAGGCCTGATCGTTCTTGCTGCTGCAGCCCGCGACGCATTTCCTTGCGAAGCGATTGACAAGGAGGCCTAAAGCCTCCTTGTTTTTTTGACCTGCCTCACGCCGCTACCGGGGCGGGCGCACTCCCCTTCCCTTCGGAAACGGGCGGAAGGTCAACATCATCACGAAGGCGGCCAGGCCCAGGACGAACACCGCGAGATAGAGGCCGCCGTAGCTGCCGAAGATGTCGCGGATCCAGCCGCCCGCCACCGGGCCCGTCGCCATGCCCAGGCTGCCCGCCATCGCGGTGCCGGCCGATCACGGTGCCCATCATGCGCATCGGGAAATTCTCGCGTGCCAGAACCGCGTGGAGCGGCATCACGCCAGCGTAGATGAAGCCGAACAGCGCAGCGACCGTGTAAAAGCCGGCAAGCGCGTGCACGACGTAGTAAGCCCGGGCGCCGAAGGCCTGGGCCAGCAGGTCCGGCACCAGGAGGTGCATGGCGCCGAAGCGGTCGCCCAGCAGGCGGAAGACGATGCGCCCGCTCATGCCGGCCAGGCCCTCGATGCTGTAGGTGGATACCGCGATGATCATCGGGATCAACGCCCTCGCCCGCCCGGCTGGCCCGGCATCAGCAGACCTGGGCCTACACCACCAGGTGACGCGCCACCACCTCTTCATCAAACTCGAGGCCCAGGCCCGGCCGCTGCGGCACCACCACTTCTCCCTTCTCGAATTGCGGTACTTCCTTGAACAGGCGCGCCACCCAGGGGATGTATTCGACGGTCATGCCGTTGGCCACGCCCGCCACCAGATGCAGGCTGATCTCCGGCATGATGTGGCTGACCACGGGAATGTTGAACGCTTCCGCCATGCCCGCGACCTTGATCCATTGCGTGATGCCGCCGACGCGCAAAAGGTCGATCATCACGATATCCAGCGAGCGTGCCTCCAGCATCTGGCGGAACGGCACAGTTCCGAACACGTATTCGCCGCCGGCGATCGGGGTCGACAGCGCTTCGGTGACGCGGGCGATGCCGGCGTAATCGTCGAAAGCCGTGACGTCTTCCAGCCAGGAGAGATGGAATTCCTCCAGGCGGCGGCCGATGGCAATCGCCTGCTTCACGTCCCAGCGCTGATTGACGTCGACCATCAGGTCGATGCGTTCGCCGATGACCGCGCGCACCTGGCGCACGCGCTCGATCTCGTCTTCCACGCGCCCGCCCAGGCCCAGTTGCATCTTGATCTGGCGAAAGCCGCTTGCCGCCAGGTGTTCCGCGGCGGTGACGATGTGCTTGAGCGGATAGTTGCGCTGCAAGACGCCGCTGGCGTAGGCCGGCACGCGGCTGCGGCGGCCACCGACCAGGCTGGCGAGCGGCTCGCCGCAGGCCTTGCCCTTGATGTCCCACAGCGCGATGTCGAGCGCCGCCAGCGCCAGCGTGGCGACGCCGCCGGGACCGGCATAGCTGACGGTGGCGGCGAGCTTGGCGTGGATCGCCTCGGTCTTCACCGGGTCTTCCCCCACCACCAGCGAACCCAGATATTCCACTGCCGTCTTGAGCGCGGCGGACATACCGCCCGCGTAGTAGCCGGGAAAGCAGGTGAAGCCGATGCCTTCCGGGCCATGGTCGGTACCGACGCGCAGTAGAACCACATCGCGCATGGTCCCGGCCGGCACCGGGCCATTGGCCAGCGGCTCGATCGCCGGCAGGCGCACCAGGCGCGCGTTGATGGAGGTGATCTTCATTTGAAAATTCCGTTAGAGAGAGGTGCCTCAGCCTGCCTCGCGGGCCGGCACACCGTTCGGCATCTCGCGTGCCGGCGCGGCGGCCTGCGCCATCTTTACCCGCATTGGTTTGAGGGCGAACAGCGCCAGGGCGGCGGCCAGCGCATTCATCGCGGCCGCGACCATGAAGGTGACGTGCCAGCCGCCGGTCTCGGCGGTGAGCCAGGCGGAGAGCGGCACCAGCAGCGCGGCAGCGCCCTTGGCGGTATAGAGCGTGCTGGCGTTGGTCGCCGCGAATTTGGTGCCGAAGGTATCGGTGCACACGGTGGGAAACATGGAATATATCTCGCCCCAGGCGAGGAACACGATGCCGCTCAGCACCACGAAACCCACCGGGTCGCGGCCGAACCAGTAGAGCGCGACGATGCCCACCGCCTCGATGGAGAACGCAAGCGTCATGGTGTTCTCGCGGCCGATGAAGTCCGAGATCCAGCCGAACAGCGGGCGCGAGATGCCGTTGATGGTGCGGTCCAGCGTGAGCGCGAATACCAGCGCGCCCAGGGTGAAGCCGAACAGGGTGACCGGCGTGTCGGCGATGCCGAAATCCTTGGCAATGGTGGCAAGCTGCGCCGTCGCCATCAGGCCGCCCGCCGCCACCAGGATGAACATCACGTACATCACCCAGAACACCGGCTGCTTCAACATCTCGGCCGGCCGATAGTCGCGCCCCGCGCTGGCCGCGGCATGGCCATGCGCGCCTTCCAGGCGAAACGTCCCGCCGGCGGGCGCGGCCATCAGCATGCCGAGGATCACCACCAGCAGGCCCTGGCCGATGCCGAAATAGATGAAGGCATTCTCATAGCCGGCGGACTTGATCATGCCGGCCAGCGGCGCCACCGTGAGCGCCGAGCCGAAGCCCACGCCGGACGCCGTCAGCCCCATCGCCAGGCCGCGGCGGTCCGGAAACCAGCGCATCGCGTTGCCGAAGCAGCAACTCACCACCATGCCGACGCCCAGGCCACCGACCACGGCCGAGGCGTAGAGCACGGCGAGGGTCGCCGCGTAGGCATTCAGCACCCAGCTCAGCGCGCAGAAGATGCCGCCACTGATCAGACAGACACGCGGCCCGAAACGGTCCGCGATGTAGCCCAGGCCCGGGATCAGCCAGGTCTCGGTCAGGATGAAGATGGTGAAGGCGACCTGGATCGCGGGCTTGCCCCAGTGATGCGCCGCATCCAGGGGGCCGACGAACAGCGTCCACCCGTACTGCAAGTTGGCCACGCCGGCCATGCAGATGATGCCGAAGATAAGCTGCACCCAGCGCATACGCGACGGTGCAACCCCGACTGTTCCGTTTGCTTCTTGCATGTCCCCTCCTCGTCTGTCCAGGCCGTGTCAGTTCGCCGCCTGGTGCGAGCCAGTATATCGGGATGGCGACGGGAGAAACCTTATCCTCTAGATGAGTTAACGAAGGTACTCCGGTGCCGATGCAGGAATCAGCGAAAGCATGACCCGGGCGCCAAGCCCCTCTTCGCGCCACGCCTCATTTCACTCATCTGCCAGCAGGGCTGGAAGACGCCAATAAAATCAGCGTTTCCCGCCAAACGCACCGCCGGAGATACGGCGGCTATTTCCAGCCACTCGAACCGCCCTGATACACGCTAGCTGGCGGCCATGCATTTTTCCACGGACTCATCCTTCGCCGCGCCGGCCAGTGGCTTGCCATCCGCGCTTACCGCCCTGCTCTCGCAGGTCGAATACTTGGCTGCCTTCATCGCGTCAGCCTCGCACTTCTTGATCGAAACTTCCTCGGCCGCGTTCGCGGCGTGGCTGCCGATTTTGGATTCGCAGTCCGCCTCGGTAGGCGTAGAAGTCATGGCCGGCGTGTTATGGCTGGCGGTAGTGAGATCTTGCGAATGTGCAATGCCGGTGAAAAGCAGGCTTGCGCAGGCGATGGCAATGAATCTGGTCATTTGAGGTGCTCCACAGGTTGATGTGGCGCGCGTTTTCCAACGCGCCGACGAAAAAATATCACAGGCGGCCGCCAGTCCCAAGTAATGCGCCACTATTAGGAGGCTGCATCCGGTCCCGCGGGTAACGGCCCGGATAACGGGCCGCGGCGATCCCGGATTACTCCCACTCAATCATCAACAAGCCTCCCAAACCCGCATGGTTAAAGGGATTGGCTGTGATTGACATAGGGCCTTACCGTCGCATTTACCGTCATCCAACGAGAGCTTTTGCTGGCGCTGAAGATGGAAAGATTTGAGGGGCGACGACTCTGGCAACACCATCATCAATCGGCCTATAGGATAGCGTATACAGGCGCAGCGGTCTTCCTCCAGTATTCATTTCGTTGCGGGCCTTGGGGTCGCCTGCCCTCCCCTCTTGAACCCGCGGTCTCCGGCCATGAAAGCCTCCAACATGTGCGGGATCAACGTCGTCGCATCGACCACCTCCCCGTAGGTCTGCGCGTGCAGCGCGGCGTAACGGTCGAGGTCGGCCTTGAGGCTGGCCGGGCAAGCGAAGGTCACCTTGACGCTCTCGGTTTTCGGCAGCGGCCCCAGTCGCAGCTTGCGGGTCGTGCTCATCGTGAAGTCCCCCGGTTGAAGAACAGCGGCTGGTACGGCCGTAGCACCAGATCGCGATTGACGATGATGCGAACTGGTAGGCCAGGACGCTCGGTCAAGGTGGGCTGGATATTGAGGTTGCGCCGAGTCATCTCCTGCCCGGCTTGGTTCACGCTGTCTTGCAGGCTGTCGCGCCCGGCGACAATGACGCGGTCCCCGCCCTGGCGATTCTCCGGCGCGGCCAGCTCGGCGCCGACGCCCAGCAAGGTGGTAAGCGCCGCACCGGCGACGATGCGGTCCCAATGCCAGTCCACTCCATCCTCCAAGCCCGCGTAGCCGGCGGGATCAGCGCCGGCGAGGTTGTCCAGCGTGAGCGATGACGTGTCCGGCAGAATGACTCTGTTCCACACCACCTGCACGCGGCTCTGCCCATAAGCGACCTGACTGTTGTATTTGCCGAAGATGCGCGACCCCTGCGGTATCAGCAGATAGCGGCCGGTCGCCGTGTCATAGACCGGCTCCGTCACTGTGCCGATCACGTCGCCCGGCAGGTCGGACTTGATGCCCGTTACGAGTGCTGCCGCGATCACCGTTCCAGCCATCACCTGGTACGGCGAAGTCGGCATTTGCAGATTGCCGGAATTACGTGTTTCTGTAGTTCCGGCTTTCTGGAACGCCTCCTTCTGGTCTTGCCGGTTCTGCACGGCGGTCGCGTCGGCGGGTTGGGCCGCCGTCGAGGCTGGGCCAGCGGCCTGCGGGTCGAAGGCCGCCAGTCCGGACGGCGAGGCGGAAGAGGCAGCCGCGGCAGTCGGCGGCGGTACGGCCGCCGCGCGTTGATTACCAGAGCGGAAGAACACGGACGATCCCGCGGCCGATTCAGCCTCCTTACGCCGTGCGTCACGGTCGGCCGCGCCCGGGTCTTGGCCGGAGGGCGGTGCGTAGGAGGCCACCGCCGGCTGCTGCGATTTCACGATAGCTGGGCCAAGGTCACCGGGCAGCGGCGGGCCTAGCTCCGGCACCTTGGGCGGCAGCTTGGAATAATCGGCGGGAAGCCGGTCGAGTTCTTCGGAGCGCGAGACGCGATCGACGTTGTAAAGCTCGGCTGGTTCGTTGCCGCCGCGCCGATGCGGCGGTTGCAATGACCACATGGTTGCGCCCAGCACGGCGACGCCGAGGCCACCAGTCAGCAGCGCCAGAGTGCGCCGATTGAGGCGAGTCACCGGGCGCGGCTGCGCCCGCAGCGCCACATTCTCCGGCGCGACCTTCGGCGCAGGGTCGGGAATCGGCACATCGGGGGTTTCATCCTGGCTCATGGTCAGTTCCCCCGCGTGCCATCCGTGCGCTCGATGCGCACCACATCACCCTTGTTGCCACCTAGGCGCAGTTCGGCCGCGCCGAACAGGCGATCGACGATGTAATAAGGCGAGCGGAAGCGGTAGTTCACCAGTTGCCCGTCACCTTGCGCGCCGATGACAAACAGCGGCGGCAGCTCGCCTTGGGCGATGCCCGGCGGAAACTGGATATAGACCTTCTCGCCATCGTCGAAGGCGCGCAGCGGCTTCCACGGCGGATTGCTGCCGCTGATCGCGTAGCGGAAGCGGATCTTCTCCAGCGACAGGCCGGTATCGACCGGCGCGGCTGCTTGCGCGGCTTGATCCTGACGCCGCAACGCGAGCATCTGGTCTTTCGGGTACTCCCACGACACTGACGCCATCCATGCCTTATCGGTCGAGGTCAGCTCGATCAGGTAGGTGCGCCGGCTGGTGGTGATGACCACGTTCGTCTTGAGGCCCGACCGGATGGGCTTCACCAGTACATTGACGCGCAGATCGTTGCCGGCGCCGCTGGACGTATCACCGACGATCCAGCGCACTGTGTCGCCGGCGGCGACCGTCACCAGTTCTTCGCCGGGCTGGAGCGAAATCACGGTGACGCGCCCCGGCGCGGCATAGACCTGATACAGCGCGCCGTCGGTGAAGGGCCAGACCTGAATCGCATTGATGTAGCCCTCGCGCGTCGGCGCTATGCGCGCGTCGGCGTTGGCACGCGAGACGCGCACGGTTTCGTCAGCCGGCTCGGGCGTGGTCTTGGCTTCGTCCACGTCAGGCAGCGGCTTCATCTGCGCCGGCATCGGCAGCACCTTCGGCACCTCCACCACTTCCACCGGCTTCGGCGGTTCGGGCATCGGCTGCGCCTGCACCGGCTCATCGAGCGAGATGCGCGGCGGCGGCTTGCCCTGCGAGGCGCAGCCCAGCAATGACGACGTGGTGGCCGCCAAGGTCAACACGAAAGCGTAAAAGCGGAAAGACGGGTTCATGGCTTGGCTCCTTCGGACGCATCCAGCTCGCGGCTCCATGAGAGACCGTTGACGTAGATGCCCAGCGGGTTCTTGCGCAGGCGCTGCTCGGTGCGCGGGGTTTGCAGGACGATGGAAAGCACGGCGTTCCAGCGTTCGGTGCCGGCCGGTGCGCCATTGACGAATCGCTGCTCCGTCCAGCGCACGTTGAACGACGCATCACTGGCTCGCGTGACGCTGGTGATCTGCACCGTCACCGATTCCTTGCCGACGCGGGCGAACGGGTCGTTCTTGCTGGCGTAGTCGTTGAGCACGGCCGCGCCGCGGTCGGTGGTGTAGTCGTAGGCGTCGAGCCAGTTCTGCCGCACGACGATCGGGTCGATCGACAGTGAGCGAACCAGCGTGATGAAGTGCGCGAGGTGGTAGGCGATCTGTGCATCCGCCGGCCGGTACGGCGTGGCGGCTTCGCCGACCGCACGTACCTCGCCGCTCTTATCCACCTCCACCACGTAGGGCGTGACGATGGATTGCGCCGAACGCCAGACCAGGCCGCCCGCCATCAACAGCGCAAGCACGAGGCAGCCGAAGGCCATCAGCCGCCAGTTCTTCGCCTGCACGCGGCCCGAGCCGATACGCTCGTCCCACACCTGCGCGGCGGCTTGATACGGAGTGGCAGGCTGCGGCGTATCGGCGTAGCGCACCTGCGGTCGCTTGAATCGCATGGCTCGTTCTCCTCAAGAATCCGAATCGCCCAGACTTGGGCCTTGTGCCGAGCCGCCGCCGTCCCCGCCGCGCAGCGTGTGCGCGGCAGTGGTTGCGGCATGGGCGATCTGTTGGCGGCGGTGCAGTCGCTTGGCCCAAGCGGGTTGCGGCTGGTCAGTGGTGTTGGCCGAGGTGTTGCCGGCGGCTTGGCCGGATGTGGCGGCACCGGCCGAAGTGCCACCGCCGCTGCCGGATGCGCCTGCACCATCCGAGCGAAAGGCAGCGGCTGCACGTTGTCCGAACGAGCGTGCGCCGGCGGCGGCCTTCTGGCCGACTGCTTGCGCGCCGGTCTTGGCGACGTTGCCCAATCCGGCCATCGCGCCCTTCGCGCCGCCGCCGGCGGCAGCGGAACCGCCTTGGAACGCCGAGCGCGCGCTGCTTGCGGTCGATGCAGCGGCCCGTGCGCCGCTGCCGATGGCGCTGGCGGCGGCCGGCGCCATACGCGCGCCAGCCGCGACAGCACCACCGACGCCAGTGGCCGCCGCACCGATGGCAACGGCGGTTCCCGCCGCGCCCAGGGCTGCGCCAGCCATCGCGCCCGCGCCGAGTTGCGGGCCGCCGGAAATCAGCCCTGTGGCGATACCTGGCCCGAAGATGCCGAGCGCCAGCATCGCAAGCGAGGCCAACATCACTACCAACGCATGGTCGATAGAAGGTTCGGCCGGTGTGGTCGGGAACTCCGCGAACAAGCCCGTGCCGATGCCGACGATGACGGCCAGCACCAACACCTTGATGCCCGACGACACCACGTTGCCGAGCACCTTTTCGGCGAGGAACGCGGTCTTGTTCCAGAGCGCGAACGGCACCAAGACGAAGCCGGCGAGCGTGGTCAGCTTGAACTCGATCAGCGTGATGAAAAGCTGCACCGCCAGCACGAAGAAGCAGACGATGACGGTCAGCCACGCGAGAAACATCACGACGATGGGCGTGATGTTGATGAACACCTCGGGGAAGCCCGCCATGTCGCTGATCTGTTCGAGGATCGGCATGCCGGCGTCGATGCCGGTCTTGGCGAGATGTCCCGGCTGCAGGAACGTCTCCATGCTCAAGGTCGAGCCGGTGGCCGTCAGGCCCAGGCCAGCAAACGAGCGGAACACGATGCTCGCCAGCATGTTGAAGTTGCCGATGATGTAGGCGAAAGCGCCGACGTAGAGCACCTTGCGGATGAGCTTCGCCATTACGTCTTCGCCCTGGCCGGTGGCGTGGCCGAGCGCCCAATAGAGGCCGGCCAGCGTCATGTCGATCGCCACCAGCGTTGCGGTGAGGAACGCGACCTCGCCGCGCAGCAGACCGAAGCCGGAGTCGATGTAGGTGGAAAAGACGTTGAGGAAGTGGTCGATGATCGAAACGTCGTTCATGGCCGTTTCTCCCTCGGCGTATCGGGGCCGTCGAAGCTGGCCGGGATCGGCGGCAGGTCGGCGAGCGTCTGGTATTCGTCAGGGCCGGCTTGCCCGGAGAGGAAACGGCGCAGGTCGGCTTGCGCGACCTGCGCGCAGAACGCGCCGTCACGCTCTCCATGCCGGCATTGCGCGCGCAGCGCGTGCAGCCGCGCCGGATCGGCGGTCAGTACATCGACCGACAGCGCCTGCGGCCGGTCGCAACCGGCCAGCAGGCACGCGAAGGCGAACAGGACGGGCGCACGTTTCATGGCCGTTCCCGTCAGTTGCCGTAGAAGTTGACCGACTGCGGCGTGTACGCCGTGCCGGTGCCGAGGAAGCGCCGCGTCACCTCGCGGCCACGTTCGACGGCGGCGGCCTGCCGCGCCAGTTCCAATGACTCCGCACGTCCCTGCGTGAGCTGGAGCTGTTGCCCCTGGATGGACTGCTTGGCCTGCAACGCGAGAAGCTGGTTGGTCGCCTGCATCGCTTGCAGCGCGCCAGTCGCGGACTGGCTCTGACTCACGAGATCGGTCAGCACACCTTCGTCGGTGGTCACGTTCTGCGACACCTGTGCCTGCATTTGCATCGCGGTCTGCAAGCCGTTGAGCGTGTTCTGCCAACGCTGGTGCGCGTCCTGGTACATCTGGTTGCCGCTCACGGTGGCGGCCTACTGCTCCGGGTACAGGCGCGCGAACTGCTGATCCATGCTCTGCACCTGGAACGCCAGCCCTTGCGCCTGTGTGATGAGCTGCTGGGTAGTCGCCAGATTCGTGCGCAACTGGCTGGTCACGTTGAACGGAAGACTCGCCAAGTTGCGCGCCTGGTTCATCAGTGACTGCGCCTGGTTCTGGAGTT
The DNA here is from genome assembly GCA_036498945.1 of Burkholderiales bacterium. GTDB lineage: Bacteria > Pseudomonadota > Gammaproteobacteria > Burkholderiales > JAEUOS01 > JAQGMJ01. Next base: position 3,372 of record DASYEQ010000107.1, on the reverse strand, counting down.
GCTGAATCTGGTTGTTGATCTGCTCCAGCGTGCGAACAGCGGTCAGCGTGTTCTGCACGAGGTTGGTGGGATCGACGACGACCCATTGCGCCTGCGCGGTGGACGTGACACCGATCAACGCGGCGATGGCGAGGGAAAGAAGGCGAATCTTCATGGCGAAATCTCCTGTGGTTGGGGAGCGAGGAAGGACGCGGCGGATGGCGCGGACGGCAGCAGGTCGGCCGCCCAATCGAGGCCGCGATGGCGCAGCCACGCGCCGGCGAAACCGGGTGCGCCGGCTTGCGTCAGCACGCGGTCGATGTCGCGCTGGTCCTGTGGGGTGGATGCGCCTGCGAACGCGAGCGCGACCGGCGCCAGGTCGAGGTCGAACAAGCGATTGCCTGCGCGGGACTGGTAGTAGTAGTCGCGCTTTGGTTGAGCGGTGGCGACGATCTCGATTTGCCGGCTGTTGAGGCCGAAGCCCTCGTAGATCGTGCGAATCTGCGGCTCGGTCGCCTGCGGGTTCGGCAGGAAGATGCGGCTGGCGCAGCTTTCGATGATCGCCGGCGCGATGCTCGAATCCTTGATGTCGGCCAGCGACTGCGTGGCGAAGATGACGCTGACGTTCTTCTTGCGCAGCGTCTTGAGCCACTGGCGGATGCGCGCGGCGAATACCGGGTCGTCGAGGAACAGCCAGGATTCGTCGAGGATCAGCAGCGTCGGCGCGCCGTCGAACCGCTCATCGAAGCGCGCGAACAGGTAGCCCAGCACGGCCAGCACTGCGGCCTTGCTGTGCATCAGTTCTTCCATCTCGAAGCACTGCACGTCGGCCGCACCCAGGCGGTCGTGATCGGCGTCGAGCAGCTTGCCGTGCGCGCCGCCCAGCACATAGGGCGCGAGTGTCTGGCGCAGCGCGTTCGATTGCAGTAGCACCGACAGGCCGGTGAGCGTGCGCTGCTCGACCGGCGCACCGGCGAGACTGCCGAGCGCCGACCAGATGGCCGCTTTCTCGTCCGGGCCGACGGCCACGCCTTCGTGCAGCAAGCGGCCTTCGACCCATTCCGCCGCCCAGGTGCGATAGCCCTCTTGGTCGATGCGCGCGAGTGGCTGGAACGCGATCGCGCCGTCGGCGCCGAGGTCGTAGTATTCGCCGCCCAGGCCCAGCGCTGTCGCCCGCATCGAGCGCCCCATGTCGAAGGCGAAGATGCGCGAGCCGGGGTAGCGGCGGAACTGCATCGCCAGCGTGGCGAGCAGGACGGACTTGCCCATGCCGGTCGGGCCGGCGATCAGCGTGTGGCCCACATCACCGATGTGCGTCACCAGCCGGAACGGCGTCGCGCCTTCGGTGCGGGTGACGATCAACGGCGGCCCGTCGAGGTGGTCGTTTTTCTCCGGCCCGGCCCACACCGCCGACACCGGCATCAGATGCGCGAGGTTCAGCGTCGAGATGATGGGCTGGCGCACGTTGGCGTAGGCGTTGCCCGGCACCGACGACAGCCACGCCTCCACGGAATTGAGGGTTTCGGGGATGGTCACGAAGCCCCGGCCTTGGATGGCGCGCTCCACCATGCGCAGCTTCTCGTCGGCCGTGTCGGCATCGGCATCGAGCACCGCCACGGTAGCGGTGACGAAGCCGAAGGCAACTTGATCGCTGCCCAGCTCCTGCATCGCGGCGTCCGCGTCGGCCGCCTTGTTGCTGGCGTCGGTATCGACCAGCGGGCTTTCCTGTTGGAAGATCGTTTCGCGCAACAAGGCGAGGACGTTCTTGCGCTTGGCGAACCATTGCCGACGCAGGCGGCCGAGTTCCTTCTCAGCCTCCGACTTGTCCATGCAGAGGAAGCGCGTGCTCCAGCGGTAGGCAAAGCCGAGCCGGTTGAGGTCGTCCAGAATCCCCGGCCAGGTCGAGGTCGGGAAGCCGCGTACCGTGACGACGCGCAGGTGCTGGTCGCCGAGCATCGGCGCGAGGCCGCCGATCAGAGGCGTATCGGCCAGCAGCGCGTCGAGGTGGAACGGCACCTCTGGCACGCTGATGCGATAGCGCCGCGTCGAGACGGTCGCGTGCAGGTAGGTCAGCGTTTCGGCGTCGTCGAGCCAGGCGATTTCGGGCATCACGCCATCGAGCAGGTCGAAGATGCGGCTGGTTTCCGCGACGAACGCGGTCAGGCGTTCGCGCCAGTCCACACCGGCCGTTGGCGTGTTCTCGTAGAGCAACTTAGCCGCGCGGGCGCGGGATTCCTCCGGCGGCAGGTATTGCAGCGTGAGGTGGTAGCCGCTCTCGAAGTGGTTACCCGATTCCTCGAAGGTCGCGCGCCGCTCCTCGTCCACCAGCCAGGACAGCGGCTCGGGGAAATCCGAGTGCGGATAGTCCGCCGCAGGCCGGCGCTCGGCTTCGACGAACAGCGCCCAGCCGGCGCCGAGCCGACGCAGCGCGTTGTTCAAGCGTGCGGTCGTGGCGATCAACTCGCCTTGCGTCGCGCTGTCCAGATCAGGGCCACGGAATTGCGCCGTGCGCTGGAACGAACCATCTTTGTTCAGCACGACGCCGGGCACGATCAGCCCGGCCCACGGCAGCCAGTCGGCGAGCAAGGCCGGGCGCTGGCGGTATTCAGCGAGGTTGAGCATCGTGGCGTCCTCCCGTCACACGTCCAACAGCGGCTTGTGCTTGAGGTGCTTGGCGAACACCTGCATGAATTGCGGATCGACGCGCGCGCCCCACACGGCCAGCGAGTGGCCGACGATCCAGAGCACGACACCGGGAATCCACAGTTGCATGCCCAGGCCCACCGCAGCGGCCAGCGTGCCGTTAGCGATTGCCACGGTGCGCGGCGCGCCGCCCATCAGGATCGGCTCGGTTAGCGAGCGGCGCAGTGGCACCTCGAAGCCCGGCAAGTCGCTGGCCGTGCTCATACGACGGCCCCGCCAGAGAAGCTGAAGAACGACAGGAAGAAGCTCGACGCCGCGAACGCGATGGTCAGACCGAAGACGATCTGGATGAGCTTGCGGAAGCCGCCCGACGTGTCGCCGAAGGCGAGCGCCAGGCCGGTGGCGATGATGATGATGACCGCGACGATGCGCGCGACCGGCCCCTGGATGGATTCGAGGATGGATTCGAGCGGCCCTTCCCAGGGCATCGACGAACCGGCGGCCTTCGCCGTGCCGGCCGTCATCAGCATGACGGCGGCGAGCAGCAGGCCGTGGTGCGCGGGATCGACCAGGCGCCGCAGGCGTGCGAGGTAGAAAGCCGGATTTACGGAAAAGCGGAAAGCATGGGCGAGCGTTTGTGTCATGGCAGTTCTCCAAGGTGGTCAGGGGACGGGGAAGAAAGCGGCAGCTCCGGGAGCGGTGGCTCCAGGGCATCCGCCAGGCGATAGCCCACGCCGTCGTAGCCAAGGA
>DASYEQ010000106.1:0-12876 GCA_036498945.1 Burkholderiales bacterium | reverse complement strand
CAATTGCCCGAGGAACTGCATGTTGCCTTCGCAGGCGGCGCACACCGGCCAGGCAAAGCCGGGCGCCACGCTGGGCCGGCCGCCAAAAACGGTTTGCGGCGTGGCGCCGGCCTCGGCCTGTTCGTCGTAGATCATCAGTTGGACCATGGGAGTCTCCGCGAGGGTGAAACACGATGATGCGCGGCGCGCGATCACGGGGAATGTGACAGGCGCGCAGGATGTGTGTTCCCGCGAAAGCGCGGCGCTAATTCAACCAGAGTGTTTCTGCCGCGGCGACGCGCCAACCGTTGCCGTGCCGGCGCATGAGCGTCAGCTCGCCGATGCCGCAAGTCATGCCGCAGCCATAGTGCGAGACCAGCAAGGCTTGTCCATCCAGGCGATCAATGCCGACACGGCTGAAACTTCTGAGGCCATTGATCCCGGGATATTCGCGATGAAAATGCGTCCATCCATACGGCGGGGTCTCGAAGACCGCCCGCTGGCGTTCGGCGCTGAAATATTCATAGCGGATGTCCGGCCGCATGGATTTCCGGGGAATGTAAAGCCGGGCGGATTGCCTGGCGACACGCAGAAAATCGGCGCATACCAGCCGGGATGCCGCCGGCAATACGCGGCGGATATCGGCCACCGTGGGCTGCGCCTTTTGAAACGCTTCGGCGCTGGTGATGGTATCGGCCTGGAAGAGGACGGTTCTTTCCAGGCGCACTGCCCTGGAGTCATCGTCGAACAGCCCGGCGATCACCGCCCCTTCCGCGGGGCGCATCACGCCGTCGTCTTCCAGTATGGCGAACGACGTCGCCAGGCTGGCGGCAAGCACGGCGCAGACGGATCGGCGGCGCAGGTTCATGAATGCGGAGTTCGATTGCGGTCCCGCCCACATCGAGCCGCCGCGGGCGAATTCAAGCGTGCCGCCGGATTTATTTCGGCTACTTGTAAACCACGCGTATCTGCGGCAAGTGCTTCACCCCCGGCTGGCGCGAGAGGAAGTCGCGCAGGAAGGCGATGAGCTTTTTCTCGCACAGGGCGGCGATCTCCGGTTTCTGTTCCATCATCTTGCCGGCCTGGGTGGCGCGCGAGGCGGACTGTTCGTAGAGGCGCAGCACCGCGCCCTTTTCGTCGGTGAATACGCCGCCGGCGAGGATTTCGTATTTGAGGTTGCGCACCGCGGGCGTGGCGACCATGGTGGGGCGGCCGATGCGCACTTCGATGCCGTCTTGCGTGGCGCGCAGTTCGTAGGCCTCGGGGCGCAGGTCGTAGCCGAAGGCGTAATCGGTGGTGTAGGAGACCGAGACCAGGGCGTTGGAGGTGAGGCCGAGGACGGATTTTTCCACCACCTGGATCTGGCTTTCGTCGCGCGTGACGGAAGAGGCGATGAGCTTGACCTGCTCGGAAAGGCTGGCCTTGCCGGCGCCCAGGTAGGTGGTGTAGCGCGTGTAGCCCAGCAGTTCGGACTGCGTGTCCGACACCATTTTCTCCAGCGCGTTGGCTTGCGCGTGCGCATCGCCCAGGCGGCCGAGGGCGATCCAGACGGCCAGGCCGCCGGTGATCAGGCAGCCCAGCAGGAAGGAGATCAGGAGTCGGCTCATGGCGGCATCCGCGCGGAAGGGAGGGCTATTCTTCCATGAACCGGCGCGCGGCCCACCGCCGGAATCACGCACAACCTGATGGTTGCATTTTTGCAAAAGCGGTGCTAGCCTATATGCAACCTTATGGTTGCTTTTCATTTTGGAGGCCGCGATGAGTGATCGCATCGAGAAGTCGATTGAGTTGAAGGCGGATGTGGAGCGCGTGTGGCAGGCGCTGACGGACCACGAGGAGTTCGGCACCTGGTTTCGCGTCAGGCTGGACGGGCCGTTCAAGGTGGGCGAGAAGTGCAGCGGCCACATCACCTACCCCGGCTACGAGCACTTGCGCTGGGAGGCGGTGGTGCAGAAGATGGACAAGCCCCGGCTCTTTTCCTTCACCTGGCACCCGTACGCGGTGGACCCGGAGGTGGACTATTCGAAAGAGGCGCCGACGCTGGTGGAATTCCGCCTCGCGCCCCAGGGCAGCGGCACGCTGCTCACCGTCACCGAAAGCGGCTTCGACGGCCTGCCGCCGCACCGCATGCCGGAGGCGATGCGCATGAACGAGGGCGGCTGGGCGATCCAGATGAAGAACATCGCCGAATATGTTGCGGGCTAGCGCGCGGGCGCGGCGGCCCGATTTCGCGCCGGTGTTCGCGGCGCTGGGCGACCGCACGCGGCTCTCGCTGGTCGGGCGCCTGGCCGACGGCGTGCCGCGCTCGATCGCGGCGCTGACGGAAGACGGTGCGATCACGCGCCAGGCCGTCACCAAGCATCTGCGCGTGCTGGAAGGCGCGGGGCTGGTGCGCGCGGAGCGCAGCGGGCGCGAGAGCCTCTACGCGCTGCGCCCGGAGCCGCTGGAGGCGGCGCGCGCGTATCTTGCCGGGGTGTCGCGGCAATGGGACGACGCGCTGGGCCGGCTCAAGGCCTTCGTCGACGGCTGAGCCACATGGGCTGTGCCTAGAAGCTGCAGGCGTTGCAGGCGGCTTCGGTCGCCAGCTGGAAGGCGAAATCGGCGGCGCTGTCGACCGCCGCATCCACCACGCACTCGCGTAACTGGTGGGCGCAGAAGTCCTCCTCCTTGCCGGGCTCGCGCTGCTGCGCCAGCGCGCCGGCCGCGAGCACGGCGAGCGCCACCGCGCGGCGCTCACGCAGGGTCTGCATCGCGGCCTTGCAATCGGCGAAACGCTGGCGCACATGCGGCCAGCCGGCGGCAAGCCCGTAGCGCAGGATCAGTTGCCGCACCGCCTCGGAACAGCCGAGGCTGCGATGCAGCACCGCGTAGGCGCAGCGAAAGCCTTTATAGGGGGAGAGATAGCGCTGGTAGCCGGTAATGGCGGCGCCCATTAGGGCCACGCCCGGCCGCATGGCGAGGGCCACACCGGGACGGGCCGGCAGCGCGATGGTCGGCTTTGCAGGCCGCGAGGGCTTGCGGAAGTTCCATAGAAGCATTGTTGTTCTTCGCCCATGGAGCCGCGGCTCCACGATGGCGCCGCGATTGATGCTGAGAGCGCGCCCGGGCGTCGAAGGTTCCGCTTGCTGCAATGCGGTGTGACACGAGTTTGCAAATCATGACGCGCGCATCGAAAAAAAATCCGCCGGCGCCGGATTCCGCTTAACCCCTTCTTGCCGCGCGCTTCGTTGACAAGCGCAGTGCACGCCACCGGCCGCACGCGAAACAACAACTGAACTGGAGAGGGATCCCATGCATCGGACTTTGCACCATCTCGCGCGCCGGCTGTTGCTGACGGGGCCGGCCCATGCGCAAGGCGACGCCTATCTGCGCGACACGCAGGGCGGCTATGTGCACAACAGCGATTTCGGCGAGCCGCGCACCGGCCCCAGGCGCATCGGCAACCTGTGCTGGCGCACCGGCTACTGGACGCCGGCGCAGGCGGTGGCGGCGTGCGATGCGGATCCGGTGCCGGTGGTTATCAATCTGCCGCCCCCGCCGCCGCCCGAGCATCGCGACCCGGTGACACACAAGGTCACCTTCTCGGCGGACCTGTTTTTCGATTTCGACCGTGCGGTGCTCAAGCGCGACGCCAAGATCAAGCTCGATGAAGTGGCCACGCGCATCTCCACGCTCAATCTCGAAGTGGTGATCATCGTCGGCCACACGGACGGCATCGGCAGCGACGCTTACAACAACAAGCTCTCGGTGCGCCGCGCCGAAGCGGTGAAGGCCTATCTCGCGAGCAAGGGCCTCGACCCCGGCCGGCTGTACACCGAGGGCAAGGGCAAGCGCGCGCCGATCGCCAACAACCGCACGGCGCAAGGGCGGGCGAAAAACCGCCGCGTGGAGATCGAGGTGATCGGCACCAGGAAGTAGGCGTCGCTCTAGCCTACGCTGCCGCCCCAGTCTTCCGGCGCGACATCGGCAATCGTCTGCGAGAAGGTCCAGACGTGGCCGCCGATGTCGCGCGCGGTGTATTGGCGCTCGCCGTAGGGATAATCCGCCGGCTCGCGCAGGATGGCGGCGCCGGCGGCACGGGTGCGCGCGTAGTGGCCGTCGAGGTCGCCCACGCGCACCATCAGCGCATGTGCCTCGCCCGGCGCGGCAGTGGCCGCGCGCTGCGTCACCACGATGGCGCCGTCGTCGAACAGCAGTTGCGCGCGATGCTCGCCGATGCGCAGGCGCGGCGTAAAGCCGTAGACGGTGGCGAGCCAGCGCACGGCGGCGGCAACGTCCGGGTAGGCGAGCTCGGGGATTACCGTGCACGAGGGCATCGAGCGGTTGGCGCGCATGAGAAACCTCGGGGAGACAAAAGCGCGATTGTTCGCCATCGGCGCGCGCCGCGCCAGCGCGGAATTGTTACCGGCGATTACTTTTTCGCGAGATATGCCTGCACCGCGCGATGTACCGGGCCGTTGATCTCCCACAGCAGGTAGCCGTAGAAAATCAGGCCCACCAGCACGGCCTCAAGCGCGGTGGTCCACTGCGGCAGGCGGTAGCGCGCGCCAAGGTAGGCGAGACCCAGCGCGAGCGCGACGATCACCGGCAGCGCCGCCCAGAATCGCCAGCCGACCGCGCGCGCGTGGCGCTTCATTGCTTCGGAAACGATGCGCTGCTGCTCCGTGCGCGGGCGGTGTTTCAAGAGGGGGAACTGGCTGGTACGGAAATACATGAGGCGAACAAACACTGGCGCGTAGGCGAGGGCGGCAGTCTACCGCATGCGCCCGGGCGCCGCGCCGGCGTGAACCTCGGCTGCCGCTTGAGAACCAAACATGCCACGCTGCTATTCCAGCACGAAGCCCTTGCGCTTGATGTACGCGCCGAAATCGGCGCGGTTGGGCACCGAGTATTGGCGCGCCTTGTCTTCCGACCAGCCGTAGTCTTCCGACCTGCCGTAGCGTTCGGCGTGACGCTGTTTTTCGTAGGGCTGCACGGCGGCGCGGCGCGCGTCGTAGGCGGCGACCGACCGCGGCACGTCGATGTTGCCGTAGCGGTTCTCATGCACCGTCGTCTCCAACCCCAGGCGCGGGCTCAGCTTGCCGCCGCCCGCGGGCCAGCCCAGGCACAGGCCGGCGAAGGGGAAGACGTGCGGCGGCAGGTGGAGAAGCGCGTCGATTTGCGCGGCGTGGTTGCGGATCTCGCTGATCGGGCAGCAGCCCAGGCCGATCGCCTCGGCGGCATTGACGAAGGTGGCGAGCGCAATCGCCGCATCGCCCACCGCGTTGAAGAACAGGTCGAGGTGGTTGTTGGGAAACGGCTTGCCGCGCAGTCGCGCCACTTGCATGATGCGCCCGCCGTTGCCGCAGAAGACCAGGAAGGCGGGGGCGGCGCGTACCCAGGGGGAATCGGGCAGCAGGTCGGCAATCGCGCTGCGCAGTTGCGGGTCGCTGACGATGACGATGTCGCGCTGCTGCAGATCGCTTTTCGAAGGCGAGGAGAGCGCGATGGCGCACAGCAGGCGGATCACCTCGGCGTCAACCGCGCGCGCGCTGTACCTGCGGTGCGTGCGGCGAGCGGCGATGCCGGCGAGGGTGGCGTGCGCGGCTGCGGGCGGCACGCGCAGTTCTTCGCCGAAGCGTTGTTCGAGGCTGGTGGCGATGGCGGCGGCGGTGGTTTCGTTCATGAGCTCGTCCGGCGGATTCAACATTCGAAGCGGCCGGGAAACCCATTGCCACCCGGCCGCGGCTAACTCCTGACGGCAAACGGGATGAGCACAGCCACCAGCCCGAGCCGCGAGATGAATACCGGGTAGACGATATCACTCCATTCGGCCGCGGTGATGAAGCGCAACAGCCCAAGCGCGAGAACCAGGGAGATGATGTCGTTCCATGGCCTGGGCAGGAAGACCAGGCAAGCGGCGGTGAGTGTACCGGCGGCCGCCGGCTTCCAAATCTCGGCGCTCTCGCCGGTGATCGCGCCCCAGATGCGCAAGGTGATGTAGAGAAAGAGGGAGCCGAAGACGGCGGCGGCGAGGAATTTATAGAAGGTCATGGCGTTGCCGGTTATTGTCGATTGTTGTAGAACCACGCCTGAATTTTAACCGCGCGCCGCGCGGGCGATGACACATACCCTTGCACCAAAAAAAAGCGCCGGGCGCCGCCTCAATCACTGGCGGGCCCGGCGCAACTGGAGGCCGGCTGGGGGAGGCGCGGACTCCGGGAGGAGACGGTCTAGAAGCGCAGGCGCGCGCCGATGGTGGGGTCTACGCTGCTGGTGTGGAGGAAGCCGCTGGCCACGCCGCCGGCAACGTGCGAAACCATCGCGCCGGCGTAGCCTTCCCAGTGGTCGCTGAACTTGTAGAGGCCGACCACCGAGAACGCGTCTTCGCGGCCGCCGCAGCTGGCGAGCGTGGTGTCGTTGCAGCCGGTGCCGGAGAAGCTGTTCTGGTTCTCGTGGTAGTAGGCGCCGGTGACGCTGAGTTTCGGCGTGGCCTGCCACTTGGCGCCGGCCCAGTAGACGGTGAGTACCTTGTGGTTGTTGAAGGCGTTGTTGGTGACGGCCGAGAGCAAGTAGCCGCCTTGCGCGGTGGCGCCGGCGCTGAGCGGGTTGGACGGGTTGGCGAATTCCATGCGCGAGCCGGCGGCGTAGAGCTGCACGGCGCCCAGGTTGTATTTGCCCATCAGCATCCACGCGGTGTTGTCCGAGATGGTGCCGGCGAGCGAGTTGGTGGGCAGCACCGCCGTTTGCGCGGCGCTCAAGGTGGAGGCGGCGATGGCGTCATAGACCTTGCTGTAGACCGCATCCACCGAGAGCTTGCCGATATCACTGCCAAGGTTGAACTGCCAGGCGCCGCGCGGCACGTTACCCGAGCCGCCGAACTGGTATAGCGCGCCGACGCGCACGGGACCCACGGCGACGCGGTATTTCAGCGCCGAGTCCAGGCGCGCCGATTCAGTGACGCCGCCGCCGGCGGTGGCGCCCTGGTAGCCGACCAGCGAAAAGGCGGGCGCGCCGCCTTGCGGGTCGTACGCGGCAATGCCGTCCAGGCCCAGCGAATTCTGCCGGCCGAAGGTGGCCGTGCCCCACTTCCCGGAAGAGAGGCCGACGTAGGCGGCGTTGGAAAAGAGCTGGCCGGCGCGGCTGGAGTCGCCATTGGAAGTCTGCTGGTTCAGCGGCACGCCGTTGTTCTGCGCCACCGCCTTCAGCGGATCGACCAGTTGCCCGGAGGTGGGCAGGAACACCGACTCCAGCTTGAACACCGCGTTCCAGCCGGGCATGAGGTTGATGTCGCCCTTCAGGCCGATGTTGGAAGCCGAGAGTGCGTTGGGCGCGGCGGAGACGCGCGCGCCCTGCGAATTCTTCGCCACGAAATACTCCAGGCCGTAATTCTGGTTGAGCGGCGTGGCGTGGCTTTGGTAGGTCACGCCGAGATCGACCTGGCCGTAGAGCGTGACGCCGCGCCAGGTGAGCGCGTCGCCCGTCGTCGTGGGCGCAGGCGTTTGCGACGGCGGCTGCGGCTGGCGCTGCTCCAGTTGCTCGATGCGCTGCTTCAGGTCCGAGAGTTCATCCGCATGTGCCGCGCCCGCCAGCGTGACGCCGCCCAGCAGCGCGCAATGCAACGCGCCGCGCCATCTTTTGTCCCGCCTTCCCATCGTGCTTGGTTTCATCTGCCTGACCTTTTTCGGTTTCTCAAACAAGGAATCGCGATGCGATCGCCGGTGGAGGAAATGTCCCGGCCTCCATCTCCTTGCACTACCGCGGGCGGAAGAAGTTATTCGGGCCCCCTGGCGCCACGGCTTGCGCGCAGGGCGGCGTTCCATATGGAGGCGCGTACCGCGCGGGGAATTTTTTTATTTCGGCAAAGGCGCGAAAACATTTGACCGGCGCTGTGCGTAAACGCACATCGGCCCCTCGCGGCCGCTTCTACATTGGCCCTCACCGGCAACGCGCCGGCCCTCTCTCCCTCGAAAGGCAGGACCATGCACAAGCCCGCTCTCACCCTCGCCGCCGCGCTGCTGCTCGCGGCCGCCAACAGCCAGGCACAGGTCAACGGCGAGCCCGACAACGACTGGCTGATGAAGCACCCCGTGCCCTCGGGCGAGCGCATCGCGCGCGAGCGGGCGGCAGCGCAGGCGCAAAGCGCGCCGCCGGTGCAGCCGGGTGCCGCTGCGCCGATGCCGAAACAGCAGGACACCGGCGCGCGCGACAGCAGCTACGGCCGCCCCTGAGGCCGCACCGCGCATGCGCCCGTCACTGCGCGCCGTGCCATTTCGCGCCGCGCGGCCCGGCGCCGCGCTGGCTTGTGCCAGGGCGTCTCGCACCGGATCACCTCACACCTCCGCACGACGCCGTCCTACCTTCCTCAGTTCATCCCATCCCGCACTGCGCGTCACCACGCCGGCGCGGACCGCACTCCCCGAACCGGAAACACGCAACGCCATGAACAAGGATTCGCTGCAACGCCTGATCGCCACCCATCGCGCCTTCGCCGCCATCTCGCAAAGCCACCTGCGCCGGCACTGGCGGCGCGAACTGTCGCGCGAGGAGATCGACACCGTGCACAGCTTCACGCTGTGCGCCAGCGTGCTGGCGCTGGAATCGGTGGAGCGCGCCCTCTCGCTTTCCGCCGGCGGCGCCGATGCGGACCGTTACTTCTATCTCATGCAATCCGAAGTCGCCGCGCGCGGCCCGCAGGTGGTGACCGCGCTGCGCTCGCGCGTCGCGGGCGCCGCCCGGCGGGTGCCGGCGCCCGCGCGGTCGCAGAACCTGCTGGCCTGGGAAGAAAGCCTGCTCGCATGGCTCAACTGAACGGCCTCACCCGGCGCGTGGTGCAGTTGCGCCAGAGCTACCGCGCCACGCTCAACGCCGACTTCGATCCCCGGCTCTTCTGGGACGATGCCTTCTATGCCTCGCAGGTACTGGAGCGCGCACTGCGCACCGGCCCGCGTGAATTGATGGCGCTGGCGCGGCCGCTGGAAGAAATGCTCGCCGAGTCGCTGGAATCGCGCCGCAGTGCCGGCGGGCGCATGTTCAATGCCGGCGCCTGGCCGATGGTGCATGCGCTGCTGCGCCCGGCCACGCCGCGCCCGCCCGCGACGGCGCATCAACCCGAACGCCGCCGCGCCGCCGACCCCGGCCTGGCGCGCCTGACCGAGCGCGACGTCCTGCTGATCACGCGCCTGCGCCTGCAATTCCGCCGCCACTACGGCGTGTTTTTCGACCTGCTCGAATTCACCCGCGACGACCTGTACGCGCGCAACCTGCTGCGGCTGTGCAGCCGTTCCAGCGACCTGGTCTTGCGCAGCATCGCGCGGCGCTTTTACAACGCCGACGGCACGCCGCGCCTGCATCGCCGCCAGCTCACGGAGCAGCCCGCGCCCGGCACCGGGCGTACCGGCTAGAGGCAACAATGGCCGGCGCCGGGTCCGCCAACTAATGCCGCAGCACCGCCAGCAGGATCTCCACCGCGATCAGCACGATCACGGTGATTTCCATCAGTTCGGCGCGCGAGCTTGACGCCTCCTCGTACAGCGCGCGGTAGGTGTCGCGGATGATCGCCAGCTTGCGCTCCACCGCCGCGTGCACGCTCCTGACGCGAAAGCTGTCGAGCGCCGCCGCGTAGACCCGCGCCAGGTAGACGTCTTCGGTCACCTGCAGGGCGTTGTCCACCTTCTCGGTGAGTTCGGTGACCTCGGCCACCAGCGCGTTCAGGTCGCGCGCCAGGCGGGCATAGCGCCGCGCGGCAAAGGCGTTGAAGATGCGCCGCGTCGATTCCACCGCGTCGTACATGCGCGGCAGCTCGGCGTCGAGCACGTCGTCGTAATAGCGCATCTCCAGCAGTTGCGCGTTCGCCACCTCCAGTACGTCATCGACGTCGGAATCGCCGCGCGGCTCGTAGATGAAGGCGCGGTCCCAGGTGAGGATGACCAGGTCGTCCTCGTAATATGAAAAGCGCTGGCGCGTGAGTTCATTTTTCGCCGCTTCCGACAGCGGCCGGTATTCGCCCGCCAGCATCGGCACGAAATCGACCCGCTGCAACAGTTCGCGCGCCGAAGGCTTGCCGTCGAACGCGTGCACCACGCCTAGCAGGTAATCCTCCTCCACCGACGCCGGGTTCGGCTTTTCCCACGCCGCGCCGATCACCCCGCGCACGCGCGCCAGCAGCTCGCTCCACACCGGCGTCGCGGTGCCGGGGCCGACCGCGTCTTCGACGTCGTTCATCAGGCGCGCGAACGCCGTCACCTCGCGGCCGTCCGCCGCCACCTTCAGCGCCAGGCTGACCACGCCGAAGTCGTAGACCCGCGCGGTAGCTGCCGCGCGCGCCACCTCGTCCGCCAGCTTGAGCTCCACCTCGCCCAGGTCGAGCGACAGCGGCGCCACGCCGAAGCGCACCGCCTTGGGCGCGGTGGCCGACAGGCGCGCCCGGCCGACCGCCGCGTTGGTCTGCGTCGCCCACAGGCGCTCGGCGGCGGCCAGATCGATCGAGTACGCGACGTCGTACAGGCGCAGCGCCAGGGTGTGGCCGGTGGTGACGGTGAGGGTGCTCACGATGGGTTCGGGGAAGAGGGGCTGCGGCCGGCGGCCGCATTACCACGCTTGTGTTGGCCGCTTTCAAAAACCACGGCAAAACACGGTGGTTTTTGAACGATCACACCGCCGCCTTTTCCCCACCCTGATAAAACCCGAGAAATAACTGATTAAGTGGGCTAAGCCCCCTTAACAACCCCGAAATCAGAGGGGAGTGCGCCCTCTCACATTCCGAATTCGATACTTGTTCAGTATTTCCCCGGGAAATTTCCGGAAAACGCAAACACAGGTGTGGTGGGAAGGCGCAACGGTGCCGGCTGACGCGTGGCCGCCGATTCCTAAGATACGCGATTGGGGGCAATCGTCAAGGGCTCTTGCGCGCCGCTTCGGCAAACGCTGTAGGCTCGCGCTTTTGCCGCACGCCCGTGAGTGCCACATGATCGCCATCCGCCCCATGACCCTTGCCGATTACGGCGCCGTGCTCGGCCTGATGCGCGAGACGCCCGGCCTCTCGGTGCGCGACGCTGATTCGCGCGAGGCGGTGGAGCGCTACCTGGCGCGCAATCCGGGCTTGAGCTTCGTCGCCCCGGCCGATGGCGGCCTGGCCGGCTGCATCATGTGCGGCCACGACGGGCGGCGCGGCTATTTGCAGCATCTGGTGGTGCGCCCCGCGTACCGGCGCCAGGGGCTGGGTGGCGCGCTCGTGCGCCATTGCGTCGAGGCGCTGGCGACGCTGGGCATTGCGAAGTGCCACGTCGACGTGCTCAAGTCCAATGCGCAGGCGGCGCGCTACTGGGCCGGACGGGGGTGGACGCTGCGCACCGATATCGATCGGTATTCGTATATCCACGGCGGCGACGCGAACGCTTGAGCGGCGCGGCAAACGCCTCACGCGTGTTTTACTCTGACCCCAATTAATCTTGCGGGAATTTGTGGTCGATGACCTTGCGGCAGCCGCCGTAATGGATATTCCGGATATTGCGGTCGTGGCGGCAAACCTCTTCGATGACCTCCCTCAGGGTCAGCACCCGGCCTTTCCTCATATTGTGATTGCTGATGGTGACCACATGCGGACAATAGGCGTCAGTCGCGCGCTTGGCCTGGATTTCCGCGATCTTCTCGTAGTTCATGCGGTATTCCTCCTGCGCATTGGAATGCTTGCCTTGCGACTTGCCCAAGTAATAGTTGTAGGTCTCGCAAGCCCCGACCTGCGTTTCAGTGGCCGAATATCCGCCGCCCTTCGGCCCCATGATCAGGAGCCCCTGGTTGAATTTGACCTGGTCTTCCGTGTGCTTGCAGTAGTAGGTGACTGAATACCCGGAGCCGATGGCGCACATGCCCTCGCCCGAGTAATAGGCGCCGTGCCCCAGCAACAGGCAATCCGCGACGTCGCCCTCCTTCGGGCTTTGGAAAAAATACATCTTGTCGCCCAGCCTGACCTGGTTTCCCGAATGCTTCATTGCCATCATGCGCTCCCTTGTTCCGACGAGATGGGGCACTATGAATCCGGCGCGGAAGGCCGGCAACTAGACGAAAGTATGGGAAAGCGCAGCGGCGCGCGGCAACGCGGCGGGAACCGTGATCCAGATCACACTTCGATGCGCATCATGGCCGCGCCGGTGAAGCCGCGGCCGCCGGCGGCTTACTTCAGCAGCGCCACCGCCGCGCTGCCCAGCATGCCGACGCCTGACACCAGCAACAGCACGCAGACGAAGGCCTTGAAGAGCCGGGGCGAAAACGCGGGCGGGTACTTCACCGTCAGGCTGGTGACCAGCAGCACCACCGGAATCGCTTCCAGCGAAAGATGCAGCGAGAGCCAGGAGAAATGCCCGGTCGGCACCACGATGCCCAGGCGCAGCAGGGTGCCCATGCCGAACATCAGCATCAGCGATTCGCGGATGCGCTTGTGCGGCAGCGGCTGGCGGTAGAGCAGGTAGACCAGCGGCGGCCCCGGCGCGGAAAACATGCCCGCCATCAGGCCCGAGACCGCGCCGGCGGCGGCGAAGGCCGTTTTCGAGGAAAGCGCCGGCAGCGGCTCGCGGGCTTTCCACAGCACCAGCGCGCAGGCGGCAATCGACAGGCCCAGCAACACGCGCAGCAGCTCGTAGGCGCCGCCGCCGGCCAGCCAGGTGAGCAACAGCGTGCCGGCCACCACGCCGCAGACGCTGGTGATCACCGTGGGCAACAACTCCGGCAGGAAACGCACCGGCCAGTGCATGCGCAGGAAGGTGAACGAGCCCATGAAGCCCAGCACGGCGGTGGCGTTGACCGCGTCGGGCAGGGGCACCAGGTTGGTGGCGCCCACCAGGCCCAGGCAGATCAGCGCCTGCGCGAAGCCGGTGAGCGTCTGCGCGAATACCGAGAGCGCGACGAACAGCAGGAAGACGA
>DASYEQ010000105.1:0-55818 GCA_036498945.1 Burkholderiales bacterium | reverse complement strand
GCCAGGCCCAAATGCAGCCAGATCGTCTTTTGCTCGGTGTAGTTATCCAGCGCGGCGCGGCCCAGGTCGCGGCCGACGCCGGAGTCACCGCCGTAGCCGCCCCAGGGCAGGCGGGTGTCGGTGTGGCCGTAGGTGTTGATCCAGACGGTGCCGGCGCGCAGGGCATCGGCTACGCGATGGGCACGGGTGACGTCGCGCGTCCACACCGCGGCGGCCAGGCTGTAGCGGCTGTCGTTGGCGATGCGGATGGCGTCCGCATCATCCTCGAACGGGATCACGGTGGCGACCGGCCCGAAGATTTCTTCCTGGGAAATCGCCATCTCGTTGCTGGCGCCGGCGAAGATGGTGGGTTCGATGAAGTAGCCCGCGCCTTCCGGCTTGTTGCCGCCCAGCGCGATTTGCGCGCCTTCGTTGCGGCCCTTTTCAATCGCTTCCAGGATGCGGCTTTGCTGCAGTTCGGAGATCACCGGGCCCATGGTGGTCTCGGGGGCAAACGGGTCACCCAGGCGGATCTTCGAAGCGCGGGCGGCCAGCGCCCGCACGAACTCGTCGTGCACGCTACGCTGCACCAGGATGCGCGAACCGGCGGAGCAGACCTGGCCGGCGTTGAAAAAGATGCCGGAGGAGGAGGCGCGCACGGCGGCCTCAAGATCGGCATCGGCGAAGACGACGTTGGCCGACTTGCCGCCGAGCTCCAGCGTCACCTTCTTGCAGGTCTGCGCGGCGGTGGCCATGATGTGCTTGCCGACGCCGGGCGAGCCGGTGAAGGCGATCTTGTCGACGCCGGGGTGTTCGATCAGGGACTGGCCAGCTTCGGTACCGAAGCCGGGGAGGATGTTGAGCACACCCTTGGGGAAGCCGGCTTCGAGCGCCAGTTCGCCAAGGCGCAGCGCGGTGAGCGGCGTCAGTTCAGCGGGCTTGAGCACCACGGCGCAGCCGCAGGCCAGCGCGGGCGCGACTTTCCACACCGCGTTCATCAGCGGGAAATTCCACGGCACGATGGCGGCAACCACGCCGACGGGTTCTCGCTTGACGTAGGTCAACGCGTCGGCGCGCGCGGGAATCACGGCGCCGTCGATCTTGTCGGCCCAGCCGGCGTAATAGCGCAGGCAGTCGATGGCGGCGGGAATGTCTTGCCGGCGGGTGGCGGCCAGCGGCTTGCCGGCGTCCAGGCTTTCGAGTTGCACCAGGGCTTCGCGGTTGTGCTCCAGCAGGTCGGCCAGCTTGTTCAGCAGGCGGGCACGCATCGCGCCGGTCATGTGCTTCCAGGCCGGGGCTTGCAGGGCGGCGCGCGCGGCTTTCACCGCGGCATCCACGTCGGCGGTGCCGGCTTGGGCCACTGCGGCGATGATGTCGCCGGTGGCGGGGTTGAGAGTGTCGAAACGCTTGCCGGTGGCGGCTTCACGGCGGGCGCCGTCAATCAGCAGGCGCGTGTCGGGCAGGGTGATGTCGGGCGCGATATCTTGCACGACGGCGTGCATGGTCTGTCTCCTCGCATGGGTTGTAGACCATATTGGGGCGCGGACGCGTTTGCATCAAATGAGATTTGTCCGGGGCGTGATTGGAAAGCTCTATCACGCGTCACGTGAATGTCACCCGCGGCGAACGTATTCACCGTCGCATATCGCCCCATGGCGAGGCTCGGCGTGCCGTTGCGGCAGCTTGCGCATGTCAGCCGACGGTGAGATGCCTCTTCAATGGTCCGCGGCGATGGGTGTGGCGCGCAACGCATCGACCAGCGCCTGCGTGAGCGGCTGCAAGGGCGTGCGCGCCGGCACCAAAAGACCTACCTGGTGACTGGCTTCCGGCGCTTCAAGGGCCAACACCTTCAGGCCCGGCACCTTGCCGATCAGCGAGGCAAAGGTGCGCGGGATGATGCCGCAGCCCAGGCCCGCGCGCACATGCGACAGCAGGCCCACCAGCGTGCTCGCCTCGGCCACCACGACCGGCGCGGCATCGATGGCGGCGAAGTGGCGGTCCATCAGGCGGCGGTTCTGCATTTCGCGGTTCAGCAATACCAGCGGCAAGGCCGCGGCGTCGCGCCAGGTGAGGGACTTGCGGTGCTTGCCCAGGCGCGTGGTGCCGATCAGTACGTAGCGCTCGGCGTAGAGCGGCATGGCGGTGATGCCGCGCGGCGGCGCTTCATCGACATAGGAGATGCCGGCTTCCAGGCGGTGTTCGATGATGCCGCGCTCGATTTCATCGGACGTGCCGGAGAGCAGGGTGATGGAGGCGCCTGAATGGCGGCTCAGGAAGGCGCCGGCGATCTCGCCCGCCAGCGGCTCGGCGGTGGGAATGATGCCGATGCGCAAATGCCCGCGCAGCTTGCCACGGGTTTCGGCCAAGGACTGCTTGAGGGCATCGACATCCGAAAGGATGCGCCGCGCCCATTCCAGCACCTTCAGGCCTTCGGGGGTGAAGCCTTCGAAGCGCTGCTGGCTGCGGCGCACCAGCTGGGTGCCCACTTCCTCCTCCAGCTGGCGGATGGCGGCGGAAAGGGTGGGCTGGGTGATGTTGCTGGCCAGCGCGGCGCGGTGGAAATGGCCTTCGCGGGCCAGTGCGGCGAGGTAGCTCAGATGGCGCAGGTTCATCGCGCCGGCTCCGGGTTGCTGTTATTGATGGGAAGCAGCTTTCTTTACGGTTTGTCGCCGCTGAAGCGGTCGTCGGCGCGGGTCTGCGCGGTCTGCGCCACGCTGGCGGCAAACCAGCCGATGCGGTCCGCCGGGTAGACGTCGAATTCGGGCACGTAGGGCTTCAAGTCCAGCAGCGGGGTGCCGTCGAGCACGTCTACCCCCATGACCTCCAGGGTGGCGCCCCGCACTTCCAGCAGGCGCAGCACCGACAGGCCGATGGCGTTGGGGCGCGTCGGTGCACGGGTGGAAAAGACCCCGTGCGGGCGCTTGTCCAGAAAGGGCGTGACGGTCAGACGCGCGGGGGCGGCGCGATGGAAGTGGTAGAGGGCGATGACGTGGGAAAAACCGGCGATGTCGGCCAGGCCTTCCATATAGGCCGCCTCGATTTCCACGCGCCCCCGCACCTCCGCGGCGGCGACGGCCTGGATCGGCATGCCTTCCGGAGTGGAAAACGGGGAGCGGATGACGCCGATCGGAGTGAAGGAAATCGCCTGCATGGAGCGAATGCTGGCATCGGCGGGCAGGAAACGCAAGCCCGGGTATTGAAATATGAGGCTATCCGGTCGATATGTATTTTGAAATACATCGAAAGGATATATTTGATAGTATATGACGGTGATCGATGCCGCCGGCAGGCGGCCGCAAGATTTTGGAGGTCGGGATGTGCCGGGATGAACGTTGCGAAATGCCGGGCAAGGCAGGTGTTGCCGCCGCGCCGGCGCTGATGGTGCGGAGCTCGCAAGAGCCGGACTGGCTGGCGAAGATCGCCGCGCGCCCGGCGCCGGCCAAGCTGCCGCCGGCGCAGCGCAAGAAGCTGTGGGAGCTGCAATCCAACCTGCATTGCTCGGTGATCGGCACCTGCATGCCGACGCCGGAATTGCGCAAGCTGCTGCAGCGCTTTGCCGCCGACGACCTGGCGCGCATGTCGGAACTCGAACTGCATGAGCAGGGCGTGATGGCCGCCAGCGGCCGCGACGCCGCCGCGCGCTCCCTGCACAAGGCGCTGGACAAGCGCCACGAAGTCACCCTGCGCAAGTTCAGCCGCGCGGCCGACACCACCGCCGTACGCGCGCTGTGGCGCGAAGCGCGCCAGGGCGGTGACCTGCCCGGCGCCTACTGGGCGGTGCTGACCCATCCGGCCACCGACGACGGCCTGGTGCACGAGGCTTTCGGCGACGTGCACATGTTGTCCCACCTGGTGGGCGCGGCCAATCGTGGCGCGCTGACACGCCTGGCGGCTCTGGAAGAGCAGCGCGCGGAACTGGAAACGCGTATCGAAAAGCAGCAGTCGCGCTTCGCGCAACTGGTGGCCGAGCGTGATGGTCTGGCGCGACGCATCGACGAACTGGCGGTGGAACGCGTTGCCGCGCGTGCCGAGGCCGGCGACACCGGCACCGATGACCTGGTATCGGCGCTGCAACAGCGCCTCACCGCTGAAATCGCGCGCCGCGAGCGCGCCGAGCAAAAACGCGACCAGAATCGCGAGCAACTCACCCAGATGCAGCGCGATTTCACCGCCAGCCGCGAGCGCGAGAGTTCGCTGCGCGATGAGGTGGGGGCGCTCGAATCCCTGCTGGAAGCCGGCAGCGAACCCGCGGAGACTGCCGCGCGCCTGCCGCTGGCGGCGGGGAGCACGGTGTTGTATGTCGGCGGGCGCCCTGCCCAAGTCGAGCAGATGCGTGCGCTACTGGCTGCGGCCGGCGCCGAGCTGCTGGACCATGATGGCGGCCTGCAGGAACGGGTCGGCATGCTGGCGGGCATGATCAGCCGCGCCGACCTGGTGGTGTTCCCGGTCGATTGCATCAGCCACGGTGCCATGCACGCGGTCAAGCGCCTGTGCGGCCAGACCGGCAAGCCTTACCAGGCACTGCGCAGCGCCGGGTTGGCAAGCTTCCTCGATGGGCTGGCGCGCGTGCCCCGCCACGCGCCTGCGCTCGCCGCCGCCTGAGTTTCGCGGCCTCCTTCCAGTGCGCGGCCCCGACGGCCGCCGCATCGTGGATAATGTCGCCCTGATCAAACAGGCGGGCCCGGTGCGGGCCCTGGAGACACGGCAATGGCGACGAGTCTGGACGCGAGGTTCCGGCTGCGCATCAACAGGGGCGAGGAAATCGCCATCGGGCCCGGCAAGGTGGCGCTCCTGGAGGCCATCGTCGAGACCGGCTCGATCACCGCGGCCGCCAAGCGCCTGAACATGTCCTACCGCCGCGCCTGGCTGCTGGTGGACGACATGAACCGCTGCTTCAAAAAGCCGCTGGTGGACAGTGCCAAGGGCGGCAAGGAGGGCGGCGGTACCGTGGTCAACGACAACGGCCGCGAAGTGATTCGCCTCTACCGCAATATCGAGTCGGTTGCCGCCAGCCGCACCGCAGCCGACATCACCAAGCTCGGGCGCATGCTCAACCCCTGAAACCGGCACGGCTACGGGTCTTGCGTAGTCGTATTCCGCCATATACTTCGCTCATAGGGATCGCGGTATACTCTGCCGGTTCGACTATATACACAGGGATATAACGATGCCTCAAGCACTCCACATCACGCGCCGCCGCGCGCTCGCCGGCGCAGCCGCTCTCCTGATCGGTTTCAACTGCGCCTCCGCCCAGGCGGCCGATCTGGTGGTCTCCGCCGCCGCCAGTCTCACCAATGCGTTCAACGACATTGGCCGGGCTTTCGAGCGCGTCAATCCGGGCGCCAAGGTGGTGTTCAACTTTGCCGCCTCCGATGTGCTGCTGGCGCAGATCGTCAAGGGCGCGCCGGCCGATGTATTCGCCTCGGCCGACGAGAAGGCAATGGACAAGGCGGTGGAGCAGAACGTCATCGACACCAAGACACGCCGCAATTTCGTGCGCAACCGCCTGGTGCTGATCGTGCCCGCTGATTCGCATGCTTCCGTCACCGGCCTGCAGTCGCTGTCCGCGCCGGCGATCAAGCACATCGCCATCGGCAATCCGGCCTCGGTACCGGTCGGCCGTTACACCAAGGGCGTGCTGGAAAAGGCCAACATGTGGACTTCGCTCGAGCCCAAGTTCGTCAACGCCACCAGTGTGCGCCAGGCGCTCGACTACGTCGCGCGTGCCGAGACCGACGCCGGCTTCGTCTACTCCACCGATGCCGCCATCATGAAGGGCAAGGTGAAGATCGCCGCCGAAGTGCAGACGGCCACGCCCATCGTCTATCCGATCGCCGTGGTGAAGGACAGCAAGAGCCACGCGCTGGCGCAAAGCTTCCTGACGTTCCTGAACAGCCCGGCGATGCAGACCGTGTTGTCCGACTACGGCTTCGGCAAGCCCTGATGCGCATTTGATGCTGAGCGAAGCCGCGGTCCCGCTGCTATTGACCCTCAAGGTGGCCGGCTGGGCCACCTTGCTGGCCCTGGTGGCGGGCGTAGCTTTTGCGTTTCTCCTGGCGCGGATGCGCTTTCCGGGGCGCGAGGTGCTGGATGCGATGCTGACCCTGCCGATGGTGATGCCGCCGACCGTGCTGGGTTATTACCTGCTGGTGCTCCTGGGCAAGCGCGGGCCGATCGGCGCCTTCCTGCAGGAGAACTTCGGCATCAACCTGATCTTCACCTGGCAGGGCGCGGTGATTGCCGCCGCGCTCGTCGCCTTTCCGCTGGTCTACAAGGCGGCGCGCGCGGCCTTCGAGGACGTGGACGCCAATTTCGAGCGCGCCGGGCGCTCGCTCGGTTTTTCCGAGGTCAAGGTATTCTTCCGCATCACCCTGCCGCTGGCCTGGCACGGCATTCTTGCCGGCACCATGCTGGCCTTCGCCCGCGCCCTGGGTGAATTCGGCGCCACGCTGATGGTGGCGGGCAGCCTGCCGGGGCGCACCCAGACATTGTCGATCGCCATCTACGAGGCGGTGCAGGCGGGCGATGACGATGCCGCCAATCGCCTGGTGATCATCGTCTCCGTCCTCTGCATCTTCGTATTGGTGGTCGCCGGGCGCGTGCTGCAAGGCAGCTACCGCCGCGCCTTCCGCTACTAGGCTGGCCATGCAGCTTGAATTGCACATCATCAAGGACCTGCGCGCGAGCGGGCGCCATTTCCGGCTGGACGTCGACCTGCTGGCCGACACGGAGTCGGTGGTGATCTACGGCCCTTCGGGCGCGGGCAAGTCACTTACCCTGCAATGCCTGGCGGGCTTCGTCGCACCGGATGCCGGGCGCATTTCACTCGACGGCGCCACCCTGTTCGACGCCACGCACCGCATCAATGTGCCGGCGCGCGACCGCGGCATCGGCTATGTGTTCCAGGATTACGCGCTGTTCCCGCACCTTACCGTGGCGGGCAACATCGGCGTTGCCCTGCAAAAGGGCTGGCTGCGCCGGCTGGACGAAGTGGCCCGCGCGCGTGTCGAAGACATGCTGCGCCTGTTCGAACTACAGGACCTGCGCGACAACTATCCCAGCCAGCTCTCCGGCGGCCAGCGCCAGCGTACCGCGCTGGCGCGCTCGCTTGCCACCCAGCCGCGCCTGCTGTTGCTCGATGAACCCTTTTCCGCGCTCGACCCGGCGTTGCGCGAGCGCATGCGCCAGGAATTCGTCGAACTGCGCCAGCGCTTCAACCTGCCCATGGTCATGATCACCCATGATCCCGCCGACCTCGAAACCCTGGCGCAGGAACTGGTGGTGATCGACGATGGCCGCGTCGCCCGGCGCGAAACCGCGCCGTTCAAGGTCGAGGTGCCGCAGGGCACTTCCACCTTGCGCGTGATCCCCGGCGGCGCACGCGCGGCCTGATCGTGCGGCACGGGGCAGACATACATGTATCCTTCACAACCGGAGATCAGAGCATGAAAATCAGCGCGCGCAATGTCCTCGGCGGCACCGTCAAGTCCCTGCACGAAGGGCCGGTGTCCACTGAAGTGGTGATCGAAGTCAAGCCCGGCGTGGAAATCGTCTCCACCATCACTACCACCTCGGCAAAAAATCTTGGCCTCAAGCCCGGCATGAAGGTGCACGCCGTGATCAAGGCCTCCAGCGTGATGGTGGCGACCGACTAGGTCATTCCAGCGCCAGGCGCACCGCCGCCTGCGCGTGCAGCAGCATGGTGTCGAACAAGGGCGCCGGCACGCAGCCGTCTTTCAGGATCAGGCCCAGTTCGGTGCAGCCTAGCACCACGCATTGCGCGCCGGCCGCCAGCAGGTCGCGCGTGATGCGCTCGCAGGTCAGCCGCGAATCTTCCAGCACCTGGCCGCGGCACAACTCTTCGTAGATGATGCGATGGAGTTCTTCGCGCGCATCCGTCGGCGGCACCAGCACCTTCAGGCCATGCCTGTCGGCAAAGCGCGCCTTGCAGAAATCCTGCTCCATGGTGAAGCGGGTGCCGAGCAGGCCGATGGTGGAAAAGCCGGCAGCGCGGATCGCCTGCGCGGTCGGGTCAACGATGTGCAGAAGCGGAATGCGCACCCGAGCCTCGACGGCGTCGGCCACCTTGTGCATGGTGTTGGCGCCGATCAGCACCATGTCGGCGCCGGCGCGTTCCAGGCTCGCGGCCGCTTGCGCCATCACCTCGCCGGCTTCTTCCCAGCGGCCTTCCTTTTGCATCTTCGCGATGCCGGAAAAGTCAACGCTGTGCAGGATGACCTTGGCCGAATGCAGGCCGCCCAGCTTCTCGGCGACGCCGCGGTTGAACGCCTGGTAATAAGGCACCGTCGATTCCCAGCTCATGCCGCCGATCAGGCCGATGGTCTTCATCTCGATGTCTGCTATGCGCAGTCCGGAGCGCCCGCGGCAGGCTGCGGGTCGGGATTGAAATGATAGCGCGCCGCCAGTGTGGCGCGGGTGACCGCAGCCAGCGGCAGGCGCTGGCCGGCGGCAGCGCAAAAAACCGTATCGGCGGCTGGCGCGGCGAGCCATGCCTCGAAGGCAGGGTCGTCCAGCGCCTTGCCTTGCGCGTCGGTGAGGGTGCCCAGGAACGGTGCGAAGTCCTGGTCCGACAATGCGCCGGGACCGAGGTCGGTGATGAGGATCGGCGTCTGTGCCTCGTCGATCAGCACGGCATCCGCGCGCGCCGCGATGCGCCCGGTGTGGGTCACCGGCATGGCGTCGGCAGTGAAGCGAAACACCCACGGCGCGCACGCCAGGCCGACGAACACGCGCTGCGGCCCGTTCTGGAAATACCAGCGGCCCTGGTCATCAGCCTGGTAGTTGCGCCCGATGAATTCCACCACCGCCTGGTTACCGATGGTCTCGAAGCGCCCGGAACGCTCATAGTCGCGCGCGCGTACACGCCAGCGGCCGCGCTCGTCCAGGCGCAGCCAGTTGTAGACATCGGGCACATCGGGCCATTTGCGCATGGCCTGCGCGACGATGTCATCCATGGCGGCTTTATCCCAGGTTTTTCGTGGATGTTTCCTGGATGAAATCGACTGGACTCGCCGGCGATTTCATCCAGGCACCCGCCAAAAGCAGGGGTGTACTTTTGGTGGAATATTAAAAGGGCAGTTTGGCGTCAGGCTTGGCGTGAAGCAGGACGTCGCGAAAGGTTTGCTGGATGCGCTGGATCGCCGCCTCGTCGTTTGCTTCGAAGCGCAGCACGATCACCGGCGTGGTGTTGGAAGAGCGCATCAGGCCAAAGCCGTCCGGATACTCGATGCGCAGGCCGTCGATGGTGATGATGTTTTCCGCGCCGGGGAATTTCGCTTCCTTTTGCAGCTTCGCGATGAGAGAGAAATTCTCTCCCTCCGCGCACTTGAGCTGCAATTCCGGTGTGGCAATCGAATCCGGCAGCGCATTGAGCACCGCGCCCGGATCCTTTTCACGCGACAGGATTTCCAGCAGGCGCGCGCCGACGTACAGCGCGTCGTCGAAGCCGTACCAGCGCTCCTTGAAAAACACGTGGCCGCTCATCTCGCCGGCCAGCGCAGCGCCGGTTTCCTTGAGTTTCGCCTTTACCAGCGAATGCCCGGTCTTCCACATCAGCGGTTCGCCGCCGTGCTGCTTGATCCAGGGCGCCAGGTTGCGCGTGCACTTGACGTCGTAGAGGATGGTGGCGCCGGGGTTGCGTGAGAGCACGTCGGCGGCGAACAGCATCAACTGGCGATCGGGATAGATGATCTTGCCGTCCTTGGTGACTACGCCGAGGCGGTCGCCGTCACCGTCGAAGGCCAGGCCGATTTCCTCCGGCCCCTTTTGCAAGGCCCGGATCAGGTCCTGGAGATTCTCGGGATGCGCGGGGTCGGGGTGGTGATTGGGGAAGTGGCCGTCGACTTCGCAGAAGAGTTCGGTGACTTCGCACCCGAGCGCGCGGAACAGCGCCGGCGCATAGGCGCCCGGTACGCCGTTGCCGCAATCCACCGCGATGTTCATCGGCCGCGCCAGCTTCACGCCGCCGGCGATGCGCTTGAGATACGCATCACGGATGTCGTGGCTGCGATACGCCCCTTCGCCCTTGGCGAGATCGCCGGTCTCGATGCTCGTGTGCAGCGAGAGGATGGTGTCGCCGTAGATCGCCTCGCCCGCCAGCACCATTTTCAGGCCGTTGTACTCCGGCGGGTTGTGACTGCCGGTGACCATCACGCCGGAACCGGCTTCGAGTTCGTAGACGGCGTAATACAGCATGCCGGTGGTGACCATGCCGAGGTCGATCACGTCCACGCCGGCCTTGCGGATGCCTTTGGCCAATGCGCCCGCCAGTTCGGGGCCGGAGAGCCGGCCGTCGCGGCCAATGACGATCTGCTTGCCGCCGCGCTTCCTGGCTTCCGAGGCGATGGCCTGGCCGATGGCTTCCACGCCCTCGTTGGTCAGCGTCTTGCCGACGATGCCGCGGATGTCGTAGGCCTTGAATATTTCTTTGGGTGGGGTCATGGGTTGGACTCGAAAAAGTGCAGCAGGCGCTGCGGCAGCCAGGCGAGATTGCCCGGCGGCAGGGCGCCGCGGGCAAAGCCGCAATGCCCGCCGTGGGCGGGTTGTTCCAGGGTGACGGCGGGGGAAACATCGGCCGGCACGGGCAGCGCCCGCGCCGGCATGAACGGGTCGTTGCGCGCGTTCAGGGCCAGGGCCGGAATGCGGACGTGGGAGAGCCAGGGCTTGGAGGCGGCGCGGCTCCAGTAATCGTCGGTGTTGCGAAAGCCGTGCAAAGGCGCAGTGACGAGATTGTCGAATTCGTAGAGGTTGCGCGCGTTGCGTACCTTCTCGGCATCGAATAGCCCGGGGTGGCGTGCCAGCTTTTCCAGGCTTTTCCTGATCAGCGTGCCGAGAAACATGCGGGTGTAGAGCATGTTGAAACCGCGCCCGAGCGCGTGCCCGGCGGCGGGCAGGTCCAGCGGCGCGGAGATGCCCGCCACCGCGCGCGCAATCGCGCCGGCCGCCTCGCCCTGCTCGCCCGCCCACTTTAGCAAGGCGTTGCCGCCCAGGGAAACGCCGGCAGCGTACAAGCACGATGGTTTATACACTTCCTGCATTCTGCGCAGTACCCAGTCGATTTCCGCGCTGTCGCCGGAATGGTAG
Source organism: Burkholderiales bacterium (assembly GCA_036498945.1). Lineage (GTDB taxonomy): Bacteria > Pseudomonadota > Gammaproteobacteria > Burkholderiales > JAEUOS01 > JAQGMJ01. The sequence goes on along the minus strand of DASYEQ010000105.1, from coordinate 44,736 downwards.
GCGCGGGGCAACAGGTTAAGCTCTCCGGAACAGCCGCGAAAGTGCGGTACGCAACCGTTCCAGCCGCGTTTTTGCACCGCGCGCATCAGGGCGCGCGCGTAATGGCTTTGCGAGGAGCCTTCGAGGCCGTGGAACAGCGCCACCAGCGGCGCGCCTTCGATGTGCGGCAGCCAGTCGAGGTCGATGAAATCGCCGTCCGGTGTCTGCCAGCGCTCGCGACGGTAGGCCACCGGCGCCTCAGGGACGATCAGCGAGGGCCAGATGGTCTGCAGGTTGCCACCGGGCAGCCACCACGGGCTGGCGTAGCTGGTCATCGGCACGCTCAGTGCAGCGTCTTCGGGCGCGTTTGCGCCGCGCTGACGCGCTCCGTCTGCGGCGAAGGCGAAGCATGGTGCACCACCATCTTCCAGCCGTTGCCCGAGCGCATGTAGACATTGGTGGCGACCACCGGGGCGGCCGGGCGCGACTCGCCGCGCGCGGAGATGAATTCATGCACAGAATGGGTGACCATCATCATCGAGTGCAGGGCCTGCACCTGGCCCACGTGCACGGTCAGGCGCGGGCCGCCGGCGAACATCTGGCGCCAGGCTTCGCGGATTGCGGCGTGACCCGAGAGGCGCGCGCCGCCCGGGTGGATGCACAGCACTTCCTCGTCTTCCGACCAGACCGCCATCATGCCTTCGAGGTCGGCTTTTTCCAGCGCCTCGTAAAAGGCGGCCTCGCAGTCCTGCGGGGTGGGGAAGAGTTTGCTCGACATGGCGAAAAGGCGAACGCGTGAGAAAAGCTGCCCGGTCTGCCGGGGCGGGGAGGGAATGTTATCAAAAAGCGCCGTGGCCGCCGTGTTAGGGGCGTTCTACGCCGTGGCGCTGGTCAGTTGGACGTAATTCTCCAGCACCATTTCCGGGGTCATTTCGCGCATGCACTTGAAATGGCCGAGCGGGCAGACGCGCTGGTAACAGGGGCTGCAATCCACCGCCAGGTAGATCACCTTGGCTTCTTCCGACAGCGGCGGTGTGTGCTCGGGCGAGGACGAACCGAACAGCGCCAGTTGCGGCACGTCAAAGGCGGCGGCCACGTGCATCAGGCCGGAGTCGTTGGTGATGACGGCGCTCGATCCCGAGATCAGGTCGATCGCCTGGTCCAGCGTGGTCTTGCCGCAGAGGTTGAGCGCGGCGCCGTGCGAAAGCTGCTCGATGGTCAGGCCCGTGGGCACATCCGACTGCGCGCCCAGCACGATGGGCGTGGCACCCATGGCCTTGAGCTTGCCGGCCACGGCAGCGAAGTATTCGGCGGGCCAGCGTTTGGCAGGGCCGTATTCGGCGCCCGGGCACAGGGCGACCAGGCGTTCGGCGGGCTTCAAGCCGAGGGCCACCTTGGTGGCGATCGAGCGCACCGGGTCGCTGATCAGGCGGGGCGAGGTGAGTTCATCCGGCAGGGTCTTGGCCGGTGGTTCGGAAAGCTGGGCGTAGAAGCGCGCCATCGGCGCGCGCGGGGCGTTCTTTTTCGGATTCTTGTGCGGCAGGTTGATCAGGCCATAGCGCGATTCGCCGATGTAGCCGATGCGCAAGGAGATGCTGGCGAAAAACGGCACCAGGCCCGACTTCCAGGAATTCGGCAGCACGATGGCCTGGCCGTAGCGCCCGGCCAGGCGCTGCCCCAGGCGCCAGCGTTCGGCCAGGCCGAAGCGGCCATGGCGAAAATCGGCTTCGATCACCTGCTCGACTTCGGGCATGCGCTTGAACACCGGCGCTACCGCCGGCACCGCCAGTACGTCGATCGCGATACGCGGCGCTTTCGCCTTGAAGCGCGTGAGCAGGGGCTGGGCCATCAGGCTGTCGCCCAGCCAGTTGGGCGCCACGATCAGGAGTCGCGGGGCGCTCATGAGGAAAAATGCGGCGAAAGGGAACGGATGCCTGAAGCGGGCGGCAAACTGGGCGGGCGCGTTCTCACGAATGCGCCCGCCGGTGCTTCAGTGCCCGTGCTTGGCCGGGCCGCCCTTCAGGGTGTACTCGGTGCCGCAGTATGGGCACTTGGCGTGGCCGTTGGTGGCGACGTCAAGGAACACGCGCGGGTGTTCGCTCCACAAGGTCATGGCCTTGTTCGGGCAAAAAGCCGGGAGATCCTTGGCCTCGAGTTCCACGGGCGCCTGCTGGGTGGTGGTGCTCATTGCAACGCTCTCCTTGCTGATTACTTCTTGCCTTTTTTCGCCGCCTTCTTGGCCGGCTTGGCCGCGCTCTTGGAAGAGCCGCTCTTTCCCTTGGCCGCGCCCACCGGGCTCAGCCACTTGGCGTACTTCTTGTTCTTGCCGTTCACGATGTCGAAGAACGCAGACTGGATCTTCTCGGTGATCGGGCCGCGGCGGCCGATGCCGATGGTGCGGCCGTCGAGCTCGCGCACCGGCGTGACTTCGGCGGCGGTGCCGGAGAAGAAGGTTTCGTCGGCGATGTAGATGTCGTCGCGCGTGAGGCGCTGCGACCGCACTTCGATGCCGAGATCATTGCAGATGGTGATGATGGAGGAGCGGGTGATGCCCATCAGCGCGGAGGCGATCTCCGGCTCGTAGACCACGCCGTTCTTGATCACGAACACGTTCTCGCCCGCGCCCTCGGCGACGAAGCCGTCGACGTCCAGCAGCAGCGCCTCGTCGTAGCCGTGCATGGTGGCTTCGCGGTTGGCGAGGATCGAGTTGGTGTAGGTGCCCGAGAGCTTGGCTCGCGCCATCGTCACATTCACATGGTGACGGGCGTAAGAGGAAGTCTTGACGCGGATACCCTTGGTCAGGCCTTCTTCGCCGAGGTAGGCGCCCCAGGGCCAGGCGGCGATCGCCACGTGCACCGTGTTGCCGATCGGGGAGACGCCCATTTTTTCCGAGCCGTAGTAGGCGATCGGACGCAGGTAGCAGGAGTCGAGCTTGTTGGCGCGCACCACTTCCTTGTGCGCTTCCATCATCTCCTGCTTGCTGTAGGGCATGTCCATCATGTAGATCTTCGCCGAGTTGTACCAGCGATCGATGTGCTCGGACAGGCGGAAGATCTGGGTGCCGGAGACGGTGTTGTAGGCGCGCACGCCCTCGAACACGGCCAGGCCGTAATGCAGCGAGTGGGTGAGCACGTGGGTGTTCGCCTCGCGCCAGGGGACGAGTTTGCCGTCGAACCAGATGAACCCGTCGCGGTCGGCCATCGACATGATGCTTTTCTCCAGAGTGTAATGGGTGCGAAAACCCCTTATTTTAGCCGATTCGCACCTATAATCTCCGACTTCAAGCGCTTATGCGCAGGACTTTGCGGCCGGAGAGGGGCTGGAAGCCATGTACGCCAAGTGCCCGAAGTGCGGTCACGCTCCGCTGCCCGCCAATCAGGCGATGCCGGCGGCCTGCCCGGCCTGCGGCATCATCCTTGCCAAATTCGGTGTTGCCAAGCCCGATGTCCGGATGGCGCCGCGCGCCGCGTCGGCCGTTGCCGCATCATCGCTGCCGCCCGCCCTGACGATGGACCAGGGGGAGCCTGGCCAATCCGGCCGGTGGGCCCACTTCCGCAGCCTGCTGGTGCACGTGCCTGACGAGGTGTCGGACGTGTACTGGTACGGGCGCGCCGCCACCCTGGCGATCGTCGCCCTGTGGTCGGTGTTTCTGTTCAAGGACACCCATGTGGCTTCCGGCGCATTTGCCAGCAATTTCCTGCACGGCATCCTGCTGATCTTCCATGAGGCCGGGCACGTGATCTTCATGCTGTTCGGGCGCTTCATCACCACCCTCGGCGGCTCCCTCAACCAGGTGCTGGTACCCCTGATCGTCGCCGGCAGCCTGCTGATCCAGCGGCGCGACCCGTTCGGCGCGGCGCTGTTCATCTGGCTGGCCGGATTTTCGGTGGTCGATGTGGCCATCTACATGTACGACGCCTTTGACCCGCAGATGCCGCTCCTGGGCGGCGGCACCGGCGCCGACCGCGACAGCCACGATTGGCAGAACCTGTTCGGCGACATGGGCCTGCTGCGCCACGCGCGCGGCATCGGCATGGGCTTCGCGGCGCTGGGCTGGAGCATCATGCTCGCCGCGCTTGCCTGGGGCGCCTGCCTGCTGCGCAAGCAATGGTCGCGGCGTAGCGACAATCCGTTCGCGGAGGAGAATCGTTGAGACTGGGAAGTTTGACGCGCCGCATCGCGTGGGTGGCGCTTCTGGTGGGGAGCGTGGCGCAAGCACAGGAAGGCCAGTGGTGGATCGGCTTCGTCGATACGCATAACCACGCTTTTCTCGAGGTGCCGGCAGGGCGTGAGGCGTGCGCGGCGCGCGCCGCCGCCTTGAAACGCGCGCCGCAGGTAGCCGGTACCTTGTTGCCGGGGACATTCAAGCCGGAGCGCTTTGTGCCGCCAAACGCGCGTCTGGTGTTCGGCGTCAGCGACTTGCGCGGACGCTACGTGGAACGGGTCCTTCCGCGGGTGGCGGCGATCGCGCGCGAGGATGAAAGCGAGCGTAGTGCCTGCTGGTACCTGGCGGAAGCGGGCACTGAAGCGCCGGGCTATGTGGCCGAAGAAGACGTGCTGGCATTCGCCACGCTGCCGCCGCGGCCGCTGATGCTGCGCATGGCGGCGCCGGACTGGCGTGCCTATGGGCTCACCGGACCGGACGGTGTCGGTGACCCGCGTTTCTCGGAAATGGCGGGAGCGCCGGCGGCATGGAAGGCGCGCGTGGAAAAACTGCTGCCGGGGTATACCCAGGTGTACGGCCAGGCCTTTACCGCGGTGCTGGAGAAAGGCGGCGCGCCGCAAAAGCTGAGTCTGGTGGGCGCGATCAACGACGGAAAAACCCCCGACGGCCGCAAAGGCGAGGCGTACAACACCCTCAATCTGATCGTGCGCGAACCCAATGCGGGCGAGGGGCCGGCGCTGTTTTCGGCGGGCCCCAGCGGCGGCGAGGCAGCCAACCGCGCCGGCAGCTATGTGGCGCAGGTGGTGGCGGCGGTGGACCTGGATGGCGACGGTGTCGACGAGATCGTCCTGCGCGCGCGCTATTTCAGCGGCGGCAATCTCAAGGTGCTGAAGTATGTGGGCGGCGCGTTCACCGAGCTGCGCCAGAGCGCGTACGAAGGCGAGTAGCGTGCGCGCGCTGGCCCGTGCATCATCAACGCCTTATACTGGGCGCCGGGTGGGTTCGTCTCCGTAGTTCCTCGTCCCCGTAAATAGAAATACAACGCAGCCATACCGTCCTGAGACAAAAATGAGTGCCGATTCCCCGATCGAGGCCGCCAGCAAGCGCGACGTTTTCCTGCTGATGGCGGCGCAGGCCCTGCTGTTCATCAACAACACCACCATGATTGCGGTGCACGGGCTGGTCGGCCTGCTGCTTGCGCCGTCTGTCGCGCTGGCCACGCTGCCGGTGACTTCCTACGTGATCGGCTCGGCGCTGGCCACCGCGCCGATCGCGCGCATCATGAAGCACCGCGGGCGCAAGGTGGGGTTTACGGTCGGCACCTTGTTCGGCATGGTCGGCGTGCTGCTGTGCGCGGCCGGCTGCTACTACAAGGCGTTCCCGGTGCTGTGCCTGGGCGCGGGGCTGGTGGGGGTGTACAACGCCTGCGGGCAGTTGTACCGCTTCGCCGCGGCCGATGTGGCAGCGCCGGCGTTCAAGGAGCGCGCGATCTCCCTGGTCCTGGCGGGCGGGATCGTCGGCGGCATCGTCGGGCCCAACCTGTCGCGCTATTCCAAGGACTGGTTGTCGGTGACCTATGCCGGGTCCTACCTGGTGCTGGTGGTGTTCGCCATCCTCTCGCTGGTGGTGATCCAGATGATCCGCTTTCCGGTGCAAAGCGCGGCGGAGCGGGCGGCGGGCGGGCGGCCGCTTTCCGAGATCATGCGCCAGCCAGTGTTCGTCGTCGCCTGCATGGGCGCGGTGGTGGGCTACGGCGTGATGAACCTGTTGATGACGGCCACGCCGATCGCCATGAAGATGTGCAGCCACCCCTTCGACAAGGCGGTGCTGGTGCTGGAGTGGCATGTGATCGGCATGTTCCTGCCGTCGTTTTTCACCGGCTCGCTGATCAGGCGCTTCGGCGTGCTCAACGTCATGTTCACCGGCGCGATGCTGATGTTTGCCTGTGTCGGCATCGCGCTTTCCGGCGTGGAAGTGCACAACTTCCTGATCGCGCTGATGACCCTCGGCGTGGGCTGGAACTTCCTGTTCATCGGCGGCACCACCCTGCTCACCGAAGCCTACCGGCCGGAAGAAAAGACCAAGACGCAAGGGGCGAACGATTTCATGATCTTCCTCACCATGGCGACCTCCTCGTTTTCTTCGGGTGCGCTGGTGACTTCCAAGGGTTGGGAGATTCTCAACTACGGCGCGCTGCCGTTCCTGGTGATCGTCTCCTGCGCCATTCTCTGGCTGGCGCGCGTGCGCCGCGTGGCGGCGGTTGCTGCATGAGTGAAGAGAGTCGGCCGGCGCAGACGCCGCCCGATGCGCAGGCTTCTGCCGCACCGACATTCGACGCGCAGGCGGCTGCGGCGCTTGCAGCCGACCCCGCCGAGGAAGGCATAGAACGCGAGGTCGCGGCACATCCCGAAGCCGAACCCGGCAACAGCGGCTATCAATACGCCTCCGGGCGCGAGGCGCTGTTCGGCGGCATGCGCGCGGTGGTGCCGTTTCTTTTCGGCACCGTCCCCTTCGGTCTGGTGACCGGCATCGCGACCAAGGCGGCTGGCCTGTCCGCAGCGGCGGCGGTGGCGATGACCACCATGGTGTTCGCCGGCACCGCGCAGATCGCTTCGCTGCCGCTCTTGGTATCGGGCGCGCCGGGGGCAGTGGTGGTGCTCACCGCTTTCATCATCAACCTGCGTTTCGTGATCTACAGCGCCACTGCCGCGCCGTATTTCAAGCACCTGCCGATGCGCTGGAAGTGGGTGCTGGGCTATTTCATGACCGACACCGGCTTTGCGCTGTTCCTGCGCCGTGTCGCCGGCAAGCCGGACATGGCTTATCGCCAGTACTATTTTCTCGGCAGCGGCGTGACGGTCGCCTCTGTCTGGCTGCTGACCGCGGCCATTGGCGTGATCGCAGGCGCCAAGGTGCCGCCGGAATGGCAGCTTGAGTTCGCGGCGACGCTCGGCATCCTGGCGCTGCTGGCGCCCTTCGTGCGCAGCAAGCCTGATCTCGTGGCGACGGCAACGGGCGGCGCAGTGGCACTGCTGGCTTCCGGCCTGCCGATGAAGCTGGGCCTGCTGGCGGGGGCGCTGGCCGGCATCGGCGCGGGTGTCGGGGCCGAGCGCGTGTTTGCGCCCAAGGCGAAAGCGGCATGAGCGACACCGTCAATCACATCGGCGAATACGGCTGGGGGCTGTGGCTGATCATCCTCGGCATGGCGGCGGTGACCATCCTCAACCGCGCCGGCTTCATTTTGCTCTCGGGGAAGTTGAGCCTGCCGCCCAAGGTGCAGCGTGCGCTGAAGTACGCGCCGGCGGCAGCGTTGTCGGCGATCGCCATGCCTGATCTTTTCATCGCGCATGGGCAGATCGATATCTCGCTCGACAACGTGCGCCTGATCGCCGGCCTGTTCGGCTTCACCATTGCGGTGCTGGCGCGCTCCACCTTGCCGGCGATCATCGGCGGCATGCTGGCGTTGCACGCGCTGGAGCGCCTGCTTTAGTCGCTGACGGCGCCGCCCAGGAAGCAGCCGATCGCCTTGCCCGCGGCGTCGAGCTCGACGCGCAGGCGGATCGCCGAGGGCGCGCCCATGGCGCGGCCTTGGTTGATGGTGACATTGTCGCCGTCAACCGGTACCAGGCCGTACGAGGCGAGGCCGAACAGCAGCGCTGCGGCGGCGATGCCGGTGGCGGCATCTTCCGGGTAGCCGGAGGATTTGGGGAACTGGCGCGCATGGAAGATGCGCTGCTCGCGCGATTCGACGGCGAACGGGTAGAGGCCGGTCGAGCCGATGGCTTCGCACAGCGCTTCGACGGCGGAAAAATCCGGCGCCAGCGCGTCCAGCGCGGCCACCGAACGCAGGGCGATCAGGGTCTTGATGCGGCTGGTGGCGGCGTTGTAGACCGGCAGCGGTGCGATCTCGCCGGGCGCGACGCGCAGCACGCGGGCGATCGCCGCGAGATGGGCCGCGTCTTCGATGGCCTGCAATTTTCCGGCGGGCTGGGTGATCTCGACGAATTCGTCGGCGCTGCCGGCGTTGCGTACATGGCCGCGCACCGGGCCCAAGGGGGTCTGCACGATGGCCGCGGTGCTGGTCCAGCGCCCGGTCTTGCGCAACAGCCAGAGCGCGCCGACGGTGGCGTGGCCGCACATTTCCATCTCGTGCTGCGGCACGAAATAGCGCATGCGGAAATCGGCGCCCGAGCCCGCTGCCGGCGGCAGCACAAAGCCGCTTTCATGGCCGTAGGCGCGCGCCACGCCGCGCATGGCCTCGTCACTCATGCCCTGCGCGTCGAGCACGATGGGCGCGCGATTGCCGCCGTTCTCGCCGGCGGGAAAGACCTTGACCAGATGCGCCGCGTGGGATCGGGACATGGGATCTCCGTGAATTCGCGCTGCCGCCTCAGGCGCCGAGCACGGCGGCCCAGAGGCGCTTGACGATGGCGATTTCATTCGCGCACAGCGCCGGGTCGATGCGCGCGTACTCCGCACCATTCAGGCGTAGCGCGTGCTGGTGCGCACGGTAGCTGCGGTAGGCATCGGCGGCGGCGCGCGCGATTTCGGCGTCCAGCAGGCCGGCCTGCGCCGCCAGGCCCAACAAGGCGATGTTGCCGAGATTGCCGATCAGCGCCGGATGTTCGCGCGAGTGGGCCAATACCAGGGTCTGCACGCAGAATTCGATGTCCACCATGCCGCCTTCGTCGTGCTTCAGGTCGAACAGCTGGCTGCGGTTGGGGTGGCCATCGTGCATCTTCTTGCGCATGCCGCGCACTTCCTCTTTCAGCTTGGCGACATCACGCTGCAGAGTGAGGATGTGCTTGCGTTCATTCTCGAACGCCGCGCCGATGGCGGCATCGCCGGCGCAAAAGCGCGCGCGTGTCAGCGCCTGGTGTTCCCATAGCCAGGCGCGGGTTTCCTGGTAGCGGCGGAAGGCGGAGATGCTGCTCACCAGGAGACCGGCATCGCCGTCCGGGCGCAGCCGCGTGTCGGTCTCGAACAGGCGGCCGGCGGTGGTGCGGGTTTCGAGGAAGGTGAGCAGCTTTTGCGCCAGGCGCGCGTAGTTCTCGGCGGCATGCTCGTCCTCGTCGTCGTATAGAAAAACCAGGTCGAGGTCGGAGGCGTAACCCAGTTCCTTGCCACCCAGCTTGCCGTAGGCGACGATGGAAAAGCGCGGCGTCTCGCGATGGCGCTTCGGCAGCGCCGCCCAGCAGGCGGCGAGCACGCATTCGAGGGTGCGATCGGCTACCTCCGAGAGCAGATCGGCCAGCTTTTCAATCGTCAGCAAGCCTTGCAGGTCCTGCGCCAAAATGCGGAATACCGCGGTGTGATGCGCCTCGCGCGCGGCGTTCATCTGCGCCTCGATGTCGCCGGCCTGTGCCTGCAACTGCGCCTGCAGTGCGATACCGTAGGCCGGCAGGTCCTGCGCGGCATAGAGCGTGCGCTCGTCGATCAGTTCATCCAGCAGGATGGGATGGCTGCCGAGGTATTGCGCCGCCCAGCCAGAAGCGCCCAGGAGCTTGGCCAGGCGCGCCAGGGCCGGCGGCGATTGCGACAACAGTGCCAGGTAGCCCGAGCGCGAGGCGATGTTCTCGACGAAGGTGAGCAGGCGCGTGAGCGCGAGCCGGGGGGCGGCGGTATCGTGAGCGGCGCCGACCAGCGGGCCGACCAGCGCTTCCAGCCGCTCGCGCGCACCCTGGGCCAGGCGCCGGGCGCGAGCGCCGGTCAGCGTCGATTCGAGCAGGCGCGCCAGTTCGGCGGGTTCCTCGAAGCCCTGCGCGGTGAGCGCCTGTTGCCAGTCGACCGCGCCGCCGCTGCTGGATGTCACCGGCGCCGGGTCGCCCAGCACGGTTTCGAAATGCCCGCGCACGGTGTCGCGATGCGCGTCCAGCACGCGCAGGAATTCGGCGTAATCGACGCAACCCATCGCTTGCGCCAGTCGTGCGCGCGACTCGTCGCCGCGAGGCAGGGTATGGGTCTGCTGGTCTTCCGCGTATTGCAGGCGGTGCTCGACGCGGCGCAGGAAGTCGTAGGCGGCGATCAACTGGTCGGCCGCGGCGCGCGGCATCTGGTTCAGCGCCACCAGTTCATTCAGCACCGGCACCGTGGGACGGATGCGCAGGCGCGGCTCGCGCCCGCCGCGGATCATCTGCAGCGCCTGGGCGATGAATTCGATCTCGCGGATGCCGCCCGGCCCCAGCTTGACGTGGTCCGCCAGTTCGCGCCGCGCCACCTCGCGCTTGATCTGCGCGTGCAGGCCCTTGAGCGAATCGATGGCGCCGAAGTCGAGATAGCGGCGGAACACGAAGGGGCGCACCGTGTCGTCTAGACCCGTCACGTTGTCGCCGGTCAGAGCTCGCCCCTTGATCCAGGCGTAGCGCTCCCAGTCGCGGCCGTGGGCGACGAAGTAGTTCTCCAGTGCGCCGAAGCTCATTGCGAGCGGTCCGTCGCCCCAGGGACGCAGGCGCATGTCGACGCGGAATACGTAGCCGTCGGCCGTCATTTCCGACAGCATGCCGATCAGGCGCTTGCCCACCACCTGGAAATATTCCTGGTTGCTTACGCTGACCACGCCGCCCGCAGTCTCGCCTTCCTCGGGGTAGACGAAGATCAGGTCGATGTCGGAAGAGACGTTGAGTTCGCCGCCGCCCAGCTTACCCATGCCCACCACGTGCAACTGCTGCGGCTGGCCACCCTCGGCGCCCATCGGCGTGCCATAGCGCTGCCGTGTTTCGGCCATCGCGGCGGTGAGGCCGGCAGCGATCGCCTCTTCCGCCAGCGCGGTCATGGTGGCGGTCACCTCGGCCAGGTCGGCGCTGCCGTCGAGGTCGCGCGCCATCACCGTGAGCATCACCTCGCGGCGCAGGCGGCGCAGACCTGCGTCCAGTTCGGCGGGCGCCAGCGCGGCGAGGCTCGAACGCATGCGTTCGCGTGAAAAGGGGCGCCCGGCATCGATGCGCGCGGCCAGGTCCGGACGGGCGGCGAGCGCGTTGCGCGCATAGGTGGAAAACGCGGCCGCGAGAGTGAGTGATGTTTCCAATTGTAAATGTGGCTAAGGAGGGCCTGGGGCCGCCGATGCGGGGGAAAGGCCTATGCTACAGTCTTGTCTCATCAAACAGTATATCGACGGGCCGGGCGGATTTGGCGCGCAAGCCTGCCGCGGGCAGGCACCCGGCTACGGGGCCGCATCGGTCGAGCCTGTTGCCGCGGCCGGGTGCCCGAGAAATCGCCAACAAGACCTTACCCATCGCGGAAAAGCCGGATAGATGCCTGAAGCTGTGATTATCCCCTGCGCGGCCAGATTCGGCAGCCGGGTGTCGCCTGCCGGCGAGAAAGCGGGCAAGGCGCGTTGGGGCGGGGCGTTGCGCGAGGCCGGAAGATGGATGGCGCGATGAAAGTCGTCGAGGAAATCGAAGCCGAACTCGATTCCGAGATCGAGTCCGTCGATCCGCGCGTGCGCCGTGGGCTGTGGGGCATTTTTGTGGTGCTGGAGTGGGCGTTCTGGGGCGTGTTTTTCCTGTTCGCCTTGTCGGTGCTGGCGCTGCGTTTCGTCATCCTGCCGCACATTGAAAACTACAAGCCGCGGATTGAATCGACGTTGACGCACGCCCTCGGGGCGCCAGTCTCCATCGGCTCGATCGTCGCCGGCTGGCAGGGCCTGCATCCGCAGCTCGACCTGGGCGACGTCAAGGTGCTGGACGCCAGCGGCCGCGCCGCGCTTACCCTGCCCACTGTATCGATTGCTGTGTCGTGGTGGTCGGTGCCGCGCGCCGAACTGCGCCTGCACGAACTGGACGTCTACGGCGCCGATCTGGACATCCGGCGCCAGAAGGATGGCAAATTCCTGATCGGCGGCATCGAACTCAAGTCGGGCACGGATGAAGGCGGCTCGGACTGGATCCTGTCGCAGCGGCGCATCATCATCCGCGACTCGCGCCTGCGCTGGAACGACGAGGCGCGCAACGCACCCGAGCTGGCGCTCGGCAACATCAGCCTGGTGCTGGAAAACAGCGGCAGCCACCACCGTTTCGGCCTTTCCGCCGACCCGCCGCGGGCGCTGGCTTCGCGCCTGGACCTGCGCGCCGATCTCTCCGGCAACACCCTGAACCAGTTGCGCTCGTGGAACGGCGAGGTCTACGCCAACCTGGCCTATATCGACCTTGCCGCCTGGCGCGCCTGGCTCGATTATCCCGCCGACGTGCAGGCCGGCGCCGGCGGCGTGCGTGCCTGGGCCGGTTTCAAGGGCGATCGCCTGGAGCATTTCACCGCCGACGTTTCGCTGGCAAATGCGGCAGTGCGCTTGCGCAGCGACCTGCCGCTGCTGGAACTGGCGCGCCTGAGCGGCCGCCTGTCGGCGCGCGAGATCGCCAGCGGCGGGCTGGGTATCGGCTTCCTGCAGATCGGCAAGAAGACCGTTACCGGCTTCGAAGTCAGTGGCAAGCAGGTGGCGCTCGCCACCGCCGCCGGGCTGATGCTCAACCCGGCCGATTTTTCCCTCAAGACCACCGCCGCGCACGACAAGGAGCCGCAGCGCGTCGAGATGCAGGCCAATTCGCTGGACCTGGAAATCCTCGCGCGCCTGGTCGAGCACTTGCCGCTGGATGCGCAGGTGCGCCAGGCCCTGCAGCAATACAACCCGCGCGGCTCGGTCAACGACTTCCGCCTCGCCTGGACAGGCGCCTTTTCCCATCCGCAGGCCTACACCGCGCGCGGGCGTTTTTCCAATCTTGCGCTGGATGCGCGCGACCAGATTCCCGGCTTTGCCGGCTTCTCCGGTTCGCTGGATGCCAATGAGAAAGGCGGCTCGCTTTACCTCGCCAGCAAAGGTGCCGCGCTGCAACTGCCGGCGGTGTTCGAAGATCCGAAAGTGGATCTCGACACCTTGAGCGCACAGGCGAAATGGACCTTCCCCGCCGACCGCCTGGAACTCTCGCTCGATAACATCGCCTTCAGCAACGCCGACCTTTCCGGCACGCTCTCCGGCGTCTACCGCGCCATTCCCGGCACCCCCGGCTACGTCGATCTGCGCGGGCATCTCGACCGCGCCGACGCGCGGCGCGTCTGGCGCTACATGCCGCTGTCCACCGGGTCGCATACGCGCACCTGGCTCAAGGGCGCGATCGACGAGGGCGGTGCCGACGACGTGCGCCTGACCCTGCGCGGCAACCTGCGCGACTTTCCCTATCTCAATCCGAAGACCGGCCTGTTCCGCGTCACCGTGAAGACGCGCGATATCGGCATGGTGTTCTCGGAGGGCTGGCCGCGGGTGGAAAAGATTCGCGGTGATCTCGTCTTCGAGGGCAATTCGATGGAATTGCACACGCAGAACGCCGTCACGCGTAACGCCAAGCTGACGCGCGTCGACGTGCGCATCCCCGATTTGAGTGCGCACCCGCACCTCCTGGAGGTGCAGGGCGCCGCCGAAGGCCCCACCTCCGCCTTCCTCGATTACGTCGCTTCCAGCCCGGTCGATCGCTATATCGATGGTTTCACCCAGACCCTGCGCGGCAATGGCAACGGCAAGCTCGCCATCAAGCTCAGCATGCCGATCGAGGATTCGTCCAAGGTCAAGATCACCGGGCAATACCAGTTCATCAATGCCGACCTCAAGCTCGACGAAGGCCTGCCGCAGCTGGCGAAGGTGAACGGCAACGTTGATTTCAACGAAAAGGGCGTGAATTTCAAGAATTTCCACGGTGAGGCGTTGGGCGGCAATTTCGCGCTCAACGGCGGTTCGCGTGACGGCGGCGCCATCCTGCTCAACGCGCAGGGCAATTTCACCGTGCCCGGCCTGCGCAGCTGGCTCAACGAGCCGGCCTTCGCGCGTGCCTCCGGCGGCGCGCCGTGGCGCGCGGTGCTCAACCTGAAAAAGAAAGCGCCGGAGATCACCGTCGAAACGAATCTGGCCGGCGTTGCCATCGACCTGCCGGCACCGCTGGGTAAGGCAATGGGCGAGATCATGCCGCTCAAGGTGGTGAAAACCGCGCTGCCGGCGCGCGGCGAGGACGAAATGAACGTCACGCTGGGCAAGGTCGGCAGCGTGCGCCTGCAGCGTCGCCCGGTGGGCGACAGCATGGTGCTGGCACGTGGCGCCATCGGTATCGGCGATGCCCCGCCGCCGCTGCCACGTTCCGGCCTGGCGGTAAGCGTGGAGGCGTCGAAAATCGATGTCGACGACTGGAAGCGCCGCCTGTTTGACGCGCCGGCGCCGTCGGCGGGCGCTTCCGGTGTCGCTGGCGGCACGCCAGCACGGCAAAGCGCCGCGGCCACGCTGAATATCGCCAGCCTGAATCTGCATACCGATATGCTTTCCGCGTTCGGCCGCACCCTGCATCAAGTGAAAGTAAGCGGCAGCGTGGATAGCGGCGCCTGGAATCTCAATGTCGCTTCGAACGAGGTCACCGGCGACATCACCTATCGCGGCGGCGCCACCGCGGCGCAGACCAGCGTGGTGGCGCGCCTGAAAAACCTGGTGGTTCCGCCGGGCGACGCCTCCCAGGTGGGCAACGTGCTCGACCGTGCGCCGGATGACCTGCCGGCCATCGACCTCACGGCCGACAACTTCGAGGCCAACAACAAGAAATTCGGCAAGCTCACCCTGCTGGCCGTGAACGCGCAGCGCGGCGAATGGACGCTGAAAAAAGTGGCCCTGGAAAATCCGGACGGCACGCTCACGGGCGACGGCGCCTGGCGCGTACATCGCAGCGGCGACACGCGGCGCCACATCGACCTCAAGTTCGACCTGGAGGCGCACGATGTCGGCAAGTTGCTCGACCGCCTGGGGTTCACCGGCGCGGTGCGCAACGGCAATGGCAGCCTCAAAGGCAAGGTGGGCTGGGACGGCTCGCCATTGTCGATCGACTATCCCAGTTTGTCCGGTGACCTCAAGCTTGAGGTGAAAAAAGGCGAGTTCCTCAAGGTCGATTCAAATGCCAGCAGGCTGCTCGGCATCATGAGCCTGCAGGCCCTGACGCAGCGCCTGACCGGGGATTTCCGCGACATTTTTTCCAAGGGCTTCGCCTTCAACGAGGTGGCGGCCAATAGCAGCATCGACCGCGGTGTTCTGACGACCACCGATTTCAAGATGGCGAGCGTATCGGCCGCCGCGCTGATGAGCGGCACCGTCGACCTGGCGCATGAAACCCAGAACCTCAAGCTGGTGGTGCTGCCCGACCTGACAGGCGGCATGAGTTCGGCCATCCTGGTAGGCGTGGGGCTCGTCAATCCTCTGGTCGGCCTCGGTACCTGGCTGGCGCAGTTTGCACTGAAAGGGCCGATCTCCAAGGTGTTTTCGCTCGAATACGCGGTTACCGGCACCTGGGCCAACCCGAAGGTGGTGCAGCTGCGGACGGTGCGCGGTGGCGGCAAGGTCGACGGCAAGGAAGGCGAGGAAGAGGGCAGCGAAACCCCGCCGCAGGGCGCTGCGCAAAGTGCGCCGGCCGGGCAGGCCGTGCAAAACCCGCCGGCTGGCGGATAATAGACGCATGGGCGAGCGAAAATTCAGGATCGCGGGCATCCAGATGGTGTCCACCCCGGTGGTCGCGGAAAATCTGGACGCGGCCGGCGGCCTGTTGGCGCGCGCCGCGGATGCCGGCGCGCAACTGGTGGCGCTGCCCGAATACTTCTGCCTGCTCGGCATGAAGGACACCGACAAGCTGGCCGCGCGCGAGACCTGCGGCAGCGGCCCGATCCAGGATTTCCTGCGCGAAGCGGCGCGGCGCCACAAGATATGGATTGTCGGCGGTACCCTGCCGATCGATTCCGGCAACCCGCACAAGATACTCAACACCTCGCTGGTGTTCGACAGCGACGGCAAGATCGTCGCGCGCTACGACAAGATCCACCTGTTCGGCTTTTCGCGCACCCACCCCGATGGTCACCAGGAACGCTACGACGAGGCGCGCACCATCGAGCACGGCGAAAACAGTCCCGTGGCCGTGGATACGCCGTTCGGGCGCATCGGGCTTTCGGTGTGCTACGACCTGCGCTTTCCCGAGTTGTACCGGCAGTACGCCGGCGTCGACCTGATCCTGGTGCCCTCGGCCTTTACCGCCACCACCGGCCAGGCGCACTGGGAACCCCTGCTGCGCGCACGCGCGATCGAAAACCTTGCCTATGTGCTGGCGCCGGCGCAGGGCGGCAAGCACCCCAACGGCCGCACTACCCACGGGCACAGCATGATCGTCGATCCCTGGGGCGAAGTGCTGGATGAACGCATGACCGGCGCCGGCTTCGTCAGCGCGGAAATCGACCTGGATCACCTGGCCGAATGCCGCGAGGCCCTGCCGGCGCTGCAACACAAGACCCTGGCCTGACGGCGACTTGAATTGCCATCTTAGGCACCGCTTTTAATCCCCCTCAGCGCCCCCATCTGCAACAGACTTACTCCCGGAGTTCTCCATGCAAGTCGTCTCCCCCGACATCGCCCACCTGGCCACCGCCGAATCCCTGCTGCTGACACCCAACGGGCTGGATGCTGCCAAGCTGAACGGCGTGCTGGATTCCATGTTCCAGCGCAAGATCGACTACGCCGACCTCTACTTCCAGTATGTGCGCTCCGAGGGCTGGAGCCTGGAAGAGGGCATCGTCAAGTCGGGCAGCTTCAACATCGAGCAGGGCGTGGGCGTGCGCGCGGTATCGGGCGAAAAGACGGCATTTGCCTACTCGGACGCGATTTCGCTGGCCGCGCTGAATGACGCGGCTGCGGCTACCGCGGCGATCGCGCGCCAGGGGCAATCGAAGTCGGTGAAGTCCGCCGCCGGTGCGGCAAAGAAACTTTATGCCCCGCTGGATCCGCTGGCCTCGCTGCCGGCTGATGCCAAGGTGAAACTGCTTGAGCGCGTGGAAAAAATGGCGCGCTCGCTGGATCCGCGCGTAACGCAGGTAATGGCTTCCCTCGGCGGCACCTACGAGGTGATTCTGGTGGCGCGCAGCGACGGCCTGATGGCGGCCGACGTGCGGCCCCTGATCCGCATGTCGGTGCAGGTGATCGCTGAAGAAAATGGCCGCCGCGAAACCGGCAGCTACGGCGGCGGCGGGCGCTTCGACTACGGCTATTTCACCGACGACATCCTGATGCAATACGCCAAGGAGGCGGTGCATGCCGCCATCACCAATCTCACGGCGCGCGCGGCGCCGGCCGGCACCATGAACGTGGTGCTGGGCAACGGCTGGCCCGGCATCCTGCTGCACGAGGCAATTGGCCACGGCCTGGAAGGCGACTTCAACCGCAAGGGCTCCTCGGCCTTCTCCGGGCGCATCGGCGAGCGTGTTGCCGCCAGGGGCGTCACGGTAGTGGATGACGGCACGATCGCCGATCGTCGCGGTTCGCTCAACATCGATGACGAGGGCAATGCCACCAACTGCACCACGCTGATCGAGGACGGCATTCTCAAGGGCTACATCCAGGACGCGCTCAACGCCCGCCTGATGAAAATGAAGCCCACCGGCAATGGTCGCCGCGAATCCTTCGCCCATGTGCCGATGCCGCGCATGACCAACACCTACATGCTGAACGGTGACCGTGAACCGGAGGAAATCATCAAGTCGGTGAAAAAGGGCCTGTACGCGAAGAATTTCGGCGGCGGCCAGGTCGACATTACCAACGGCAAGTTCGTCTTCTCCGCCTCCGAGGCCTACATGATCGAAGACGGCAAGATCACCTATCCGGTGAAGGGCGCGACCCTGATCGGCAGCGGCCCAGAGTCGCTGAAAATGGTGAAAATGATCGGCAACGACATGAAGCTCGACTCCGGTGTCGGCACCTGCGGCAAGGAAGGCCAGAGCGTGCCGGTGGGCGTGGGCCAGCCGACCCTGCGCATCGACGGGCTCACCGTCGGCGGCACTGCCTGATCCTGCTGCAAGCGTGGGAATGATGAAGCGCCTCGGCCTGGCCGCGGCGCTTTTTCTTTTCCTGGCGCCGGCGCTGAGCTGCGCGGTCGAATGCAGCGCCACGCAGTTCCGCGACAAGCGCTACACCATCTGCGAAGTCGATCTGGCGCGCGAGCGCCTGCAATTGTTCCTGCGCGACGACAGTGGTTCGCCCTTCACCCGCTTCAAGGCGCTGCAGCGGCATCTGGACGCGCGCGGCGAGCAACTCGAATTCGCGATGAACGCCGGCATGTACCACCCGGACGGTGCGCCGGTAGGGCTCTACGTCGCCGAAGGCAAGCAGCTCGCGCCGCTCAATACCGCGCCCGCGGGCAACGTCAATTTCCTGCTCAAGCCCAATGGCGTGTTCTATGTTTCCACAGCGGGCGCCGGCATCCTGACCACCGAGCGCTACGCCCAGGCCGGTGTGGCGCCGCAACTGGCAACGCAGTCCGGGCCGATGCTCCTGATCGACGGCCAGGTCCATCCGCGCTTTTTGCCGGATTCGGATTCCCTGCGCGTGCGCAACGGTGTGGGCATCGTCGCGCCGCAACGCGTGGTCTTCGCCATCAGCGACGGTTCGGTGAATTTCTACGAATTCGCGCTGTTCTTTCGCGACTACTTGCACTGCCGTGACGCGCTGTTTCTCGACGGCAGTATCTCCAGCCTGTATTCGGCGCAATTGCAGCGCGACGACGAACTCAAGCCGATGGGGCCGATCATCGGTGTGACACAATCGCGGCGATAACTGGGCCGCGGCCTCAAGAAGCCACCTCTTCCCTTGGCATGGTTCAAATTCTCCTCGACGAATAATCGATCATGAGCAACCTGCCCGATTGGCCTCGCCCCCAATACGCGGATGATGGATGCCTGCCGTTTCTTTTTTTCGTGGTTTACGGGGCGGACGCTGCCGGCATGACGCTCTCACGCAGCAAATATCGCTGCGACGGGATTCCCCCGGGCATAGACTTGATGGCCTATGGGCCGGACGTGCATCCCGAGGTGGCCGATTCGTTCCGCCAGGGGTATCTATGGGAGGAACTGGTGCGCGGCGACATTGCCCTGGCGAAGGCTATTGCCGCCCAGACCGGCTGCGTGGTTGTCCAGGGCAATGTCGCCGATGCAACTTCGCTCAACTATCTGCGTGACGTCGTGGGCCTGCTCACATGCCTGCTCGATAGCGGCGGCGTGGCCATTTTCGATCCGCAGAATTTCAGGTGGTGGTCGCCATCGGTCTGGCGCGAGCGCATTTTCAATCCCGGTTTGCCCGTCCCGCGCGAGCATGCCGTGATCCTGGTTTTCCCGGAGTCCGACGGCACCGAGAGGTTGCACACGCGCGGCATGCGCAAGTTCGGCCGTCCCGACATCAGCGTCCATCGGGTGCCGGCAGCGCTGCGCGCAGCCGCCATCGAGATGTGCAACCGGTTTATCGAGCACCAAGCCGCCGGCGGCGTTGTGGCCGAGGGGGAGCAGATTCGCATGAAAGGCCTGCCACCCGGCATGCACTGCGTCCTTCGCGGCGACGAGCAGGACCCTGATTTCAACAATCGCCACATCGAAGTGCTGTGGTGAGCACGATGGCACCCTGGCGTGATTTCGATGCCTATTGGCTGGCTTATCTCGCCGCGCATTCGCGCCCGGCTACGCGCGTGCCACTACATCGCCACTGTCGCTGGCTTGCTGGGTGGCGTATTGCTTTCAGTGTTCGTGGTCTGGTGGGGGGGGCTCTTCGCCCTCGGCGGCGCCAGCTATGCGCTGGCGCTTGCAAGCCATCCGTTGTTCCAGGGCAACCGGCCGTTCGCGCGCCGGCCGGCCTGGGGCCTGTTGTGCGATTTCCGCATGCTCGGCCTGGCGCGCACCGGCGGCTTGCGCGCCGAACTGGCGCGCCTGCCTGCCGCTGCTTAGTCCGCCTTCGCGCCGCTCACCTTGACGATGCCGGCCCAGAGCTTGGCCTGGCCGTCGAGGAAAGTGCGGAACTGGGGGATCGTCATGTCCTGCGCTTCACCGCCCTCGGCAGCCAGTCGGTCGGCGATCGCCGGCGACTTCATGGTGGCGCGCAGTGCGTCATGCAGCTTGGCGACGATGGGCGCGGGCACCTTGGCATTGGTGAACAGGCCGTACCACTGAGTGGCTTCGTAGCCGGGCACGCCGGATTCGGCGATGGTCGGCAGGTTGGGCAGCAATTTCAGGCGCTTCGGGCTGGCGGTGGCGAGCACGCGCAGGCGGCCGGAATCCATGAAGGGCTTGACCGGCAGCAGGCCGGTGATGGTCATCTGCACCTGGCCCGCCATCAGGTCGGTGAGCGAGGGTGCCGTGCCCTTGTAGGGAACGTGGACGATATTGAGGCCCGCCATGTTCTTGAAGTGCTCGACCGCCAGGTGCGCGGCGCTGCCGTTGCCGCCGGAGCCGTAGGAGAGCTTGCCCGGTTCCTTCTTTGCCAGGGCGATCAGCTCCTGCACGCTTTTCACCGGCAGGTCGTTGTTGACCACCAGCACGTTGGGGATCATGGCGATCAGGCCGATGGGGGCGAAGTCGCGCTGTGGGTCGTAGGGCAGCTTGCTGTAGAGATAGGGATTGATGCTGAAGGTGCCGACGTGGCCGATGACGATGGTGTAGCCGTCGGGCGCGGCCTTGGCGGCGATGTCGACACCGATGCTGCCGCCGGCGCCGCCGTGGTTCTCGATCACCATCGAGGTTTTCAGCGTGTCCGACAGGCCCTTGCCGACCAGGCGGGCGATGATGTCGTTGCTGCCGCCGGGCACGTAGGGGACGATGAACTTGATTGGCTTGCCGCCGGGGTAATCGGCTTGTGCCCAGGCCGGCGCGTAGGCGAGGGCAGCGGCGGCAGCCAGCGCCAGGCAGGCGGCGCGGCGAGTGGAAAAGAGTGACTTCATGATTGTCTCCGTTTGAGGTCGGGATGGATCTTGCGGTCAGGCGCTGCGTTTGCGCCGTGGCCGCGGGGGTTCGGCGCTGCGCGCGCGTTTTACAACCGGCTCGCGCGCGGGACTCTGCGCCAGTTCGGATTTGATCAGGGCGATGGTGTGGCGCGCCAGGCTGCTCAAGGGACGCTGCGCGGCGGTGGCAATCGCCAGCGGCGCGCTCACGGTAGGCGAGACGATGCGCGCGGCAGCGAGGTTGTGGGTGTTCTGATGGCCTTGCAGGGCGTCGCGCGTCAGTAGCGCATAGCCGAAGCCGCGCTCGACCAAGTCGAGCACCGCGGGGATGGAGTCGATCTCCAGGGCCACCGAGAGGCGCACGTCGTGGCGCGCGCATTCGGCTTCGATCAGGTTGCGAAACACGTTGGGCCGGCTGGGGATGATCAGCGGGTAGCGCGCCAGGTCGGCCATGCGCACGCTCGCCGGCAGCCGCCCGTTGGGGGTGCGCGCCGCGGCGCGCTCGCCCGCGCCGATCAGGTACATCTCGGAAGCGCGCACGCGCTCGAATTCGAGCTGCGGGTTGGGCGAGGGGTTGTAGAGCATGGCAACGTCCAGGCGCCCGAGCAGCAGCCACTCCTGCATCGCCGCCGACAGGCCTTCGACGATGCCGATGGAAGCCTGCGGGTAGCGCTCGCGGAACTGTTCCACCATGCGCACCGTCAGCATCTTGCCGATCGAGGGCGGCAGGCCCACCACCACCTTGCCTACCGGCGTGGCCTCGCGGTCGCGCAATTCCTGGCGCGCCAGTTCGACCTGGTGCAGGATGCCGCGGCCGTGCTCCAGCAGGCGCCGCCCGCTTTCGGTGGGCGTGACGCCGCGGCCGTTGCGGTACAAGAGGTGCTGCTGCAATTCGATTTCCAGCTGGCGCACCTGGCGCGACAATACCGGCTGCGACATGTCGAGCGTGGCGGCAGCCTTGGTGAAGCTGCCGAGCTCGGCGACGCGCACGAACCACTCAAGTTGTTTCAGGTCCATGGACATGGGGCGCCATGATGCGCGAGCCCGGTGATCCCAAGCAAGCGCGATGGCGACAAATCTGCTATGTCTAATCAGCATAGCAGATAGATTCGAAATGTGGTTTTATTCGGGATCGTGCGGGTTCAGAATATCGACCCTTGGCGTTATGCCGCCGGTTGCAGCCGATCGGTCGGTGGCCGGCATGGCGCGGACCGTCATGGTTCGCCGATCCCGTTGCGGATTCTTTGTATCGCCGCGCCCGGCCAAGGCGGCGCGGCCCACAGGAGAAAAAACATGAAGTACGATCTCAAACCCTGGCTGGCAGCAGCCTTTGCCGCGCTTGGCCTGATCTGCCTGCCGGCGCAGGCGCAGAAATTTCCCAGCCACCCGATCAAGGTGGTGATTCCTTTCGGTCCCGGCGGCCTGGCCGACGTTTCCGCCCGCATCGTCCTCAAGAAGATGGCCGAGCAGATGGGGCAGTCGCTGTATGTCGAAAACCTGCCCAGCGCGGGCGGCATCACCGCCGCGCAGAACGTGGCGCGTTCGAACGCGGACGGCTACACCCTGTTCCTGATGAGCAACGCCAATGCGGTGGCGCCTGCGCTGTTCAAGTCGCTGCCGTACGACCCGCTGAAGGACTTCCAGCCGATTTCCACCATCGGCTATTTCGACGTCATGCTGGTGGTCGACAAGGCCAGCCCGCTGAAGACGGTGAAGGACGTGATTGCCTCGGCGAAAAAGAATCCCGACAAGTTCAACACCGGGTCGATCGTCACCGGCAGCACGCAAAACCTCTCCGCCGTGCTGTTCGCCAGCCTGGCGGGCCTGACCAGCCCGGTGGTGCCGTTCAAGACCTCCGGCGAAGTGGTGGCGGGGCTGAAGACCGGCGACATCCAGGCCGCCTTCGAAATGTATCCACCGATCGCCGGGCAGATCAAGGCGGGCAACGTGCGCGCCATTGCCGTGGCTTCGTCCAAGCGCATCGCCTCCATGCCCGACGTGCCCACTATCGCGGAAGCCGGCGTGCCCGGCTACCAGGCAGCCTCGTGGAACGGCCTGGCCGCGCCGGCAAAGACGCCGCACGACGTGGTGGCGCGCCTGAACGCCGAAATGGTGAAGGCGATCGCCTCGCCCGAGGTGAAAAAGCTGCTGGAGGATTCGGGCGTCGATCCGCGTTCCTCCACGCCGGAAGCCTTCAAGGCCCTGCTTGCATCCGAAACCACCAAGTGGCGTAAGGTGATCGAGCAGGCGCATATCGAGAAACAATAACAGCTAGCATCCGTCCCTTACGTAATACAGGAAGCGACATGAGCAAAGAAATCAAAGCCTGCCGGGCGCCCGATCCGAATCCGATCAAGCCCAGCTTCAAGATGCCGGAAAACGCCTGCGACGCGCATTGCCACGTCTTCGGCCCGGCGGCCCAGTTTCCCTTTTCGGATGACCGCAGCTACACCCCGCCGGACGCCGGCTTCGAGATGCTGCAGGCGCTGCACAAGCACCTGGGCATTTCGCGCGCGGTGATCGTGCATGCCAGCTGCCACGGCACCGACAACACCGTGACGCTGGACGCGATCAAGCGTTCCAACGGCGCCTATCGCGGCGTCGCCATGCTGCATGCGGGCGTCACCGACAGCCAGCTCGCCGATCTGAACGCCGGCGGCATGCGTGGCATGCGCTTCAATTTCGTCAAGCACCTGGGCGGCATGCAGGACATCGAGCTGTTCGACAAGATGATCGAGCGCGCCGAGCCGCTGGGCTGGCACGTGGTGCTGCACCTGGACGCCGAAGACCTGGAGGAACACCAAGGCCGCATCAAGCGCATGAAGGTACCCTTCGTGATCGACCACATGGGCCGCGCCAAGGCCGCCGAAGGTCTGCAGCAAAAGCCCTTCCAGATACTGCTCGACCTGATGCGGAACAACCCGCTGGCCTGGGTGAAGATCTGCGGCTCCGAGCGCGTCTCGGTGGGCAAGCGCCCGTTCAAGGATGCGGTGCCGTTCGCGCAGGCGCTGGTCGAAGCCGCGCCCGACCGCATCCTCTGGGGCACCGATTGGCCGCACCCGAACATCTCCAAGGATATGCCCAACGATGGCGAACTGGTGGACCTGATCCCCGAGATCATGCCCGACGCCGCGCTGCAAAAGAAGATCCTGGTCGACAACCCGGCGCGCCTGTACGGCTTCTAGGCCGGCGACGCCGATCACTTCCGGCGGTGTTCTGCGGAGCGCTGCCGGGAATCAAGGTCCCCATGCGGTAGGCGAGGGCGGAACATGGCGGCGGCGGCGCTCTCGCGATGCGCACGCCGCCTCTCACACGTCGACGATGCGCCCCTTGGGCTTGCGTCCGCGATCGGCCTGGTTGTCCGACGTGCGGTAGGTCGAGATGATCGGCTGCAGGGGCACGAACTGGTCGATAGTCAGTCCCATGCGGAAGCGGAAATCCTCCGAAGATTTGAAGGGGCCATCGGCGTCGCGCAGTTGCACGATCTTGCGCGCCAGTTCGTGGTCGATGCCGGGCAGGGTGGTGAGCGCGTCCACGCTGACCAGATTGATGTCGAGCACGTAGGTGCCGTCGATCTCCTGGCGGTATTCGGAGTTCTCCGCCGTCTCCGGCGGCGGCGGTTCGATGAACAAGGGGCGCAGCCGCTCGCAGGCGTGCGGGCTCAGGCCCATTTTCTCGGCGAAATGGTCGAACGAACGGAAGCTGCCGAGTTGCTCACGCAGGGCGACCGCCTGGCGTCCGCGTTCCAGGCCCATGTCCGGCAGCAGGGCGAAATCGCGTTCGGTCAGCAGGTTGTAGTCGAACAGCATGCTGCGCCGGGACTCCGTGACGGGCGGCTCGGCGGTGACGGATTCTTGCACTTGCGGGATGGCGGGCCTCCGGTAAGGATTGGGCGCCGCCTGGTCATGGACAGGTTCCGGCGGCTGATACGCCGGCTGCGTGGCCCGATACACAGGTTCCGCAGGACGCTGTCCGTCGGCTGCTTCCCGGCGCAGCCGGCTGCGCTCCTGCAACATTTCGACTTCGTCGTCGAGTTCGGCCAGGCGATCCAGGTATTCGCCGCGCGTAAGCCATGCATGGACGGTGCTCACCACCAGCGCGATCGCCATCGCGTACTTCATGTCGTGCCTGACGCCCCCCAGGTCGAGGAACCACAGCAGGAAGGCCGGGATGCCGTAAGCGAAGCCCCAGCCGATCCAGCGCGTGTTCATCACCCGAAAGCCGGTGTAGACGAAGGGGAACCAGTAGAACCAGACCGTGAGCGCGGAGAGCATGTACCAGCACTGGTTGCGCTCCCAGGCCAGGCTGCGGCCGCTGTTGCCCAGGCGCTCGCCGCGCGCCGCGCCGCGTTGTTCCTCGCCCTCTTCCATCGTTGGTTTTTCCCTCAGTGCCATACCGCTAGAACTCCAGGTTGCGGCCGCCGCGCGAGCCCTGGGTGCTCGCCTCCGCCACGCTGGCACTCACCGCGCGTTCATTGGCCCAGTGGCGTATCTGGTCGATGCGTTCCTTTTGCGTGATCGACAGCGGCACGGTGCTGCGGATGGCGCGCGCGAAATCGGGCCATTGGATCGCGCGCGATTCGGCGTAGGCGTCGAACAGCGCGGCGATCACCACCTGCTCGATCTCCGCGCCGATGAAACCCTCGGTGGCGTCCGCCAGCTTGCCCAATGACTCTTCCGTCACCTTGAGCGTGCCGACCACCTCGGGATGACGCAGGCGCTTGCCCATGTGCAGGCGGAAAATCTCGATGCGCTCGATGCGCGTCGGCAGGTCGACGAAAAAGATCTCGTCGAAGCGGCCCTTGCGCAGCAGTTCGGGCGGCAGGCTTTCGATGTTGTTGGCAGTGGCGATGACGAACACCGGCTTGGCCTTTTCCTGCATCCAGGTGAGGAAACTGGCGAACACGCGGCTGGAAGTGCCGCCATCGCCCTCGCCGGACTTGGAAAAGCCCTTTTCGATTTCGTCGACCCAGAGAATGGAAGGCGACACCGCCTCGGCGGTGCGCAGCGCGTTGCGCAGGTTTTCCTCGCTTTGGCCGATGTAGCTGCCGAAAATGCGCCCGGCATCCAGGCGCAGCAGCGGCAATTGCCATCCCGCCCCGATCGCCTTGGCCAACAGACTCTTGCCGCAGCCGGGAACGCCGGTCACCAGCACGCCCTTGGGCGGCGGCAACTCGTACTTCTGCGCCGACTCCAGCCAGCTCTTGTCGCGCTTTTTCAGCCAGCGCTTGAGGTTGCCCAAGCCGCCGACTTCCTCGAGCTTGACG
Source organism: Burkholderiales bacterium (assembly GCA_036498945.1). Taxonomy (GTDB): domain Bacteria; phylum Pseudomonadota; class Gammaproteobacteria; order Burkholderiales; family JAEUOS01; genus JAQGMJ01. Next base: position 18,578 of record DASYEQ010000105.1, on the reverse strand, counting down.
TCGCTTTTGACGAATTCGAGAATGCCGCCCTTGCCGACGATCTGGCGCTTTTCCTCGTAGATCAGGTCGATGTCGCCGGCGCCGAGGGTGGCGTCGCGCACCATGGCGCGGGCGAAGGCGTTTTCCGCTTCGTGCAGGGTGAGGCCCAGCGCGGCATGGGCGAAAGTCTCGATGTCCTTGTCGGAGAGCGTCACCTTGACGCGCCCGCTCGCCTTGTTGCTGTCGATCATGCCGGTCAGGAGGGCGCTGATGTCGGCCACCGAAGGCAGGTCGAAGTCGAGGACCGTGACCTCCTTTTCCAGTTCCACCGGCAGGCGCACCACCGGCGAGAGGAACACAATGGACTTGGGCCGGCTACCCTGCTTGAACATCGCCGACAGGTCGCGCAGCTTGCGTATCACCTCATGGTTCTGCTCGCGATTCGGCGTGCCGAAAAAGACGTGAAAGTCCTTGAACACGAAAATCGCCGAATCGGGGTGACGCTCCACCGCGGAAAGCGCATCGACCGGGTTCTCGGTGTCCTGTTTCGAGGGGGCGCCGGGGCCCACCAGGCCTTCGGTCACGCTCCAGGTGAACACCGCGCGCGGGGTGCGCACGCGCGCGGCGTCGCGCGCCACCTCGCGGATCAGGCCCAGCACCCGCTCTTCCTCCCAGGTGCCGACGTAGATATAGGGAAACCTGGCGCGCAGCAGATTGGCGAACGCCAGTGAAAAATCAGCCATCGGACCGCCGCAGATAATTGTTGTTGGACATTCGAGGTCGACCTCCCAGACGGTGCGATCCGCTTGCGTTTGGGTGCAGGATGGAATCGCCGGCAGGCGCTGCCGCGCCATCGTCGGGACGACAGCCATGCCCATTTGATGGTAGCACGGGGCACCGCCTGTGGCGCGCGCGCAACGTGGCTTGCGCCGCAGGCGATGCCAGGGTTGCAAATCACCGGCCGCGCGGTTACAGTGAATTTGCTATAATTTTCGCTTTCAGGCGTCACCCCGCATTTCTCACCGACCATGTTCAGCCACGCAACCTTTTTTGGCTTTTACTTTTGGTTCTACCTCAGCCCCCGGCGGAGTTCGTAGAGTGAGATGCGTTTGACCTGAAACAGCAAATTCTCGAAAAACCGCCGGAGCAGACCCGGCGGTTTTTTTTTGCCTTCGCATTTTCAAAAACCTTAACTGCAAACAGGACTCTTGATCATGAGCGACTCCGACTACCAGGGCAACCCGCTGCAAGACCGCACCTCCCGCACCGATGACGAACGCATCAAGAACATCATGCCCTTGCCGCCGCCCGAGCACCTGATCAAGTTCTTCCCCATCCAGGACACGCCGGTCGAAGGCCTGGTGGCCGAGACGCGCGGGCGCATCCAGAGCATCCTGCATGGCCGCGATGATCGCCTGCTGGTGATCATCGGCCCCTGTTCGATCCACGATCCGCAGGCCGCCGTCGAATACGCGAAAAAGCTCAAGGCCGAGCGCGACCGTCACGCCGGCGAGCTCGAAGTGGTGATGCGTGTGTACTTCGAAAAGCCGCGCACCACCGTCGGCTGGAAGGGCCTGATCAACGACCCGTACCTGGACGAAAGCTTCCGCATCAACGAAGGCTTGCGCATCGCGCGCGACCTGCTGGTGAGGATCAACCAGCAGGGTGTGCCCGCCGGTTCCGAATTCCTCGATGTTATTTCTCCGCAATATATTGGCGACCTGATCTCCTGGGGCGCCATCGGCGCGCGCACCACCGAATCCCAGGTGCACCGCGAACTCGCCTCCGGCATTTCCGCGCCGATCGGCTTCAAGAACGGTACCGACGGCAACGTCAAGATCGCCATCGACGCCATCCAGGCGGCGCGCCGCGGCCACCACTTCCTCTCGGTGCACAAGAACGGCCAGGTCGCCACCGTGCAGACCAAGGGCAACGAGGACTGCCACATCATCCTGCGCGGCGGCAAGGGCCCGAACTACGACGCGGCGAGTGTCGCCGCGGCGGTGAAGGAACTCGAAGGCGCGAAGATCCAGACCAAGCTGATGATCGACTTCTCGCACGCCAATTCCTCCAAGCAGTACGAGCGGCAGGTGGACGTGGCGCGCGACGTCGGTGAGCAGATCGCCGCCGGTTCGCACAACATCTTCGGCGTGATGATCGAAAGCCACCTCAGGGCCGGCGCGCAGAAATTCACCCCGGGCAAGGACAGCCCCGCCAAGCTGGAATACGGCCAGAGCATCACCGACCCCTGCCTCGGCTGGGAGGCTTCCACCGATACGCTGGGCATACTCGCCGAGGCGGTGAAGCGCCGTCGCGGCAAGTAATGCGTAAGCGCGCCCCGAGGTGCCGCCGTCCCCGCGGTGGCGCCGATTGCAAAAAATTGTCAGCAATGCCAAACAGTGTGAAGAAAAGGGCCATCGCCGCGCGCCGCCCGCTATAGTCCCCGAAAATTCTCAAACAGGACGCGGTAATGTTGTTCAAGAAGGGCGACTGGGTGCAGACGCGCGACACCCGGCAACGCATGCGGGTTCAGCGCGACCAGTTGGGCGAAGGGCCGGACCGTCACCTGGTCTGGTGCGAGTGGGAAGCGCCGGCCTACAACCTGCGCGCCTACTTTTCGGCCGATCTGATGCGCGCCGAGGGAAGTCCCGGCCTTAGGGCATAACCGGAGTTAGCGCGGCCACTGCGGCTCAACGGCAATACCACGGCAGGTAGTTGCCGTTCTTGAAGGTCTTGCAGCGTGCCAGTTCCTCGGACGTCGGGCGCATGGTCGAGGGCTTGATGGGCGCGGTGCATACCGGTTCGTCGGTGAACTCGTCACCGCACTTGTAGAGATAAGTGGTCTTGCCTGTCTTCGGGTCCTTCACCCGGATACGCTTGGCGCGCGGGATGTTTTTTTGCGCCGCTTTTTCTTCCGCCGTGGGAGGCGGGGGCGGCACCACCTCCACCGATCGCGGCGCGCCGGCACGGCCATCGGCCGGATTGTCCGGCAGCAAAATATCCTTCGCCGGCGGCTGGGCCAGCGCGGCGCCACAGAGCAGCAGGGCGGCCAGCAGCGGCAGGCGCGCGCGGCGCGGTGAAATCAATCTGATGGGATGCATCGGGTCTCCTCCTTCGAATCCGGATAGGGCGCGGCCGGCGGCGAAAGTCGGCCATGCGAAAGCCTAACGTGTTTTGCCGCTTCGCACAGCCATGCCGCGGCTTTCACCCGTTTCTTCAGACGCTGCCGAGAAACAGGCGCGTCAGGCGGTAGATGCGCGGGCGCTCGCTTTCGCGCGGGCCGGCAATGTTCAGGCACCGGATCGGATGCGCGCGCATCCATTGCGCGGCCGCTTCCACCAGCGGCGCCAGGTCCTGGCCTTCGAGTTGCAGCACCAGGCAGGGTCTGCCGGCGGCGTCCGCCGCCTTTTTTGCCTCCAGCGCGTCGCCTTCGAGATCCTCGCGGTTGATGATCAGGGTGGCGTCGCTCTCCAGTACGTTGCGCGCGATGCTTTCCAGGTCGCCATCGGAGGCAGTTTCGGCGAGCAGGTAGCGCGGGTCCAGCCGCCCGTCTTCGGCGCGCCGCCCGCGCGGACACCAGCCGCCGTGCGCCAGCCGGCGCCATATCGCCCAGTCGAGGGCCGCGCGGCTCACCCCGGTCTCGCAGCCGGAGATCACCCGGGAAATTTGATCAAAGACGGAGAAATTCATTGCCGCCAAGGATACCCCAGGCTTGGGTGAGCGCCGTGCCGCCGCCCGCGCGGGTTTGCGGCACAATGCCGGCGGAGATGAAAACAGGAGGGGAACATGCGTATGCGATTGCCGCGCCTGTGCGAAGCGCTGGAGAGCTCGCCTTGATGGATGACGTCGATACCCGGGGGCGGCGGGCGCGCCGTGAAACTGCGGCGGCGCTGCGCGCCGGCGTGATCGGCAGCATTGCCGGCGTTGCCGCCGGCGGCTTGACGTACAGCCTGCTTGCGCCCGGCCGTCTCTGGCTGCGCGCCGCCATCAGCGGCGGCGCGGCCGCTGCGACTGGCGGCCTGGCCGCGTGGCTGGCGCTGTATCTGTTGTTGCGCAAGCCTCCTTGAGTGCCTAGGTGCTGCTGGTCGGCGCCGTTACCCGCACCTGCGCGCGCGGGCGCGCCAGCCAGTTGAGCGTGACCCCCGCCAGCAGCGCACTGAAGCCAGCGGCGAGGAACAGCACGCCGCGCCCCAGTTCGCTGTCCGGCACCAGGCGCTGCCACGCGGCGTGCGTGTAGCTGCAATAGCCCATGACCAGCGTCAGCACGCCCCACGCCAGCGGGTTGCGCAGGCGCACCGCGATGAACAGCAGGCCAACGGCGAGGAACACGTTTTGCCAGTCGAATATTCCAGGCAGGTGCCAAAGCAGTTCCTGTCCGGTGTTCCAGCCGGCGATCAGGCCGGTGAGATAGAAAGCCAGCGCCGCGCCGATGGCGAGATTGCTGTGGCCGCCGCGGCACACCCGGTAAACCCAAAGGCCGCCGGCCAGCAGCGCCGCCCAGGGCAGGGCGGCCGGCACGAAGCAGGCGATCGCCATCGTCGCTACGCCCCATAGCCAGCTTTGCAGTTGCGCCGCGCGCGTGAGCGCAAAAAACAGGAACAACGTGCCCGCCAGTGCGGGCACTGCCGCCGCGGTGACCGCTTTGTCAGCCGAGGAGGCGACAAAGGCGAGCAGGTGATAGAAGTAGGCGCCGATCAGAACACGATAGCCGGTGCGCAGGCAGCGTGCCGCGATCTCCTCCTGTTCCGGCGTGTGCGCCAGTGCTGAGAGGAGCAGCGGGCGGCGGGTTTCCAGCAGGGCCAGCACCAGCGCGCCGAACCATGCCGCACCTTGCAGCGCGAGCGCCTTGTCGGTGCCCGGCGCGCTGAACCAGGCGATGCAGCCGGCCATGCCGGCGGCCACGGCCAGCAGCGCGCCCAGCTGCCAGCGTGACAGCGGCAGGCGCAACGCCCACGCCAGCGCCCACAGCTTGGCCGCGGTGAGGATCAGCCACAGCACCATCAGGAAATGGCCGAAGGCTTCCGTTACCGCCGCGCTTTCGACGCGGAAGGTGCAGTCGAACAACAGCACGCATTCGAGCAGGCCCAGCAGCACGGCAGGGCGCGTGGCACGGATGCGCCGCGCCAGCACGGCGCAGGCGGCGATCACCGCGATCTCGTAGGCCTGGATCACGCCGAACAGGATCAGTTGCTGCGCTTCCAGCGTATGCAATCCTAGGCCTTCGATGTTGCGTGCCACCAGGAAGACGCCATACAGCACGCAAAAGGCGCTGATGAAATACAGCGGATTGAAGTCGACGAAAAAATGCAGCAGCAGGCGCTGCATCGAATGCGCTTCGCCGGGCGGGCGTTCCGGCAGCAGGCCCCAGCGCACGGCGCTTGCCGGGGGCCGGGCGGCAGGCGCGGGTGCATCCAGCGCATGCCAGCGCGGCGCATCGCTGTCGAAGCGGCAGTGGTACAGATAGCCGGCGTGGGCGAAGCGCTGGCGTGCGGTGGCGAATTGCGCGACCTGCGCGTCGCCGGCCAGCAGCAACAGCAAGGCGCCGTCGAAGTCGCCCGACGCGCGCAGGCCCGGCGCGGTGGCGCTGACCGGCGTGACGCCTTCGATGTGCGCGGCGTCGATGTAAGCCAGTGCCAGGCCATGGGTGGCAAAGGCCAAATAGGCGCGGCTGCCGCGCGCATCCAGCGTGACGGTGTAAAGCGAAGCGCCGCCCCCGCTGGCGCGCAACGCCGTGCGCTGGATGAAATACAGCTCATGGTGCTCGATCATGATGACCTCGGTGATGACGATGGAATGGATACCTTGCGCGCGCTCATGCTCTTGTCGTAACGCCTCCGGGCGCCGCCTGACAAATCGCGGCACACTTGGGCGAAAAGCGCGGCTTGCATCCGATGCAATGGGCGCGGCGCGCGGCTACGGCGTGATGCACGGGCAAAAGAAGGTCCATGGAGAGGCTGGTTTCTCCCTGCGACAATACGGTGAATTGAACACCGGCCGGGTGGCGCGGCATGAGCGACTCTGCAAGCTTGATACCAATGCAACCGCGCGGTGCGGTCGACAATTTGCACGCAATCAAGTTCCACGACGCACCGCGACGCAGGGCGCGGGCCATTTCGGTACACTGCGCCCTGGACATTCAGCGCGCATCCCCGAAGCGCGCAAGCAGACAATACAAGCCATGGCGTTTCCGCTGGCGGACCTCCCTCCGATCTCATTCGTTGTCGCACCCGTGGTGGTGCTCGCTGCCTACGTGGTGTTCGGCATCACCGGTTTCGGCGCCACCGTGATCATCGTGCCGCTTTTGGCGCAGGTGCTGCCGCTCAAGTTCCTGGTGCCGCTGTGCGTGACGCTGGACCTTTCTGCCTTCATCCTGCTGTCGGCGAAAAGCGGCGGCAAGATCGACCGCGCCGAGGTGCGCTGGGTGCTGCCTTTCATGCTCATCGGCATTGCGCTGGGTGCCTTCACACTGGCGAAGGCGCCGGAGCGCACGCTGATCCTGGGCCTGGGCATCTTCATTACCGGCTATGCGGTGCTGAGCCTCACGGCGTTTCGCCTGCATAGCGCCACCATCAAGCGTGGCTGGGGCGTGCCGGTGGGCATCGCGGGCGGCATTTCCAGCGCGCTGTTCGGCATCGGCGGGCCGCTGTACGCCATCTACGTTTCGCGCCGCACCAACGATGCCGGCGTGATGCGCGCCACCATGAGCACACTGATCCTGATGAGCGGGCTGACGCGTTTCACCATGTTTATCATCAACGGCCTGCTGCTCTCCTGGACCATCGCCACCGCCTGGCTGTTTCTGCTGCCCTGCGTGTGGGGCGGAGCGACCCTGGGCATGAAGCTGCACGACCGCCTGTCGATCCAGAACGTGCGGCGCGCCATTTACGTGGTGCTGTTGCTGTCAGGTTCCTCGCTGATCGTGCGGGCCTTGGCGATCCCCGGTTAAACTCCGGTATTGCACCGGCGCGGGAGAGGGCATGTCGCAGACGATGTTTCCGGGTTTCGAGGATTTGGGCGATGCGGTCGCCTATGCCGAGAAAATCCGCCAGGTGGTCGGGCACAACGCGCTGTTCGACGACTTTTCGCTCGAGGACCTGCAGCACCTCGGGCCCTACATGCGCGTCTATCGCGCGCCCCCGCAGGGGCGCATCATCTCGGAAGGCGAGCGCGGCGATTTCATGGCCTTCACCATCGACGGCCTGGTCGACGTCACCAAGAAGGACCGCTGGGACGTGGTCAAGCGCATTGCGGTGGTGCAGGCGGGCGCCGCACTGGGCGAGATGTCGATGATCGACGGCGAGGCGCGCTTCGCCTCCTGTGCGGCGATCGAGGCCACCACTTTTGCCGTGCTCACGCGCGCCAATCTGCAGGAACTGATCACCACCGAGCCACGCCTGGCCTCGAAGATCCTGATGAAGCTGGTGTTCATGCTGTCGCAGCGCCTGCGCCAGACCAGCGCCAAGCTGGTCAATTACCTGGAGAAGTGAGCGCCTAAAAGTACACCCCTACTTTTAAGCGATCTGGCTTGCATGGAATCGCCAGCGGAGCCGGACAATTCCATGACCGAAAGGTTACGAAACGGCAAAGGCCGCCTCAAGGTGGCAGCGAAAAATCAAAGGGCCGCATAAGCGGCCCTTTGATTTTTGTGTCGCGCGTGTTACCAGAAATTGTGGCAACGGCCCCTGAACATCACCGGGCCGGTGGGCAGGCCGGTCTTGGAGCCGCCGGCCGGTTCCATGCTCACGGCGAGCGCCTTGTATTGCGCGATCGACTTGTCGGCGATCACCGGCAGCTTCATCACGTGCTTGCCCTTGCCGCCGATGAGGCCGAGCGATTTCGGCTGGCCGTTTTCATCCATGCCCCAGAGTTGCAGGCTGGTGTCGGACGGCATGTTTTCGCCTTCGTACTTGATCCACAACTCGTCGGACTTGCGGCCGATGTACACCATCAGCATGGTCTTGCCGCTGGAGTCGGCGAGGGTGGCGACGTAGGAAGGTTGCCAGGGATTGGCGCCGTCGGAGACGCGCACCGGCTTGACCACTTCATGCTCCACCACCTGGGTGTGCTCGACCACCTGCGGCGGGCGCACGCCGATGAATACCGCCAGCGCGGCGACCACCGCGGACGCGGTGAGACCGAAGGAGCGCCAGAAGGCCAGGCTTTCCCACCAACCGGCGGCAGGCGTTTTTTTGTCGGACGGCGGCGCGATCTCGGCGGCGATGCGCGACCACAATGCGGCGGGGGCGCGGGTTTCGGCGAGGGCCGAGGCCATCGGCGTCAGGCGCTCTTCCCACTCCGCCACGGTGCGGCGCAGGGCCGCGTCTTCGATCATCCACGCGGCAAACCGGCGACGAGCGCCGCCCGCGAGCGTGCCGAGCACGTACTCCGCGGCCAAGCGTTCGGTGAGTTCCGGTTTGTTGCGGTACTTCATGATCTAAAGTTTAACCACTTCCTTGGGTTTTTCGGTTTTGGAAATTGTTTAAATTTCCTTACTGCTTTCCTTCGATGCCGACCGCCGCCAGGCAATCTTTCAGCTTCATCAGCCCGCGGCGCACCCAGGTTTTCACGGTACCCAGCGGCTGGTTCAGCTTCTGCGCCAGCTCGACGTGCGTCAATCCTTCGAAGAAGGCCATGCGGATCGCCTGCTGCTGCTTGGCCTCCAGGCCACTCATGCAGCGCGCGATGGCGCCGGCTTCGACCGACTGCTCCAGCAGCGCCAGCGGCCCTGGCTCGTCGGTCTCGAATGACTCGAATACGGCATCGTCATCCGTGGGATCTTCGAAGTTGGGCCGGCGCAGCACATCCAGGCAGCGGTTGCGCACGATGCTGGTCATCCAGGTCATCGGCGCCGACAGTTGCAACTGGTAGTCGGCGCAGTGTTTCCAGATGCTCACATAGCATTCCTGAAGCACTTCCTCGGCCCAGTCTTCACGTCTCAATATACGCAATGCCACGCCAAATAGTTTCGACGATGTGCCTTGATACAACAGTTCGAACGCCGCCATTGAATCCGCGTCGCGCCGGCTCGCCTGCGCGAGGAGCTGGGAAAGACGCTGGTTTTGTTCGGGGCTGGTCGCCATGTGCTTGATCCGGCAGGCTTTTTATTAGAATTTACTTATTTTTGCCTGGTTGCCACAGCACATCGCTGCCGCCGGCATGCCGGTTGAGCACGCGCCCAAGTACGAAAAGAAGGTCGGAAAGACGGTTCAGATACTGGCGAACGAGTTCGGAAACGGGCTCGGCGGCGGCCAGGGAAACCACGGCCCGTTCCGCCCGGCGGCACACGGTTCGCGCCAGGTGGGCCACCGCGGCACTTTTGGCGCCACCGGGGAGTATGAAATCCTTCAGCGGCGGAAGTTCGGCGTTGTAGCCGTCCAGCACGTCCTCCAGGCGCTTCACCTGCACCTCGGTGACATTGTTGAAGCCGGGGATGCACAACTCGCCGCCGAGATCGAACAGGTCGTGCTGCACGCCCGTGAGCGCCTCGCGCGCGGAGGTCGGCAGATCTTCGCACAGCAGCAGGCCGATCACGGAATTGAGTTCGTCCACGTCTCCCAGGGCGTGGATGCGCAACGAATCCTTGGGCACCCGCGAGCCGTCACCCAGGCCGGTGGTGCCGGCATCGCCGGTACGGGTATAGATTTTGGAGAGGCGGTTGCCCACTGTATTCGGGTGAAGGCCCGGAAAGCCCTGAAGGACAAGGATTATATCGGGACCACGCATCCCTAATGAAACCAATTCGCATAAAAAAGAGTCAACTAAAGCAGTTTTCCCCCGGTCACAAAATTTTCATAATTTCTGTATTGACAGAAATTAAAGAATACCGCAGACTAAAGCCGCTTTCATCTTCCGTACCGCTTTCCATCCGTCGCAAGAATCAACGTTTCGTCCCGCCTCGAATCATGGAACTGACTCCCGTCACGACACGCTTCGTCCTGCATTGGGGCGAAATGGGCAGCCGCTGGGGCGTGAACCGCACGGTGGCGCAGATTCATGCGCTGTTGTTTCTTTCCGAGCGGCCGCTGACGGCCGAAGAGATTGCCGATACCCTGGGCATTGCCCGCTCGAATGTCAGCACCAGCCTGAAGGAATTGCAGAACTGGGGCCTGGCGCGCATCTCCCACGTGATGGGCGACCGCCGCGACCATTTCGATACCTCGCGCGACATCTGGGAAATCTTTCGCATCGTCATGGAAGAGCGACGCCGCCGCGAGATCGACCCGACCCTCTCCGTGCTGCGCGATTGCGTGCTGGACGAATCGGCGCACCAGCCGCAGGACGCGCAGGCGCTGGCGCGCATCCGCCTGGTGCTGGAATTCCTCGAGACGCTCACCGAGTGGGCTGATGAAGTCAGCAGCCTGCCGCCGGAAACCTCGATGAAACTGATGCGCCTGGGCGTGAAAATCCAGCGCGTGCTCGGGAAGTAGGAGGCAGCAATGGTCGCCGCACCCACTCCCGTACTCACGCTCTACTACGACAACGCCTGCCTGATTTGCCGGCGTGAAATGCAGCGCCTGGCGCTGTGGGACAGCCATCATCATCTCGCTTTCATCGACAGCTCGGCGGCGGATTTCAATGCCGCCGAACATGGTTTCACCGCCGCGGCGCTCAACCGCGAACTACATGGCGTAACCGACGACGGCCGGGTGTTGCGCGGCCTCGAATGCATACGCCAGGCTTATTCCCTTACCCGCTATGGCTGGCTTTGGCGCGTCACCGCGTTGCCCGGATTGCGGCGCGGTTTTGACGCTTTTTATCTCTGGTTCGCCCGCCATCGCCGCGCAATATCACGTCTGCCCCTGATCGGCGGCGCGCAGGAAGCATGCACCTCGGCCTGCGCCACCAAACTTACTGGAATACGGTCATGAACATCCTCCTTCTCGGCGGCTCCGGCCGCATCGGCCAGGCCAGCCGCATTGCGCTGCAAGCCCGCGGCCACCAGGTCACTTCTCCCAGCCATGCCGAACTGGATCTCGCGCTGCACTCCACGCCGGAATCCTGGCGCCCCTGGCTCTCGCAGGTCGACGCGGTGGTGCACGCCGCCGGCATCCTGCGCGAGCACGGCAGCGAGACCTTCGCCGCGCACCTGGCGGGAACCCGCGCCCTGTTTTTCGCCGCCTTCACCGGCAAGGTCGGGCGCATCGTCTACCTCTCGGCGGCCGGCGCGGACGAAGCGGCCAACGCGCGCTTTTTCGCCGCCAAGGGCGCGGCCGACAATTTCCTTTCGGTGCTGGACATCGACTCCGCCATCATCCGCCCCGGTCCCACCTACCTGCACGGCCCCGGCGAGACCCGCCGCTTCGCCCCCGACGCACTGGCGCTGGAATGGCCAAGCGCCGGCGACGGCCTGCCGACCACCGCGATGGAAGAGGTGATCGACGCGGTGGTGCGCGCCACCGAGGCGCCGGCGGGCGCCCGCCCGGTGCTGCAACTGGCCGGCGGCGCACGCGCGGGCGCGCAATTGGCGTGCGCGGCTTGAGGTCCATGACGGCCGCCGCCTGATGGCGCGGCTGTATCCGACCCTCCTGGGCGCGCGGCGCGAGGACCTGGCGCCGCTGCTGCGCACCGTGCACGAGAGCGCCACCCTGCTGCGCGGCACGGTGAGCGTGACGCGTGGTGAATCGAAGCTCGCGCGCCTGCTGGCCCATCTCGCCGGCATGCCGCGGCCTTGCGCGCAGGCGCCTTGCGAAGTGCGCTTCGTCAGTCCCACCGGTTCGCTGGCCGGCGCCGAGCGCTGGGAACGCGACATGGCGGGGTATCGCTTCAGTTCACTGCTGCTGCCGGCAGCGCCGGCGGAATTCGCCGAGTCCTTCGGCTGGTATCGCTTTCGTTTTGGCATCGAGCTGGACAACGGCTCGGCCGAGTTCGTCTTGCGCGGCTGGTCGGTGCTGGGCCTGCCGCTGCCGCGTTTCTCATGGCCGCAGATCGTCACGCGCGAATCGCAGGAGGACGACGAATACCTGTTCCTGGTGCGCGTGCGCCTGCCGCTGATCGGCCACTTCATCGGCTACGACGGACGCCTGCGGGTGGTGCAGTAGCGGCCTAGTGGGTGGCGCGCAACGCGTCCACCAGCGCCGGCAGGATCACGCCGCTGGCCCCGCGCAGCACATGGTCGGCTTCGTCCGTCAAGGGCGTGGCATCGCGGTTCACTTCAACCACCATCGCGCCGTGGCGGCGCGCGGCGAACGGCAGTTCGGCGGCGGGGTAGACCACGGTGGAGGTGCCGATGCAAAAGAACACGTCGCAGGCGGCCGCCGCGGTCTTGGCGGCGTCCAGCGCCTCCACCGGCAGGTTCTCGCCGAACCACACTACGTCCGGCCGGTAGGAGGACTTGCCACAGGGGCAGGGTGGCGGGCTGCCGGCGGCGGCCTTGGCAAGGTCGAGCGCGATCGAGCAATCCATGCACTTGTGCTTGAGGATGTTGCCGTGCAGCTCGATCACCGCGCGGCTGCCGGCGCGTGCGTGCAGGCCGTCGACGTTTTGCGTGATCAGGGTGAATTGGGGAAACAGGTCCTGCATCAGCACCAGCGCGTGATGCCCGGGGTTGGGCTCGACCGCCGTCACCGCGTTGGCGCGATGCCGGTACCAGTCCCACACCAGCGTGGGGTTGCGGCGAAAGGCCTCGGGCGTGGCCAGTTCCTCCGGGCGAAAGCGCGCCCACAGGCCGGCCTGCGCGTCGCGGAAGGTCGGCACGCCGGACTCGGCCGAGACCCCGGCGCCGGTCAGCACGGCGACATGCCGGGCGCTTTTCAGGCGCGCCAGCAGGTCGGGGGCGAATGTGGGCGCGGTGTCTGCCATGGCGCCATGGTGCGACCAATCACGCCGCTTGTCGACTGCCGCGTGCGGCGCCCCGAATAACACGCGGGCGCCGTATCGCCGACGCGCCGCGCTTTCGCGCACGCTGCCGCTACTCAAGCTTGATCCCGGCCTTTTTGATGATGTCGCGCGAAGTCTCATTGTCGGTGCGCACCATGGTGGCGAACTCGGCGCGGGTGAGGATGCGCGGGTCCTGCCCCTGCGCCTGGATCGCCGTGCGCACCTCGGGCTTGGCCAGCACCTTGTTGATCTCCGTGTGCAGGCGGTCGGCAATCGCCGCCGGCAGGCCCTTGGGGCCAAGCACGCCCAGCCATTCCGACTTCGATGCCTCGGCATAGCCCAGCTCCTTCATCGTCGGCACGTCGGGAAAGGCCGCGGCGCGCTGTGCGGACGTGACCACCAGCGCGCGGGCACGGTTCGACTTCATCATGCCGAAGCCGGAAGTGAGCGAAGTGCCGGCGAGATCGACGTGGCCGCCGAGCAGGTCGGCGATCGCCGGCGCCGAACCCTTGTAGGGCACGTGCTGCAGGGTGAAGCCGCTGGTCTCCTGCAGCTTGACGCCGATGATCTGCGCCACGCTGCCGATGCCCGAGGTGCCGAAGGCGAGCGGCTTGGCGGCGCTGGCTTTGGCCGCCTTGACGAAATCGGCCCAGGTCTTGTACGGCGACTCGCCGCTGACCAGCAGCACTTGTGGCGAATCGACCGCGGAAGCCACCGGCGTCAAATCCTTCACCGGGTCGAAGTTGAGCTTCATCAGCCAGGGCGCGAGCGACATGCTGGCGGTCTGGCCGATCACCAGCTCATAGCCGTCGGGCGCCGCGTGCGCGACCTCGGAAAGGCCGAGGGTGCCGGCGGCGCCGGGGCGATTTTCCGCCACCACGGTCCAGCCGGTGGATTCGGCAAGTTTTTGCGCCAGGGTGCGGCCGATGAAATCGGTGCCCCCGCCGGGCGTGGAAGGAATCACCAGGCGGATGCTCTTGTTCGGATAAGTGCCCTGCGCGCACGCGGCGGCGGAGGCGAAAAGGGCGGCGGCGCCCAGCAGGAAATGCGAGAGTTTCATGGTCTACCCCAGGGTGTTGTATTGGCGTTCACGGTTGGTCGCTTCTTCCAGGCCGACGAAGCGGTTGTAATCCTCGAAGCTGGTCATTTGCGCGGCAATGGCGTTGGTGGTGCAGCCTTCGCGCATGAAGGTCTCCATCATTTCCTTCACCGCCTTGTGCATCGCCAGCATCGGCTCGATCGGCAGCAGGCTGTAGGCGAAGCCCAGCTGGTGTACGCGCTTGAGCGTGAGGTAAGGGCTCTTGCCCGAGCGCACCATGTTGAACAGGATGGGCTTGCCCAGCGGCTTCAGGCGGCGCGTGAGCTCCTGCATCTGCGCCTCGTTTTCCAGTGCGTCGGCGTAGAGGCCGTCGGCGCCGGCGTGCGCATAGGCTTCCAGGCGGCTGACCGCATCCTCGAAGCCGTTGGGCGCCAGCGCATCGGTGCGGGCGACGATGAAAAAGTCCGGGTCGCGGCGCGCGGCGATCATCGCCTTCAGCTTTTGCACCATCTCCTCTTTCGGGATCACCTGCTTGCCGGCGAAGTGGCCGCATTTTTTCGGCGCCACCTGGTCTTCCAGGTGCAGGCAGGAAGCGCCGGCTTCCTCCCACAGCTGGATGGTGGCCTGCACGTTGAGCATGCCGCCGTAGCCGGTGTCGGCATCGGCGAAAACCGGCAGGCTGCTGGCGCGGCAGACGCGGCGGATGTGCTCGAACATCTCGGTCTGCGACAACAAGCCGACGTCGGGCGCGCCGGCGACAATGCCGGAGGCGGCAAAGCCGCTGACGTAGATGGCGGGCGCGCCGCATTGCTCCGCGAGTTTCGCGGTGATGGCATCGTGCGCGCCCATGCAGACGAAGGGCTCGCCCTTCTTGAACAGGGCGCGGAATTGCTGGTTGCGGGTCATGAGGCTTCCTTGGGTGAGAGGCGGGGTTATGGTTTGACGGCGGCGCGCACCAGGTTGACCGGCGCGCCGCGCACGAAGGCTTCGATGTTGTCGATCAATTGGTCGGCAAGCGACTGCACCGCCTCGTCGCTGGCCCAGGCGACGTGCGGCGTGAGAATGAAATCCGGGCGGCCGAGAACGGCATTGAACGGATGGTCGGCGGGTGGTGGTTCGACCGCGACGACATCAAAGCCGGCGCCGCCGATCTGCCCTTGCTGGAGCGCCTGCACCAGCGCCGCTTCATCCACCAAGCCGCCGCGCGCGGTGTTGATGAGCAGCGGCCGGCGCTGCATTTGCGCGAATTCGGCCGCGCCTATCATGTTGCGGGTCGAAGGCGTGAGCGGGCAGTGCAGGGTGAGCACGTCGGCGCGCGCCAGCACCTCTTCGAAGGGGGTGTACAGCGGGCCCATGCCTTCCACCCCCTTGTAGGTGGAAAACAGCACCTGCATGCCGAGCGCGCGGCCGATCTGCGCCACCGCCTGGCCGAGCACGCCGTCGCCGATCACGCCCAGGGTGGCGCCTTGCAGGTCGCGGATCGGGTAATCGAAAAAGCAGAACTGCGCCGCTTCCTGCCAGCGCCCGGCGCGCACCGCGTCGCGATAGGCGCAGATGCTGCGGCGCAAGGCGAAGATCAGCGCAAAGGTGTGCTCGGGCACGGTGTGCACCGCGTAGTTGCGGATGTTGCTCACCACGATGCCGCGCGCTTCGCAGGCGGCGAGGTCGAGGTTGTCGTAACCGGTGGCGGCCACGGCGATCATCTTCAGCTTTGCCGCGCCGGCAATCGCGGCGGCGTCCACCTTCACCTTGTTGACGATGACGACCTCGGCATCGGCGATGCGCGGCGCGACTTCGGTGGCGGTGCTGCGTTCGAACACTTCCAGCGTGTGCGCGAAGACCGGCGCGCGCAGGCGCGTTTGCGGCGAGATGGTCGAGCGGTCGAGAAAGACAATTTTCATTTGGGAAACACCGATGTTGGGGGTTGTTAAGGGGGTGCAGCCCACTTAATCAATATTTCATTGCATGCTCCATGTTGCTGCCGGCGCCTGGAGGATTGCTATCATTCGCTCCCACAGGCATGCGCCCCGGCGGGCGCGGCACGACAAACTATCCAAAGGGGCTCCGTGGCGACAAAAAGGGCGATCAACCGCGACATCTCGATGAACGAGGTGGCGGAACTCGCCGGGGTGTCGCCGATGACGGTCTCGCGCGCCCTGCGCTCGCCGCAACTGGTGTCGGCCAAGACGCTGGAGCGCATCCAGGGGGTGATCAAGTCGGTCGGCTACTCGCCCAACCGCCTGGCGGGCAGCCTGCGCTCCAACCGCTCCACCGTGGTGGCGCTGATCGTGCCCAGCCTGCGCAATTCGCTGTACACCGAGATGATCCAGGGCATCTCGGACGTGTTGCAGCGCCACCAGTTCCAGCTGATGATTTCCGATTCCGCCTATTCGCTGGAGCAGGAAGAGACGCTGATCGACGCCTACATCTCGCACCGCGTCTGCGGCATCATCCTGCACAACACCGCGCATACCGAACGCGCCACCAACCTGCTGAAGAGCGCGCGCATTCCGGTGATCGAAACGGGCAACCTGACCAAAGATCCGATCGACATGCAGGTGAGCTTTTCCAACTTCGCCGCGGGAAAGGCCATGGCCGAGCACCTGGTTTCTCTCGGCTACCGGCGCATCGGCTTTGCCAGCCTGCCGCTGCGCACCACCGATCGCCTCACCGAGCGGCGCGCCGGCTTTGTCGCGGGCTTGCGCAAGGCGGGGTTGAAGCTCGACCCGAGGGTTTCGGTGGAAGTCGATGGCGGCCTGGAAAATGGCGCGCGCGCGCTGGCCCACATCATCGACACCGATCCGAAGACCGAGGCCGTATTTTTCGCCGGCGACGTGCTGGCGGCCGGCGCTCTGATCGAGTGCAACCGCCGGCGCATCGCGGTGCCCAGGCATCTGGCGGTGGCCGCCTCCGACGATTACGACCTGATCCAGAACCTGCATCCCGCGCTCACCACGGTGCGCTTTCCGCGCTACAAGATCGGCGCGCGCAGCGCCGAGCTGATCATCGCGCGCACCCGCGGCACCGAGACCGGCCAGACCCGCTTCGACATGGGTTTCGAGGTGATCCGCCGCGGGAGCACGTAGGCGCGCCGTCATTGCCTGGCGTCCTCTCCCGCCCGCGCCTTACTCGATCACCAGGTTGGCGTCGGCGATGATCTTTTTCCAGCGGTTGTATTCGCCCGCGATGTAGCTCTGGAATTCGGCCGGCGTGCCGGTGATGATCTGCGCGCCTTGCTCGCGCATCTTGGCCTTGATGTCCGGCATGTCCATCACCTGGTTCATCGCCTTGTTGAGTTTGTTCACCACGGGCGCGGGCATGCCGGCCGGCCCGGCGATGCCCAGCCAGCCGCTGACCGAATAGCCGGGCACGCCGGCCTCGGCCACGGTGGGCACATCCGGCAGCGTCGGCAGGCGCGTGCTGCCGCTTACCGCCAGGGCGCGGATGCGGCCGCCCTTCAGTTGCGGCTGGGTCACCAGGGCGTCGCTGAAGGCGAGGTCGATGAAGCCGCCCATCAGGTCGGTCAGCGCGGCGGCGGCGCCCTTGTAGGGGGCGTGGATCATCCTGGTGCCGGTGGCGAGATTGAGCGCCACCATTGCCATGTGCGGCGAGCCGCCGGCGCCGGGCGAACCGTAGCGCAACTGATTCGGGTGCGCCTTCGCGTATTCGATCAGCTCCTTCACGCTATGCACCGGCAGCGCTTCCTTCACCACCAGGATGTTGGAAAACGACACCAGGCGCGCCACCGGGGTGAAGTCCTTTACCGGGTTGTAATGCGTGTTCTTGTACAGCGAGGCGTTGATCGCCAGCGCGCCGATGGTGCCCATCATCAGGGTGTAGCCGTCGGGCGCGGCGGCGGCGACGTATTCGGCGGCGATGTTGCCGTTGGCCCCGGGCCGGGCTTCGATCACCACCGCCTGGCCGAGCAGCGGCCCGAGCTTGTCGCCCAAGGTGCGCGCCATGATGTCGGCGGCGCCGCCGGCGGCGGTGGCCACCACGATCTTCACCGGCTTGGCGGGAAAGTCCTGCGCGCAGGCTGAGCCCGCGGCGAGCGTCAGGAGGAGCGCCGCGCAGGCGCCATGCAGGGTGCGGATCATGCCGTTTGTCTCCACCGGTATGGGATGGGCGCCTGAAAACCTGCTCGCGCCGCATCGGATGTTATCGTTCACATAGTGTATGGATCGCCTCCCGGGGCGTCAAGCGGATGGCCCGCATAAGCCTCTCGCGGGTGCTTGCGGGATGGGGGTTGCGCGCGGGCGGGGCTGGCTCGGCCGGGCGCGCCACCACAGTTGTGGTTGGCGCGGGTGGTTTTACTTCACTTGTGTTCGCCGACCCTGAGAAAACATGAGTTTTTTCGGGAAAATTGGCCAGCGGTGGGGGCGCTTCGGCCTCTATTACAGGGGGAGGAATTTGTCCCCCACCCTCCGGCCTTGGCGCGGCTTCCTCAAGATGCAGCGCCGTCCACATGCCTTGCGGGACCATGCCCGGCTTTTGTGCCGGCGCTTGCCGCCGTCGCGCTTTTTCCAGCGCCGCGTAATGCGCTTCGTTGAGCTTGTCGAGGCGCTCACGCACCCGTTCCAGTGCGCGCAGCGCCGGCTCGCGATTGGGCATGCGGAAACGGATCTCTGGTTCGCCCTTGCGCCAGGTGCCGCCGATCACCAGGGCGTCGCGTACTTCCTGTTCCATTTCTTCGAAGCCCAGCAAGCGCCCGGAGGCGTCGAACAGTTTGCCGGCGCGAAAGAAG
>DASYEQ010000104.1:0-4049 GCA_036498945.1 Burkholderiales bacterium | reverse complement strand
GCGCCGTGGCTGATCGCCGTCGCGCCGCCAGATGCGCCCGACGACCCGCAGGCGCAGCCCGATCTCGCGCGGCTGACGGCCTTTCGCATCGCGGGCGATCAAGCCATCATGCTGGCGCGCGGCACCTGGCACGCGGGGCCGTTTTTCGAGGGCGGGGAGGCGTCGTTCTTCAACCTGGAACTGGCCGACACCAACGAGAACGACCACCGGGATTGCCTGCTGGATCGCGAGTTCGGCGTGACCTATTGCCTCGCCTGAACGCGCGCCGCTCGCGGTGCGACTTGATAAGATGGCTGGATCAAGTTACGACGCTTCCTATCCATGTACGCCGTAGACGAAAAAGACTCGGTTCATGAACTGCGCCTGCCTCAGTCCAGCGTGGGTTCGCCTTCTCCGGCGGTGCTGGCAACCGAGCAAGGGCTGCTTCTTGCCTATTGGCTGGAAGAACATGCATGGCCCAAGGACCGCGAGTTCAGCCACGAGGCTTGCGCGCTGGTCCGCTTCAGTGGCGCGCGTGTGCATCTTTTCGGACCGCCGAATGACGAGGCGTTCGACGGCCACCCGCTGGCGGCGCGGGGACTCAGGCCTTACCGTGCTTTCGAGGTGCGCCAGTCCTCATGGATCAGGTGCATCGAGCGCATGAATGCGGGGCACCCACGGCACGATCCCGCGCGGTATTCCCGCCTGCGCCACTTCGTCTTCACCTTCCACGACTCGACCTTCGAGTGCGTCGCCCTGGACTTTGAATTGGCGATCGAAGACGGAGACCCTGTTTCGATCCTGCGAAATTCGATATCGCCAAGCCCCTGACTCAGCCCGCTTTCACGCGCTCCGCCGCATCCTTGATCAGCACGTTGCGGTCGATCTTGTTGGTGGTGGCCAGCGGCAGGGCCTCGACGAACCAGATCCAGCGCGGGTGCTGGTACGCCGGGCCGTTGGCGAGGGCGTGCTGCTTGAGTTGCTCTTCGGTCACCTGGGCGCCGGCGCGCTTGATGACGAAGGCGGCGGGTTTCTGGCCCTTGATCTCGTCTTCGACCGGCACGACGGCGGCCTGCTGCACGGCGGGGTGGGTCTCGAGCAGCTTTTCGACTTCGCCGGGGTAGATGTTTTCGCCGCCGGAGACGAACATGTCGTCGCTGCGGCCGACGAAATAGTAGAAACCGTTTTCATCGCGGCGGAAGACGTCGCCGGTGATGTAGTAGCCGTCTTCGGTGAAGGGGCGCTTGAGCGGCGGGGTGCGGCTCTCGGCCTTGTGATAGCCGAGGAGCAGGGCGGGAGATTTCATTTCGAGCACGCCGTTATCCGCTTCGCGATTGCCTTCGTGGTTGAGGCGCAGCTGGACCAGCGGGTGTGGGTAGCCGACCGACATCTCGGGCGTCGGCAGCCCTTTCGGATGCGGGCCGAAGACGACGGGGCCGCCTTCGGTGGTGCCGAAGGCATTGATCACGGCGGCGTGCGGCAACACCTGGTGGATGGCGTGCATCAGGCTGGCGGAGACCGGGGCGGAGCCCATGCGCAGGGACTTCACGGATGACAAGTCGGTCTTGGCCAGCAGATCGCGCTCGCGCAGCATCATGGCGATCATCGGCGGCACGGCGGTGAGCCAGGTCGCTTTGTATTTCTCGATGGCTTCGATGTAGCCGCGCGCGGTGAATTGCGGCAGCAGGATGATGGTGGCGTGGGCGACGCTCGCCAGCTTGGCCAGGGCCAGCGCGTTCATGTGGTACAGCGGCGCGGCGATGAGGAAGCGGTGGAAGCTCCAGTCGTTGTTGCCGACGCGGGTTTGCGCGACCCAGATGTGGCTTTCGTGCGAGAGCATCACGCCCTTGGGCTTGCCGGTCGAGCCCGAGGTGTAGAGGAACATCGCGACTTCGTTCGGCGCCGGGGTGACGGAGGCGAAGGGGCCGGGGTCGAGGAAGGCGTCGAAGCCCATCGACTCGCCCGCGGCGAGGCGATCGTGATTCGGGGCTCCCGCCTCGTTGAAGGTGATGGTGGACACGCCGGCCGGCACTTCGCTTTTGCGCGCGCTGTCGCAGAAGACCAGGCGGGCATCCGAATCTTCCAGCACGAAGGCGATCATGGCGCGCGGGAACTTGAAGTTCACCGGCACGGCGATGAGGCCGGCGCGCATGATGCCGTAGTAGGCGGCGAGGTTTTCGGCGCGGTTGGCGGAGAGGATGGCGATGCGCTCGCCGCGCTGGTAGCCCCGCTTGAGCAGGCCGCGCGCGACGGCATTGGCCATGGCGTCGAGCTGGGCGTAGGTATATTCGCGCGGGGCGGTTTCGCCGCCTAAGTCGATCAGGGCGAGCTTGCTCAGGTCCTGGTCGCGGCGGATCAGGTCGCCGAGGTTGGTGAAGGTGGGCTGGGACATCGTGGTATTCGAAAGCGGGGCCGTAAACAAACAAGCCAAAGGGCGATGCCTTTGGCTTGTCTCTAGGTTGATATGCTGATTTTACGCCTTGGGCGGGGGGGGCGGCGCGGTGGAATAGACGCCGCGGCCGGAAGCGCACAGGGCGCCGTCCTTGTCGTAGACGCTGGCTTCGGCCACGCTCAACTGGCTGCCGAACTTGATCACCTTGCCGCGGGCCACAAGGTCGCCGGGCATGGCGGCGCGGTGGTAATCGACACGCAGGTCGACGGTGGGCACGCCGCGGCCGGTTTTCGACACCAGCGCCCAGTCGGCGGTCAGGTCCACCAGCGCGGCGAGAATGCCGCCGTGGGTGTATTTGCGGTCCGGGTTCACCACCCATTCCTCGCGCCAGGTGGCCTGGATTTCGATTTCGCCTTCACCGACGGAGAGGACCTTCAGGCCCAGCCACTGGTGATAGGGGCCGCGCTTGAGTTTCTCTTCGACCTGCGCGGCGGTCAGCTTTTCTTCGCTCATTTTGTCGCCTTGGACCTTTCGTGGCAGTTACTGCAAGAAATCATCCGGCCCTGCCGGTGATTTCTTGCGAATCAGGCTCGAAAAAAGTAGGGGTGTACTTTTTTCGATTACGGAGTAATGACGACCTTGCCGATGACTTCGCGATCCTGGATCAGACGCAGGCCTTCGCGGGCTTCGGACAGCGGCAGGGTCTTGTCGATCAGCGGCTTCATCTCGCCCTTGGCGATCATGTCCATCAGCGCGGTCAGGTTGTCGATGTAGAAGCTGTTGGAGCCGATGATCTGCAATTCGAAGGACCACACATAACGCAGGTCTTCCTTCGGGTCGTGGCCGGCGGTGGCGCCGCACACCAGCAGCTTGCCGCCGCGCTTCAGGCACTTCAGCGACGGCACCCAGGTGTCGCCGCCGGTGAAGTTGACGACCACGTCGACGCCGCCTTCATAGTTGCGGCGCTGCGGCTTGCCGTATTTCTCGATCGCCCACTTGGACCAGTCGGTGTCCTTGTAGTTGACGACGTGATCGGCGCCGATTTCCTTCAGGCGCTTGAGCTTGTCTTCGGAAGAGGCGCAGGCAATGACTTCGGCGCCGAGCTGTTTCGCCAGCAGCACGGCCCCGGTGCCGACACCGCCGGAGGCGCCCAGCACCAATACCTTGTCGCCCTTTTTCACCGTGTCGTGGGTGATCATCATGCGGTGCGCGGTGCCGTAGGCCACGGGCAGCGAGGCCGCTTCGGCGAAGGTCACGTCGTCCGGCATCTTGATCAGCTGCTCGGCGGAAACCAGGCAGTACTCGGCCATGCCGCCGTCGAGCATTTCGCCCATCAGGCCCTTGGACTTGTTGAGCGGGTTGACGAGCACGCGGTCGCCCTTTTTCCAGCCGGTCACGCCCTCGCCCACTTCGGTGATCTCGCCCGCCATGTCCAGGCCGATCACCACCGGCAGCGGCACCTTGATGCCGGGCATGCCCTTGACCGTGAAATAGTCGTGGTAGTTGAACGAGGACGCCCTCACGCGGATGACGACGTGTCCCTCGATCGCCTGCGGCACAGGATAGTCAGCGACGACCTTGAGTTCGTCGAGTGAACCGTGCTTCTTCAGCACCAGCGCCTTCATCTTCCCGGCCACGTCTTCCTCCGCGCGTTTGTTGCACCTTGCTTAGCGCAGAG
>DASYEQ010000103.1:0-2507 GCA_036498945.1 Burkholderiales bacterium | reverse complement strand
GCAAGCTGGCCGCCTACAAGCACAGCGGCTTCTGGCACCCGATGGATACCTTGCGCGACAAGAATTATCTCGAGGAATTATGGGGGACCGGCAAGGCGCCGTGGAAGCTATGGACCTGAACCCGGCCTTCTGGCGCGGCCGGCGCGTGCTGGTCACCGGCCACACCGGCTTCAAGGGCGGCTGGCTGTCGCTATGGCTGCAGTCGCTGGGGGCCGAGGTCTCCGGCCTGGCGCTGGCGCCGCCGCGCGAAGGCTTTTTCAACGCCGTGCGCCTGGGCGAAGTGATGCGCAGCGAAGAGGGTGACATCCGCGATCTCGCGCGGGTGGAAGATGCCATGCGCACCGCCCGCCCGCAGGTGATTTTCCATCTCGCCGCGCAGGCGCTGGTGCGCGCCTCCTACAAGGACCCGGTGGGCAATTACGCCACCAACGTAATGGGCACGGTCCACGTGCTGGAGGCGGCGCGGCAGGTGCCGGGCGTCGAGGCCATCGTCCTGGTCACCAGCGACAAGTGCTACGAAAACCTCGAATGGCCCTGGGGCTATCGTGAGACCGATCCGCTCGGTGGCCACGACCCCTACAGCAGCAGCAAGGGTTGCGCGGAAATCGTCGCCGCGGCCTATCGGCGTTCCTTCTTTGCCGCCGTGCCCGGCGGCCCGGCGCTGGCCACCGCGCGCGCCGGCAACGTGATCGGCGGCGGCGACTGGTCGGAAGACCGGCTGGTGCCGGACGTGCTGCGTGCGGTGGCGGCCGGCCACGCGCCGGAGATCCGCAATCCGAACGCGACCCGTCCCTGGCAGCATGTGCTGGAGCCCTTGCGCGGCTACCTGCTGCTGGCCCAGGGCCTGGCGCAGGAAGATGAGGCGGCGCGCTACGCCGAAGCGTGGAATTTCGGCCCCGATGCCGCCGCCGAACGCACCGTCGACTGGGTGGTGCGCCGGCTGCTGGAACAGGTGGGCAGCACGGTGCGCTGGGCGCCCGCCGCCGGCGGGCAACCGCACGAGGCCAACCTGCTCAAACTCGATATTTCGAAGGCGCGCGCGCGGCTGGGCTGGCACCCGGCGCTGGCGATCGGCGAAGCCCTGGCGCTCACCGCCGGCTGGTACAGCCAGGCGCAGGCGGGCGCGGACATGCGTAAATTCAGCCTCGAGCAGATCGCCGCCTACGCGGCCCTGGCCGCGGGCAAGCAAGCAGAAGGACAAGCGGCATGAGTGAAGATCAACTGCGGGAACAGATTCTCGCCCTGGCGCAGCAGCACGGCGAGCGCTTTGCGCAGCGCAAGACCTTTTTCCCCGGTGTCACGCCGGTGCCGGTGTCCGGCAAGGTGCTGGGCGGCAATGAAATCCGCCACCTGGTGGATGCTTCGCTGGACGGCTGGCTCACCACCGGGCGCTTCAACGACATGTTCGAGGAACGCCTGGCCGCTTTCATCGGCGTGCCGCACCTGATCACCGTCAACTCCGGTTCCTCGGCCAACCTGGTGGCGCTGTCCGCGCTGACTTCGCCGCAGCTGGGCGAGCGTGCATTGCGCCCGGGCGATGAGGTGATTTCGGTGGCGGCGGGCTTTCCCACCACGGTCAACCCGATCCTGCAAAACGGGTTGGTGCCGGTGTTCATCGACGTCCACCTGGGCACCTACAACATCGACGCTTCGCTGATCGAGGCCGCAATCTCGCCGCGCACCCGCGCCATCATGATCGCCCACACGCTGGGCAATCCCTTCGACCTGGCGGCGATCATGCCGCTGGTGAAGAAGTACAACCTGTGGCTGGTCGAAGACTGCTGCGACGCGCTGGGCGCGACTTTCGAAGGCAGGAAGGTCGGCACCTGGGGCGATGTCGCCACGCTCAGCTTCTACCCCGCGCACCACATCACGATGGGCGAGGGCGGGGCGGTGTTTACGAAGCATGCGGACGTGCGCCGCGCCGCCGAATCGATCCGCGACTGGGGCCGCGACTGCTATTGCAAGCCGGGCATGGACAACACCTGCGGCAAGCGCTTCGACTGGAAGCTGGGCGACCTGCCGCACGGCTACGACCACAAGTACACCTATTCGCACGTCGGCTACAACCTGAAGATCACCGACATGCAGGCCGCCGTCGGCCTCGCGCAGCTGGAGCGCCTGGAAGGCTTCATCGCCGCGCGCCGGCGCAACTTCGCCTACCTGCGCGAGCGCCTGGCGGGGCTGGAGGGCACGCTGATCCTGCCGCAAGCCACGCCCGGCAGCGAGCCTTCGTGGTTCGGTTTCCCCATCACCCTGGGCGAGGAGGCCGGGGTGGCACGCGGCGACTTGCTGGCGTATCTCGAAAACAAGAAGATCGCCACGCGCCTGCTGTTCGGCGGCAACCTGACGCGCCAGCCCTACATGCGCGATCAGCACTACCGCCTCGGCAGCTCGCTCGAGCGTACCGACCGCATCATGAACGACACCTTCTGGATCGGCGTATTCCCCGGTCTCACCGATGAAATGCTCGAGTACATGGCGAATGCCGTCGGGCAGTTTTTCGG
>DASYEQ010000102.1:0-20169 GCA_036498945.1 Burkholderiales bacterium | reverse complement strand
GGTGCCGGTGATGAAGAGCATCCAGGCGATGCCGGCAAGCGCAGCCGGCAGCGCGGTGATGATGATGAACGCGTCGACCCACGACTGGAAGTTGACGACGACGAGCAGATACACGAGCACGATCGCCATCGCGAGGCCGACGCCGAGTCCGATGAACGACGACTGCATCGTCTGCACCTGTCCGCGCATCACGACATCGCTGCCGCGCGGCAGCTTCTTGCGGATCGCGTCGACGCGATCCTGCACCTGCCCGGCGACGCTCGCCAGATCGGTGCCCTGCACGCTCACGTAGACGTCGATCGCCGGCAGGATGTTGTAGCGCGATGCGATCGCCGGCTGCTTCGACGGGTTCGCCTCGACGAGGTTGCCCAGCAGCTGCGTGCTGCCGCTCGCACCGGCGGCAGCGGCAGCGCCGCCGGCGGCAGCGACCGGCATGTTGAGCAGCGCATCGAGCGAGTCGATCTGGTATTGCGGCGTCTGCGTCGCGACGCTGTAGACCACGCCGTTGGCGGGATTGAGCCAGAACGCGGGCGATGTCTGCGAGCTGCCCGAGAGGGCGATGAGAACGTTCTGCCCGACGTTGGAAGCGGTGAGACCCAACTGCTGCAGCCGCGAGCGGTCCATCTTCAGATCGAGGCTCGGGCCATCGAGGCGCTGGTGCACGTGCGCGTCCACCGCACCGGGAATCTTGCGGATCTCTTTCGTCAGTTCGGCCGCGAGCGCAGCGTTGGCATTGATGTCGTTGCCGGTGAACTGGACGTCGATTGCGGCCGGCAGGCCGAAGTTGAGGATCTGCGTGACGATGTCGGCCGGCTGGAAAAAGAATTCCACCCCGGCGAAGCGCTTCGGCAGTTCGTTCCTCAGCATCGAGACGATCTTCTCGGTGGGGCGATGATCCTCCTTCAGCGAGATCAGGATTTCGCCATCCAGCGAGCCGAACACGCCGGCGTTGCTGTACGACAGGTTGATACCGGAGTTGGGCACGCCGAGGTTGTCCAGCACCGTGCCCAGTTCCTCGGCCGGCACCAGCTCGCGAATCGCGCCCTCGACCCGGTCGGCGATGCGCGCGGTCTCCTCGATCCGCGTGCCGGTGGGCCCGCGGAAGTGCAGGCGGATCTGGCCGGCGTCCACATTGGGGAAGAAGTCGCGCCCGAGGAAGGGGAACAGCAGGCAGGAGAGCAGGCAGAAACCCAAGAAAAAGCCGGCGAAGGTCTTGCGCTTGGCGAGCAGCGAAGAAAGCGTCAGCGTGTAGGCCCGGCGCACGCGCTCGAACTGCGTGTCGAAACTCTTGTACAGGCGCGTCAGCAGGCTCTGCTTGCCCTGCAGCGCGGCTTCGCCGTGCACCTGGTTTTTCATCAGCAGCATCACCAGGGTGGGCACCAGCGTGCGCGACAGGATGTAGGAAGCGATCATCGCGAACACCACCGCTTCGGCCAGCGGCACGAACAGGAAGCGCGCCACCCCGGAGAGGAAGAACATCGGCACGAACACAATGCAGATGCACAGGGTGGAGACGAAAGCCGCCACGCCGATCTCGCCGGCGCCCACCTCGATGGCCTCGATCAGCGGCTTGCCCATGTGCAGGTGGCGCTCGATGTTCTCGATGGTCACGATCGCCTGGTCCACCAGAATGCCCACCGAGAGCGCCAGGCCGCCGAGGGTCATCAGGTTGAGCGTCTCCCCCAGCGCTTTCAGCACCAGGATGGCGGCGAGGATGGAGAGCGGAATGGTCAGCGAGATGATCAGCGTGCTGCGCCAGTTGCCGAGGAACAGCAGCACCATCGCGGCGGTCAGGCCCGCGGCGATCAGCGCCTCGGTGATCACGCCGCGGATCGCGGCGATCACGAATACCGACTGGTCGAACAGCGGCGTCACCTTGATGTCGGGCGGCATCAATTGGGTGGCCGTTGGCAGCAGCGCGCGCACGTTTTTCACGATATCCACCGTGGAGGCGCCACCGTTTTTCAGGATCGAGAGCAGCACGCCGCGCGCGCCGTCCTGGCGCACGATGTTGGTCTGCGGCGAAAAGCCGTCGCGCACCTGCGCCACGTCGCGCAGGTAGGTGGTGGCGGTGCCCTGGGTGCGCACCGGCAGGTCGTTCAGCCCGCTGATCACGTTCGGCGAGCCGTTCATCTTGATGCTGTATTCGGTGCCGCCGAATTTCGCCGTTCCCGAAGGCAGGATCAGGTTCTGCGTGTTCACCGCCGTCACCACGTCGGCCGGCGACAGGCCGCGCGCCTGCAGCGCCTGCGTATCCAGGTCCACCGAGATCAGGCGGATCTTGCCGCCGTAGGGAAAGGGAATCGCCACCCCGGGGATGGTGATCAGCTGCGGGCGCAGCTGGTTGATCGCCGAGTCGAACACCGAATTCTCCGGGCGCGTCGGCGAGGAGAGCGCCAGCTGCATCACCGGGATCGAGGAAGCCGAATACTTGATCACCAGCGGCGGCGTGATGCCCGGCGGCAATTGGCGCACCTGCGTCTGCATCGAGGCCACCACCTGCGCGATCGCCGTCTGGATGTTGGCGGTCGGCTGGAAGAACACCTTGATCACGGTGATGCCGGCGAGCGAAGTCGATTCGATGTGCTCGATGTCCGATACCACGGTGGTCAGGCCGCGCTCGCTGGAACCGGCGATGCGCGCGCCCATTTCTTCCGGCGACAGGCCGTTGTAGTTCCAGATGATGGACACCACCGGGATGTTGATCTCCGGGAAGATGTCGGTCGCCATGTTGAGCAGCGCAAACGGCGTCGCCAGGACGATCAACATCGCCATCACGATGAAGGTGTAGGGGCGCCTGAGCGCCAGTTGCACCATGTTCATGGCTTACATCCGTTCCACGGCAGTAGGGGGACTGCAAACAGCTTCGAGGCCATCGTCGCGGCTCGCGCAAACGTCAACATTACAGGATTGTCAGGCGTGGCAGTTGCCAAAGCTACGCAATCGGCCGCATTCGGACGCTTTGCCGGCGAATAAGTGAAAACCGTAAGCCTTCCCGCGATTTTCGGCCCGGCTGGCGTGCATCCGACTCGCACAAATTGCCGCCTGTCACCACTTCGATGCCTTTCAGCGCCGTTTGTCCCAGACAGTCATGCGCGCGCGCCCGCGGGATGAATTGCGAACCGGACAGCCCGCCAGACAGCAAAGCGCCCTGCCGGTTTTACTATAACAAAGCCCCGTCGCGGCAAAAATTACCAAAAATTCACTAGCTTATTTGATGTTTTTGCCTCTGCAAAAACAGCCCCGCGCCAGCCAATTCATCGGCCCCAGAATCCGAGTGACATGACATTCGCATGGCCGCCCGCCATCCGCGGCGCGCCCCTGATTAACCCCACTTTCGAGGGATCAGCCTGCAGTGCCATTCATAGTGCCCGCCGTCATCCCGCCGTCGCGCTTATTCGCCGCAAAACCGCAGCTTTGGCCATTTATACCGTTTTCCGGAAATTTTCTCCTCGCGGACGCCAGCGGCGGTCAGGCGTCGCGCTTGCCCGGCACCGGGTCCCGCGCTTGCTTTTCTTCCCCGCAGGAGAAGCCCTTCCAGGAGTTCATCGTGCACCGCCTACGTCCTTTTTTTACCCCGCTGCCCCGCCTGGCCGCCGTCGCCGCGCTGGCGTTTTGCGCCGCCGCCCAGGCCGGTGATACCGCCAGGCTGCCGATGTCCGCCGGCACCGGCCCCAATCCCACCCTGCCCGCGCCCACCTATTCGCTGATTCCCACCGTCAAGGTCGCGCGCGCCACCGGCTGGAGCAACAACGCCGGTCCCTCGGCCGCCGCCGGTCTTGCGGTGAACGCCTTTGCGTCCGGGCTGGCGCATCCGCGCTGGGTCTATACGCTCCCCGACGGCGACGTGCTGGTGGCCGAGACCAACGCTCCGCCCAAGCCGGAAGACGGCAAAGGCATCAAGGGCTGGGCGATGAAAAAGCTGATGGGCAAGGCCGGCGCCGGTGTGCCCAGCGCCAACCGCATCACCCTCTTGCGCGATGCAGATGGCGACGGCATTGCCGAGGTGAAGACCGTGTTCGTCGACAACCTGCATTCCCCCTTCGGCATGGCCCTGATCGGCAACGATTTCTACGTCGCCGATACCGACGCCGTGCTGCGCTTCGCCTACCAGCCCGGCGCCACCCACCTGGCCGGTCCCGGCACGCAAGTGGTCGCGCTGCCCGCCGGGCCGATCAACCATCACTGGACCAAGAACCTGATCGCCAGCCCGGACGGCAAGAAGCTCTACGTCACCGTCGGTTCCAACAGCAACGCCGGCGAAAACGGCCTGGACAAGGAAGAAGGTCGCGCCGCCATCTGGGAAGTCGACCTGCCCGGCGGCGCCCACCGCGTCTACGCCCAGGGCCTGCGCAACCCCAACGGCCTGGGCTGGGAGTCGCAAGGCGGCGCGCTGTGGACGGTGGTGAACGAGCGCGACGAACTCGGCAGCGACCTGGTGCCCGACTACATGACCGCCGTGCGGCAAGGCGCCTTCTACGGCTGGCCCTACAGCTACTACGGTAACCACGTCGATACCCGCGTGAAAACCCAGGCGCCCGACCTGGTCGCGCGCGCCCGCAAGCCTGACTACGCGCTTGGCCCGCACACCGCCTCGCTCGGCCTCGCCTTCGCGCCCGCCGCCAGCAGCCTGCCGCCCGCCTTCGCCCACGGCGTGTTCATCGGCCAGCACGGTTCGTGGAACCGCAACCCGCCCAGCGGCTACAAGGTGATCTTCGTGCCCTTCGCGGGGGACAAACCCAGCGGCGCGCCGGTGGACGTGCTCACCGGCTTTCTTGGGCCCAGGGGCGAAGCCTACGGCCGCCCGGTGGGCGTGGCCTTCGACGGCCATGGCGCGCTGCTGGTGGCGGACGATGTGGGCAATACCATCTGGCGCGTGACTTCCGCGCCGGCGACTGCATCACGCTGAAATCGCGCCTAAAACAAAAGGACCGCCCTGATGGGCGGCCCTTCACCTGAAAAAAAAGCCGCCTCGACGGGCGGCTTTGTTCACTTGGTAAAAAGCCGCCCCAAGGGGCGGCTTTGCTTACCTGAAAAAAAAGCCACCCTGACGGGCGGCTTTTTTTGTGCATCTGGAGGCGCGAGGCGGAGTCGAACCGCCCTGGAAGGATTTGCAGTCCTCTGCATAACCGCTTTGCTATCGCGCCATATGGGTTACACAAATCAACAGACTAAAAAGGGAAAGCCTGTTCGGCTTTCCCTTTCGGTGGCCCTGCCCCATCAAGGGCCGGACCGAAATCTGGAGCGGGAGAAGAGTCTCGAACTCTCGACCTCAACCTTGGCAAGGTTGCGCTCTACCAACTGAGCTACTCCCGCGTCACAACAGAGATAAATTATAGCAAATTTTCGAAGTTGGTCAAACCCGTCGCAAAAAATAAAGTTTGGCCGGTTTTTTTCCCGCGCCCCTAGTCGCGCAGCATCGGCAGCGCCGCCTTCAGGTAATACCCCATCGACACCACCGTCAGCACCGCGGCGGCGATGATGAACCAGTTGCCCAGCATCTGCGCGTTGAAAAGCCCGAGGAAATCGTCGTGGAACAGCAGCATGGGGATGGCGACCATCTGCACGATGGTCTTGATCTTGCCCAGCGCGTTCACCGCCACGCTTTTCGACTTGCCCAGTTGCGCCATCCATTCGCGCAGCGCCGAGATGGCGATTTCGCGGCCGATGATGATCAGCGCCACCAGCGTGTCGCAACGATTCAGGTGCACCAGCACGATCAGGGCGGCGGCAACCATCAGCTTGTCGGCCACCGGATCGAGAAAGGCGCCGAAGGCCGACTGCTGGTCGAGCTTGCGCGCCAGCCAGCCGTCGAGCCAGTCGGTGATCGCCGCCAGCACGAAGAGTACGGTGGCGGCCTGGTTCTGCTCTGCCTCGGAGAGCCAGCGATCAGGCAGGTAGAACACGCCCACCACCAGGGGAATGGCGAGGATGCGCAGCCAGGTAAGGACGTTGGGGATATTGATTTTCATGAAATGGGAGAACGGCGATGCGCGCCGCGCCAGGTCTGCGCCGCACGTGGCGCAAGGCGCGCCGCAGCTTGCAGTGTACCGGCTTCCGCGCCGCTTGCGCATGCGGGAGGGCCGCAACACTTCGCGCAGCTAATGCACCTCTTCCACCCGCACGTAGACCGAGCGCGCCGCGGCATCGCCGGAGGCCGCGCTCGACACCACGCCGCGCGAGTCCTGCGCGCCTGCCGTGCCGGCGCCCCCCAGCTCGATCCACTGCCCCAGGCGTCCGGAGACGGTGGTGCGCACGCGGCTGGTGTCGGCGCTGCCGGGGCCGGTATTGCCGAGAGTCTGGCGCTGCGCGCCGATGTCGAGGAACACGGTGTCGCCGTTGATGCGCGGCGTGACGTAGAAGCCGCTGTTGAGATCCTGCGGCACCACGCTTTCCTGCACTGCCACGCCGTTACGGGTGCGCGCGACGCCGCGCGTCACCAGGGGCTCGCTGGTGCCGGTGGAAACATAGGCCGGCACGCCTTCCTGGGTGCGCACCTGCTGCGCCAGCGCGTCGCGGCTGCTCGAAGTCGAGTTGTAGAAGCTGCCCGGCACGCTGGCCGCGCCGCCGCCGACGCCACGGCCGCCCTGCCCGGCCGCGTCCTGCTTCACATGGATCACCAGTTGCCGCGCCGCCTTGTCCAGGCTCGCCACCACCTGGCGGATCTGCGCCAGGTTATCCGGCGTGGTGCGCACGAACAACTGGAAGCCCGAGCCGCTGGCCGTGCCGCCGGCAGCCAGGAGCGGCTGGATCACCGGCAGCACCTGGTCGGCCGGGCGGTTGCGCAACTGGATGATCGAAAGCGATTGCGCCTGCGCCCAGGCGCACAAGAAAACCAGCAGCAGCGCCGCGCCGCGCAACGCGGTCATGATGCCCTGGCGGGATGCGGATGCATTCATGGGATCGCAGCGAGTGGTGATGGCCGGGGGCCGATGGTTCGCGCCGCTTACGCCGGGATATCCGGAATCAGGCGCATCTGCAACAGCGTGATGCTGTCCTTCAACTGCAGCTTGCGCTTTTTCAGGCGCCGCATCAGCAGTTCATCGTGGCCGGCCGTATCGCTTACCCGCTGGATCACGGCATCGAGGTCGCGGTGCTCGGTCTGCAGCTCGACGATGCGCGTCTGGATGGCTTCGATATCGTCCGCGGTCAGCATGCCGCCTTCTTGATCCACTGCTCGCACTCCGGTTTGCGCCGCGTATTGTGGTTACCTGCCCGCGCGGCCAGCCCAATATGATACACGCGCGCCCCGCCGCCCGAAGCGCGCCCGCGAACGGTGCGGAAAGTCCTCTAGATATGACAGGTCGGCACGGATTAGCCGGTATAATCCCGCGCTATGCCGATCAGAATCGAAGCCGGCACCGGCCAACACATCGGAGACCGGTCCGAACAGCAAGACCGCCTCATCATCATTCCGAGCAAGCGCGAGCCCGGCGTAGTGCTTGCCGTGGTGGCCGACGGCATGGGCGGCCACACCGGCGGCGCGATGGCCGCGCAGCAGGTGGTCTCGACCGCGCAGCAGATTTTCGAGAACTACAGCACCAAGGACGAGACGCCGCAAAAGCTGCTCACCTCCATCGTCCACGAGTCGCACCTGATCATCACGCTCTCCAGCTACACCAGCGAGCAGGAGCCGCACAGCACGGTGGTTGCCATGCTGCTGCAGAAAGACCGGGCCGACTGGGCCCACGTCGGCGACTCGCGCCTCTACCATTTCCGCAGCCAGCCCCTGGTGCAGCGCACGATCGACCATTCCTACGTCGAGCAGTTGTTCAAGGAAGGCAAGATCACCGCCGCCGAAAAGGAAACGCACCCGAACAAGAACATCCTGGTGCACTGCCTGGGCGGCGTCAATCCGCCGCTGATCGATTTCGGCGGCACCGACAAGCTCGAGCCCAACGACTGCTTCATTTTGTGCAGCGACGGCCTGTGGGCCTATTTCACCGACATCGAACTGGGCGCCATTCTTTCCAGTTGCGCGCCGCGTGTTGCGTCCGAGCAACTGGTGGCGCTGGCGCGCGAACGCGGCGCCGGCCATGGCGACAACTGTTCGCTCGCCATCATCCGCCTCACCTATTTCGACGACGATAGGGCAAAACCCCCGCCGCCGGCGCCGAAACCCAAAGTTGCGCCACCGCCGCCCGCGCCCCGGGTCGCCATGCCCGCGCCGGAGCCCGAACCGGAACCGGAAGCCAAAAAAGGCTTGCTGGGAAAGCTTTTCGGCAAAAAATAAAACGGGTACAATGAGTTGCAGCGGTAAACCTCAAGTACCATCTCAACTGGACTTCAGGACATTCGCATAAAGCCCGGCCCGGCGTTGCAAACAGGGTTACGCCAGGGCGGTTCGCCAGCTTCGCTTCAGGGAGGAAGACGCATGGCCACGACGCAATTGAAGACCTGGCATAAGGCCGGTCTGGCTCTGATTACCGCGCTTTGCGTGCAAAGCGCTTTTGCCCAGCCCAAGGCTGCCCCGGCGCCTGCCGCACCGGCTGCGGCCCCCGCTCCGGCGGCGGCTCCGGCACCTGCCCCGGCTGCCGCGCCCGCACCGGCCCCCGCTGCCGCGCCTGCTGTGGCCGAGGCGGCCCCCGCTTCCGCCGCCGATGCGCCAAAAAAGCGCCGTATCGTGCATCGCCGTTCGCGCGCCGCCTGCGTGCAGCTCGACGACCCGTGGGACAACCTCTGCGCCATCCAGAAAAAGGCGCAAATCGCCTGCTCCGACCTGCCCGCCGGCAAGCGTCGCGGCAAGCATGCCCCGGCCGTGATCGGCAATCCGCGCAAGCAATGCGTGGACAACTACATGCGCAACGTCTAAACCGCGCAGTCCGGTTCAAGCAAAAGGCCCGCAAATGCGGGCCTTTTGTTTTGGCGCATGGGCGCCGGCTTCCCGGCGCTGACGCTTTCGACTAGCACCTACGATTTGCCGTCGCCGCCCCTGGCCCCTGCCGCGCCGGGCGGGCCGGGCAGATCCGGCGTCTTCGGCGCCTCGCCGCGCCTGGCCCGTTCCGCCCGATCCTTTTCCTTCTGCTTTTGCTGCGCTTCGCGTTCGGCGGCGCGCTTCAGGATCTCGTCGGCGCGTTCCTTCTCGGCGATGGCGCGCTGCGCGCGCTCCTGCTCTTCGGCGCGGGCCTGGGCATCCTTTTTCGCCAGGTCGGCGCGGCGATCCTGCTCGCGCTGGTTGAAGGCTTCGGCGTTGTGCGCGCGCTCGCCCGCCTTGGCGCCGAAATCGGCGTTCTGCTTGGCATTGTCCTGCTTGCGCTTTTCCAGGCTCGCCGCCTTTTGGTCGCGCTCGGCCTGCTGCTGCGCATCCTTGGCCTGGCGCTTGGCTTCGCGCGCCTGCTTTTCCTGCTGGTGCTCGTCGGACTGGCGCTGGCGCTCGAAGCCGTGCGCTTCCAGCTCGACGGCATTGATGCGCGCGCGGACCTTGTAATCCAGCTCGCGCGCGACGATCAGGCATTGCTCGGCAAGGAATTTCTTGTAGCACTCCTTTTTCTGCGCCTCGAAATGCAATTCCTGCTGGCGGGTCGCGTCCTTCGCGGCGGCAACGGCGGCCTTGCTCTGCTCCAGGGAGCGGATCGAGCCGACCGGAAATTGCGGCAGCGGATCGGGAAAGGTGCCGGGCGCGGGCTGCGAGATCACCGGCGCCGAGCCGCCGGGCACGCCCTGCGCATGGGCCACCGCGCCGGCTACGGCAATCGCCAAGCCCAGAAAAAGAAGGCGTGCGTTCACGGCGTTCAAGGGCCTCTGCATCCAGCGTCCGCGCCTAGGCCTGCCAGAGCGGCGTGCCCTTGCATTCCTTCGCAACGGCGGCCAGTACCTTGGCGTGCTCGGCCTCCTCGTCGGCGGAGGCGGTGACGACGAAGGTGGCGAGCGGAATGCCGGCCATCGCCTCGGACAGCCCGCCGTCGTCGCCATCCAGGTCCATGCCCAGCGCGTCCTGGCCGCGGGTCATTGCCAGGTAGACTTCGGCGAGCAACTGGCCGTCGAGCAATGCGCCGTGCAGGGTGCGGTGCGCATTGGAGATTTCGTAGCGCTCGCACAGCGCGTCCAGGTTGTTGCGCTTGCCCGGATACAGCTCCTTGGCCATCAGCAGCGAATCGACCACGCCGCCGACGTGCTTGGTGAACGCCGGGCGCTTCATGCGCGCCAGTTCGGCGTTGAGAAAGGCCAGGTCGAAGGGCGCGTTGTGGATGATGATCTCGGCGCCGCCGACGAAGGCCATCAGTTCGTCGGCCACCTCGGCGAAGCGCGGCTTGTCGGCCAGGAATTCGGTGGTGAGCCCGTGCACTTCGAGCGCCGCCTCGTCGCTTTCGCGGCCCGGGTTGAGGTAGCGGTGGAAATTGTTGCCGGTGAGGCGCCGGTTCATCATTTCCACGCAGCCGATTTCGACGATGCGGTGGCCCTGGGCGGGCTCCAGGCCGGTGGTTTCGGTATCGAGGACGATCTGGCGGTTCATCGTGCGGCAGGTGTTGCGGGAATGGCCCTGAAGATAACACAGGCGGCCACCCCGCTTTGCCGCTTCGGCCTCGCTCATGCGCCCTTTTACACCCGGTTACACCGCACCGCCCGCAGGGTGGGCACGCGCGGTCCGGGCGCAAGCCCCCGGTTGGAAGTTTGAAGCGGACTTGGGAGATTCATCGCAGCCTCCCCTGCCTGTCGTTCCCGCGAAAGCGGGAACCCGGTCCATATTCGCGAATGCCCTCAAGGGCAGACCGCTTCCCCCCGCGCCGCGCATCGGGCGGCACGGGAGAATGCGGTCATGCCGGCACCAGCCCGCGTATCGGCTTCTCGTTGATCGGCAGGTGGATCAGCGCGGCGAACACGCCCAGGACCGCCGCCGCGATCCAGGCCCAGAAGTAGGAGCCGGTCTTGTCGAACAGGTAGCCGCCCATCCACACGCCGGTGAACGACCCCAGCTGGTGGCCGAGGAAGACGATGCCCGAGAGCATCGACAGATACGCCACGCCGAAGCGCGCCGCCACCAGCCCGTTGGTGAGCGGCACGGTGGAAAGCCAGAGCGCGCCGATGGCGCCGGCGAACACGTAGACCACGGCCTCGCTCTTCGGCGCGAACAGGAAGGCCAGGATCACCACCGCGCGCAACAGGTAGATCGACGACAGCAGCAGGCGCTTCGGGTACCTGCCGCCCTGCATGCCCCAGAGATAGGTGCCGACGATGTTGCCCACCGCGATCACCGCCAGCGCGCGCGCGCCGACATTGGCGTTCATGCCGATGTCGCGCAGATACACCGGCAGGTGCACGGCGATGAACACCACCTGGAAACCGCAGACGAAATAGCCCATCGACAGCAACACGAAGCTGGGGTCGCGCACCGCCTCGTCGAGCGCCGCCGCGAGGCCGCCCTTTTTCAAGGTCGAGCGGTCGACGTAAGGCTCGGTCATCGCCAGCGACAAGGGGATGATGATCACCATCAGCAGCGCCGACACCAGCAGCGCCAGTTGCCACGACGCCCCCGAGATCAGCGACTGCAGCAGCGGCATCATGTAGAACTGCCCGAGCGCCCCCAGCGCGCCCGACACCGCCAGCCCCTGCGCGCGCTGCTCCGGCGGATAGGCGCGGCCGACGATGCCGGTGATGATGCCGAAGGTCGAGCCGCCCTGCGCCAGGCCCATCGCCACACCGGCCGTGAGTATCAGCGCGGTGGAGGAATGCGCCGCGCTCATGCCCCACAGGCCCAGCGCATAGACGATCAGCGACACCACCATCACCTTGGCCGCGCCGTAGCGGTCGGCGATGCCGCCGAGTATCGGCGTGAACAGGCCCCAGCACAGGTTTTGCAGCGCGATGGCAAACGAAAAGGTCTCGCGCGACAGGCCCAGGTCCTGCGTCACCGGATTGAGGAACAGCCCCATGCCATGGCGCACGCCCATGGTCATGTTGACCACCAGCGCGCCCGCCAGCAGCACCACCAGCGGCGTGCGCCAGCCGTGCTTGTCGGCCGCCGCGGCGGCGGAAGCAGTCGAATTCATTTTTTGTCCTTCTGTATTTGGGTTTGACGGTATTTTTTTATGCTTCGGGGAGATGCTGCTCCTTGAGACTGCGGATCGAATCCTTCAGCGCGTGATGCAGCGAGCGCTGCGTGCGCGCGCCCAGCATCTGGTTGACCCGGCTTTGCGCCTCCTGCCACAGCGGAATCGACTCGGTGAGCTTGGCCGCACCCGCGCGCGTCAGCGCCAGCGCCCGCGTGCGCCCCACGCTTTCGATCTCCAGCCACCCCGCCGCCTGCAGCGGCTTCAGGTTGCGCGTCAGCGTGGTGCGCTCCATCGACATCACCTCGGCGAAGCGCGACACCGAAACACCCGCATGGCGCGAGAGCTTGGAGAGGAGCGAATACTGGTTCACCGTCAGCCCCGCCGCCGCCAGGTATTCGTCGTACACCTGGGTGGCGCGCCGCGCGGCGCTGCGCAGGTAAAAACAGGTGCAGCCGAGCGCATACTCGGATTCGGCGATTTGGCTTGCTTTCACCATGCGGCTCACCTAAGATTTTTCGGAATGCGTGCAATTACACGCATGCATTACACACCACTGCCCCGACAGTGGTCAAGTACGCCGCCGGGCGCCTGGTTCCGGCCTGAAAACAAGAGGTCTTTCCATGAGCACTGGCATCGTCCGCGCCACCGGCAGCTTCGCCCCGCACGGCACCATCGACCCGCGCGAAGTCGCGCACCTGAGCGGCCTGGAATTCTTCCAGGCGATTTTCGACGGCCGCGTACCGCCGCCGCCGATCGGCAAGACCCTCAACTTCTGGCCGCTGGAGTTCGAACACGGCCGCGCCGTCTTCGAAGGCGAGCCCACGCGCGAGTTCTACAATCCGATCGGCTCGATCCACGGCAGCTACGCCGCCGCCCTGCTCGACTCCTGCATGAGCTGCGCGGTGCACACCACGCTGCCCGCCGGCATGGCCTACACCACCCTCGAATACAAGATCAACCTCACCCGCGGCATGAGCGACAAGACCGGGCGCATCCGCGCGGAGGGCAAGATCGTGCAGGTCGGCCGCCGCATCGGCACCGCAGAGGGCCGCCTGATCGATGAACAAGGCCGCGTGCTGGCGCACGGCAATACCACCTGCCTGATTTTCGAGGCTGCGCGTCCCGCCTGAACCGGCGCCGGCTCAGCGCCTGGGCGCGCGCTTCTTCGCCGCGCCCGCGCCGAACACCCGCGCCGCATGCACGCCCAGGCCGCGCGCCACGCTGCTGAACATGTCGCCGTTGACCATCTTGGCGCGCGCGAAGCGCTGCGCGAAGGCCTCGCGCAGTTGCCGCACGCCGGTCGAGCCGCCGGTGAAATAAAGCGTGAGCTGCGCATCGGCCGCCACGCCCGCCGTCTTCAGCGTTTCCTCGGCGGTGTCGACGATGCGCTTCACTTCCTCGGCAATCGCGCGCGTCAGCATCGCCTCGTCCACCGGCGCGCTGAGTTCCTCTTCCACCATCTCCAGGTCCAGCCCGCTTGCCCCGCCCGCCGCCACCGCGATCTTCGCCGCCTCCACGCGCGCGGCGATCTGGTGCCCGAGGCGATGCGTCAGCACCGCCATCAGGCGCGCGTGCAGCGCCTGGTCCTCGTAGTAGAAGCGCAGCTGTTGCGCGGCGTGGATTTCCTTGTTCGCATACAGGAAGTTGATCTTGTGCCAGGTGGCCAGATCGAAATAGATCGACGCCGGCACGATGCGCCCGCCGGTGGCCGCGCTGCCGTAGCCCAGCGCCGGCATCGCGCAAGCCAGGCTCAGCTGGCGGTCGAAGTCGGTGCCGCCCAGGTGAATACCGCCGCTGGCGAGAATGTCGCCCTTGCGCTCGACCTGGGTGCGTAGCGTGGGCCCGAGGCGGATCACCGAAAAGTCCGAAGTGCCGCCGCCGATGTCCACCACCAGCACCACCTCCTCCTGCTGCAGGCCCAGTTCGTAATCCAGCGCCGCGGCGATCGGCTCGAACTGGAACGCCACTTCCTTGAAGCCCGCCTTGTGCGCCGCCCGGCCCAGCGCCTTTTCGGCGGCGGCGTCGCGCTGCGGGTTGTCGTCGACGAAATGCACCGGGCGCCCCAGCACCGCCTGGGTCAGTTCCACCTCCAGGTGCTGTTGCGCCAGCCCGCGCAGGTGGCCCAGGAAGAAAGCGATGATCTCGTCGAAGCCGGTGGCGCGCCCGGCCACCATGGTCTTCTCTTCCATCAGCGGCCCGCCCAGCACGCTTTTGATCGAGCGCAGCAGGCGCCCCTCGATGCCCTCGGTGTATTCGCGCACCGCGCGGCGCCCGAAGGCGGTGCGATGCTCCTCCGCGTTGAAAAACAGCGCGGTGGGAATGGTGCCCTCGCCATGTTCGAGCGGCACCAGCGACACTTCGGTGCCGTCGCTGGCGGCCACCGCGGAATTGGAAGTGCCGAAGTCGATGCCGATGTACATACGCGAAAAGAAATGCAGACGCCGGCCAAGAAAATGCCGACGGGAAAAAGCAGCGGGGCGCGGATTCTGCCACAAAAACCATGACAAAAGTTCCACGACGCGCTGAAAAATCGCATCGCGCACACGCGCGCCGCCTCATACGTTAAGCTGCCTCCGTTCGCCGCCCTCCAGGACCGCCCATGACCGCGCCCACGCTGCTAGTCGTCGATCCCGCCCATTTCGACGTCTCCTACGCGATCAACCCCTGGATGCAGCCCGGCGCATGGGCGCGCGACCCGCAAGGCATGCGGCAGGCCGCGCGGCGCGCCTACGACGCCCTGTGCGCCGCACTCCAAGCCGCCGGCTGCAAGCTCGAAAAAGCCCCCGGCGCCGCCGGCCTGCCGGACATGGTGTTCCCGGCGAATGCCGCCGTGGTGCTCGACGGCCGCGCCATCGTCGCGCGCTTTCGCCACCCGCAGCGCCAGGGCGAGGAAGCGCACTTCCTGGAAATCTTCGAAGGCTTGCGCGAGCGTGGCCTGTTGACCGAAGTCACGCAACTCCCCGCCGGCTGCTTCCAGGAAGGCGCCGGCGACTGCATCTGGGACCCGGTGCGCCGGCACTTCTGGGGCGGCTACGGCCCGCGCGGC
The DNA here is from genome assembly GCA_036498945.1 of Burkholderiales bacterium. Classification (GTDB taxonomy): domain Bacteria; phylum Pseudomonadota; class Gammaproteobacteria; order Burkholderiales; family JAEUOS01; genus JAQGMJ01. The sequence goes on along the minus strand of DASYEQ010000102.1, from coordinate 5,133 downwards.
AAGCGCGAAGCCATCGACGTGATGGAAACATTCTTCAATCGCGAGATCGTGCCGCTCGAGCTGGTGTCCGAGCGCTGCTACCACCTCGACGTCGGCTTCTGCCCCTTGAGCGGCGGCGAAGTGCTGTATTTCCCCGGCGCCCTCAGCCCGGCGGCATTAAAGGCGGTACACGCACGCGTGCCGCCCGGATTGCGCATTGAAGCCAGCGAAGACGACCTCGCGCACTTCAGCGTCAATGCCGTGTGCGCCGGCCGCCACATCGTGATGAACCGCACCACCGAACGCCTGCGCAACGAACTCGGCGAGCGCGGCTACACCCTGCACGAAGTCGATCTCGCGCCCTTCGTGCTCTCGGGCGGCGGGGCCTTTTGCATGACCCTGCGCCTGAACCGGGCTTCGGCCTAAAGGACTTGGCCTACAGGGCGTAGCCCTTCTGCTCGATCACGATGTTGTTGAAGTGGGTGCGGCGGAACAGCTTCGCATTGCCCTGCGTCGCCTCCAGTTCGACCCAGCCCGAGGGCGCATCGAAATACGCCACGACGTAGGACTTGAACTGCGGATCGACGCCGATGATGGCGGCGTCGATCGACTTGCCGATCACCACCCACGGCGGCAGGAAGTGCTTGTCCTGCACGCGCTGGCGGCTCTTTTTCGCCGCTGCCCGCCTTGCGGCGGGCTTTTTCACCGCTGCCCGCTTTGCGGCGGGCTTTTTCGCCGCGGCCTTCTTCACTGCCTTTTTCGCTGCCATCACCGGCTCCTTGGAGGTTGGGAACGCGGGCAGTGTACTCCAGCGAAGTTACCCGCCGGGGATCAGCACCACCCCATCCATCAGCCGGCGCGCGCTGCGGCTCATCAGCGCCTTGGTGACCTTCCATTCGCCGCCCACCTGCTCGGCTTCCGCGCCCACCGAGAGCACGCCCGCCGTGTGGCCGAAGCGCACGCGCTCGCGCTTGGTTTCGCCCAGGATGCGCCGCAGGATGGTGCCGGGAATCGCGCTGGCCGTGGCAATCGCCACCGCGCCGGTGCCGGTCATCGCGTGGTGCATCTTGCCCATGGAAATGATGCGCACGATGATGTCGACGTCTCCCGCCTTCAGCGTCTTGCCGCTCGACACCTGGTAGCCCACCGGCTTGGCGGCGAAAGCGATCTTCGGCACGTGCTGGCGCTTTTCATGCGCCTCTTCCGGCGTGGCGGCCAGGCCCATTTTCACAGTCGCATGGCAGCGGATGGTTTCCAGCGTCTTGAGCAACGCCGCATTGCCGTTCACCTGCTCCTGCGTCTCCGTGCCGGTGAGGTCCAGGCGCGCGGCATCCATGAAGATCGTCGGGTTGCCGGCGTTGATCAGCGTCATCTCGACTTCGCCCACGCCGGGGATATCCAGCTTGTCGCTCACGCGGCCGGTGGGAAACATGGCGCCGCCGGCGCCTTCTTCGTCATCCGCACCGGGGTCGAGGAATTCCAGCTTCACTTCGGCGGCGGGAAAGGTGACGCCATCGAGCTCGAAGTCACCCAATTCCACCACCTCGCCATCCTGCATCGGCACGTGCGCAATGATGCGTTTCTGGATGTTCGCCTGCCAGATGCGCACGGTCGCTTCGCCATCGCGCGGCGCCTTCACCAGCCCGCGCGTGATGGCGAACGGCCCGACGGCGGAGGTGAGGTTGCCGCAATTGCCGCCCCAGTCCACCAGCGGCCCATCGATCGCCACCTGGCCGAACAGGTAATCGACATCGCAATCCGGGCGCGTGCTCTTGCTCACGATCACCGTCTTGCTGGTGCTGGAAGTCGCCGCGCCCATGCCGTCGATCTGCTTGCCGTAGGGGTCGGGGCTGCCGATCACCCGGCGCAAAAACGCATCGCGCGGCGCGCCCGGCACGCGCGTGGCTTCCGGCATGTCTTCCGGAGTGAAGAACACCCCCTTGCTGGTACCCCCGCGCATGTAGGTCGCGCGCACCGCGACCTGCTTGACGAACTTGCTCATCACATCTCCTTGAACACGATGCACACCGGGCTGCCGGTGGTTGCACGCAATTGCGCCGCGCCGCCGTTCAGCGGCATTTCGAGAATATTGTCACCCGCTTCATTGGCCACCAGCAGCGACTTTTCGCCATGGCCCAGACCGATGAAGCGCGGCTTCTCGCCACCCGAAGGCAGGCGCGTTTCCAGCTTCACGTGCCCGCTGGCGGCGTCGACGGCGAACACCGAAATCGTATGGTCCGGCCGGTTCGACATGTAGACTTTCATCCCATCCGGCGACACCGTGATGCCGGCGCAGCTCTTCTCGCCCTCGTAATCCGCCGGGGTGGAGGGCACCACCTGCTCGGCGGTGAGCGCCCCGGTCCCGGGGTTGAAGCCGCAGACGATCAGCGTCGCGTCCAGTTCGCCCACCAGATACGCCCACGGCCGCGACGGATGAAACGCCATGTGCCGCGGCCCCGAGCCGGGCAGGCTCTTCATGCTGGAAACCACCGAGAGCGCGCCGCTCTTCTCGTCCACGTCAAGGGTGAACACGCAGTCATACCCCTTGTCCGGCACCACCAGCCAGCGATTGGCCGGGTCGTAGCGCGTCATGTGCGGGTGCGAGCCCTTTTGCTGCGTCGGATGCGGCCCGCGCTCGCCCGGCAGCGCCAGGTTACCCGTTACCGCGCCCAGGGTGCCGTCGGCCGCGATCGGCAGCGACACCACGTTGCCGCTGGCGTAATCGGCGACGATCATCCAGCGCCCGTCCGGCGTCGGCGTCAGGTGCACCGGGTTGACGCCCTCCACCGGGCGCGCATCGAGGAATTCGAGATGCCCGTTGGCGCCGATGGCGTAGGTGCAGATCTCGGTGCCGTCGCCATGCACCGAATACAGCCGGTTGCGCGCCGCGTCCACGTGCAGGAACGAGGGGTTGTCGCGCCCGCCAGCCAGTTGCTCATGGGTCCACGCGCCGTCGCCGCCGACGCGGTAAACATTGATACCCTTGCCGCGCCCGCTGCGCTTTTGCGTGGTGTAGCAGCCGACGTAGGCGTAGAGATTCTTGGTAGCGACCATGGGAAATGTGATCCAGCCGATGCGAAAGGCGCCATTCTAGGCGCAAACTTTTGCAATTATGATTATGCGAAACATGCGGCAGCAAGCATGCCGTAACCTGACAGCCAACAAACAGCGGAGAGACAAATGCGCGACCCTCAACAGCAACGCCGGCGCCTGCTGGCGGCCCTGGGCGCCGGTGCCCTGGCCGGGCCTTTCGCCGCCCCCTCGATCACTCGCGCGCAGGCGCGCTACCCCAGCCGCCCCGTCACCCTGCTGGTCTCGCAGCCCGCCGGCGGCGATGCCGACGCCCTGTGCCGCAACCTGCAACCGAAGATGGCCGAGGTGCTGGGCCAGAGCGTGGTGATCGACAACCGCGGCGGCGCCGGCGGCAACATCGGCACCGCGCTCGCCGCCAAGGCCGCGCCCGACGGCTACACCGTCGGCTTCGTCAACCAGGGCACGATGGCCTTCAACCCCCATCTCTACCCCAACCCCGGCTACAAGATCGACGACTTCACGCCGGTGTGCTGGATGACCTCGATCAACCTGCTGATCGCCTGCAACCCCGCGGTGCCGGCGAACAACCTCGCCGAATTCCTCGCGCTGGCCCGCAAGGAGCCCGGCAAATACACCTACGGCACCGCCGGCAACGGCAGCGCCAACCACCTCTGCGGCGAAATGCTCAAGAGCATGGCGGGCGTCAACCTCACCCACGTGCCCTTCCGCGGCGGCGCCCAGGCGATTCTCGCCTGCATGGGCGGCGACATTTCCAGCGTGGTCGCCTTCCCGCTCGCCGCCCTGCCGCAGGTCAGGGCCGGCAAGCTCAAGGCGCTGGCCGTCACCGGCGCCAAGCGCGCCGCCGCGCTACCCAACGTGCCGACGGTGGCCGAAAGCGGCGTCAAGGATTACGAGTTCACTTCCTGGATGGGCCTGGTGCTCCCCAAGGGCTCGCCGCAGGAAGCGGCAGACCGCGTCTACCAGGCCACCGCCGCCGCGCTCAAGGTGCCGGACACGGTGGAAAAACTGCAAGCCGCGATGACCGAGCCGGTCGCCGCCGGCCCGAAGGAATTCGGCGCGCTGATCGCGCGCGAGAATACGCGCTGGGCGAAGCTGATCAAGCAGTTCAATGTGCGGATCGACTAGAGGGCCGGACCGGTTATCCGCCGATACGCCAGTAATGCTGCTCCGCCGGTACGCCGGTACGCCGGTACGCCGGTACGCCGGTACGTCACTCCGCCGCCCATCCTCTTCACTTGTCATGGCCCAAGGCCACTTCCTTCGGGGCGTTCCCACGAAAGCGGGAATGACAGCAAGGCGGATTGCGGCTAATGCAGTACCGCCCCCTCAACACCCCAACTGCGCCGCCAACTCCGGAAAACTCTTCGCGTTGTAGTCGTACCGCTTCTCGAACTTGCTGTCGTACTTGCCCGCATCGAAAAACGGCTTGCCGTATTCCAGCGGGCGGATCACGAAGGCGGTCTTCAGGCCATACTTCGCCGCGCTGTCGAGGTCGGCCTTGTGCGCCGCCACCAGCATCACTTCCTCGGGCTTCAGGTCCAGCATCTTCACCGGCTGCATGTACATCTCGCGATCCGGCTTGTAGTGCTGCACCCAGTCGGAAGAAAAGATCACGTCCCACGGCAGCCCGGCGTATTTCGCCATCTCGGTAAGGAGGCCCACGTTGCCGTTGGACAGCGTGCCGATGATGAACTTGCCCTTCAACAGCTTGAGCCCCTTCACCGTATCCGGCCAGCCGCGCAGGCGGTGCCACATGCGCGAGATGTGGAACACATCCTCCGCCTTGATCGCGCGCTTCGGCGTGTCGCCCATGAATTCGGGCAGCAGTTTTTTCAGCGAAGCCAGGTGCAGGTTATCGATGCTGGTCCACGGCAGCTCGCCGGTGCGCACGCTGTTCATCGCCGGCTTGTAGGCCGCGCGCCAGGCGTTCACCAGCCCGACCCAGTCGATCTCCCAGCCGTGCTCGCTGTTCAGTTTCCTGCCGTCGCGAATGATGGAACCGTGCCAGTCCACGCAGGTGCCGAACACGTCGAACACCAGGGCCTTGGGCAATTGCTTGCGCGCCATGCGAATCTCCGTCAATCAATCGAATGAATGCGG
>DASYEQ010000101.1:0-69899 GCA_036498945.1 Burkholderiales bacterium | reverse complement strand
CATAGATCTCGATGTCGTCGCCCACCGCGGCGGCCGGCCAGAGCCCCGCCACGCCATGCGCGGTGAGCCAGCGCTCGGCCACCACGCGATCGAGCATGGCGCGTCCGTCGCGCAGCACGTTGCGCGCGGCTTCTCCGACGACCGGGTCCTCGAGGATCGCGGGATAGGCGCCCGCGAGGTCCCAGGTCTGGAAGACCGGGCCCCAGTCGATGAAGGGAACGAGGTCGGCGAGCGGCAGGTCGCGCAGCACCGCGAGGCCGGGCTTGCGTGGCGCCCGCGCCACACCCGCGCTCCAGTCGATGCGATCCGCGTTCGCGCGCGCCGCCTCGAGCGAGACGCTCTTCTGGCCGCTCTTGCGTGCGTGCTGCTCGCGGATCTTCACGTAGTCGGCGCGCACGCCTTCGACATACCCCGCCTTCTGCTCCTCGGAAGACAGGCGGGTCGCGACACCCACGGCGCGCGAAGCGTCGGGCACCCAGACAGTCGGGCCCGCGTAATGGGGCTCGATCTTCACCGCCGTGTGGGTGCGCGACGTGGTGGCGCCCCCGATGAGCAGCGGGACGGTGAACCCCTGGCGCTGCATCTCGCGCGCGACGTGCCCCATCTCCTCGAGAGAAGGCGTGATGAGGCCCGAGAGACCGATGAAGTCCGCGTTCTCGCGGCGCGCGGCTTCGAGGATGGTCTCGGCTGCAACCATCACGCCCAGGTCCACCACGTCGAAGTTGTTGCACTGGAGCACGACACCCACGATGTTCTTGCCGATGTCGTGCACGTCGCCCTTGACGGTGGCCATCACGATCTTGCCCTTGGACCGCACGCCGCCGGCGGCCTTCTCGGCCTCGATGAAGGGAATCAGGTGCGCCACCGCCTGCTTCATCACGCGTGCCGATTTGACGACCTGCGGCAGGAACATCTTGCCGGCGCCGAACAGGTCGCCGACCACGTTCATGCCGTCCATCAGCGGGCCTTCGATCACCTGGATCGGCCGCTCGTGCTGCTGGCGCGCTTCTTCGGTGTCGGCGACGATGTAGTCGGTGATGCCTTGCACCAGGGCGTGCGCCAGGCGCTCGCCCACCGGCTTTTCGCGCCACGACAGGTCTTCCACCTTGACCTTGCCCGCGCCCTTGTAATGCTCGGCGAAACGCACCAGTTCCTCGGTGGCCTCGCCATTGTCGTTGTTGCGGTTGAGCACCACGTCCTCGACGCGCTGCTTGAGATCCGGGGCAATGTCGTCGTACACGCCGAGCTGGCCGGCATTGACGATGCCCATGGTCATGCCGGCTTTGATGGCGTAATACAGGAACACGGTGTGGATCGCCTCGCGCACCGGATCGTTGCCGCGGAACGAGAAGCTGACGTTGGAGACGCCGCCGCTGATCTTGGCGTGCGGCAGGTTGTCGTGGATCCACTGCGTGGCTTCGATGAAGTCCACCGCGTAGTTGTTGTGTTCCTCGATGCCGGTGGCAATGGCGAAGATGTTGGGATCGAAGACGATGTCTTCGGCCGGGAAGCCGACTTCGTTCACCAGGATGTCGTAGGAGCGCTTGCAGATCTCCTTCTTGCGGGCGAGCGTATCGGCCTGGCCCTTCTCGTCGAAGGCCATGACGATGATGGCGGCGCCGTAGCGCCGGCACAGGCGCGCGTGGTGCTTGAACGCCTCCACGCCTTCCTTCATCGAAATCGAGTTGACGATGGCCTTGCCCTGCACGCATTTCAGGCCCGCCTCGATCACGCTCCACTTGGAGGAATCGAGCATGATGGGCACGCGCGCGATATCGGGTTCGCTGGCGATGAGGTTGAGGAACTTCACCATGGCCGCCTGCGAATCCAGCATCGCCTCGTCCATGTTGATGTCGATCACCTGGGCGCCGTTTTCCACCTGCTGGCGCGCCACGGCCAGAGCGTCGCTGTATTGCCCGCCGATGATCATGCGCGCGAAGGCTTTCGAGCCCGTCACGTTGGTGCGCTCGCCGACGTTGACGAACAGCGAATCCTCGTCGATCGTCACCGCTTCCAGGCCCGCGAGGCGCATCGCCGGCTTGATCGTCGGCACGATGCGCGGCGGCATTTTTTCCACCGCGCGCGCGATCATCTCGATGTGCTCGGGGGTGGTGCCGCAGCAGCCGCCGACGACGTTGGCAAAGCCCGCTTCGGCGAACTCGCGCAGGAAGCCGCTGGTGACGTCCGGCGTTTCGTCGAAGCCGGTATCGCTCATCGGGTTGGGCAGGCCGGCGTTGGGGTAGACGCAGATGTAGGCATCCGCGATGCGCGACAGCTCTTCGATGTAGGGGCGCATCAGCGCCGCGCCCAGGGCGCAATTCAGGCCGATGGTAAGCGGCCGCGCGTGGCGCACCGAGTTCCAGAACGCCTCCACCGTCTGCCCGGAGAGAATGCGCCCGGAAGCGTCGGTCACCGTGCCGGAGATCATGATCGGCAACTTGATGCCGCGCTCTTCGAAAATCGTATCGATGGCGAACAGGGCCGCCTTGGCGTTGAGCGTGTCGAAGATGGTCTCGACCAGGAGCAGGTCGGCGCCGCCATCGATCAGGCCGCGCACGTTGTCGTAGTAGGCGGCAACCAGCGTATCGAAAGTGACGTTGCGCGCGCCCGGGTCGTTCACGTCCGGCGAGATCGAAGCGGTCTTGGGTGTGGGGCCGACGGCGCCGGCGACAAAGCGCGGCTTGTCGGCGCCGGAAAACTTGGTGCAGGCGGCCTTCGCCAGCTTGGTAGCCTGCAGCGAGAGTTCGTAGGCGATGTCGGCCAGGCCGTAATCCGCCTGGGCGATGGCATTCGCCCCGAAGGTGTTGGTCTCGAGAATGTCGGCGCCGGCGGCCAGGTAATCCTCGTGAATCTGGCTGATGACCGCAGGCTGCGTGAGCACCAGCAACTCGTTGTTGCCGCGCACGTCATGGCTATGGTCTTTGAAGCGCTCGCCGCGGAAGTCCGCTTCGGACAGGCGTAGCTGCTGCACCATGGTACCCATGGCGCCATCCAGGATCAGGATGCGCTGGGCCAGCAGCAGCGGCAGGATTTCGGTGGCGGAAGGTTGAGCGCTCATTTGCAATGCTTTTCGAAAAAAACAAAAAACCCGCAGCGGCAAAGCGGTGCGGGTTTGATGAGTGCTTGTTATTCTCGCGCGGTCGCTTTAGCCGGTTTTGTTTCGAAGCGCGTCTCCTTTTACGCTTCCGGCGCCCGCAAGCTGTGTACTGCAAATTCGTTCAAATCGGCGCCGGCCTTGATTATACCGCGAACGCTCTGCCCTTTTCGCGCCGCAGCAGCGCGGAAAGGGGGGTGTTTTGCGGCTTACTCCGAGGTGATATGGGCCGCCTTCACCACCTTGCCCCAGGTGTCGTACTCCTTGTGCATGAAGGCGGTCATTTCTTCCGGCGTCGAGGGCGTGGGCTCGATGCCTTCCACCGACAGGCGGTCGAGGGTGGCCTTGTCCTTTTGCGAGGCCGCCACGGCGGCGTTGAGCTTCATGATGATGTCGCGCGGGGTCTTGGCCGGCGCCACGAAGGCGTACCAGTTGGTGGCGGAGTAGCCGGGAAAGCCGGACTCGGCAACGGTGGGTACGTCAGGCAGCAGCACGAAGCGCTTCGGGCCGGTGGAGGCGAGCGCGCGGATCTTGCCCGCCTTCACCTGCGGCACCACCGTGGGCGCGCTGGCGAACACCGAGGGCACCTGGTTGCCGAGCAGGTCGCTCATCGCCGGACCGCCGCCCTTGTAGGCGATGTGCTGCATGTGGCCCTTGATCATCAGGTTGAGCAGTGCGCCCGCCAGGTGGCCGGCGCTGCCGACGCCGGAGGAGCCATAGTCGATGCCGTCGGCGGCCTTGCCCAGCTTGACGTAATCGGCCAGGGTCTGCGCCTTCACCTGCGGGTTGACCACCAGGATGTTGGGGAAGGTCACGCCCAGCGAAATCGGCAACTGGTCCTTGAAGGTGTCGTAGCCAACCTTGGAAAAGTGCATGTTCACCGCCAGCGGGCCCACCGAGGAGAGCATGATGGTGTAGCCGTCCGGCGGTGCCTTGGTGAGCAGTTCGTTGGCGATCGCGCCACCCGCGCCGGGGTGGTTGTCGATCACCAGTTGCACGCCCAGCACTTCGGACATTTTCGGCGCCATCGCGCGTGCGGTGGTGTCGGTGCCGCCGCCGGCAGCAAATCCCACCATCAGGCGGATCGGGTGGTCAGGGTAGGCGGCGCCGGCTGCCATCGGCAGGGCGAAAAGGGTAGGCGCCAATAAGGTCCACAGCTTGAATTGCATGATCATGTCTCCCGATCTGAGTGGTCGTCTGTCTGTACTTGCTATTGCTTTTGCTCTTGAATGTTCTGCGGACTTAACCGGTCACGTCCGTCGCCCGGTCTACGCGGGCGCCGTAGTGTGCCAGAAATCGGGAAATGCACACCTGTGCGGTGCAGCAGCAGCCGCATAAGCAAACCGCGCTGCCGCTGCTCAATCGGCCGCGTATTCCTGCAGGTGCTTGAGCGGCACGATCTCCAGCACTTTCTCGTGGGTGGCGGCCAGCACCACCGGCGGCGCGAGCCCGGCGTCGAAGGCTTCCTTCCAGCGCAGGGCGCACAGGCACCAGCGGTCGCCGGGCTTGAGGCCCGCAAAACGGTATTCCGGGCGCGGCGTGGATAAGTCGTTGCCGCGCTGTTTCGAGAATGCCAGGAACTCGGCGTTCACCCGGGCGCACACCACGTGGGTGCCGGTGTCGTCCGGGCCGGTCTTGCAGCAGCCGTCGCGGTAGTAGCCCGTCAGCGGCGCATAGCTGCAGGCCAGCAATTCGCCGCCGAGGACGTTTTTTTGTACGGGTCTGGAAGCCATGTGCCGATTATAAAAACAAAAAAGCCGGCGCTTGTGCGCCGGCCTCTTCGCGGTCTGCCAGGGAGTCAGCCGGTGACGCCGATCAGCCAGGGGGCGAACTCGTGATCGCCCAGCCCCAGGTCTTCGCTCTTGGTGTGCTCGCCCGAGGCGTAATCGAGAAGGCGCTTGAAGATCACCTCGCCCATCTCGTGGATGGTGCTCTTGCCATCGAGGATGACGCCGCAGTTGATGTCCATGTCCTCGGTGAGCTTTTCGTACATCGGCGTGTTGGTCGCCAGCTTGATCGAGGGCGCCGGCTTGGCGCCGAACATCGAGCCGCGGCCTGTGGTGAAGGCAATCAGGTTGGCGCCGCCGGCGATCTGGCCGGTGGCCGAAACCGGGTCGAAGCCCGGGGTGTCCATGAATACGAAGCCCTTCTTGTCCACCGGTTCGGCGTACTTGTAGACCTCGATCAAGGGGCCGGTACCGCCCTTCATCGACGAGCCCAGCGATTTCTCGAGAATGTTGGCCAGGCCGCCCGCCTGGTTGCCGGGGCTCACCACGCCGTTGATCTGGGTGTCGCGGCCGATGGTGTAGACGTCTTTCCACCAGCGGATGCGCTCGATCAGCTTTTCACCCACTTCGCGCGAAATCGCGCGGCGCGTCAGGGTGTGCTCGACGCCGTAGATTTCCGGGGTCTCGGAAAGGATGGCGGTGCCGCCGTGCTTGACCAGAATATCCATCGCCGCGCCCAGCGCCGGGTTGGCGGTGATCGACGAGAAGCTGTCGGAGCCGCCGCATTGCAGGCCCACCGAAATGTGGCTCGCCGGCACGCGGGTGCGCTTGACGTTGTTCGCTTCGGGCAGCATTTCCTTCACCGCGTCGATGCAGGCCTGAATCGTCTGGCGGGTGCCGCCGTTTTCCTGCATGACGAAGGTCTTGAGCATCGGCCCGCCCTTGAGCTTTTGCTCTTCCATCAGGTTGCGGACCTGGTTGCGCTCGCAGCCGAGACCGACGATCAGCACGCCGGCCATGTTGGGGTGGCGCGCGTAGCCCGCCATCGTCCGGCGCAGCAGATCCATCGGCTCGCCGGTGAGCTCCATGCCGCAGCCGGTGGCGTGCGCAAAGGCGGCGACGCCGTCGATGTTGGGGAACTCCTTCAGGCGCTCAGGCGTGAAGTATTCGGCTGCCATGTGCGCCACGGTGGCCGAGCAGTTCACGGTGGATAGGATGCCGATGAAATTGCGCGTGCCGACACGCCCATCCGAACGCACATAGCCCATGAAACTGGCGCGCTCGGCTTCCGGCACCATCTCGACCGGCTTGTACTCTTCGCAATAGGCGTAGTCGCGGTCGAACTCGCGGAACTCCATATTGTGGTTGTGCATCAGGGTGCCGGGGACGATGTCGTCCTTGGCGAAGCCGATGGTGACGTTGTACTTGATCACCGGCTCGCCCTTCTTGATCGCGCGGGTGGCGATCTTGTGGCCGGGCGGCACGCGGTTCAGGCTTTTCACGCCTTCGGCGGGCACATCGGTGCCGGCGGCGACGTCGACGCGCGCCACCACCACGTTGTCGTTGGGATGCAGGCGAACGGTCGGGCCGGACACGTTCTTGTCTTTGATTTCAATCATGGCAGCTGGCTCGCAAAGAAAAGGGGCGCTTGTGCGCACAAGTGCGCGTAAACATTCAGGATTTTACTCCCGCGCCGGATGCGGCGGGAGGGCGAATCCCGCATGCGGCCGATACAAAATCGCCCTTACGGAAAGGTGATGATTTCCACCCAGTTGGGGTTTTTGCCCATGCCGTATTCCTTCAGGAGCTTGAGCGTGCCGTCGGCATTGATGGCATAGGTACTCATGGCGTGCGAGGCCTGGCCCACGGCGAGCAGGTAATGGCCGGACGGATCGATATTGAAGCCGCGAGGTTCCTTTTGCGTCGGCGTGTGGCTGATCAGGGTGACACGGCCAGTCTGCGCGTCCACCTTCCAGCCGGAGATGGTGCTGGAGTTGCGCTCGGAGCCGTAGAGGTAGCGGCCGTCCGGGGTGAAGTGCAGGTCGGCGGCCCAAGGGGTGACTTTCGAACCGGGCGGCAGGGTGTCTTCCACCTGCAGCTCGCTCCAGGCGCCCTTGCCGGCGTCGTAGCTGTAGACGTGCAGCTTGGCGTCGAGTTCATCGATCAGGTAGACGAAGCGGCCGTTGGGGTGAAACACGAAATGGCGTGGGCCCGACTTGGGCGGGAAATTGATGTCGGAGGCCTCGTTGCGCTTGAGTACGCCGGTAGCGGCGTCGAAATGCAGCGACAGCACCACGTCGCCTCCGAGGTTGCTGGCAAAGGCGTAGCGGTTGGCCGGGTCGGTGTGGATGGCGTGGGCGTTGGGCTGGGTCGCCATGATCTGCTTGGTGGCGCCGATGGTGCCGTCGGCGTTCACCGGGCTTACCGTCACCTTGTTGCCGCCGTAGGAGGCAGCGAACAGCCATTTGCCGGTACGGTCGAGATCGATGTTGGCCATGCTGTCGGCCAGGTCGCCGCTTTTCAGCGCCGTCAGCTTGCCGCTGGCCGGATCGATGTTGAAACTCGCCACCGCGTAGGGCTGCGAGCGCAGCGCGGCGTAGAGATGCTTCTTGTCATGGCTCACCACCATCGGCATCACGGTGCCGGCGACCGGCACGCGCTCAGTCAGGGTGAGGTCGCCGTTTTGCGAATTCATCTCCATGACGAAGATCTCGCGCGAATCGGCGTTCGAGACGTAGACGTAGGTGGCGGCTTCAGCGGCGCTCATCATGGCTCCGAGGCTAAGCGCCAGCGCGAGAGCGGCAAGGGGGAACCTGGTCTTGGGCATGCGTGGCTTTCATCAGTGGATAGTCGGACGGACAAGGCGCCGGCGGCGCGGCGCGCCACCGGTTCATGCAGGGAAAACTCAGAACACCGGATGCCCGGTGATGATCGACGGCAGCCAGGTGGAAAATGAGGGGAAATAGGTCACCAGGTTGATCGCGATGAAAATCGCCAGGTAATAGGGCCAGGCCGTCTTGGTGGCCTCCCCGATGGAAATCTTGCCGATGGCGCAGCCGACGAACTGCACCGTGCCCACCGGCGGGTGCACCAGGCCCAAGGCGCAGTTGAGCAGCAGCATCATGCCGAATTGCACCGGCCCCACGCCCATGGCGATGGCCAGCGGCAGGAATAGCGGCGTGGTGATCAGGATGTGCGCCGCCATGTCGAGGAAGATGCCCAGGGCCACCTGGATGATGTTGATGTAGAGCAGCATCAGCCATGGTGAACTGGTGGCGTGCAGCAGCGCCTTTTCGATGGTGTCCGGAATCTCCAGGTAAGCCATCTGGTAGCGCAGCATATTGGAGACGCCGATCAGGAGCAGAATCACGCCAGTGGTCTTCGAGGCTTTGGCGAGCGACTTGACGAGGTTTTTCCTCGTCATCGTCCGGTAGGCGAAGACCGTGAGCAGCAGCGAATACGTCACCGCGATCGCGCCCGCCTCGGTGGCGGTGGCGATGCCTTTCATGATCGAAAACAGGATGATGGCGACCACCATCAGGCCGGGCAGCGAAGCGATGAAGGTGCGTGCTACCGTCCCCCAGCCCGGAAATTTCGTCACCAGCGATTTGCCGTCCACCGCCATCGGGTAGCCGAACTTCGCTGCTTGCCAGTAAGCGGCCACCAGCATGCAAGCCATGATCCAGAGCACCGGGATCAAGCCGGCGAACATCAGGTCGCCAATGGAGACGCCCTTGATGGAGTGAGTGCCGATCATGCCGCTGGCGGCCTGGGCGGCGAAGGCGTAGATGATCATGTTGTGCGAGGTCGGCATCAGCGCGCCGGAGAGCGAGGCGTGGGTGGTGACGTTGACCGCGTAGGCCGCGCTGTAGCCCTCGCGCTTCATGATCGGGATCATCACGCCGCCCATCGCGGAGGTGTCGGCCACGGGTGAGCCGGAGACGCCGCCGAACAGGGTGGAGGCGACCACGTTGGCCAGCCCCAGGCCGCCCTTCCAGTGGCCCACCAGGCTGCGCGCGAAGGCGACGATCTTGTCGGCGATGCCGCCGTGCAGCATCAGTTCGCCGGAGAAGATGAAAAACGGAATGGCGAGGAACGAGAACACGTTCATGCCGGAAGTCATCATCTGGATCGAAGTCTCGAACGGCAGGCCCTCGACGGCGAAGGTGAGCAGGCAGGAGAGGCCGATGGCAAATGCCACCGGCACACCGAGCAGGAGGAATACGACGAAGCTGGCGCAGAGGACGGTCAGTTCCATGACGGGACGACCTCCAAGCCGCAGAATTGGGCAACCATGTGCTCGATCGAAAACAGGGTGATCAGGACGCCGGCCGCGATCACCGGCACGTAGCGGACGGACTCGGAAATGCCCAGCGTCGGGATGGTCATGGCCGAGGTCGAGCGCGCCATTTCGATCCCGCCGGCCAGGAGCGCCAGGGCGAAGCCGATGCTCAGGATATGCACCAGCACCTCGCACCAGAACTGCGCCTTGGCGGGCAGCAGGCGCACGGCGGAATCCAGGCCGATGTGGCCGGCGTCACGCACCCCGGCGGAAGCACCGAACATCGCCACCGAGATCACCAGCAGCAGCGCGACCTGCTCGACGAAGGGCGGCGCGTGGTTGAAGCCGTAGCGCAGCACCACGCCGTAGACCACGACGCAAAGCAGCCCCGCGAGGCAGGTACAGGCGAGATACATGGTCCAGCGGGACAGGCGCGCATTCATGGCGGTCAGCCACGGCAGGCCCCGCGGCTGACCCAAGGCGGCGCTTTCTTGTTCCGTCATGATCTTTCTCCAGGAGCAGGCGGCAAACGGCGGCCGCGCGGGCCGCCGTCATCCAGGCCGCCGCGACCTTACTTGGTATTGACGACTTCCTGGACCAGCGCCTTCAGTTCAGGCGTGTTGGCGAACTTGTCCCACACCGGCTTTTCGACGTTGACGAAGCTCTGGCGGTCGATCTGCGAAGCCGGGGTGATCTTGGCGCCGCCCTTGATGACGTCGGCCTTGGATTCCTTCTCCTTGGCTTCCCACAGCTTGACGTAGTAAGGCACCGAATCCTTGGCGGCCTTGCGGATCGCCGCCTGCTCCTGCTTGGAAAGCGTGTCCCATACCTTCTTGGAGAACACCAGCACTTCCGGCGGCATCGAATGCAGGGTTTCTGAGAAGTAGGGCGCGCTTTCGAAGTGCTTCGACTCCTCATAGGAGGGGTAGTTGTTCTCGGCGGCATCCACCAGCCCGGTCTTCAGTCCCGTGTACACCTCGGCATAGGGCATCGGCGCGGCGGAGGCGCCCATCGCACCGATCAGGCTCACCCACAGATCGGAAGATTGGACACGAACCTTGAGGCCCTTCATGTCGGCCACTGACTTGATCGGCTTGCGCGCATACATCGACCGCGCGCCGCTTTCATACAGCGCCAGGCCGACGAAACCGGCCTTGTCGAAGGCCGCGAGGATCTTGTCGCCCTGCGGACCGTACATGGTCTTGCGGAAATGCTCGATGTCGCGGAACAGGAAGGGCAGGGCCGGGATCATCGATTCCGGCACGATGCCGTGGAAGGCCGAGGTGTTGACGCGCACCATGTCGAGCGCGCCGATGCGCACCTGCTCGATGGTGTCTTTCTCCGAACCCAGCGAGCTGTCACCGAAGATCTTGATGTTGTCCTTGCCGCCTGTGGCCTTCGACAGGTCGTCGCCCATGCGCTGCACGGCCTTGTTGGTCGGGAAGTCCTTGTTGTGCACGTCCGCCGAGCGGAAGGTGCGGGCGGAAGCCATGCCCGTGGTGGCGGCCAGTGCGGCCGCGACCAGGATGGCGCCCAGTGTCTTGAATGAACGGTTCATCTTTGCTCCTCGTTGATGTTGGATTTGATTTGTTCGTCGGCCGGATGCAGGCGCCTCGGGCCTTCCTGATGCTTAGCTTTGCTGCTGTTTCGGGAAAACGGTTGCCGCGCCTGCGCGGGAAATCAGTAGGGCCCCATCTTGACGTAGGCGCCACCCTGGTACATCTTCGCCGGGTCGTCTTCCGGCAGGGCGGGCGTGGCCTCCAGCTTGGCGCGGAAGGATTCGGAGCTGTCCTTCGGCACGAAGCCCAGGTGGGCCGCGCCGCTGTTGTCCCACCATTTGTCGCGATTATTCGAGGCGCCGTAGACTATCGTGTGACCCGTCTCGGCCGCGAACAACGAGCAACGCACCAGTTCGGTCATGTCGTTGTACGACAGCCAGGTGATCAGCATGCGGCGGTCGCGCGGCTCGGGGAAGGAGGAGCCGATGCGCAGGCACACGGTCTCGATGCCGTAGCGGTCGAAGTAGAAACGCGACAGGTCTTCGCCGAAGGCCTTGGAAACGCCATAGTTGCTGTCCGGGCGCGGCGGCGAATTGACGTCGAGCGTCTCGCCCTGCTTGTGAAAGCCGATGGCATGGTTGGACGAGGCGAAGACGATGCGCTTGACGCCATGGCGCCGCGCCGCTTCGTATACGTTGTGCAGGCCGGCGATGTTGGCGGCGAGAATCGGCGCCCACGGGCCCTCGACCGAGACCCCGCCCATATGCACGAGGGCATCGACGCCGTCGAGCAGGGCGTCGATCGCCGGCGCGTCGGCGAGGTCGCAGCGCACCACTTCCTCGCCCGCCTGCGCCGCGCCCATGTCGGCGATGTCGGAAATGCGCAGGGTCTTGCACCAGGGCTTCATGCGCTCGCGCAGCACGCGGCCCAGGCCCCCGGCGGCGCCGGTGAGCAGGAGTCGGTTGAAGGTTTTGTCTGCCATGTTTGTTCTGCTGCCGATTGCGGCTTCCGGCTTGGGCCGGAGGGCCGGGGTGTTCCCGTTGATGAACGTTTAGTTATGTGTCATCATACAACTAGACGGGGATTATGGAAGCCGAAGCGCGCATCTGTCAAGCGCTGCCCAGCACCCCGCGGAGGCAGACGATAAAATCCGTACCTATGTCCATTGATGCCGCCATCCGGCCCAAGCGCCCGCGCAATCTTGCCCACCAGCTGGTGGAGAGCATGTCCGAGCGCATCAAGGGGGGGCTACTTAAGGCCGGCGACAAGCTGCCCACCGAGTCCGAACTGGTGGCGGCATACGGCGTGTCGCGCACCGTGGTGCGCGAGGCGATCTCGCATCTGCAGGCGGCCGGCTTGGTCGAGACCCAGCATGGCATCGGCACCTTCGTGCGCGAGATTTCGCATGAGCCCACCTTCCGTATCGACCCCGGCGAGATGTCCACGGTGATGGACGTGCTGGCGGTGCTGGAGCTGCGCATCAGCCTGGAAACCGAGGCCGCCGGCCTGGCGGCGCAGCGCCGCACGGAGGAGCAACTGGAGCATTTGCGCCGTGCGCTCGTCGCCCTGATCGAAAATGTCGAGCAGGCGGGGGATGCCGCCAGCCCCGATTACCAATTTCACCTGCAGGTGGCGCTGGCCACCGGCAACCCGCATTTCGCCGGCCTGATGAGCTACCTCGGTACCATGGTGATCCCGCGCAACCGCGTCAATACCGCGCGCCTGGCGCAGGAAGACCGGGTCGAATATCTGCGCCGCGTCAACCGCGAGCACCAGGACATTTTCGATGCCATCGAAAGGCGTGACTCCGACGCCGCCCGCGCCGCCATGCGCACCCACCTGGCCAATAGCCGCGAGCGCCTGAAACGCGCCCACGAAGCCGCCGAAGCGGCCGGCTGAGGCACCTGGGGCAGGCCACGGGCTTGCCTACCAATTTGCTAATCTGATGGACATGTTGTATGATGACTTACAACAAGAGCGGGTCAAGCAACGCGCTTGGCCGCCTGACGAGATAACCCGTTTCGCGATCCGTGCCAGCGCTTAGGCGCCATGTACCGGCCTTTCGTCTAACCCAAGCTTCGAGCGACTCCATCATGCAACCCCAAGAACTCAAGAAAGCCATTTCCTCCGGGCTCTTGTCTTTCCCGATCACCGATTTCGACGCGCAAAACAAATTCAACGCCGCCGGTTACCGCGCGCGCCTGGAATGGCTGATGCCCTATGGCGCTACCGCGCTGTTTGCCGCTGGCGGTACGGGCGAGTTTTTCTCGCTGGCGCAGAACGAATACAGCGAAGTGGTGAAGACGGCGGTGGAGACTTGCCGCGGCAAGGTGCCGATCATTGCCGGCGCCGGTTATGGAACCGCTACCGCCATCCAGTATGCGCAGGAAGCCGAGCGCGTCGGCGCGCAGGGCGTGCTGCTGCTGCCGCATTACCTGACGGAAGCGAACCAGCAAGGGCTGGAAGAGCACATCGCCGCCGTCTGCGCCTCCACCAAACTGGGCGTGATCGTCTACAACCGCGGCGCCTGCCGCCTGGGGCCGGACGCGCTGGCGCGCGTGGCCGACAAGGCGCCCAATTTGGTCGGCTTCAAGGACGGCATCGGCGACATCGAGCTGATGGTGAGTATCCGCCGCCGCATGGGCGACCGTTTCGCCTATCTCGGCGGCCTGCCCACCGCTGAAATCTTCGCCCAGGCCTACAAGGCGATGGGCGTGCCGGTGTATTCGTCGGCGGTGTTCAACTTCATTCCCAAGACCGCGCTGGACTTCTACAACGCGCTGGCGCAGGACGATCACGCCACCTGCAACCGCATCCTCGACCAGTTTTTCATGCCCTACCTGCGCATCCGCAATCGCGGCGCCGGTTACGCGGTTTCCATCATCAAAGCCGGCGCGCGTCTGGTCGGGCACGACGGCGGGCACGTGCGCACGCCGCTCACCGAACTCACGCCCGAGGAAGTGCGCGATCTCAAGGCGCTGATCGACGCGCAAGGCCCGCAATAAGCACACGATGAAAGCCGGCGCGATGCGCCGGTTTGTTTTTGACCTGGGGCAGCGTGCCCTTCACGCATGACGGAGGCCGGCATGGCGGAAAATAAATTGCACCAGAATTTCATCAACGGCGAATGGGTGGGCGCAAACGCCGCCAGCCGCAACATCAACCCCTCCAACCTGGGCGACCTGGTCGGCGAATACGCGCAGGCTGATGGCGCGCAGGTGAGCAACGCAATTGCCGCCGCGCGTGCCGCCTTCCCGGCGTGGGCCACCGGCAGCATCCAGGCGCGCTCGGATGCGCTGGACAAGATCGCCAATGAAATCATCGCGCGCAAGGATGAACTCGGCGCGCTGCTGTCGCGCGAAGAGGGCAAGACGCGCGCCGAAGGCGTGGGCGAAGCCGGCCGCGCCGGCGCGATCTTCAAGTTCTTCGCCGGCGAAGTGCTGCGCCTGGCCGGCGAGATAATTCCCTCGGTGCGCCCCGGCATCGGCGTGGAAATCACGCGCGAGCCGGTGGGTGTGGTCGGCATCATCACGCCATGGAATTTTCCCATCGCCATTCCGGCGTGGAAAATCGCGCCCGCGCTGGCCTATGGCAACTGCGTGGTGATGAAGCCCGCTGATCTGGTGCCCGGCTGCGCCTGGGCGCTGGCGGAAATCATTTCGCGCTCCGGCATTCCGGCCGGCGTGTTCAACCTGGTGATGGGCCGCGGCAGTGTGGTGGGCGAGGCGTTGCTGAATGACCGCCGGGTGGACGCCATCAGCTTTACGGGATCGCAGTCGGTGGGCCAGCGCGTGGCCGAGGCCTGCGTTTCGCGCATGGCCAAGGTGCAGCTGGAAATGGGCGGCAAGAACCCGCAGGTGGTGCTCGACGATGCGGACCTGAAGACCGCGGTCGAGTTGTCCGCGCAAAGCGCCTTCTTTTCCACCGGCCAGCGCTGCACCGCTTCCTCGCGCCTGATCGTCACCGAAGGCATCTACCCGAAGTTCGTTGAAGCGCTCGCCGAGCGCATGAAGGGGTTGAAAGTGGACGATGCGCTGGCTGCCGGCACCGACATCGGCCCGGTGGTGTCGCAAGCACAGCTCGAGCAGGACCTGATGTACATCGAGGCCGGCAAGCAGGAAGGCGCGAAACTGGTGTTCGGCGGCGAGCGCCTGAAGCGCTCCGCCGAAGGCTACTTCCTCTCGCCCGCTCTGTTCACCGACACCACGCCCGCGATGCGCATCAATCGCGAGGAGATCTTCGGGCCGGTGGCCTCCATCATTCGCGTGAAGGGCTACGAAGAAGCGCTGGCCACCGCCAACGACACACCGTTTGGTCTCTCCGCCGGCATCGCCACCACGTCGCTCAAGTACGCGACCCACTTCAAGCGCCATTCGCAGGCCGGCATGGTGATGGTCAACCTGCCGACGGCAGGCGTGGATTACCACGTGCCTTTCGGTGGCCGCAAAGGCTCCTCCTACGGACCGCGCGAGCAGGGCGCGTATGCCAAGGAGTTCTACACCACGGTGAAGACGGCCTATACGCTGGCGGGTTGAAGCGGCACCAACACGGAATCCGGCAACGGCGCCGTCCGGCCCCGCGGGGCGGTTCCTGCGGGACGCCCGTAGTTCATCTGCGCTTCCAGCTTGATCGCGCCTGAATTCAATGCAGGCGCGCCTTCGGCGCTGGATCCGCTGCCAAGCAATCTTGCGCCGGGCCGATACTCTTTGCATACAGGCTGTTCATCACCAGAGCCCCGCAGGTGATGAGCGCGCCGATGATCTGCGCGGGTGCCAGCGTTACGCCTTGCAGCATCGACACGGCGAAGGCGGCGATGGGCACGAAATTCATGAACAGCACGCCGTTGGCCGGGGTGACGATGCGGTTGCCCTGGTGCCAGGCAAGAATGCCGATGACGCCGGCGCCCAGCGTCATGTAGGCGATGTGCGGGATGACAAAGACCAGATCGGCGCTTGAGGGCAGCGCAATGAGGCCGCCGGCGAGAAACAGGCCGTTGAGCACCAGCACCGAAATCAGGCCGAGCACGGTGGTCGCGGTGGTATAGCGCAGCGGCGACCAGTTGGGGAAATAGGAGGCGCCGATGGTGTAGACCACCCAGCAGGTGGCGCCGATGAGGATCAGCCCGTCGGCGGAGAGCTGGTCTTTCGCCGCCAGCAGGTTGGCCGGATGCCCCTTGGAGATGACGACGATCACGCCGACGAACGAGAGCGCGATGAACAGCAGGCTCATGGGCCTGGGCTTGACGCCGCGCGCCAGCCAGCTCACGCCGACGCCGATCAGCGGCATGGTGGCGGCAATGGTCGCGGCGATCAGGCTGCCATCGCTGCCGGCGAGCTTCTGGCCGAGAAAGACGAGAAAGCTGAAGCCGACCAGGCCGACACTGCCCATGATCCACGCCAGCCACACGCGTTCGCCGCGCGGATCGAACGCCTTGGGGCCCTCGCGCCACCAGAGAACGAGCGCGAAGATGAGTGCCGCCGGCACGAAGCGCAGCGAGGTGAAAGTATAGGGATCGACGTGCTTGAGCGCGCCGGCCATCACCGGGAACATGATGCCCCAGGACACGGTGGCGATCAGGCAGAGCAACAGGCCTTTGCGGAATTCGTGGTTCATGGTTACCTGCAACGTTTGGGTCGAACGATAACCCCGGGGCGGCCGCGCGGGCAAGCCAGCGGCACGCATCCGCGCATGCCCGGCCCCATGTTGCCTGTGCGCCCAGATGCGAATTCCCGGCGCGGCGACAATCAATTGCTCATCAACCGGCAAATTGCCTGGCCTGATTTCCCTGTCCCCAAAGACACTGGCCGCATCGAAATGCGGCCAGCGTCCTGATCCGGAAGGAAGTCGCGCTTATTGCGGCGTAATCCCGGCCGCCTTGATCAGCTTGGCGTAGGTCACCATTTCCTCGCGCACGAACTTGCTGAACTGGGCGGGCGACATGTCCATCACGTCATTGCCCAGGCCCGCCAGTTTTTCCTTCACTTCGCGGTCTTCCAGCGCCTTGTGCACGTCGGCGGCGATCTTGTTCACCAGCGCCGGCTTCATGCCCTTCGGACCCCACACGCCGAACCACAGCGGCGCGTCGGCATTCTTCACGCCGGCTTCCGCGGTGGTGGGAATGTCAGGCAACTGGCTGCTGCGCTTGGGCGTGGAGACGGCCAGGCCATGCAACTTGCCGCCCTGGACCTGCGACATGGTGGCGGAGATCGGGCCCCAGTAGCAGTCGACCGCGCCCGCCAGCAGGTTGGACAGTACTTCCGGCGTGCCTTTGTAAGGCACATGGGTCACCTTGATGCCGGCTGCGTTGATGAACTTTTCCAGGTTCAGGTGGGTGCCGCTGCCCACGCCTGCGGAGGCGAAGTTGAGCTTACCGGGGTTGGCCTTGGCATAGTTCACCAGGTCCATCATGGTCTTGTAGGGCGAACCGGCTTTCACCACCAGCACGTTGGGCTGGATCGCGAGACCTGCGATGTCGGTGAAATCCTTGCGCGTGTCGTACGGCAGGTGGGCGTACATCGAAGGGGTGATCGAGTGCGCGGCGGAATCCACCAGCAGGGTGTAGCCGTCCGGCTGCGCGGTCACCACGGCATTGGCGCCGATCGAGCCGCCGGCGCCGCCGCGGTTGTCGAACACCGCCGGCTGGCCCCAGACTTGCGCCACCTTTTCCAGCACCACGCGGCCGACGATGTCGGTCGAACTGCCGGCTGTAAACGAAATCACCACACGCACCGGCCGCGTCGGCCAGTCGGTTTGCGCCTGCGCGGCGCCGGCGGCCAGCACGGCAAAGCCGGCCAGCATGGTCTTGAACATGCCCGTTTTCATCTCTCTCACCTTTTTTATAAATTGCGGCACGCGCGTGCCGGAAGCGGTTTTTGGACTGCGCGCGGAGGTCGTAGCTATTTTGTCCGTCTTATAACTCGTACTGGCGGCTGTTTCACCGGCGCTGATTATTGCCGGCTTGGCGCCCCAAAGTCCAGTCTCGATGCAGCAAACGTCGCTCATCCGTTGCTCATTGACCGGTCATGTTCATCTATCGCACCGCAACCAGAATTTTGGCGTCCAGGCGGCATGCAGGTATTAGTTAATGCGCAAACGGTCTAAATCGGCACGCCCCATCAGTCTATAATTTTTTACTAATGCAAGGCGTTTTCGCGCGTTTTTATAACACTCAAGCATGAAGCACCTGACTCCGAAAGAAACCTACGCCTACCTGCAGGCGCATCCCGAAGCGCTGTTCGTCGATTGCCGCACGGAGATGGAGTTTTTTTACGTTGGCCATCCGGCAGGGGTGGCGCACGTCGCCTGGCAAGAGGCGCCGGACTGGGAGGTGAACCCGCAATTCGCCGCCGAAGTGCTGCGCGAGGCCGGCGGCAAGGCGCGCCCGGTGGTGCTGATCTGCCGCTCCGGCAATCGTTCGGTGGATGCCGGCGAGGCGTTGGAAGCCGCGGGCTTCGAAGACGTCGTCAACGTGCTCTACGGCTTCGAAGGCGAGCTCGACCAGCAGCACCATCGCAACGCCGTCAATGGCTGGCGCCACGATGGTCTACCGTGGGAGCAGATGTAGCGTTTCCGAGGGGCCTGGAAGCCTTCAGGTGCCCGCGCCGCGCCTAGCGTGGACTGCGAGATAGGTCAGCCACAATACCAGCGCCACGCCGAAAAACGCGCTGCTGGCAAGGGCCAGCTCCTGCGTGGTATCGGCCACCAGCGGCGCCACGATGCCGGCGGTGACGGTGGAAACCATCAGGTGCGTCGCCCCCTGGCAGGAAGACATCAGGCCGCGCTGTGCCGGGTAGAGATCCATCACCATCATCTGGGCGGAAGGCCCAAGCACTGCCTGCCCGTAGGCGCAAAGCGCCAGCGGTGCGATGCAGTAGAAAGTCAGCCAGAAACCCGGCGGTGTGCCGGGCACTACGGTGTATTGCAGCGCCAGGTTGATCACCACGCCCGCGCCCAACAGGGCGAAACCGCTGTTCATCAACTTGTGCTGCGCGACCTTGCCCGCCAGACGGCTCGCCGTCATCGAACCCAGCACCATGCCGCCGATCACCGGCAGGAACAGCGCGGCGAAGTCGGTGGTCCGCATGTGCAGGTGGCGGATCATCAGCACGGGAGAAGCCGAGATGTAAAGGAAGAGCGAGGAAAAGCTGATGCCCAGGAGCCCCGCCAGCAACTGGAACTCCAGGCGCGTGAATACCCGCCAGTAGGACTTCGCCAGCACCACCGGGTGCAGGCTGTGGCGCGCCTCCGGCGGCAGGGTCTCGGGCAAGGCGCGCCAGATCCACACCAGGAGCACGGCCGCGCCGATCAGCATGAAGGCGAATACCGAGCGCCAGCCGTGTGCGCGCTGCAGATAGCCGCCGATGATGGGGGCGATGGCGGGGGCGATGGAAAAGATCTGCATCATCGTCGCCATCAGTTGCAAGGCGCGCACGCCCTCGAAGCAGTCGCGGATGATGGCGCGCGCGACGATCATGCCGGCGCCGCCTGCCAGCCCCTGCACCAGGCGCGCGGCGATCAGCACCTGGATGGTCGGCGCGAAGGTGCATGCCGCCGCCGCGGCGAGGTAGACAAAGAGGGAGGCGATTACCACCGGCCGGCGCCCGAGCGCGTCCGAGATCGCGCCGTGCCACAGGCTCATCACGGCGAAACCCAGCAAGTAGGCCGAGAGTGCCTGCTGCGCCTCCAATGCGGACGTATGCAGAGCGGACTGCAACTCGATCAACGAGGGCAGGAAGGTGTCGATGGAAAACGGCCCGAGCATCGACAGCGCCGCCAGTATCAGCACGAAAGAGCGGCGCTGCGCGAACGCGGCGCCGGCCGAAGGCGGCGCATGTAGCGCGGCGGACGGCGGCGGCGCTTTTTCTGCGGAAGGGGCTGCGGCAGACATGGGTTTACCTGGGCGCGGGCTACAGGGCTGCGGGTTCGCAGGGACGGCCGGGCTCGCGTCGTGCGCGGCTTCGCACCGCGCGGCGCCTTATCGGCGCTCGATTTCTGATTCCCCAAAAGCAACGCCCGGGCGAACCCGGGCGCGCATTCGGTATGGCTGCATTTTACTCCGCTTGCGCGGAGGTGCCGCCGGCCAGCTTAGTGGTAGACCACGCGCTGCAGCAGCAAGGCGTCGTAGCCGCCGATGAATTCATCGACTTCTTCGGCGGTCACGGTGCCGTCGTTCTCGGCCACCAGTGCCTGGAAGGACTCACGCATATGCTCGGCTACCGGACCGTCGATGAAAGCGCCGCGACCGGTGAATTTATCGACCACTTCGAACCCCAGGAGGTTGGGCTCGCCGGAGATCTCGGCGACGTAATAATGCGGGCTGTTGAACAGCACCTGCGTGGCGACACCATCGTCCAGCGCGGGGGCGGTTTGCTCGGTGTTGACGGCGGTGTTCATGGTGAACTCCTAGAAAACTGCTGCATGGATGCGTCGGAGGTATTACGGGTGACGCTCTTCGTTCTCTTACTACACTTAACAGCAATATCTGGGCCAGGGAGAGGTTTTCAAGGGCAGCAAACCGGCCCCTGTTTCCTATAACGTCCCAGAAGCAAATCGGGCGATGGGTTATTTGTTAAAAGATGTGTCGATACCTCAGAACGTACCGCAACAGCGCCTCTGAAACCGCGGATATTGCGCACCCGTGTTGCCGGCACGTGGAAAATGTCACACCTGGAAAATAGCCAGGCAGATCGCCCCGATCAGATGCGGGAATCGGCCTGCATCTCAAGTAGGTGCGATCCCGACAGCGAAATCCGTCGTAAATGGCAATTCCTGGGCACCCGTCAAAGCGACAGGTAAATGCTACGGTAGGCCTGGGAGACGCCAACAAGCGAGGAGACATAAAAATCCGCACATGTTCCGCAACGTCTTTTCATCCGCCTCTCGTGCGCTGTCGATCATTAAGAGCGCCTTCTGCGCGAGCTTGCTTGATGCCAGAGAGCCGGCCGCGGGCGCAGGCCGAGTTCTCTGCGGGGCGCTTACGCAAGCTGATCGA
The DNA here is from genome assembly GCA_036498945.1 of Burkholderiales bacterium. Classification (GTDB taxonomy): domain Bacteria; phylum Pseudomonadota; class Gammaproteobacteria; order Burkholderiales; family JAEUOS01; genus JAQGMJ01. The sequence continues at coordinate 49,306 of DASYEQ010000101.1, read as the reverse complement.
AATGGCGCGGAAGAAATCCCCCGGCGCCAGCCTGTCTCCATATCGACGAACAAATTACCCGCGGGCCGCGGGCGCGGCGCTCTCGACGTCGATACCGAGGCGTCCCCGTCGACCGCTACCGGTCTTCGCCCGCGGTGAACGTGAAGCCCACCTTCGTGAATTCGTCCAGCAGGCCCGCGCCGGTCGCCTCGATCTGCTTTGCCGAGGCATCGGCGAAGTCGATGTCCTTGCGGTCGTGCACGCCGCCGGAGATGATCACCTGCAACACGCCTTCGGATTCGCCGATGTTGCGGAACGCGCGGCATACGCCCGGCGGTACCGAGATGATGTCGAATTGTTCCAGCTCGACGCGGTTCTCGCCGTTGTCGTTCCAGGTGACTTCAAAGCGCCCTTGCAGCACCGTGAAAGTCTCGTAGGTGGCGAGGTGGCTGTGTAGCGAGGGTCCCTGGCCCGGCGGGCAGACGGCAAGCGTAATAGTGATGCCGCCGGCGCCGGTGATCGGCGCATTGGCGTTGATCGGGCTGCCGTTGCCCGAACCTTCCGCCTGATCCAGCCCGATCACCGAAAGCAGCTTGCGTGCGTACACCACGTCGCGTGCCGCCTGCGGGATGCGCGGGTCCATCTGCACCGGCAGCGGTGCCAATGCGCGATAACGCGCCACGCGGCGCGCCATGGTCGTATCGTCGATGCGGACGGTCTTCATGGCGCGGCTCCCGGGCGTGGACCGATGGGGTGAAAGTCAGGCGCCGATGCGCTGGTAGAACTTCTCGATCGCGGCGAGGAAAGCCGCCGGCTGTTCCATGTTCGACAGATGGGCGGCAGCGGGGATCATTACCAGTTCGGAGCCGGGCAGGTTCTCGTGGATCGCGCGTGCCATTTCCGGCGGCGTGCCGCCGTCGAATTCGCCGCAGAGCACCAGCGTCGGCACCTTGAGTTCTTTCAGGCGCGCGGTGGTGTTGATCTTCGGCAGCGCGGCGGCGCAGCCGCAGAAACCGTTCACCGGGGTCTGCGCGATCCAGCTGCCGACCTTGTCCACCACCTCGGGATGTGCTTTGCGGAAGGGTTCGGTGAACCAGCGGTCCAGCGTGCCTTGCACGATCGCATCGATGCCCTTGCTGCGCACGTTGGCCACGCGCTCGGCCCACGCGGCGGCGGCGTTGGGCGCGTAGCCGCTGGTGGTGTCAGCCAGCACCATGCTCTTGAAAATGCCGGGGTACTTGAGCGCGGCCACCTGCGCGATGATGCCGCCCATCGACAGGCCGATCCAGTGCGCGTCCTTGACGCCCAGCGCATCGAAGGCGCCCTTGATGTCGTCGGCCAGCGTGTCGAGAGTGTAGTCGCCGGCGGGCGCATCGGTGCCGCCGTGGCCGCGCGTGTCCAGCGTCAGCACCTTGTAGCGCTTCGACAGCGCCTTGACTTCGTTCTCCCACATGCGCGAATCGCAGGCGAGCGAATGGCTCATCACCACCCACGGTCCTTCGCCTTGTACGGAGTAGTTGATGTTTATGCTGTTGACATTGATCTTCATGAGGGTCTCCAACCAAAAAGCGCATCCGCGCCAAAAATTCAGCGGATATTGTGAACTAGTTCCTCGTCGCAAAGAGACCGAGTGCCTAATATCCACCATCAAGCAAGCGCCGTTCAGTTCCCCCGAACCCGGCAAAATGCGAACGCTGGAAATTTAAGGCACCCGCGCGTTACTCCTCACGCGCCTCAGGGAGGGTGGTTTTTCCAAGAAGCGACCAGCGTTTACGTTACCCCTCAGCCGTGCGGCGCTTGCGACTTTTTTTGAAGCGCTCAAAAGTACAAACCTACTTTTGAGCGGCTTGATCAGCAAAAAATTGCCGGCGGAGCCGGACGATTTTTTGACTAAAGGGCCACGAAAAGGCCAAGCCAGAATCCGCCGCCGGCGGATTTTTTTATTGGCTAGAACCTGGTCGCGAACTCGACGGCGAGGCGGCCGAAATGCTGGCCGTAGCGAAAACCCGAGGTATCCCACTCGTGGCGGGTGATGGTGGAGAGCGATACGCTGAACTGGCCGTAGGCGGCGGCGAGGCCGAATTCGTACTCGGCGATGTAGGGCCGCGCGCCCACCGTCTTCGGGCTGCTGGTGTTGAACATGCCTCCCTGCAGCATGGCGTTGTAGGCCACCAGGTCGGCGTTGACGCGGGTGAAGCCGAACAACTCGGTCTTGGAAAACCACGAGCCGCTGCCGGCCGCGTGTCGACTGTCGCCGCTGGCGGCGCGGCCGGTTTCGCTGGCGGCCAGTCGGGGACCCTTGGCCGTGGTGGTGTCATCGGTCGGTGCGTCATCCTTGCGCGCCAGGGATTCGATCGGGTGGGTATCCAGGCGCATGGTCTCGTAGGTCGAGCGGAACCAGCCGAAGCGCATGGTGGCGCCGATGCCGGCATAGGTCTGGATATTGCCCAGGCCCAGGCTCACCGAGGGGCGCACGTCGAAGGCGAGCGGCGCGCCTTCGTAGCTGCGGCCCAGGCGCAGGGGCTCGCCGCCGCGGCTGCCCAGGACATAGCGGAACGCGCGCCAGGCATGCTCGTAGCGGAACTCGATGCCCGGTTCGTTATGGATCTGCGAACCCCAGCCCTGCGGCGAAGGCGAATCGGTGATGTACTGGTGGATGATGTTCTGCGTCTCGTGGCCCAGTGCGCAAGGCCCGATGCAGCCGATGTCGAAACCGTATTGCCAGTAGCGTTCGTCGCTGGAATACACCTCGCGGTGCAGGCCGACGTACAACCAGGCGCCGTAAGGATGGTCCTTGGCCGGGATCTGGTCGGGTTTCAGGCGCACGTCTGAGGCGGTGTACATGTTCTGCCCCAATACCCAGCTATAGGCCGCGCGGTAGCAAGGCAGGTCCTCATGGGTCTTCGCCGGGTTCGGCTTGGCGCCCGGCGTGTCGTCACGCGCCGGCAGCGTGGCATCGCAATCGCCTTTTTCCGCCGCCGTGTTGAGCGGCGGGATCATGCCCAGCTTGTCCGGGTCGAACGAAGTCGCCTGGGAGGAGCCGCGCTTGATCGAGAAACGCACACCGTCGGTGTAGTTGCGGTCGGTGTTGTAGAACGTATCGTTCTCGTACTCCAGGCGGGCGCGTTCGTAATCGCTGTGCGACCAGACCTGGTTGTATTCGTCCCAGAAACCGGAGAGATGGTCGAGCACGCCCTTCGGGCCGGGTGGCGGCGTGGCGTTTTCCTGCGCGCAGGCGCCGTTGGCGGCGATCAGGCAGGTCAGGCACAGGATGGCGCGGCTCCAGGCGCGGATGTTCATCGGGTCCCCTGAAAGGTTTGAGTCGACAGCACGGCTTGCACAAAATCGGCTTCAAGGCGGACCCCTTCCAGTGCGGTCCATGGCCTGGAGGGGGCGAAGCGCCCGGCGAAATCCCTGAACTCAGAGCGCGCCGGCGCATTTTCGTTCCATGGCGCCGCCACCAGGCTGTCGGCCGCGCCCGCCAGCCCGGCCAATGCCTCTTGCGCGGCGGCCGACGGATTGGCCAGCCACGCCGGGTCGATCACCGCCAGCGCATGCGCGAGAAACACATGCGGGGAGAACTGCGGCTGTTGCAGCAAGCGCGCGACACTCTCGATATGGCCTTCGCTGCCACCCTCGATCAACAGGCGTGTCACGGGCTTGTCACGCAGCTTGCGCAGAAGCGTGACCAGCCCGGCCGAAAACGGCGTCAGGCCGGTACAGCAGGGGCAGCCCGGCGCCACCGTTTCCATCTTCACGCCGTCGGCCGGCGCGCCGCTGAAGCGCGCCGCCCCCAGCAGGCCGGCGGGCGCGATCAGCGCCCATTGCTCTGCCGCTGGCCGCTGCGCCAGCAACGCTTCGATGACCTGGTGCTTGCCGGTGCCGCCGAAGCCGGCGACGAAAATGGCGGGGAGCGGCGGGTTCATGCCGGTGTACCCGCGCAGACCAGGCCGGCGACGAACCGGTGCGTTTCCAGAGCCGTTTCGCGCGGCCGGGTTTGCAGCAGCAGATGGGGCGCGTCGAAATCGGCAACACGCATCTGCGGCAGTAGCCGGCGGATTTCTTCGGCGACCCGCGGTGCGATCAGGCGATCGCGCTTGGCGCGCAGGTAGAGCACCGGCACCCGGATGCGTGCGCAATCCACGCGCACGTCAACGTCGAGCACCGCCGCCATGCGCGCGGCCAGCACGCCCGGCTTGAGCGAAGCAAGCGCCGTGCGTAGCGCGGTTTCGACCGGCGTGCCAGCGGCTTCGCCCATGAGATAGCGGCGCAGCAATGGCCGCGGCGGCTGCGGCAGCCAGCGCAGCAAGGAGCGCAGATGGCGCAAGCCGCCAGCCGGATTGCGCAGGAAGGTGCCGCAGAGAATGAGGCCGAGCAGGCCGGGGGCGGCGGCGAGCATGACGGCGATCGGGCCCGAGAACGATTCGCCAAGGACCACCCAGTCTTTGCCCCGCGGCAATCGCGCCCGCACATACGCGGCAAGTTCGGCGTAACCCAGAGCCTGATCCGGCGGATAGCGCAACACCAGAATGGGAATGGCCGGTTCGAGCCGCTGCCACTCGGCGGCGAAGCCGGCGAACAAGTCACCGCTGCCGTCCATGCCCGGCAACAGGACCAGGGTGGTCGTGCGCCGGCCGCCGGTCACCGCGCTCAGGCCGGCTCGCCGCTGTCGCCGCGCTTGCCGCCTACCGGCAGGCCGAGCGCCTTGAGCTTGCGGTAGAGGTGAGTGCGCTCAAGGCCGGTCTTTTCGGCGATGCGCGTCATGCTGCCGCGCTCCTGCGCCATGTGATATTCGAAATAAGCGCGCTCGAAGGCATCGCGCGCTTCGCGCAGGGGCAGGTCGAGATTCAGGCCGGCGATGCGCGCCTCCACCGGCGCTGGTGCAGCCACGGCGACGGGGGCGGCGGCCGGGACTTCGGCGGCGGCCTTTTGCGGCGGCTTGGCGGCGAGCGCCTTTTTCACCGAAGCCAGCAGCTTGGCCAGGGGGAAGGGCTTTTCCAGGAAATCCATCGCGCCGATGCGGGTGGCTTCCACCGCGGTGTCGATGGTGGCGTGGCCCGACATCATCAGCACCGGCATGTTGAGCAGGCCGCCCGCGGACCATTCCTTGAGCAGCGAGACGCCGTCGGTATCCGGCATCCAGATATCGAGGAGCACAAGGTCGGGCCGCGCCTTCTGCCGCGCGGCGCGCGCCTCGGCGGCATTCTCGGCGAGCAGCACCGTGTGCCCTTCGTCGCCAAGGGTTTCCGAGAGCAGGTCCCGGATGCCCATTTCGTCGTCGACTACCAGTATGTTCGCCATAACCCTGCGTTCCTTTTTTATTATGCCGTGATTTGCGTTGTCGGGCCGGAGGCCGGATGCGCGTCTGCAACCGCGGCAATAAGCGTGATGCCGACCACCGCGCCGCCGCCGGGCGCGTTTTCCAGTTCGATGCCGCCGTGGTGGTCTTCGACGATTTTTTTCACGATGGCAAGGCCTAGGCCGGTGCCGCGCGGTTTGGTGGTGACGTAGGGCTCGAAGGCGCGCGCGATGATTTTTTGCGCGAAGCCCGGGCCGTTGTCGGCGATCACCATGCGCACGCCGCCGTTGGCCGCCTCGGTACGTACGCCGATTTTGGGCGCCGGGATGCCGGCGACCGCATCCTGCGCATTCTGCAACAGGTTGTGGATCACCTGGCGCAGCTGCGCGGGATCGCCCTGTACCCGCGGCAGGCCCTCGGCCAGTTGCACCGTCAGCGGCGCCTGCGAATTTTCATACAGCCCGAGGATTTCGCGCAACAAACCCGACAGATCCACGCTTTGCAGCACCGCCGGCGGGGTGCGCGCGTATTCGCGGAAGTCGTTGACCATGCGCTTCATGGCGTCGACCTGGCTGATGATCATGTCGGTGCCGCGCGCCAGCACTTCGGCGTCGCTGCCGGTGAGCCGGCCGGCCAGCTTCATCTGGATGCGCTCGGCGGACAGCTGGATCGGGGTGAGGGGGTTCTTGATCTCGTGCGCCAGGCGCTGCGCCACCTCGCCCCAGGCGGCGCTGCGCTGTGCCGACACCAGTTGGGTGATGTCGTCGCACACCACGAGATACCCCATGCCATCGCCCACCACCAGCCGCGAGCCGCGCACCAGCAGCGCGAGGCGGTGCTCGTCGCCTTCGCGCAGAGCCGGGCGGTTGAACTCGACCTGTTGCTGCCAGGTGCGGTCGCCATGGTGCGCAAAGGCTTCGCCGATGGCGCGGGCAAATTCGGAAAGCCCCGGCAGGTCGGCGCAGGGCTTCCACTGGTTGGCGTGGGCGTCGATGCCGAGAATGGCTTCGGCCCCCTGGTTGGCGGTGGCCAGGCGCATGTTGGCGTCAAACACCAGCACGCCGGCAGTGAGGTTGGCGAGGATGTTTTCGAGGTAGGCCTTGGCTGATTCCACCTGTGACTGCTGGCGCTCGACGTTGGCTCGCGCTTCATCGAGCTGGCGCGTCATGCGCGAGAACGACTGCGTCAGCACCCCCAGCTCGTCGCGACTGGAAATCTCCGCGCGCGGGGTGAAGTCGCCCGCCGCCACCGCCGCCGTGCCCTGGGCCAGCAGGGAAAGCGGGGCGGACAAGCGGTCGGAGATGAAAAAGCCGGCGGCGATCGCGCCGAACAGGGCCAGGAGCAAGGTCAGGGTCAAGGTTATGGTGAATATGCGCCTCAGACCTTCACGGGACAATGACAGTTCCTGATAGTCCCGATAGCCCTGTTGCACGCTCTCCGCGCTGGAAGTCAGCGTATCGGGCACGTTTTGCAGCACTTGCAGGAAGCGCGGCTCGGCCCCCAGCGAGCGCACCACGATAGGGGCCACTACGCGCATGCGCAGCCCGCCGCGCTCCACCGACTTGGCGGTATCGGGCTTGAAATCGGGGCGGTTGATGTTTTCCACGCCTGCGTAGCCGTGGCCCAGCGCCGCCTCCTGCATGATTTCCGGCTTCGGCAGGTCGGGCATCATGCGCAACAGGCGCGAGCCGGAAGAGGCGATCAGCTGTCCGTTGGCGGTGAATACCGCCGCTTCCTGCAGGCCGGTCTGGTCCATCATGCGGTTGAGCAGCGGGGTGATGTTGGCATCCGGCGTATCACCCAGGTTCAAGGCCATCAGGCGCGTGCGGGTGGCGACGTCCTGCAGCATGGCATCCAGCGTGGCGCGCGCCAGATTCAGGCCCGACTCCAGCGAACTGTCCACCTTGACGTTGAACCAGGATTCGATCGAGCGCGAGAGGAACTGCACCGACACCGTGTAAACGAGGGTGCCCGGCAATATCGCCATCAGCGCGAACATCAATACCAGGCGTGCCGTCAGCACAGTGCCAAATTCCTTGGCGCGATAGCGCTGGCGCAGGCGAAACAGCAGGTAGCCGACCACCAGCAGCATGCCGCCGGCGATCACCGCGTTCAGGGTGACCAGGAGCGAATAGTTCTGCGTGTAGCGCTCGGTGTTGGCCGTGGCCGTGGCCAGCAGGTAGAGCAGCACGCCGGCCAGCGCGAAGGCCGCCACCAGCGCGTAGCGGAAAGCGCGGCTCATTTGGCGCTCCCGGCGGTGCCGGTGGTTTCCGGCGCCTTGAACGTAAATTTCTTCCAGTCGGAATCGACCACCAATTCGCGGTTGGTCAGGGTCTCGACCTGGAACGGCTTGGGCAGGCGGTTCACGTCCAGGCGCAGACGTACCCGGGCGGTGTAGGTCTCGCCGGGCCTGACCTTGTTTTTCTCCAGCACGAAAAGCTTGGGCTGCGCCAGTACGCGCAAGGCGTCGTTCAGCGTCGGAAAACCGAGATAGAGCGAGCCCAGGCCGGAGGAAAGGCGGTACTGGCGCGTCAGGGCGTGATAGTCAAGGCGGTAGTTCTGCGAGAACTGCACCACCTTCTCGTCCAGCCACCACCAGCGCCCGCGCGTCAGCTCGAATTCCAGCGTGAAGGACAGCGCCACGCCCTTGTTCACCGCCTCTTCCAGGCGCGCCGGTAGCTCGACGTCGAAATCGGCGTCCAGCGCCCAGCCGTCCTCGCGCGGGGTCAGGTGCGCGTCGTGGAGGTCGACGCCTTCGGCCGGCGCCGCCAGCGGCAATAGCGCCAGCAGGACGGCAACGAGCCAGACCCTATGCTTTTTCCAGCAAAGCGTAATAAAAGCCGTCATGCCGGTCGTCCGGCAGCAACTGGCCGTGGCTAAAGTCCAGGGAGTATGGGGCAGGGAGGTCTGCGTCAAGTAGACGGGCCTTTGGATGGGCGCTCAGGAAGGCTTCGATCTGCCGCGCATTTTCTTCGGGAAACACTGAGCATGTGGCATATAGCAATTTACCACCCGGACGCAAGACTTGCCACAACGCGTCCAGCAGGCGGTGCTGTTCGGCCGCCAGGTGGCCCACATCGGTGGCGCGCTTGAGCCACTTGCCGTCGGGGTGGCGGCGGATGATGCCCGAGGCGGTGCACGGTGCGTCCAGCAGCACGCGGTCGAACGGCGTGCCGTCCCACCACGCGTCGGGATCGGCGGCGTCCGCCGCGGCGCTGCGAGCGGCAAGTCCCAGGCGCGCGAGGTTCTCATCCACGCTGTTGAGGCGGCCGGCGTCACGGTCCAGCGCGAGCACATCGCAGTCGGCCAGTTCGAGAATGTGCGCGGTCTTGCCGCCGGGCGCGGCGCAGGCATCGAGCACGCGCATGCCGTTTTGCACATCGAGCAGATGCGCGGCCGCCTGCGCGCCCAGGTCCTGCACCGAGACGCGGCCCGCAGCGAAGCCTGGCAGGCGCGCGGCCGGCATCGGACGCGCGAGCAGCAGGGCCTGCGAGCCGGTGCGCTCGGCAGCGATGTCCCCGGCCTGCAGTTCCGCCAGATAGCCTTCGACGGTGCCGCGGCGCGGATTGACGCGCAGGGTCATTGGCGGGCGCTGGTTGCCGGCCTGCAGCACCGCTTCTGCCTCCTGCGGCCAGGCAGCGCGCACGCGCGCGATCCACCACGCCGGGTATTGCAGCCGCAGCGCCTCGTCGCGCAGGCACTGTGCCAACAGGGCGTCGCGCTCGCGCAAGAAGCGCCGCAGCACCGCGTTGACCACGCCCTTGAAGGCGCCGCGTTTCAGCTGGGCGGCAGCGGTGACCGCCTGGTCGACGATCACGTGGGCGCGCTGCGGATGATCGATCAGTTCGGAAAGCGCCACCCGCACCAGGCCATTGAAGGCCGGATTGGGCTTGGCGAGCAATTGCGCGGCCAACGCGTCCAGCAGGTTCAGGCGCCGGCAGGCGGTATAGGCGATGTCCTGCGCCGCGGCGCGCTCAGCGATGCCGTCCCCGCCGCTACCGGCCTGCTGTTCGCGCAAGGCTTCATCCAGTGCCTGGCCATGCGCCACGCACTCCAGCGCGTGGGCGGCAGGCAGGAAGGCGCGGCTCAGATTCGCAGCCGTGGCTGGGCGGGGGGCAGGGGGCACGAGGTCGACGGTTGTGGGTTTGACAGAGTGATGCGCCGGTCCGGCCTTGCGGCCGGACCGGCGCTATTGTCTCATCGCTGATGCGCGCCGCACGCGACGGCGCGCGGAGGGATTACGCGTGCCGGTACTCCGGCATGCCGGAGGCCATGCCCATCAGGCGGCGGATGCGCTCCTGCGTGTCCGGGTGGGTGGCGAACAGCCCCGAGATGCCACCGCCGGAAAGCGGGTTGATGATCATCATCTGCGCGGTGGCCGGGTGTTCCTCGGCCGCGGGCAGTACCTCACCGCGCGCGGCGCGCTCGATCTTGGCCAGCGCCATCGCCAGCGCCTCGGGGTCGCCGGAGATTTCCGCGCCGCCCTGGTCGGCGCCGAATTCGCGCGAGCGCGAGATCGCCATCTGGATCAGCATCGCCGCCACCGGCGCGAAGATCATGATCAGCAGTGCCATCAGCGGATGGCTGCGCCCTTCGGAATCGCGCGAGCCACCGAACAGGCCGCCGAACTGCGCCAACGTGGCAATCGCCCCGGCCATCGTGGCAGCAATGGTGGAGATGAGGATGTCGCGATGGCGCACGTGCGCCAGTTCATGCGCCAGCACGCCGCGCAATTCGCGCGGCGACAGGAGGCGCAGGATGCCGGTGGTCGCCGCCACCGCCGCGTGCTCCGGGCCACGCCCGGTGGCGAAGGCATTGGGCGCCGCCTCGTCGATCAGGTAGACGCGCGGCATTGGCAGTTGCGCGTTGTGCGCAAGTTCTCGCACGATGCCGTAGAGTTCGGGCGCGCCGGCTTCATCGACCTCCTGCGCGTTGTACATTGACAGCACCATCTTGTCGGAAAACCAGTAGGCGCCGAGGTTGGCGACGAGCGCAAAGCCGAGCGCCAGCAGCATGCCGTTCTGGCCGCCCAGGACCGCGCCGATCGCACCGAACAGGACGGTGATCGCCGTCATCAGCACAAAGGTCTTGATCCAGTTGAACATGATTCCCTTTCCCGCTTTCTTCTTGCGACGGCAAGTGCCGTCATCCGTTAGATGCGGCAGCGGCGGGAGGGTTCAACGCGCGGCGCGCGATTTACGCGCCGTTACGGTCGCGCGAGCAAATCGAAACGTTCGCCAGGTGTGATCGCAAAGCTGTTCAGGAATTCCCGTACGGGCAAACGCTTGCCGCCGGGTTTTTGCAGCAGCTTGAGATTGAGGACCGACTTGGCGCCGCAGGCCACTGTCACGCCGGTGGGACTGGAGGCGAGTACCGAGCCGGGTGCGGGCGCCGCACTACCGGGCAAAGCGCCGGCTTCGGCGGCCCAGATTTTCAGGGCAGTGCCGCGCACGCTCGCCACGCAGCCGGGGAACGGGTCGAAGGCGCGCACCTGGCGCGCCAGCTCGGTTGCCGGGCGCTGGAAATCGAGTTGCGCTTCGGCCTTTTCGATTTTCGCCGCGTAGGTCACGCCTTCGTCCGGCTGCGCCTGCGCCTTCAGGGTGTCCAGGCGGCACAGCGCATCGACGATCAGGCGCGCGCCCTGCTCGGCCAGCTTGTCGTGCAAGGTGGCGGCGGTGTCGCTCGCGGCGATCGGCGTCGCCTCGCGCAGCAGCACCGGGCCGGTATCCAGCCCCGCTTCCATGCGCATGATGCACACACCCGTTTCGGCGTCCCCGGCCTGGATGGCGCGCTGGATCGGCGCTGCGCCGCGCCAGCGCGGCAGCAGCGACGCATGGATGTTCAGGCAGCCAAGCGGCGGGATATCCAATACTTCCTGCGGCAGGATCAGGCCATAGGCCGCCACCACCATCGCGTCCATCGGCGTGGTGCGCAGCTTTTGCATCGCCGCCGCATCCTTTTTCAGCGATAGCGGCTGGAATACCTCAATGCCGTGTTCAACCGCGACCTGCTTGACCGCGCTCATCTGCAATTGCATGCCGCGTCCGGCCGGGCGGTCAGGTTGCGACAGCACCAAGGGAACGGTGAAGCCTTGCGCCAGCAGGGCGCGCAGGGCGGCAGCGGCGAATTCCGGCGTGCCGGCGAAAACGATATTCATGGGGAAATAAGCGCCGCGCGGCGCGAGTCAACGGCAGGCTGCGGCCACCTTGCCTCAGGCGGCCTTTTTCTTGTCTTCACGCGCTTCCTTCAACATGCGCGCCTTGATGCGGGTCTGCTTCAAACGGGAAAGATATTCGACGAATACCTTGCCCAATAAATGATCCATCTCGTGCTGGATACATACCGCCAGCAGTTCGTGCGCTTCCAGTTTAAAGGTCTGGCCATGCTCGTTTTCGGCTTCCACCACGATGTGCTCGGCGCGCTCGACCTCTTCATAGATGCCCGGCACCGACAGGCAGCCTTCTTCGCACACCTGCATTCCATCGGCCTGCAAAATGCGCGGATTGATCAAAATCAGCAGATTGTCGTGGGTTTCCGAAACATCGATCACAATTAGTTGTTTGTGAGCGTTCACTTGCGTTGCCGCCAGCCCTATGCCTGGGGCGGCATACATGGTTTCGGCCATATCACGCACCAGGGAGCGCAACCCGTCGTCGAATACCGTGACCCGGCTTGCCACTTTGAACAAGGCTGGGTCCGGATAGCGAAGAATGGGTAATAAAGCCATGACTGATCTCGAAAAACGTTGCGGCGACGCGACAACCGGGGTTGCCCCAATTGGGAAAACTTCTTGCTAATCAAACCAATTACATGCAGAATTTAATCCGACTTTGTAGAAAAATGCCAGCTCTAGCCAAACGTTTTATAACAAACCGGCTGAAGCTGCGCTAGTTGGCGGCAGGCATTTCCCATTGGCATAAAAGGCAGATGGGGGTGGCGTCCGCAGCTTCAACGCGATGCCTTAAGGAGAGGGCCAATGCGGAAATCCTTACTCTCGATCATTGTAGCCGGGATGCTTGGCGCGACCGCCGTTTCCCTGGCGCAAACGCAGCCCGATGCTGCGCCAATGGCGCAGCCGGACCAGGCGCCGCCGCGGTTGGCGCCCAACGCACCGGATCGCTATACCGTGGTCAAGGGCGACACCTTGTGGAGCATTGCTGCACGCTTCCTCAGGGACCCCTATCGCTGGCCCGACGTCTGGGAACCCAACAAGGACCGCGTCAAGAACCCGCACTGGATCTACCCCGGTGATGTGCTGGTGCTGGACCGCAGCGGCAAGAGCCCGCGCATCCGCTTGGCCACCATCCGCGTCGAGCCGCGCGTGCGTATCGACGAGACCAGCGTCGCCATTTCGAGCATTCCCTCTGGTGTGATCGAGCCGTTCCTGTCGCGGCCGCTGGTGGTCGAGGAAGGTGGGCTGGCCAACGCGCCGAAGATCATCGCCACCCAGGAAGGCCGCGTCTATCTCGGCAAGGGCGACCTCGCCTACGTCACCGGCAACGTTGACGACCAGGTGCGCACCTGGAACGTGTACCGTCCCGGCCAGGCTTTCATCGATCCTGACACCAAGGAAAACCTGGGCTACGAGGCGGTATTCCTCGGTACCGCCAGGATGGAGCGCAAGACCAACCCCATCACCATGCGCGTGACCGATTCCAAGATGGAAATCGGCACCGGTGACCGCCTGGTGCCGGCGCCCGCCCCGGTGATGCTGGACTACCTGCCGCACGCCCCTGCCAAGGAAGTGAGGGCGAAGATACTGTCGATCTACAACGCTACCGCGGTAAGCGAAGCCGGCAGCACGCAGATCATCACCATCTCCAAGGGCGCGCGCGACGGCCTGGAGCGCGGCCACGTGCTGGCCCTGTACAGCTATGGCCAGGTGGTCTCCGACCGCTCCAACCTGTTCGACCGCACCGCAGCCAAGCGCACCGTGCAGCTGCCGGATGAACGCAACGGCCTGGTGTTCATCTTCCGCGTGTTCGACAAGGTTTCCTACGGCCTGGTGATGACCGCTACCGAGCCGGTGAAGGTCAATGACATCGCGATGAAGCCGTAAGGTATTTCGCCGGTAGAATTCAAGGGGCGCGGTGATCACCGCGCCCCTTGTTTTTTCAAGAGCGGTTCCAGGTAAGCCCTTTTCTTGTTTTCGGGGCGCGGTTTTCAGTAGCGCGCCCTTTGTTTCTGGCCGCATGCGCATGGCTTCCATCAACGACAACAATCACGCCGACCCCGCCCACGCCGTCCACTGGCTGCGCCTGACCTCCATCCCCGGCCTGGGCGATGCCGCCATCCGCAAGCTGCTTTCCGCCTTCGGCCTGCCCGGGCAGGTGTTCGAAGCGCCGCGCGGCGAACTGCTGCGCGCGGTGAGCCTGGCGCAGGCCGGCCTGGTCGCCGGTGCAGCCGCCGATGAAGTGGTGAATGCCGCCGTGGAAAAGGGCCTGCAATGGCTGGCCGCGCCCGGCAACCACCTGCTCACGCTCGCCGATGACGATTACCCACCGGACCTTCTCAACGTAGCCGATCCGCCGCCGGTGCTGTACCTGAAGGGCCGGCGCGAGCTGCTGAACGCCGCCTGCTTCGCGGTGGTCGGCAGCCGCAACGCCACCGCTCAGGGCATCGCCAATGCCGAAAGCTTTTCGCGCATGCTCTCGGAGGCCGGCTATACCATCGTCAGCGGCCAGGCCCTGGGGATAGATACGGCGGCCCATCGCGGCGGGCTTTCCGGCCGCGGCTCCACCATCGCGGTGATCGGCACTGGCGCCGACATCGTCTATCCCGCGCGCAACCGCGAACTGGCGCACGAGATCGCCGCCCGCGGATTGATCGTCAGCGAATTTGCCCTCGGCACCCCGGCGATCTCCAACAACTTCCCGCGCCGCAACCGCATCATCTCCGGCCTGTCGCGCGGCGTGCTGGTGGTGGAAGCGGCGCTGCGCAGCGGCTCGCTGATCACCGCGCGCCTGGCGGCCGAGCAGGGGCGTGACGTGTTCGCCATTCCCGGGTCCATCCACTCGCCGCTGTCCAAAGGCTGCCACGCCCTGATCAAGCAGGGCGCCAAGCTCACCGACGACGCGCGCGACATCATCGAAGAACTCGGCGCGCCGGCGGGTGACGGAATCGTGCAATCCACCCGCGATGCACATACGGATACATCGGCCCTCGATCCTGCGCAGGAATCACTGCTCGAGCACCTCGGTTACGATCCGGTGACAGTGGACCAGCTGGCGGAACGATCGGGCTTGACCGTGGACGCGCTATCGGCGATGCTATTGCAACTGGAGTTGGATGGCAGCATCGCCCAGCTCCCTGGCGGCAAGATACAACGGCTCGGAGGGCGCGGCTGATGTTCGAGGTTCTGGCTTATTTGTTTGATACCTGGTACGACGCCGAATCCTGCCCTGACCCCGACACCCTCGAAATAAAACTCAAAGCCGCCGGCTTCGACAGCGAAGAAATCGTCGATGCCCTCGACTGGCTTTCCGGCTTGGCCGAAGACCCCGATACCAGCTTGCCGGAAAACTTCGCCGAACGGCCCTCATTCCGCGCTTATTCAGCCGATGAAATGCGGCGCCTGTCGACCGACTGCCGCGGCCTGTTGCAATTCCTCGAATCGGCGCGGGTGGTGGACCCGTTGCAGCGCGAAATCATCCTCGATCGGGCCTTCGCCTTGCCGGAAGGTGATCTCGATATCGGCAAGTTCAAGGTCATCACCCTGATGGTGCTGTGGACCCAGGGCTGCGAGCCCGATGGTCTGATCCTCGATGAACTGTTGCCTGACGGCACAGCACGCACTGCGCACTAGCTGCGCGAGAAAGCGGTGCGCATCGCCGGTAAAGCCCGGCGGGCCGCCTCCGGGCAGGCTGCGCGATCATGCGCAAGCACTTGTTTTTACGGCAATGCCGCCCCATTTACAAAGGTTGAATGACACCGTGCGCCCGCGCGCACGGCGGTTGCTTGCTGCCTATCCGCATATCGTCCGTAGCGCACCGTCCGGAAAATTAGCGCTTGCCTAAAGCATTTTTTCCGGCTTAGACTTGCCGCCCTTGTGGGGCCGCATCGCCGCTTCTATATAGTAGTTCTGTTGAATTTCGTTGAAAATGTTCTCGGCTGCTTCATCGCGCGGGCGAATCGGTGCCCGGCCTTCGATGCGGAAGCCAACGGCCTGGCGGGCAGACGTTCCCCGGCACGTTACGCAGTTTTAAGCAGTTGCACCCTATGTCAAAGACTCTGATCATTGCCGAAAAACCCTCGGTCGCCCTGGATATTTCCAAGGCGCTGGGCGGGTTCAAGAAGGCGGCCGACTACTACGAGTCGGACGAATACGTGCTGTCGTCCGCTGTCGGCCATTTGCTGGAGATCGCCTGCCCCGAGGAGTACGAAGTCAAGCGCGGCAAGTGGAGCTTCACCCACCTGCCGGTGGTGCCGCCGTATTTCGATCTCAGGCCGATCGCCAAGAGCGAAGACCGCCTCAAGACCTTGGTCAAGCTGCTCAAGCGCAAGGACGTCACCGCGCTGGTGAACGCCTGTGACGCCGGGCGCGAGGGTGAGCTGATCTTCCGCCTGATCGTGCAGCATGCCAAGGCCAAGCAGCCGATCAAGCGCCTGTGGCTGCAGTCGATGACCCCGAATTCCATCCGCGACGGCTTCGCCTCCCTGCGCGCGGACAAGGACATGCTGCCCCTGGCGGATGCCGCGCGCAGCCGCTCGGAAGCTGACTGGCTGATCGGCATCAACGGCACCCGCGCCATGACTGCCTTCAATTCGAAGGAAGGCGGCTTCTACCTCACCACCGTGGGCCGGGTGCAGACCCCCACGCTGGCGATTCTGGTCGAGCGCGAGGAAAAGATCCGTGCCTTCAAGCCGCGTGACTACTGGGAAGTACACGCCACCTTCGAGGCCAAGGCCGGTCAGTACCCCGGCCGCTGGTTCGACCCCGGCTTCAAGCGCGCGGAGGGCGAGGAGCACGCGCGCGCCGAGCGCCTGTGGGACGAGCAGAAGGCAAAAGACATCGTCGCCCTGTGCGAAGGCAAGCCCGGCATCGTCACCGAGGAAACCAAGCCGACCACGCAAGCGGCGCCGCTGCTGTTCGATCTGACGAGTTTGCAGCGCGAAGTCAACGGCCGCTTCGGCCTTTCCGCGCGCAATACCCTGGCTGTCGCCCAATCGCTGTACGAGCGCCACAAGGTGCTCACCTATCCGCGTACCGATTCGCGCGCCCTGCCGGAGGATTACATCGGCACGGTGAAGCAGACCATGGAGATGCTGTCCGACTCCAACGCCTACGTGGTGCACGCGAAGAATGTGTTGAAGAACGGCTGGGTCAAGCCGAACAAGCGCATTTTCGACAACAGCAAGATCAGCGATCACTTCGCCATCATCCCGACTTTGCAGGCGCCGAAGAACCTCTCTGAGATCGAAGGCAAGATCTACGACTTCGTGGTCAAGCGCTTTCTCTCGGTGTTTCATCCGTCCGCCGAGTTCATGCAGACTTCGCGCATCACCACCGTCGAAGGCGAGCAGTTCAAGACCGAAGGCAAGGTGCTGGTCAGCCCCGGCTGGCTGGCGGTGTATGGCCGCGAAATGCAGGGCGAGGACGATAACCTCACCAAGGTCGAGCCCAACGAAAAGGTGAAGACCGAGCAGATCGAATCGCGCGCCAACCAGACCAAGCCGCCGCCCCGCTACAGCGAAGCGACGCTGCTCTCCGCCATGGAAGGCGCGGGCAAGCTGGTGGAAGATGAGGAACTGCGCGACGCCATGGGCCAGAAGGGCCTGGGTACGCCGGCCACGCGCGCCTCCATCATCGAAGGCCTGATCCACGAGGAATACATCCACCGCAACGGCCGCGAACTGCAGCCCACGCCCAAGGCCTTCTCGCTGATGTTCGCGCTGAACCATTTCGGCGTCAACGAACTCGCCTCGCCCGAACTCACCGGCGAATGGGAATACAAGCTCAAGGAAATCGAGCAGGGCAGGCTCAATCGCGAAGCCTTCATGCAGCACATCACCGAGTCCACCCAGGACCTGGTGAACCGCATCCGCGATGGCGAGATTCCCGATACGGCGTTCGCCACCGTCGATGCCCCATGCCCCAAATGCGGCGGCCTGGTGCAGGAGAACTACCGCAAGTTCCAGTGCCTCTCCTGCGACTTCAGCCTGTGGAAGGTGATCTCCGGACGCGAATGGTCGGCCGAGGAAGTCGCGACGCTCATCCGCGAAAAGTACATCGGTCCGCTCACCGGCTTCCGCAGCAAGATGGGCCGCCCCTTCGCTGCTTCGCTGAAACTCAACGACGAGTTCCGCGCCGAGTTCGACTTCGGCCAAAGCGACCTCGACGAGGAACCGCCGGATTTCTCCGGCATGGAGCCGGTCGGCGCTTGCCCGAAGTGCAAGCACAACGTCTACGAACACGGCGCCGGCTACATCTGCGAAAAAGCCGCCGGCCCGGCACGCACCTGCGACTTCCGCAGCGGCAAGATCATCCTGCAGCAGGAAATTCCGCGCGAGCAGATGGTCAAGCTGCTCTCCACCGGCAAGACCGACCTCTTCACCCGCTTCATTTCGAAGAAGGGCCGCCCGTTCAAGGCCTTTCTGATCAAGAAGCCCGACGGCAACGTCGGCTTCGAGTTCATGGCGCGCAAGGAGGCCCCGGCCAAGGCCGCGAGCAAGACCGCTGCCAAGGACACCGTGGCCGAGGAGCAGGAAGCCGACTACGCGGTGGCTGCCGCCAGCAAGAAGGCCGCCGCGAAGAAGACGGCGAAGAATGCGGCCAACGATCCGGCGCCACCGGTGAAGGCGGTGGCGAAGAAGGCCGCCGCAAAGACGGCGGCCAAGGCCCCGGCGAAAAAGGCGCCTGCCAAAAAAGCTGCCGCGAAAAAGGCGACGAAAAAAGCCGCGTGATCACCGGCGCCTAAAAAGCAAAGCCCCGTTCCTTGGAACGGGGCTTTTGTTTTGCGCGTTGCCCTCAGGACGGGCAAGTCTGGATCTCGATGGTCGTATGCACGATCTCCTCGTGCTGTGCCAGTGTCTGGCGCACCTTCTCTGACGTTAGCGATACATCGTGCGTCACCAGCGCCAGCGCGCAGGAGTAGGCGTTCTTGCCGACGCGCCACACGTGCAGGTCGGTGACACGGGTCTCGCCTGCGTCTTCCCCGCTCTCCACGGCCGCCCGAATCTCCTCCACCACCGGATGGTCCATCTCGCGGTCCAGCAACACGCGGCCGGTCTCGGTCAGCAGGCCGCGTGCCCACATCGCGACCAGAATCGCGCCGGCAATCCCCATCACCGGGTCCAGCCAGCTCCAGCCGTAGGCCCAGCCGCCCGCCAGCGCGGCAATCGCCAGCACCGAAGTGGCTGCATCGGCGATCACGTGGGTATAGGCGCTTTTCAGGTTGAGGTCGCGGTGCGCGCGGTCGTGACCATGATGATGCGTGTGACCGTGATGCGCATGGCCATGGTCGTGATCGTGATGTCCGTGGGCATGTCCGTGTCCGGTTCCATGATCATGCGCGTGCCCCAGGATCAGCGCGCACACCACGTTGACGATCAGCCCCATCACCGCCACCACGATCGCCTCCTCATAGTGGATCGGCTGTGGCGACACCATGCGCCCCACCGAGCCGAAGGCCATCATCGCCGCCACCCCGAGCAGGAAGATCGCGCTGGCGAAGCCCGCCAGCACCTCGATCTTCCAAGCGCCGAAGGCAAAGCGCGCGTCGCCGGCGTAGCGCCGTGCCGTCGCATAGGCAAAAGCAGAAAGGCCGATGGCCACCGCGTGCGAGCTCATGTGCCAGCCGTCGGCCAGGAGCGCCATCGAGTTGAAGCCCCAGCCCGCGATGATCTCGACCGCCATCATGGCGGCGGTGATCCACATCACCGCCCTGGTGCCGCGCTCGGCCGCCTCGCTGCCGGTGTTGAACACATGGCTGTGGCGCCAGGCGGAAAGATTGTGCGTATGCATATCAGAGGCTCATTTTCCTGCGGGATACAAAAATTATACTTGCATGTACACCACGCACTTGACGATGGCCGTGCGTGCAAGGTAATCTCGAAGCCGTGGGGATTTCGCAGATTCCCCGCCTGCCTGCAAGACGCCCCGCGTCCAAATCTGCTTCTACCCGTCCTCACGGAGTCAGAAGCCATGGCAGCCTGCCCGCTTTCCCCTTCATCCGCATCTCAATCGCGCCTCCGCCGCATCGCGCTGCTCTATCCCGGCAATCGAGCGCTGCGCGACCGTCCCGACGTTGCCAACGGCCGCTTCGCCAATGTCCACGCCGTGCTCACCGCGCAGGGCGCGCAGGTCGAGGCCGCCATCTGGCATGAGGATTTTCGCGACGAAGTGCGCGAGCAGCTCATGCAGGTGGACGCTGCGCTGGTTTGGGTCAACCCGATCGAAGACGGCCGCGACCGCGGCGTGCTCGACACGCTGTTGCGCGAAGTCGCCGCAACCGGCGTCTTCGTCAGCGCCCATCCCGACGTGATCCTGAAACTCGGTACCAAGGAGGTGCTCTACACCACGCGCGAACTCGGCTGGGGCTGCGACACCCACCTCTACCGCACACCGCAAGAAATGCGTGCCGCCCTGCCCGCGCGCCTGCGAGCCGGTGCGCGCGTGCTCAAGCAATACCGCGGCAATGGCGGCAACGGCGTGTGGAAGCTGGAGCTGGACGACCAGCGGGATACCAGCGCCAATCCATCCCTCAAGGCGCGACACGCCAGGCGCGGCAGCGCGGAGGAGCGCCTGCCCCTTGCCGACTTCATCGCCCGCTGCGCCCCGTACTTCGAAGGCGCCGGCCGCATGATCGACCAGGCCTGGCAGCCGCGCCTGACCGAGGGCATGGTGCGCTGCTATCTCGTGCACGACCAGGTCGCCGGCTTCGGCGTGCAGGCGATCAACGCCCTCTATTCTGCATCGCCCGGCGAAGCCGCGCCCGCCACCACGCCGCGCCTCTACCACCCGGCGACCCTGCCGCAATGCCAGACACTGAAGCGCAAGCTCGAAGGGGAGTGGCTGCCCGCACTCCGGCAGTTGCTGAAAATCGGAACGCACGAGTTGCCCATCCTCTGGGACTGCGACTTCATGCTCGGCCCGAAAGACGCAGCGGGGGAGGATACGCACGTGCTGTGCGAGATCAACGTCAGCAGCGTCTCGCCGTTTCCTGAATCGGCTCTGGGGCCGCTTGCCCGTGCCATGCCATGGTGGCACGCTGCCGCGCCTAGACCCCGCCGCGCAGCCGCGCCTGATCCGCGCTGATGGACGCGTGCAGGAAATCCAGCAGCGCGCGGATGCGTGCCACGCCACGGATGTGCGGGTGGGTGCACAGCCACAGGTGCGTGGTCATCGCCTCCGGCGGTGCAATCACGCGCACAAGCCCTGGCGTGACGTCGCCCACCACGCAGGGCAGCGCCGCGATGCCCAGCCCCGCCTGCGCCATCGAGAGCATCGGTCCGAACTGGTTGCTGCGCGCCGCCACTTTCGCCGCGCGCGCATGCTTGTTCAGCCACTTGGCGGTGGAGAAGTAATCGACGCTGGCGGCGTAGCCGATCAGTTCATGTCCACTGAAATCCGGCGTCTCCGCGTGGATGCGCGGATGGCGCGACAGATATTCCTTCGAGGCGTAGAGCGTGTAGGCCATGTCGGCGGCCTTGCGCCCGACCATCTGGCCTTCGAGGCGGCGGGTCGGGCGGATCGCCACGTCCACCACGCGCTCGCTCAAGTCGAGCATCTGGTTGTCCACCACCAGTTCGACTTCGATCTCCGGGTACTCGCGGCGAAAGCGCGCCAGGTGCGGCCCGAGGTAGTGGCCGGCGATGCCATCCGATGTGGTGGCGCGCACCCGGCCGGCAAGCGCCTTGTCGAGATTGAGCAGGGTGTTCTCGAAGGCCAGGTGCTGCTTGCGCAAGCGCAGGGCGTTGGGCAGCACGCGTTCGCCCGCGCTGGTGAGCGTGTAGGCCCCGGCGTTGCGGTTGAACAGGCGCGCGCCAATGCGCTCTTCCAGTTCGCCCAGGCGGCGGAAGGCGGTGGAGTGGTGCACCCCGGTCTCGGCGGCGGCATGCGCCAGCATGCCGTGGTGCGCCAGGGAGATGAACAGGCTCAGGTCTTCGGCATCGAACGAGGGCTGGGTCATGGACGCAGGCTATTTGCAGGAATGCAAAGGATTTAAGCATATTTGCAAATAAAAACACGGAACGCAAGCGCAGTGCCCGGCATCCAAGCGCGGGTGTGGGTCGTATTCCGACACAGGCGCGCCTAAATGGCGGCCTTCATTCAACCGTCGAGGAGCCATAGATGAACAAGATTTCCACCGCCATCGTCCTGATCGCCGGCCTTGCCGCCGCGGGCGCCACCCAGGCGCAGGTGCGTACCGAGAAGAACATCACGCTCAACCTAGCGATGGATGCCGCCGCCGCCGCCGTTGCTTCGTGCAGCGCCGGCAACTACAACGTCGCCGTCACCGTGGTCGACCGCGCCGGCCAGGTCCGCGCGCAACTGCGCGCCGACAATGCCGGCCCGCACACCAACGACACCAGCCGCCGCAAGGCCTACATGGCGCTCACCATGCGCAACAACACCGGCACCATCGCCGAGAACGTGGCGAAGAATCCCGGCGCCGCCGGCGTGGCGCAGATCACCGACTTCATCATGCTGGCCGGTGGTGTGCCCATCAAGGTGGGCAATGAAACCATCGGCGCCATCGGCGTCGGCGGCGCGCCCGGTGGCAATCTCGACGAAGCCTGCGCCAACGCCGGCATAGACAAGATCAAGAGCCACCTGAACTAAGCGGCGGGGAATGCAAAAAGGAAGGGGTAACCCGTCCTTTTTTTCGTTGCGCGAGGGCGGGTATTCCGCTCTTTTGTTACACGGGCAGCGCAAGCCGCCCCATGTCTTTCCGCTACGCCTTGCTGCGCGCACCGAGAAACTTGCGCAGCCGCTCCACCACCTCGCGCAGTTGCTCGATCGGCACGGTATAGGTGAAACGCACGTACTTTTCCGCATCGCGGTCGCCGAAGTCGCGCCCCGGGGTGATCGCCACGCCGGCCTGGTGCAGTACGTCGCGGCAAAAGAAAAAGCTGTCGCCGGCGAAATTCGAAATGTCGGCATAGACGTAGAACGCGCCTTCGGGCGTATTCGGAATCTTGAAGCCGATCTCGCGCAGCGCGGGAATAAGGAAGTCGCGCCGGCGCGCGAATTCGGCGCGGCGCTCTTCGTAGATGGCCAGCGTTTCCGGCTCGAAGCAGGCCATGGCCGCGTGCTGCGAGACCGCGGGCGGGCAGATGTAGAGATTCTGCGCCAGCTTTTCCACCGGCTTCATGTGCGACTCGGGCACCACCATCCAGCCCAGGCGCCAGCCGGTCATGTTGAAGTACTTGGAAAAGCTGTTGACCACGATCAGGTCGTCGCCCAGCTCCAGCGCGCTACGCTCGTTGGTGAAGCGGCCGTGGGCGCCGTGGCCGTCATGATCCGGGTTCTTCGCGTAGGTGAGGCCATGGTAGATCTCGTCCACCAGGAAGGTGCCGCCCTTGGCCCGCACCACTTCGTGGATGGCGCGCAGCACATCGGGCGAGGCGGTGGTGCCGGTAGGGTTCGACGGCGTGGCGAGCATCACGCCGCGCGTGTTCGGGCCCCAGTGCTGTTCCACCAGCTCCGCGGTCAGCTGGTAATTCGATTCCGGCCCGCACTGGATCAGTCGCGTGGTGCCGCCGTATAGCGAGACGAAGCGCCGGTTGCAGGGGTAGGTGGGGTCGGGCATCAGCCACTCGTCGCCTGGATTCACCAGGGTGCCGAAGGCGATCAACAGCGCCCCGGAGGCGCCGGAGGTGACGGCGATGCGCGCCGGCGGAATGTCCAGGCCGTAGTGCCGCTTGTAATGCTCGCTGATGGCCACGCGCAGCGGCCAGATGCCCAGGGCCACGGTGTAGTGCGTATCGCCGCGACGCACAGCGGCATCGGCCGCGTCCATGATGGCGGTGGGGGCGGCGAAGTCCGGCTCGCCGACGCACAGATAGATGATGGAGCGCCCGGCGCGCGTCAGTTCATCGGCGTCGCGCTGGATCTCCAGGGCATAAAACGATTCGATGTCGGCCATGCGGCGCGCCACCGGCAGGGCTCGGGGGGAAGAAGAGGAAGCAGGGGAATTCATGGGAAATGAGGCGAGATGCGATTACTAAAGCGCAATTTTAGGTGGCTTTGACCGCTCTGTGGTCTTATGGGCTGCAATTGACGCAAGCGGAAACTGGCGCCGTGTCGCCGCCGGGAGTAAACTTCGCGCCCCGCGATAGGCGATAATTGCGCCTTCGCCGCCAATTTTTCGTTTTCCCGCGAAATCCATGTCTCCCGATCCCGCCGATAAAATCAAACAAGCCGCCCTCGACTATCACCGCCTGCCGCGCCCCGGCAAGATTTCGGTAACGCCGATCAAGCAGCTCACCAACCAGCGCGATCTCGCCCTGGCCTACACCCCGGGCGTTGCTTTCGCCTGCAAGGAAATCGAAGCCGACCCCGCCTCGGCGCGCCAATACACCGCGCGCGGCAACCTGGTGGCGGTGATCACCAACGGCACCGCCGTGCTGGGCCTGGGCAACATCGGCCCGCTGGCTTCCAAGCCGGTGATGGAAGGCAAGGCGGTGCTGTTCAAGAAGTTCGCCGGCATCGACGTGTTCGATATCGAGATCGCCGAGCGCGACCCGGAAAAGCTGGTCGATATCATCGCCTCGCTCGAACCCACCTTCGGCGGCATCAACCTCGAAGACATCAAGGCGCCCGAGTGCTTCTACGTCGAGCGGGAACTGCGCAAGCGCATGAAGATCCCGGTCTTTCACGACGACCAGCACGGCACCGCCATCATCGTCGGCGCGGCGATCACCAACGGCCTGAAGGTGGTTGGCAAGAAGTTCGAAGACGTGAAACTGGTCACCTCCGGCGCCGGCGCCGCCGCGCTCACCTGCCTTGACCTGCTGGTGAAGCTCGGCCTGAAGATGGAAAACATCATCGTCACCGACATCGCCGGCGTGGTCTACGAAGGCCGCAAGGAGGAGATGGATGACAACAAGGCGCGCTACGCCAAGAAGACGTCGGCACGCACCCTGGGCGATGTGATCGAAGGCGCCGACATTTTCCTTGGCCTCTCCGCCGGCGGCGTGCTCAAGCCCGAGATGGTGAAAAAGATGGCGGCCAAGCCGCTGATCCTGGCGCTCGCCAACCCGACGCCGGAAATCCTGCCCGAACTGGTGAAGGAAGTGCGCGACGACGCCGTGATGTGCACCGGCCGCACCGATTACCCGAACCAGGTCAACAACGTCCTCTGCTTCCCTTTCATTTTCAGAGGAGCCCTGGACGTGGCGGCCACTACCATCACGGCCGAGATGGAAATTGCCGCCGTCAACGCCATTGCGGAGCTGGCGCAGGCCGAGCAAAGCGAAGTGGTGGCCCTGGCCTACGGCACCGGCAATGTCAGCTTCGGTCCCGAATACCTGATCCCCAAGCCCTTCGACCCGCGCCTGATCGCTAAAGTCGCCCCTGCCGTGGCCAAGGCCGCGATGGAAAGCGGCGTCGCCACCCAGCCGATTTCCGACTGGAACGCCTACCGATCGAGTCTCGAGCAGTTCGTCTACCACTCCGGCCTCATCATGAAGCCGATCTTCCAGGAAGCGCGCGCCGCGCAAGGCAAGCGCATCGTGCTGGCCGAAGGCGAAGACGAGCGTGTGCTGCGCGCCGCCCAGATCATCGTCGATGAAAGCATTGCCCGGCCGATCCTCATTGGCCGCCCGGCGGTGATCCAGAATCGTTTGGAGCGCTTCGGCCTGCGCATCAAGCCCGACGTCGATTTCGACCTGGTCAACCCCGAGTTCGATAGCCGCTATAAAGAGTACTGGCAGGAATACCACCGCCTCACCGAGCGCAAGGGCATCACCGCCCACTACGCGCAGGTCGAGATGCGCCGCCGCCATACGCTAATCGGCGCGATGATGATCCGCAAGGGTGACGCCGACGGCATGATCTGTGGCACCTTCGGCACCCACGCCCTGCACCTGCCCTACATCGACCAGGTGATCGGCCTGCGCCCCGGCGTCAAGGAATACGCCGCGATGAACGGTCTGATGCTGCCCGGCCGCCAGGTGTTCCTGGTCGACACCCACGTCAACATGGACCCGACGGCCGAACAGCTGTGCGAAATCACCATCATGGCGGCGGAAGAGATGCGCCGCTTCGGCATCGTCCCCAAGGTGGCGCTGCTGTCGCACTCCAGCTTCGGCTCTTCGAACTGCGCCTCGGCGGTGAAGATGCGCGAGACCCTGGCGCTATTGAACGAGCGTGCCTCGTGGATGGAAGTCGACGGCGAAATGCACGGCGACGCCGCGCTGGATGCCAACGTGCGCAAGATCATGATGCCCAACTCGCGCCTGAAGGGCGACGCCAACCTGCTGGTGTTTTCCAACATGGAAACCGCCAACATCAGCTACAACCTGCTGAAGACCGCCGCCGGCGGCGGCGTCACCATCGGCCCGATTCTGCTCGGCGCCGCCAAGGCTGTGCACATCCTCACGCCTTCGGCCACCGTGCGCCGCCTGGTCAACATGACCGCGTTGACGGTAGTGGACGCCAACGCCGCGCGCTGAACGAGCGTTTTCCGGATCCGCCGCGCCCTAGGCGCGGCGTTTCTTTTTCCGCCGTGCGCTGATGGCTGACGCGAATACGATGGGACGATCCCCATCGGTGAGAGATCGTTCGTTTGCGCCGCAGTATTTCTGCGCCACCGCAGCCGGGTTAGTAGTGGATCTGCAAGCCGACATAGGAAAGCAGGGTATTCCTGCTGCCCAGGCTGTTGTGCAAATCCCGCCCGGCTGAAAGCAGCAGGGTGTAGCGCGGCGAGAAATCGTAGCGCGCGCCGAAGTTGAGGAGCAGCTCATCTGCCGAGGTGTGCGTCGCCCTCTCGTCGTGGATTTCCGCGATCAGCTCGAAGCCTTGTTTCACTTCGCGTGTCACTGCGACGCCGCCGATCCAGGTATCGACCTGGTCTGCCGGGCGAAACCAGCGACCGACGTCAAAATTGATGTCGAAACCCTCGAAGCCACGCACGAATTCCAGCGGCAGTAGCCGGCTCACGCCGTGATCCGCGAGGTCGTTGTGGTTGAGATTGGAAAGCGGCGTGCGGAATTCGATCTGCGGATAGGTCGATACCTGCCAGGCTTTTTCGCCACCGTCGTAAAAGCGCCATTTGACTCCCGCCAGCGCGTTGCCGGCGCCGCCCTGATAGGCGCCACCCGGCTGCTGCTGCAACTGCCAGGGCATCTCCAGCTTCAATTGCAGCCGGTCGCTGACGCCATAGTTCGCGTCCACCAGCGGCAATTGGTGGCTGCTCACGCCGTCCGCATGGCTGCTGACCGCGGCGACATTGATTTCCCAGTTGCCGTTTCCCGGCGTGCCGGGGTCGTCGGTGAACATCGGCGGGCCGCCCGAAGCGCGGGCGGCGCTCACGGCCAGGGAGCACAAGGCTGCAAGCAGGCGGGCACGGGAGGCTGGGGTCATCGTGATTCGCAGGGAAGTTGCTGCGCCGGCTCGCCGTGCAAGAGGTGCGGTATGCGAATTGCGGCTTGGAGTGCCGATCGGAGGCTTGGTTCGATCGGATCGTAGCGCTTTTACCGGAAGGGCTGCCGCGCGTCGCAAGCTTCGCCCATACGCCAGGTGCTCGCACGCCCGCGCCCGGCGCTGCGCGTCAAGCACGGCTCGACTGTCCTTCCTAGGCTCCCCACTCCCGGATCAGCGTATTCAGCGCATCCGGATTGAAGGGTTTGGTGAGGTGCGCATTGAAGCCGGCGGCAGTGGCGCGTGCCTTGTCTTCGTCCTGGCCCCAGCCGGTGGCGGCGATCAGCAGCACGTTGCGGCCCCAGGCTTCCTGGCGCAGCTTGTGCGCCAGTTCGTAGCCGTTCAGGCCCGGCATGCCGATGTCCAGCAGCATCACCTGCGGATACGCATCGCGCGCCATCTCGAAGGCGGCGACGCCGTCGCCGGCCACCAGTACGTCGTGGCCAAGCAGGCGCAAAAGGGTGGCCATGCTGTCGGCGGCGTCGTGATTGTCGTCGGCAATCAGGATGCGCAGCCCCGGCTGCGACTCGTCGCTGGCCTGCGCCTCGGCTACGGGGGGGACGCGCGCCGCCGCTTTTTCCGACACCGGAAAGCGCACCACGAATGTCGAGCCCCGGCCCAGCCCCGGGCTGATGGCGCTGACGCTGCCGTTGTGCAATTCGGCCAGGCCGCGCACCAGCGCCAGTCCGATGCCCAGGCCGCCTTCCGAGCGGTCCAGCACCGTCTCTTCCTGGGCGAACATGGTGAAT
This sequence comes from Burkholderiales bacterium, assembly GCA_036498945.1. Lineage (GTDB taxonomy): Bacteria > Pseudomonadota > Gammaproteobacteria > Burkholderiales > JAEUOS01 > JAQGMJ01. The sequence goes on along the minus strand of DASYEQ010000101.1, from coordinate 21,693 downwards.
ACCGATTTCAGCGCTTCGGGGCTCATGCCGATGCCGGTATCCTTCACCACCAGTTCGCCGTGGCCGTCGGTGCGCCGCACGCTGACGGTGATGGTGGCGCCGGCGTTCGAATACTTGGCCGCGTTGTTGAGCAGGTTGGAAACGATCTGCGCCACCCGCACCGGGTCCGCCTCCAGGCGGATCGGCGTCGGCGGCATTTCCACCACCAGGTGGTGGCGCTTGCCCTCGATGGCCGCGCGCGAGGCTTCGATGCCGGTCTCGGCGGCGCTACGCAGGTCGATGTAATCCTTCTGCAGGGTCAGGCGCTTGCGCGTGATGCGCGCGATGTCCAGCAGGTCGTCGAGCAGGCGCGCCATGTGGCTCACTTGTCGGCTGATGATGGCGACGCTCTTGTCGTGCACCTCGGGCGTGAGGCGCTTGGAGGCCAGCACGTGGGCGGCGGTGCGGATCGGCGCCAGCGGGTTACGCAGTTCGTGCGCCAGGGTGGCGAGGAACTCGTCCTTTTGGCGGTCGGCCTCGCGCAGCGCCTCGTCGGCCTGCCGGCGCCGCGTGATGTCGCTGACGATACCCGCCATGCGCGCCGGCTCGCCGTTGCGCAGCAGGGTGTTGCCGTGCACCTCGATCCAGTGGATGCTATGGTCCGGCCACACCACGCGGCATTCGAAATGAAAGTCACCGGCGCGCTCCACCGCCTGGCGGCGCACCGATTCGACATGCTCGCGGTCGTCCGGGTGCACATGCGCGAGGAAGCGCTCGCCGCTCCAGTTGCCGACGCGGCGCGAATAGCCGAAACAGGCCGCATGCAGGTCGGAACCGGTGGCGAGCCCGCTTTCCACGTCCATGGTCCACAAGCCGATGCGCGCCGACTCCATCGAGAACTGCAGCAGCTGCTGGCTGTCGGCCAGGGCCGCTTCGGCCTGCGCGCGCGCGGTGACGTCGCGCAGCACGCTGAGATAACCGGTGCGCCCGCCGTCGCCATCGGCCATGCAGCTCAAGGTACATTCGAGTTGCAGTTCGTGTCCATCCGGCAAGCGGTGCTTTACCTTGCCGCGCCAGGCGTCTCCCGCGGCCAGCGCCGCCCGGCTTTGCGCGTGATCGTCGTCCGACAGCCACATGTGCGTATACAAGCGCTCGGCCGGCAGGCCGAGGACGGCGTTGGCCGCGCGCCCGTACTGGCGCTCGGCCGCCGGGTTCATGTAGATCACGCGGCCTTCGAGGTCGGTGGCCACCACCGCGTCTTCCATCTGCGTCAGCACCTCGCCGCGCATGCGGTTGGCGGTCGCATTCGCGCCCACCAGCGTATAGATGCTCTCGCCGACGACGATCGCGTCGATCTCGTTGTTGCGCAGCGCGCGCAAGGTGTCTTCCGCCTCCTCCATGCGCTCGCGCAGGCCGGCGTTTTCCTCGCGCAGGCGCGCCAGTTCGGCGGTAGGGTCGGCGGATATGACAGTCTGGCTCACGACGGCTTTCCTTCGCGCGGCGGCAGGCCCAGGCGCCTGGCCACCACCTCATCGCGCGACATGTCGCCCACCAGGCGCTGCAGGGGCAGCGGTGCCTCGCGAATCAAGGTCGGCGTGGCGACGATCTGGTGTTCCTTCGCCGCTTGCGGGTTGTGTGTCACGTCGACCACTCTCAATTCATATTCGCCCGGCGCATGTTCCTCGCAGATACGGCGCAGGTTGACGATGGCGCGCGCCGAATGCGGCGTCGCGCCGATCACATACAGACTCAGGCGGTAGCGTTTTTGTTCCGTTTTTCCCGCCATGCGTCTCCGCGCCTTGCGGCGCTTACTTTCCGGCCTTGGTGGCCGGCTTGATGTCCAGGCCCACCAGCACCCGTTCCTCGTTCGAGAGGTCGCCGATGATCTTCTTGATCGGCTCGGGCAGCTTGCGCACCAGCGTGGGTACGGCGAGGATCTGGTCACCCGCCGCCAGGCGCGGGTTCACCAGGAGGTCGATCACCTCGATGTCGTAGTGCCCGGCCAGGTACTCCTCGCAGATCTTGCGCAGGTTGGAAAGCGCGGCCATCGAGCGCTCGGTCTGCCCGGCCACATACAGGCGCAGGTTCCATTCGGCTTTTGCCTTCGCCTCGGCGGATTTTCGGCTAGCCACGGCGTTTTCCTTGCGCGGCGCGCGCCGCCTTTTTCATGGTTGCCTTCCCGGCCGGCTCTGCGGCGCGCCCCGCGGCGTCGTCGCGGCGGCGCCCACCCTCTTGCTGGGAGGTCTCGATATCCAGTTCCTCCTGCATCAGCGCCATCTGCGCCTCCAGCATGCGCGCGCGCTCGCCGCCTGGGCCGAAGATGCTGCTGCCGTCGGCCAGGCGTACGGCGCGCGCCGTGCGCCGCTCCTGCTCCTGAACGCGCGCACTGCCGGTGAGCGCGCCGCGGCCGGTGCGGAAGATGTCGATGATGTCCAGGCCCTTGTGGGTCATGACGAATTCGCGGATCTGGTTGGAGTGCGGCATGCCGCGCGATTTCAGGATCTGGATCGCGCGCGTGCGTTCCGCGTTGCCCTGCAGGTTGGACACCAGCACCCAGGTATCCATCAGCGAAGAAACCCCGGTGCTGCCTTCGGCGAGAGCGATCGGCCCGTCCGTCGTCAGGTTGGTGAACACTCCCGTGATGCCGTGCATCTTCAGGAAATCGATCAGGCGCATCAGCGTCGGCTTGAAGCCGGCGGTGTTGTGGTCGAAGGAAAGATTGCTGATCGGGTCCACCACCACGTTTTTCGGTTTGTACCGGATGACGGTCTCATACATCTTCATCAGATGCTGCTCCAGCCCGAACAGGGTGGGACGCGAGGCGTGTATCTGCAACAGCCCGGCGTCGATCCAGCGTTGCAGGTCGATGCCGATGGAGCGCATGTTGCGCACGATCTGGCTGGCCGATTCCTCGAAGCCGAAGATCACCGTGCGCTCGCCGCGCGCGCAGGCGGAATTCGCGAACAGCGCCCCCATGCTGCTCTTGCCTGTGCCCGGCGCCCCCGAGATCAGGATGGAGGAGCCGCGGAACCAGCCCTTGCCGCCGAACATCGCGTCCAGCTTGGCGATGCCGGTGCCGACACGCTGGCTGGATACCTGGTGGTCCAGCGTGAGGGAGGTGATCGGTAGCACGGAGAAGCCGCCGGCGCCGATCATGAAGGGATACTCGTTGGTGCCGTGGGTGGTGCCGCGATACTTGATCACGCGCAGGCGCCGCGTCGAGACTTCCTCCACCACGCGGTGATCCAGCAGGATCACGCAGTCGGCCACGTACTCTTCCAGCCCATAGCGCGTGAGGGACGCCTCGCCGCGCTCGCCGGTGATGACCGTGGTCATTCCCTTGTCCTTGAGCCAGCGGAACAGGCGGCGCAATTCGGCGCGCAGGATTGCCTCGCTGTCGAAGCCGGAGAACAGCGCTTCCAGGGTGTCGATCACCACGCGCTTGGCGCCGATCGAATCGATCGCGTGGCCTAAGCGGATGAACAGGCCCTCGAGGTCATAGTCGCCGGTTTCCTCGATTTCGCTGCGCTCGATGTAGACATAGTCCATCACCAGCTTTTTCTTGCGCACCAGATCGTCGAGATCAAAACCCAGCGAGCGCATGTTGGTGGTGAGTTCGCCCGCGCTCTCCTCGAACATCATCATCACGCCCGGCTCGCCGAATTCCGTGGCGCCGCGCACCAGGAATTCCATGGCGAACATGGTCTTGCCAGAACCAGCCGAGCCGCACACCAGGGTCGGTCGCCGCGCCGGCAGGCCGCCTTCGGTGATTTCGTCCATGCCGGAAATACCGGTGGCTGATTTTTCGAGTTGGTAAGACTTGTTGGGGGTCAGCTTCTTCGTGGCCAATTCCCGTTCCCTCAATTGTATGGTCATGAAATGCAGATTTGCGCTTGCGGGCCGGCGTTCCCGCTTATCTGGGCCAGATTAGCCAAGGCTCCCCCTGCAAGCGCCGACCGGCGGCGAATGAATCTGATGCGTAGGTTCGCATAGGGGTGTTTTGTCACCTATCGGCGACGATCCGACCGTGCTGTAGGAAATGGCTGACAAATGCCGACCGGCTAGAATCGCTGCATGCCGACTCTCGCCCCTGCCGAATACCCGCGCGATGCCGCCGCCGTGTGCGGCTTGTTCCGCGAATACGCTGCGTGGCTCGCCATCGACCTTTCTTTCCAGGATTTCGAAAACGAGCTGGCCAACCTGCCCGGAAGGTACGCCGCGCCCGCCGGGCGCCTGCTGCTGGCTTGGCCAGGCGAAGCAGGCGCCGGCGAACCCTTGGGCTGCGTCGCCCTGCGCCCGATCGGGGAGGGTGCTTGCGAAATGAAGCGCCTCTACCTGCGCCCGGCCGCGCGCGGCGCCGGCCTCGGACGGGTCATGGCCGAGCGCATCTGCGCCGAAGCGCGGGCCTTGGGCTACCGCAGCATCTGCCTCGACACCCTGCCGCGCATGGCCGCCGCCGTGCATCTCTACACCGACCTCGGTTTTCGCGAGATCGCGCCCTATACCTACAACCCGGTGCCCGGCACGCTGTTCCTCGCCCTCGGTCTGGCTCCGCGCCCGCCCGAAGCAGATTAGCGTTGTCAGCGGACGCCTGACAGACGTTGCCCGCCGGCAGCGGCTATCGTCTGTCCCACTCCCGGCAGGCCACAGGCTGGTAGACAAGACGGCGCCCCAGATGTGCCGCATCAACACATCCGGAGCAGAAACCTCCCGCCAAGTAGCCGCCCGCGGCCATGCGCCGCGCCAGCCCGCTGTTGCCCAATGCAAGTGAAGGACGCAGTCGCATGAAAATCGCCCAGATCGCCCCTCTCTACGAAGCCGTGCCGCCGCGCCTGTATGGCGGCACTGAACGTGTCGTCGGCACGCTCGCCAACTCGCTCACCGACCTCGGCCACGACGTCACCCTGTTCGCCTCCGCCGACTCCATCAGCCGTGCGCGCCTGGTGCCGTCGCGCGACCAGGCCCTGCGCCTGGACCCCGACCCGCTCAAGTCCGATATCGCCAGCCACCTCTCGATGCTCGACGAACTGCGCCGCCGCGCCGGCGAATTCGACGTGCTGCATTTCCACACCGACCTGCTGCACTTTCCCTTTTTCGAGCGCCACGCCGACCGCACGCTCACCACCCTGCACGGCCGCCTCGATCTCAAGGACCTGTCGGAAGCCTATCGTCGCTGGATCGAATACCCCCTGGTCTCCATCTCGCACGCCCAGCGCCTGCCGCTCAACCAGGCCAACTGGTTCGGCAATGTGTACCACGGCCTCGACCCCGTGATTTTCACCCCACCGGCCAACCCGGCCGGCGACTACCTCGCCTTCCTCGGCCGCATCGCCCCGGAAAAAGGGCCGGAGCGGGCGATCGCCATCGCCCGCCGCGCCGGCATGAAGCTGAAGATCGCCGCCAAGGTCGATGCCGCCGACCGCGCTTACTTCGAGCGCGAGATTGCACCCTTGATCGATGATGACCCGCTGATCGAATTCGTCGGCGAGATCGGCGATGCCGACAAGTCCACCTTTCTCGGCAACGCCCGCGCCCTGCTGTTCCCGATCGACTGGCCGGAGCCCTTCGGCCTGGTGATGATCGAAGCCATGGCCTGCGGCACCCCTGTCATCGCCTGGCGCCGCGGCTCCGTGCCCGAAGTGATCGAGCACGGCGTCACCGGCATGATCACCGAGGGCATCGACGAGGCCGTGGCTGGCATCCCCGCCATTGGCGCGCTCGACCGCCGGGCCATCCGCGGCGTGTTCGAGCGCCGCTTTTCCGCGCGGGCCATGGCGCAAGGCTACGTCGCGCTGTACGAAAAGCTGCTGGACGCGCGCGAACGAATCGAAGTGGCCGCCTGAGGCGAACGACGCGCCGCCGCTCCGGCGGGCGGCTTGTTACATTGGTGTCATCCGCCTGTGCCCTAATGAGCGATTTACTATCTCAATCCGCCCGCTTGATCCCGCCATGTCCCGCGCCGACCTTACCGCCCACCAGGCCATCACCGAACTCTTTGCCGCTCGTGGCAGCCTGGTCTATGGCGAGGCGATCACCCAGTTGCAGCACGCCCTGCAATGCGCCGCCTTGGCCGAAGCCAGCGGCGCCGCCCCCGCGCTGATCGCCGCCGCCCTGCTGCACGACGCCGGCCACCTGCTGCATCGCGACGCCGCCGCCGCGTTTGCCGCTAGCGAGGACGATGTGCACGAAGCCATCGGCGCCAAATACCTGGGCCTCTGGTTCGGCCCTGAAGTCACCCAGCCCATCGCCCTGCACGTCGAGGCCAAGCGCTATCTCTGCCGCCGCGAAGCCTCCTACTACGCTGGTCTCTCCAGCCTGTCGCAGCGCTCGCTTGCCATGCAGGGCGACGCCATGAGCGAGGCAGAGGCGCGCGCTTTCGAAGCCGTTCCCTATGCCCTCGACGCGGTGCAAGTGCGCCGCTGGGACGATACCGGCAAGGAGCGCGGCGCCGCCACGCCCGACCTGGCCCACTTCCTCGCTCTCGTCGCGCCCTGCGCCACGGGTGGCCGCGACACCGCTTAAGCCGCTTCCCGGCGCCTGCGCGCGCCGTTGGCACCTGTCTTGCACCTGCCGCTTCGCATCCGCGGGCGGCGTACCAATCCCTGCCGTTCACGCCCCGCCCCGGTCACTAGCTGCCGCAATTCGTCACGCCTGCGTGCGCGCCGACGAAGCGCCCTATGACAACAGCAAGAACGAGGTGAGACGATGAACCAGCCAGCCGCGCAAGATGCCGCGCAGGACGCCGACGATGCCAGTGTGATTTCCGCCACCACCCTGGTCCTGGCGTCGCTCTGCGGTTTCTTTTTTTGGTCCATCCTGGCTGCCTACCTGGGGCCGCACGCGCCGTTTCCCGGGCTGCCGGACGCTGTCTTCTGGATGCTGGCCTTGCCACCCGCCGCCGCCGTCGCGCCCTTGTGCGCGCGCTTGTTGCGCACGCATCGCTGGCTCTTCGCCTGCGCCTGCCTGGCTCTTTTTCCGGTCACGGTGTTCGCGCAGTATCTGTTCATCGACTTGATGGACGGTTTCTGGCAAGCGATTGCCGGCACCGACCTGAATGAACCCGGCAAGGTGATTGTCGCCATCGGCGGAGCGTGCGTGTGGCTGTGGGCCGGGCTCTATCCCTACGCTGCCTTGGCACCGCTGCATGTCAAAAAGCGCCTCCACAAGGGCTTTACCTTCCTCGACTTGCTGCTCACCCTCCTGCTTCTGGGTATTGTCTTTTCCTATAGCAATTCTTCCGACGGCTACTCGCCGCGCGCTCGCGTCTCCGAACTCATCCTCGCCGGCTCTTCCGCCAAGACGGCGCTCTCCGAAGGTATGCAGACCTACGGTTCCTGGAGCCCGGAGTGGATGAGTGCCATCACCATCTCCGCCAGCGGCATGGTCGCACGCGCCACCATCGGCCCGCGCGGCGTCATCACCGTGTCGGGTACGGCCGCCGTCTCCGGCGCCATCATCACCATGATTCCCGCTACCACCACCGACAACAAGCTCGTCTGGTCCTGCATTGGCACTCCGGCCAAATACATGCCGGCCTCGTGTCGTTAAGCGAAAATCAGAAGCCGCCTACATTGCATGCCTCGGAGGAGTGCTAGCGTGATCATCACGCATAGGAGATCCAGATGAATTCCTCCAGTAACGAGCCAGTTAGTCCGCAACTGGATAAGGCGCAGCCCACTCCCGATCCCGCCAAACGGGTGGAAGAGCTGCCAGAGGCCGCCGATTACCGCAGTGATTGGAACAGCGACGACGAAAACAAGCCGTCCAGGGCCCCGCCTTCAACCCGCGAGCAACCCGTGTAGATTGCCTACTCCCGCAATCGCGCTCCGGCGACAGTAAATTTACCGCTTGCGCCCCTTGCATTGCCGCCCCCCAACATCAGATGATGGCTGCGGGCCGGGCGCGATCGCGCCGGCACTGCAATTTTCGGGAGAAAGCAATGAGCAATATTTCACGCGCGGGCGTCTATAAACTCGGCAGCCGCCCGGTGAACCGCCTCGGTTACGGCGCCATGCGGCTGTCCGGCCCCGGCATCTATGGCCCGCCCAAGGATGCCGCCGCCGCCTTCGCCGTGCTGCGCGAAGCCATCGCCGCCGGCGTCAACCACATCGACACCTGCGATTATTACGGGCCGCATATCACCAACCAGCTGATCCGCGAAGTCCTGCATCCTTATCCGGACGACCTCGTGCTGGTCACCAAGATCGGCGCTCGGCGCGGCAAGGATAAATCGTGGATTCCTGCCGTCTCGCCTGCCGAACTCAAGGAGGCGGTGCAAGACAACCTGCGCAACCTCGGCCTGGAGACGCTGGAAGTGGTTAATCTGCGCAGCATGCTCGACGTGCACAAGCCCGCCGAAGGTTCGCTCGAGCCGCAGCTCACCGCCCTTGCCGAAATGCAACAGCAGGGCCTGGTTCGCCATATCGGCCTTTCCAACGTCACTCCCAAGCAGGTCAGCGACGCGCGGCGCATCGCGCCCATTGTCTGTGTGCAGAACATGTACAACATCGCCAACCGCGGCGACGATGCGCTGATCGACGATCTGGCCCGCGACGGCATCGCCTACGTTCCCTTTTTTCCGCTCGGCGGCTTCGCCCCGCTGCAATCGGCCATTCTCAACAACGTCGCGCAGCGCGTTGGCGCCACGCCGATGCAGGTGGCGCTGGCGTGGCTGCTGCACCGCTCTTCCAACATCCTGCTGATCCCCGGCACCTCCGCGGTCGCGCACCTGCACGAAAACCTTGCCGCCGCCGAGGTGAAGCTCTCCGCCGAGGCGTTGCGCGAACTCGACGGGGTGGCCGCGGCGGCCCCGCCGGCGCATCACTGACGCGAGCCCGTATCGGGGAAGCGGGGCGGCGCGGGTAGGCCTGCGCCGACGCGGATTTAGGCCGGTGCCGCATGCCGGCGCGTAGTCGCAGACCGTAAAGTGTAGTCATTGGATAGCAAGCTTCGCGGCGGCCATGACCTCCTCCCATCGGTCGCCGCGTGGGCCGATTCACCCTCCCCGGCACTCCCCCTGCCGCGGGTGAACCACGGTCCGAGGCCGGTCCTCCCCTCCCGGGGCCGGCTTCACCCTGGCGTGATCGGCCTAAGTGCCGATCACGCCATTTTTTTCGCCTTTGCTTCAAATCGAGCCACTTGCGACATCGATCGATCCCGGCCTTTTCGCGACCATGGTGACCGCTTTACCGCGGTCGCGCGAGGGCCTCAGGAGTTGAGCGTGTGTGTGCGTGTGGTGATGGTGCGCAAGCGGCTGGTGGCACGCAGGGCAGCAATGCGGGCGCGGCGCACGCGCGGCATGCTGGCGTCGCGCCAGGCGTCGCCGGGGCGCAGCTCGCAATGCATGCGATAGAGGAACAGCAAATCTTCCATCGAGCCGGCGGAAAAGTTGTGGCCGTCGCCGCGGATGTCGAAAATCAGCTGGTCGAACAGTTCGTCGAGGCTGGCCTGGCCCCACTGGTCGGCGATCACGGCAGCGACGCGCGGGTGCTCTTGCTCCAGGCCGGCACGCAGGGTGTCGATTTCGCGCTCGCTGTCTTCCATCAGGCGCAAGGGGCGGGCGGCGGCCTGCGCCGCCTTGGAGAGCGAGAGATGGCGCGCCACGCGCTCGGGCAGCGTGTCCCAGGCGTCGGCGGCGACGGTGTCGTCGGCGCTGGCGGCGGCGCTCTTGATCTTGGTGGAGAAGTTGCGCTCGTCGAGCACCAGGATTACCTTGGTCAGGCGCGGCGCGCGCGGGTGCTTGAGCGCATGCACCATGGAAAGTGCGTTGAAGTCGCTGCCTTCGGGGCCGATCACCACGCCGGCAGGCATGAGAAGATTGTAGGCGTCATTGGCTTCTTCCAGCGAGCCTGCCTCGTGCAGGTTGACCGGCAAGACGGCAAGCAGGTCGCGCCAGGCCAGGCGGGTGGAGGCGAGTTTGTGCACCAGCAGCAGGTCGGGGCGGCCGGGAGCCGGGGTGGTGTCGATGGCGGCTGCGGTCGCGGTAGAGGCAGGCGCCGGCTCGGCAGTTTCCTGCGCGGGCACGATCAGGCCCATGCGGCACAGCTCGGCGAGCCAGAGTTCGAGATCGTCGGCGTCAAGGTGCGCGAAGCGCGCCTCCAGGGCGGTGAATGACACCGGGGTGCCGCTGTCGATGGATTCGAGCAGTTTGGCAAAGGCCGGTGAGAGGCCGCGGCCGGCGGCGATTGCCTCGTCGCCGGCGGGCAGGCGGCGATACAGCCAGCAGGCACGAAACGAGTTAACGGGGGAGCTGACTTCCATACGGGCCTCGCGGGACAAATGCAACCGGCGGTCCGGTGCGGACTGCGCGTTACCCGGGTTAACGGCGAGGGCGGCGGGAAGTTGAGGATTGCGTGCCTGCGGGTTCCGCTGCGGGAAGCGCTTACGGCGGGTGCACGGGGCGGGCGGGGGTTGCGCGGTGAACCAGTCGGGAAAGGATGCCGCGGGCAGAAGGAGGGCGGACGGCGCCGCGCCTCTCAGCGCGAGCGCTTGATCGGCGCGCCGGTCTGGGCCATCTTGTCGCTCTTGCCGGCGCGGCTTTGCGCCTCGGCGTTGAGGTACCAGAACTCGTTGGCCGGGCGGTATTCGCGATGCACGCTGTAGAGCAGCAGTAGTTCTTCCATCGCCTCCGGGGCGAAACCCTGGCGGTTACCGCGTGAATCGAGGATCAGGTTGTCGAGGAACCCTTCCAGCGAGGGCTTGCCCCAGCGCTCCACCAGTTCCAGGGTGACGCGCGGATAGCGTTGCTCCAGCGAAGAAAGCAGTCCGGGATCGGTGACGATGGCGGCTTCCGGGCTGGCGGCGGCGTAGAGCAGGCGCTGGGTGACCGACAGCTGGTCTTTCGCCGGCTTGGCCGGCGCGGGTTCGGGGGCCGGCACCTCGAGTTGCAGTTGCTGCGCCACTTCCTCCAGCAGGCGGGCGTACTCGCCGATCTGGATGGTCGCGTCGGCCATTTGCGCGGTACGCAGGTCGCTTTGCGAGACGGTCTTGTCTTCCAGCATGAGGAAGACCTTGGTGCGGGTGCGGTTGCGCGGGTGCTTGAGCAGGCCGATCAGGTGCAAGGCCTTGAAGTCGACCCCGGTCATGCCCATCACCACGGCCTGCGGTTTGTGCTCGCGAAAGCCGGAGTCGGCTTCCGCCAGGGTGCCGGCCTCGAACAGGTTGATCGGCAGCGGTTCCAGCGCCTGGCGCCACAACTCGCGTTCTTCCGGCGACTTGTCGACCAGCAGTACGGAGACGGCGTGGTTGGAAGGCGGCAGCACCGGCATCGCCGGCACGGTCTTGGCGGATCTGGGCGCCGACTTGGGCGTCTTGTCGAGGGTGAGGGTCTTGTCGGTATTCTTCAGCGCCTTGTTCCTGCCCGTCGTCTTCACCTCGGGGGCGGGCGGTGGCGTTACCTCGGCCAGCTCGAGATGCACCTCGCGCAGGCCCACGCCGGGCGGCTCGGCCGGGGAGATCAGCTCCATGCGGCAAAGTTCGGCCAGCCAGAGTTCGAGATCGTCGGCATCCATCGCCGGAAAGGCCTCGGCCAGCTCGTCGAAGGTGATGGTGGTTTCGGGGGCGATAGCCTCCAGCAGCTTCATGAACGCCGGCGACAGGCCCTTGCCCGCCTGGAGCATGGCATCTCCGGCGGGAAGCCGCATATAGCGCCAATTCGAGCGGAAGACGTTGCGTGAAGTCTGTGCCATGTTCCAACGCGTAGCATACGAGGGAAATTGCAAGACAAATGCCATGCTCCCCGTACCTGCTGTGCCCCGGCCTCTCCTGCCGGTCTTATCGCGGCATCCGGCGTCCCGGCGGTCGCAAAGTTATACTGTTTCAGGCTGGTACCGCGCGCCCAAAACAGCTCAAGGCGACACAAATTATAACGCCGACTTCTCGGCTTTCCCGCAAATGTGCTTGAAAATAAAGCGGAATATGATTCAAATGTCATGCAGGAGCAACACCGGGAGGAAGGGCGTGGTGGGTGAAATGTTGGCGGGTGCGGCTGCCCGTACGCGCTTGCCGGCGGGAGACAGCGCATGACCACCGGCCTGATCCTGACCGGCGGCGGCGCCCGCGCGGCCTATCAGGTGGGCGTGCTGAAGGCGATCGCCGAACTGCTGCCGGACAAGCAGCGCAACCCGTTCCCGATCATCTGCGGCACTTCCGCCGGCGCGATCAACGCGGCCTCGCTGGCGGTCTTCGCGCGTGATTACGGCGTGGCCATCCGCTATCTGATCGAGGTGTGGGAGAACTTCCACGCCCACCACGTCTATCGTTCGGACGCCCTGGGTATTGCGCGCACCGGCGCGCACTGGCTGGGTGCATTGATGGCCGGCTGGGTGGTGAAGACCGGGCCGAAATCGCTGCTCGACAACGCGCCGCTGGCGGGCCTGCTCAAGCGCAATCTCGACCTGGAAGAGATCGGCCGCTCGCTGGAGGCGGGCGCGCTGGACGCGCTGTGCATCACCGCCTCGGGCTACACCTCCGGACAGAGCGTGAATTTCTATCAGTGCCGCGACGACATCGCGCCCTGGGCGCGCAGCCAGCGCGTCGCCTGCCGCTGCCCGATCACCCACGCGCACCTGCTGGCTTCCTCCGCCATTCCCTTCGTGTTCCCGGCGGTGAAGATCAACCGCGAGTACTTCGGCGACGGCTCGATGCGCCAGCTTGCGCCGATCAGCCCGGCGATCCACCTCGGCGCCTCGCGCGTGCTGGTGGTCGGCGCCGGGCGCATCCACGAGCCCAACGAACGGGTCAAGGGCGACAGCTATCCTTCGCTGGCGCAGATCGCCGGCCACGCCATGTCCTCGATCTTCCTCGACAGCCTGAACGTCGACATCGAGCGTGTGCAGCGGGTCAACCGCACCATTTCGCTCTTGCCGGACGACAAGCGCAGCAACGGCGACTTCGAACTGCGCCCGGTGGAGGTGCTGGTGATCGCGCCCTCCGAGCGCCTCGATGCGCTGGCGGCGGAGCACGTGCGCCGCCTGCCATGGCCGGTGCGCGCGCTGTTGCGTGGCATCGGCGCGATGAACCGCCGGGGCTCGGCGCTTGCCAGCTACCTGTTGTTCGAGCGCGAATACACGCGCGCGCTGATCGACCTGGGCTACCAGGACACCATGCACCGGGCCGAGGAAGTGCAGCGTTTTCTGCTGGCGTAGGCTATGCTCGCGGCGATGAAAAGGATGGCAATGAAACAGCATATACAGGATGCAGGGCATCGGAGAGGCGCGGCGCGCACCTGGTTGCGGGCCACGTTGGTGGCTGCAGTGGCGGTCGCGGCGTTGGGACTTGGCGCCGCGCCGGCGCAGGCACGCGGCCCGGCGGTGGGCGGCAAGGTGGCGGCGGGCAGCCTGCCGCGCGAGGCGCGCCGCACCTATGATCTGATTTTCACCGGCGGCCCCTTCCCCTATGCCAAGGACGGCGTCACCTTCGGCAACTACGAAGGCGCCCTGCCGCAAAGGCGCCGCGGCTACTACCACGAGTACACCGTACCCACGCCGGGCGCGCGCAATCGTGGCGCGCGGCGCATCGTCTGCGGCGGCGAGAAGGCGGACTGGGCGCGCAACCGCCCGGCGGCCTGCTATTACACCGACAACCATTACGCGAGCTTCCGCGAGATCCGGGACTGAAGAATGGAACAGCCGACCTTCACCCGCAGCTGGCACGTCGAATTCAAGGGACTGCGCTCCAAGGATTCGATGCTGAAGAAGATCGCCACGGCGCTCGAATTCCCGCCGCATTTCGGCGGCAACCTCGATGCCCTGTACGACTGCCTCACCGAGCTGCCGCTGAAAAAAGGGCAGCGCTACGCCGTCTACCTTGACGAACTGGAGCACGGCGGCGCGGGAGACGCGGTCTACACCGTGTTCGTCGATGCGCGCGAATGGTGGGCCGACGAAGGCGTGACCCTCGTGCTCAAGCGCGAGTAGGCGCCATGCCCGGAGTGAGCGTCAAGCGCCTGCGCATCAGCGACCTGGTCTACGTCGGCGTGGTGCTGCTGGTGGGACTGATCGTCTGGCTCGGGCAGAGCCGCTACAACCAGTTGCAGGCGATCCAGGACGACTTTGACCGCCTGACGCAGGTGTCGCAGACCAGCCGCCTGGCGGCGCTCACCGGCGAGCGCCTGGCGGGGCTGTCCTCGGCGATCCGCGAGTATGTTGCCTCGGATGCGATCGATCCGCCGGGCCGGGTGCGCCGCGAGGCGCTGGCCTTCCTGCGTCAGCTGGGTGACGCGCGCAAGGAGCTGCCGCGTGACACTTTCGAGATCGACCGCGTCGAGCGCGAGGTCAGCCTGTACCTGGCGAGCTTCGAGGCGGTGGCGGCGGCGCGGCGCCTGCGCCAGGAACGCCTGGGCGCGCTTAATGACAGCGCTGAACAACTGCGCGGCGAAGCCGAGGGTGCGGGCGAGGGCGCGCACTACCTGCAATTGCGCCAGGCCGAACTCGCCTACCTGATGAAGCGCAGCGAGGCCGGCGCCGCCGACGTGGAGCGGCAGGCGCAGGCGCTGAAGGTGGTATTCGCAAAGCCGCGGGCGCGCGACGCGGTTTCCACCTACGCCCTGGCGTTCAGCCGCGTGATCGAGATCTACAGCGTGCTCGATGCCGCCACCGTGCGCGTGCTCGACGAGCACGATGCCAAGCTGCGCGCCTTCACCACCATGCTGGGCAGCCGTGCCCAGAGCGAGGAGTCGCGCGCCATCGGCAGTTTCCGCCACCGGCTGGACGACGCCGTGCGCGGCAATATCGAGGTCTCGCTGGTGGTGCTGTTCGTCGCGCTTGCCGCCGCCTTGCTGCTGTTGCGCCGCGTGCTCTATCCGGTCAACCGCATGACCTCGGCAATGGTGGCGATCGCCGAGGGCGATTACGCGCATCCGATTCCCTATAGCGGGCGGCGCGACGAGGTCGGCCAGATGGCGCAGGCCCTGGTGCTGTTCAAGAACGCGCTCCTGGGCATCAAGGCGGCGCAGGCGCAGGCCGAGACCGCGAGCCGGCACAAGAGCGAATTCCTCGCCAACATGAGCCATGAGCTGCGCACCCCGCTCAACGCCATCCTGGGCCTCTCCGGCATGCTGCTGGAGGATGCCGACGATCCCGACCCGCGCGAACTGAAGGAGTCGTTGCCGCGCATTACCGGCTCGGCGCGCCACCTGCTGGCGCTGATCAACGACATCCTCGACCTGTCGAAGATCGAGGCCGGGCGCATGGCCATCAACACCGAGACCTTCTCCGCCTCCGCCCTGGCCGAGGAGGTGATCACCACCTTTGCATCGCAGGCGCGCGAGAAAGGCATCAGGCTCGCCGGCGGCTACGGCAGTCTCTCGCCGCTTACCGCCGATCCGCAGCGCGTGCGCCAGATCCTGCTCAACCTGGTGGGCAACGCAGTCAAGTTCACCGAAGCGGGCGAAGTGCGCCTGGGCGTGGCCGACGGCGGCGCCGGCGACGTGCGCTTTGCCGTCAGCGATACCGGCCCCGGCATCGGCGCGGACGACCAGGCCAAGCTGTTCCAGGATTTCACCCAGCTCGATGCCTCGCGCACCCGCAAGTTCGGCGGCACCGGCCTCGGCCTGGCGATCTCGCGGCGCATGGCGCGCATGATGGGCGGGGACGTCACCCTGACAAGCGCGGTAGGCAAAGGCTCGACCTTCACGCTCGTCCTGCCGCTCAATCCGCCGCCGGCGGGCGCCGCGGACGGCCTGCCGCCCGGGCTGGCCGGCGCCCGTCCCGCGGGGGAAAGCGCCAGTCGCGATAAGATGCCGGGTTTGGTCACCGGCGCCGCGGCGCCGTCTTCCCCGCTGCCTCCGTTTTCCTGATTGCCGCTCCGTACGTCATGCAAACTCCCGCCGCCATGTCGCTTCTGATCGTCGACGACGACGAGATGAACCGCTACACGCTGGCGCGCCGCCTGCGCCGCGACGGCTACGACCGCGTGGCGATGGCGGGCAACGGGGTGGAGGCGCTGGCCGCGATGCGCCAGGACAGCTTCGACCTGATTCTGCTCGACATCATGATGCCCGAGCTTGACGGCTTCGGCGTGCTGGAGGCGATGCGCGCCGACAACAACCTGAAGTCGATGCCGGTGATCGTCATCTCCGCATCGGACGACACCGTCAATTTCGTGCGCGCAATCGAGCTGGGCGCGGTCGATTACCTCACCAAGCCCTTCGACGCCGTGCTGCTGCGTGCGCGCGTGCGCTCCTGCCTGGAGCGCCGCAGCCTGCAGTCCGACCTGGAGTCGGCGCTGGCGGAAACCCGCGCGGTGCTCGACATCAGTCCGGTGGCGACGTTTTTCATCAAGCACGGCAACGTGGTGTGGATGAACACCATGGGCGAGCAGCTGCTCGGCTACAAGTCCACCGAGATGATCGGCAAGCCTACCGACTACCTCTATCTCAACCCCGAGGACTATGCGCACCTGACGGCCAAGGCCGAGGGGGTGATCAAGACCGGCGCGGTGTTCCGCGCCGACGTGCACATGAAGCGGCGCGACGGCCGGCTGATCCTGGCGCGCTGCGCCGCCAAGGCGATCGCGCCGTGGGACCTGACGCGTGGCGTGGTGTGGGTGATGGAAGACGTCACCGAGCAGCGCGCGGACGCCGCGCGCATCGCGTTCCTGGCGCATCACGACCAGCTGACCGGCATGCCGAACCGCATCCTCCTGGCCGACCGCCTGCGCGTGGCCCTGGCGCACGCCATCCGCAACAAGGTGAGCTGCGGGGTGATGTTCATGGACCTGGACAAGTTCAAGAACATCAACGACACCTTAGGGCATGCGATCGGCGATGAACTGTTGATCGAGGTGGCGCGCCGGCTCAAGGCCTGCGTGCGCGATTCGGATACGGTGGCGCGCATCGGCGGCGACGAGTTCGTCGCCGTGCTACCGGGCATCCGTACCATCGAAGACGCGGAAGTGGTGGCGCGCAAGATCCAGATCGCGCTGACCGCGCCCTACAGGCTTTCCGGTCACGACGTCAGCACCTCGCCCTCGATCGGCATCTCGCTGTTTCCGTCGGATGCACTGGAAGCAGACACCCTCGTCAAATATGCCGACGAGGCAATGTACGAAGCCAAGCAGGCCGGGCGCAACGGCTACAAGTTCTACAAGAAACAGGCGTAGGAACGACAAAGCCGGGCGAACCCGGCTTTAGTGCAGGGCTTGAAGTGGTATCAGGCGATGCGGAACTGCGCCACCACCGCCTGCATCTGGCCGCTGATGGCGTCGAGTTGCTGCGCGGTACCGGCGGCAGTGCCGGCGGCGGCGCTGTTTTCCTCGGTCATCTGCGCGATCTTCTCGACCTGCTGGGCGATGCTGGTCATCGCGTTGGTCTGCTCGCGGATGGTGTCGTTGATCTCGGCGACAGCCTTGACGGAATCGCGCGTGCCCTGGCCGATGCGGGCAATCGCTTCGCTCGCCGCCTGGGCGTGGCCGACGCCGTTCTTTACGTGATCGGCGACGACCGCGATGGCCGAGACGCTGGCCTGCGCGCTTTGCTGCATCAGGCCGATGCTTTGCGCGATCTCCTGGGTGGAGGAGGAGGTGCGCTCGGCGAGCTTCCTCACTTCGTCGGCGACCACCGCGAAGCCGCGGCCCTGTTCACCGGCGCGCGCCGCTTCGATCGCGGCGTTGAGCGCCAGCAGGTTGGTTTGCTCGGCCACTTCGCGGATCACCGTGACCACGGCGTTGATGCGCGCGCTGTTCTTTTCCAGTTCGCCGATGTCGGTCGAAGCCTGGGTGATGGTGCGCTCGATGGCGTGGATCTCGTCGACCGCGGACTTGATCACCGTCTCGCCGTCGGCGGCGGCGCGGCCGGCGGCTTCCACCAGCGCGTTGGTGTCGGCGGCGCGGCTGGCGACGCTGGAGATGCTCACGGTCATCTCTTCGACGCTGGCGGCCATGTTGGCGGCGGAGTCGCTTTGCTGGCTGGAGCCGGCGGAGACCTGTACGGCGGTGCTGGCAAGGCTGGCGGCGGCATGGCCGACTTCACCGGTCTTGCCGCGGATGGCGCCGAAGCTCTCCTGGAGACGGGCGATCAGGCCGTTGAAGGCAGTGGCGGTTTCGCCTGCTTCATCCTTGCGCAATACCGGGGAGCGCTGGGTGAAATCGAGGTCGCGGGCGATGGTGTTGACCGCGCCGCGCAGGGCGGTAAGCGCGCCGACGGCGGCGCGATAGGCGCCGAAGCCGAAGAAAACGCTCACCAGGGTGGCCACGACGGCGCCGGCGATCAGCAACATCACTTCGCGCTGGAACAGCGCCTTGGAGACGCGCGAATATTCGTCGCCCACCTTGCGGTTGATCGCGATGTCCCTTTCCACCGCCGCCGAAACCTTGAGCACCGGCGTGCTGCGCAGTTGCTCGCGCGCCTGGTCAGGCTTGCCGGCGCGCATCAGTTCCATGGCGCTGTCGATGCTGGCGTTGAATTCGCCCAGCGCGGATTTCACCTCGCTGAAGGCGGCGCGGTCTTCGTCATCGGCGACCAGCTCCTTTTCGTATTTGGCGACCAGCGCGGCAAGCGCCTTGCGGTTCGCGGCCAGGCTCTTTTCCGACTTTTCCTGTTCCGCCGCATCGGTATAAAGCAATTGGCGCAAGGCGAGAACGCCGAGGATGCGGGCTTTGCTGTCAATGGCGTACAGTGCCTCGTAGCTGGGCAGGGTGTTGTCGATGACGAACTGGCCGCGCTCGTCGGTGGACTTGAGTTCATGCAGGGCGAACACGCTGAGGCCGACGATGGCGATCAACGGAAAGAGAATCAGGAGCTGCAGGCGTCTGGCGATAGTCATGGTGGGGTCCGTTTCTTGGCTTTGGCGGCTTACGTGACCGCGGCAGCGATACTAGACTCCCGTACGTTATTCAAAATCAGAATAAGGCGAACAAACGCCCCCTATTTTGCCGATTGGAAAATGGAATTTCGCGTCCGGCAACGCGGTACGGGTGGCGGAAGGGAGCAGTGCTCTGGCAAACGACCCGGGACGACCCCCGCAACGATCATCGATGCCCGGCCCGCTTGGCGCTTCCCGGTTTTCGGGCGCGGTTCAGCGCTGCTTCAAAAATCGCTCCAGCGTGCGTGGATCGCCGCCAGGGCGGCCAGCGCTGCGGTTTCGGTGCGCATCACCCGCGGGCCAAGCAACACGGGCAGGAAGCCGGCGGCTTGCGCGGCGGCTTCCTCGGCATCGCTCAGGCCGGCCTCCGGGCCGATCAGCAGCGTGACCGGCGTGCCCGCGGCGGGCGCCGGCAGTTCAGAGAACTTGCGCGCGTGCACCGGCGAGAGCATCAGCTTCAGGCCCGGCGCGTGACGCTGTGCCTGCAGCCAGTCGTGCAGCGGCGTCACCGGCGCCAGCTCGGGCACGCGGTTGCGCCCGCATTGCTCGCAGGCGGCACGAATGATCGCCTGCCAGTGCTGCGCGCGCTTGGCGGCGCGCGCCGTGTCCAGGCGCAGTACCGAGCGCGCGGCGGCCAGGGGCACGATGGCGGCGGCGCCGAGTTCGACCGATTTCTCGACCACCCAATCCATTTTGTCGCCGGTGGCGAGGCTTTGCGCCACGATGATGGGATAGGGGGGCTCCGCTTCGCGCTGGTTGAACTCCAGCACCTCGGCGGTGACTTCTTTCTTGCCTACTGCTGCCAGGCGTGCGCGGTATTCGCCGCCCAGGCCATTGAGCAGCACCACTTCGTCACCTTCTTCCAGGCGCAGCACGTCGCGCGCGTGGTGCGCCGCATCCCCTGGCAATGCGAGGCTCGCGCCCGCGCTCAGGGGAACCGGGCAGTAGAGGCGGACTTGCATGCGGGCAGCAGGCGCGGCGTCAGCCCCGAGCCAGGGTTTCCGGCGGCAGGGTTTCCAGCGGCAGGCCGCGCTTGATGGTGTGGGTCTGCTGGTGCGACGGCATGAACACGGCTGAGAGATCGTCGAACAGCGCATGCGCACGGGCGCTATTATCGCTGCCGAAGTTGCACACGTAGACATCCAGCGTCACCGCGCCGCGCTCCGGCCAGGTATGCACCGCCAGATGCGATTCGGCCAGCAACACCACCCCGGTCACGCCTGCGCCGGGCCCGAAGCTGTGGAACAGGCGCGCCACGCCGGTGAGTCCGGATTTCTCCACCGCCGCCAGCAGGGTGTCGCGCAACAGCGTCTCGTCGGTGAAGAGGGCGTCGGCGCAGCGGCAGTCGTACAGATCGGCGGTCAGGTGCAGGCCCTGCATGGGAACCGGAGTGCTTGTTGAATGGTCTGTCTGAAGCGCGGCGGAGCGCCGGCCCGTGGATTTTGGTGTTTCCGCTCATTAGTGCCTGGTGGCGGACTGCCGCTGCGCAAAACGCATGATGCAGCGCGGGAAACGGTATAATTATAGGCTCTCCGGCGGCTTGTCGAGACGCTCTTTCAGTCATCGTCGGCCCGCATTCGCAACCGGTCGCATTGCCCGCGCTTTTTCGGTGCCGTTTCTCTTTGGTGTCGATCTCCTCCCCAGAATTCTCCAGCCGCCCGTCATGAATTCCTCCGCTTCCCCCGAATTACTGGCCAACGCCATCCGCGCCCTGTCGATGGACGCCGTGCAGCAGGCGAACTCCGGCCACCCCGGCATGCCGATGGGCATGGCCGATATCGCCGTCGCTCTGTGGAACCGCCATCTCAAGCACAACCCGGCCCATCCGCATTGGGCTGACCGCGACCGTTTCGTCCTCTCCAACGGCCACGGCTCGATGCTGCTGTATGCCCTGCTGCATCTCACGGGCTACGAGTTGAGCATGGACGAAATCAAGCATTTCCGCCAGTTGCACTCGAAAACGCCCGGCCATCCCGAATACGGCATCACCCCCGGCGTGGAAACCACCACCGGCCCGCTTGGCCAGGGTTTTTCCAACGCGGTGGGCATGGCGGTTGCTGAAGAGTTGTTGGCCAGCCACTTCAACCGCCCCGGCCACGACATCGTCAACCACCGCAGCTGGGTGTTCATGGGTGACGGCTGCATGATGGAAGGCATTTCGCACGAAGCCGCCTCCCTTGCAGGCAAGCTCGGCCTCTCCCGCCTGGTGGCTTTTTACGACGACAACGGCATTTCGATCGACGGCAAAGTCGAAGGCTGGTTTACGGACGACACGCCGAAGCGCTTCGAAGCCTACGGCTGGAACGTGATCCCGAATGTGGACGGCAAGGATGTCGAGGCGGTGGACCTGGCGATCCGCCAGGCGCTGAAGGAAAAAAAGCGCCCGACCCTTATTTGCTGCAAGACCGTGATCGGTGAAGGCTCACCGAATCGCGCCGGCACTGCCAAGGCGCACGGCGAGGCGCTGGGCAAGGACGAAGTGGCCGCCACCCGCAAGGCGCTCAACTGGAATTACGAGCCCTTCGTTATTCCGAAGGAAGTCTACGACGGCTGGAATGCGCGCGAGCGCGGTTTTGTCGCCGAAAAGGCGTGGAACGACAAGTTCGCCGCCTATGAGCGCCTCTACCCTAAGCTGGCCGCCGAATTCAAGCGCCGCACCAAGGGCGAGCTGCCGGCACACTGGGAAGAGGGCGTGGCCGCGCTGATCGAGAATGCCAACGCCAAGGGCGAGACCATGGCGACCCGCAAGGCCTCGCAGGGCGCGCTCACCGGGTTGGCGCCGATGCTGCCGGAACTGGTGGGCGGCTCGGCCGACCTGATGGGCAGCGTGTTCACCAACTGGCCCGACAGCGAGGTGGTCAAGCGCAACGCCGAAGGCCTGTTGGCCGGCAACATCATCAATTTCGGCGTGCGC
>DASYEQ010000100.1:0-36553 GCA_036498945.1 Burkholderiales bacterium | reverse complement strand
GACGGCTTTTTCTCGCCCAAGCGCAAGACGCTGATGTTCAACGGCTATGGCGAACAGGTGGCGCAGATGTATGCGGGCATGGACCTGCGGCGCTATTACTAGCGGCACGCAAAAGTGAAAACCTGCTTTTGCGTGGTTCCGGTTTTTTTGAGGTAGCTTCAACGAAAAATCAAATCCACGTGGCCATTTGACCGAAGCGCTTTTCATGTTGCTCCCCGCCCGCCTGACATCGAAACAAGGCACCGTCCTCAAGGCGTTGTTGTTCATTCTCTCGCTGGGACCGGTGACGGTACTGGTGGCCGAAGCATTCCTGGGCGACCTTGGTGCCAATCCGGTCGAGACCCTGACGCGCGCCACCGGCACCTGGACCCTGGTGTTCCTGTGCATCACGCTGGGTATCACGCCTGTGCGCCGGTTGACGGGCCGGAACTGGTTGTCGTTATACCGGCGCATGTTCGGGCTATTCGCCTTCTTCTACGTCTGCCTGCACTTCACCACCTACATCTGGTTCGACCAGTGGTTCGACGTGCAATCCATCATCAAGGACGTGATCAAGCGGCCCTTCATCACCGTGGGCTTTGCCGCCTTCCTGCTGCTGATTCCGCTGGCTGCCACCTCCAACAGCTACATGACGCGCAAGCTCGGCGGCAGGTGCTGGCAGCACCTGCATCGCCTGACCTATCTGATCTGCATGCTGGGCGTGGTGCATTACTGGTGGCTGGTCAAGCGCGACCTGACGCAGCCGATCATCTACGGCAGCGTCGTCGGCGCGTTCCTGCTGGCGCGCCTGCTGTGGCGCAAGGCGAAACCGAAGGTGCGGCCGATGGCGACGGCGCGCCGCCCCGCCTAGCCGGCCTGCGGCGCGGCATGGGACAATCGCGCCCATGCAGCATTTCGACATTGCCGTGATCGGCGCCGGCGCCGCCGGCATGATGTGCGCCGCCATCGCCGGGCAGCGCGGACACAAGGTGGTGCTGGTGGACCACGCCGCCGCCATCGGCGAGAAGATCCGTATCTCCGGCGGCGGGCGTTGCAACTTCACCAACCTCGGCGCCGGGCCGGAGAACTTCCTTTCCGCCAATCCGCATTTCTGCCGCTCGGCGTTGGCGCGCTACACGCCGCGCGACTTCCTCGCGCTACTCAAGCAACACCGCATCGCCTGGCACGAAAAGCATCGCGGCCAGTTGTTTTGCGACGACTCGGCGGAAAACATCATCGGCATGCTGAAGGACGAATGCGCCAGCGGCCGCGTCGCCTGGCGCGCCGGCATGCGGGTGATGAAAGTACGCCACGAAGGCGGCGCCTACGTGCTGGAAACCAGCGACGGCGAGGAGCGCAACGAACCCCTGCGCGCACCCAAGCTGGTGATCGCCACTGGCGGCCTGTCGATCCCGAAAATCGGCGCCTCCGATTTCGGCTATCGCATCGCCAAACAGTTTGGCATCGCGGTTGCCGAAACGCGGCCGGCGCTGGTGCCGCTGACCTTCAACGTGCAGGCGTGGAAGCCGTTTGCTGCGCTGTCTGGCCTGGCGGTCGAAGTCGAGATCGAGACCAACGGGCGCTTTGGGCGCGGGCGCTTCAGCGAAGATCTGCTGCTTACCCATCGGGGCCTGTCCGGCCCGGCGGTATTGCAGATCTCAAGCTACTGGGAACCCGGTGGCGAATTGCGCCTGAATCTCGCGCCGCGCGCTGATACGGCCGCCTGGACCGCGAACAAGGGGACGCAGCGCGGCAACGCCGCCACGCTGCTGGCGCCGCTCTTGCCCAAGCGCCTGGCCGAGACCTGGATCGAGCGCGAGCTCGAACCCGCGCTGCGTACCCGCCCGGTGGCCGACCTGCCGGACAAGCTGATCAAGCAACTGGCGCAGTCCCTCACGCAATGGCGCATCACGCCGGACGGCACCGAAGGCTATCGCAAGGCCGAGGTGACGGCGGGCGGCGTGGATACGCGCGAACTCTCGTCGCAGACCATGGAGGCGACGAAGGCGCCGGGCCTGCATTTCATCGGCGAGGTGGTGGACGTTACCGGCTGGCTGGGCGGCTACAACTTCCAGTGGGCCTGGGCCTCGGCGGCGGCCTGTGCGCGCGCGCTGTGAGGCAAAGTTACTGACACCCGCTGTCACGCGCGCAGGCTAGAATGCGCGGCGAGTTATCGCAGCCGAATCATCGCAAGGAGCCACCAACATGCCGAACCCCATCAAGTTCTTCCACTGCCCCAATTCCCGCTCCGGCGGCACGCGCGTGCTGCTCGAAGAACTGGGCGCGCCGTACGAGCTGGTGGCGATGAACATGAAAGCCGGCGAGACACGTGGCGCGGAATATCTCGCGGTCAACCCCATGGGCAAGGTGCCGGCGATCGTGCACGACGGCGCGCTGATCACGGAGCAGCCGGCGGTATTCATGTACCTGGCCGACCTGTTTCCGGAAGCCGGCCTGGCGCCTGCCATCGGCGATCCGCTGCGCGGGCCGTATCTGCGCTGGATGGTGTTCTACGGTTCCTGCTTCGAGCCGGCGATTGTCGACCGCGCGATGAAACGCGAGCCTGCGCCGCCCTCGACCGCACCCTATGGCGACTACGACACCATGCTCAAGACCCTCACCGACCAGTTGGCCAAGGGGCCGTGGCTGCTGGGCGAGAGATTCACCGCCGCCGACGTGCTGTGGGGGCCGGCGCTCAACTGGATCACCATGTTCAAGCTGGTCGAGCGCACGCCCTTGATCGGCGGCTACATCGAGCGCGTGCTGGCGCGCCCGGCGGTGGCGCGGGCGCGCGCCCTGGACGACGCCCTGGCGGCAAGCCAGGACGGCAACAAGACTTAGACGTTTCCAAGTAGGACAAACGCCGACGCTGGTTTGCGCCTTGCGCCGCTAAAGCGCAAACGCGGCGCGGTGTCCAATCGGCATGTGCCGGCAGTGCCTGCCCGGCATCAACAAAAAAAGGAATGTGCCATGAACATCCATCTTTCCATCGGACCGCTGTTGGCCCTGATCGCGGGTATCCTGATCCTCGCGATGCCGCGCCTGCTCAACTACATTGTCGCGCTGTACCTGATCCTGGTTGGGATCGTCGGGCTGTTCGGCTTCTCGCACATCGTCTGACCGGCGCGCCTAGCCGGGAATCGACTCCCCGGCATACAGGTCTTCCACCCGCTCGCGTTTGCGCACCAGGTGCGCGTTGCTGCCGTCCACCAGCACTTCGGCGGCGCGCGGGCGCGTGTTGTAGTTCGACGCCATCACCATGCCATAGGCGCCGGCGGACATCACCGCCAGCAGGTCGCCCTCGGCCAGCGTGAGCTTGCGGTCATGGCCGAGAAAGTCGCCGCTTTCGCACACGGGACCGACGATGTCGTAATTCTCCGCTGCGCCGGCCCGCTCGCGCACCGGCAGGATGCGGTGATATGCCTCGTACAGCGAAGGCCGTATCAGGTCGTTCATCGCCGCGTCGATGATGGCGAAATGCCTGGCGGGCGTCGCCTTCAGGTGCTCGACACGCGTCAGCAGCACGCCGGCGTTGCCCACCAGGTTGCGCCCCGGCTCGAACAGCAGCTTGAGCTTGCGCTCGCCGACGCGCTTGAGTACCTCGCGCATGTAGGTGCGCGGGTCGGGCGGCGTCTCGTCCGTATAGGTGATGCCGAGGCCGCCGCCGAGATCCAGGTGATGGATGGGGATGCCTTCGCGTCCCAGCGCATCGATCAGGCCGAGCATCTTGTCCAGCGCTTCCAGCAGCGGCGAGATATCGGTCAACTGCGAGCCGATGTGGCAATCGATGCCTTCAATGCGCAAGGAGGGCAGGGCGGCGGCGCGGCGATATAGTGCGATTGCTTCGTCGAAGGCGACGCCGAACTTGTTTTCCTTGAGTCCCGTGGAAATGTACGGGTGGGTGCCGGCGTCTACGTCGGGATTGACGCGTAGCGAAATCGGCGCGACCTTACCGATGCGCGCGGCTATCTGCGCCACGCGCTCCAGTTCCGGCGCCGACTCGATGTTGAAGCACAGGATGCCCTGGGAGAGCGCGAACTCGACCTCCGCCATGCTCTTGCCCACGCCGGAGAAGATCACGCGGCCGGCATCGCCGCCGGCGGCCAATACGCGCTTCAATTCGCCGCCGGAGACGATGTCGAAGCCCGCGCCCAGGCGCGCAAACGTGTTGAGAATGGCCAGGTTGGAATTGGCCTTCATGGCGTAGCACACCAGCGCGTCGCGGCCGGCCAGCCCGGCGCTGAAGTCGCGGTAGGCCGCGGTCAGCGCCGCCTTCGAATAAACGTAGCAGGGCGTGCCGTATTCGGCGGCGATGCGCGCAAGCGGCATCTCCTCCGCGCACAGCTCGCCGTCGCGGAGGGTAAAAAATCCGGGAGCGGTCATGGGTGGTTGTCGTTGACGCCGTTGCCGCGGTCATCCACCGAGGTGGTGCCCAGCGGCCCGTTGCTGATGGGCGGCGCTTCGCCTTTGTGCAGGCGGTCGTAGGCGGGGTCGCCGGGCTTGCCCGGCATGTAAAGCGGGCCCTTGTGGCCGCAGCCGCCCAACAGCGACAGCGCGACGCTCAATGCCAGAAGGGGGATAATCGGGCGCACGGAAAATCACCGCAGTTTGTAAACCGACATTATGACCGAAACCGAATTTTTGACCCAGGCCGGCGCTCTGCTCTCGCGCATCGAGGAGGCGGTCGAAGCCGCCGGCGTCGAGGCCGATCTCGAGCGCAAGGGCGACGGCATCCTCGAACTGGAATTCGACAACGGCAGCAAGATCGTGATCAACAGCCAGACGCCGATGCGCCAGATATGGATCGCCGCGCGCACCGGCGGTTTTCACTTCGAATCGAAGGACGACGGCTGGCTTGATACGCGCAGCGGCGAGGCGCTGTTCGACACCTTGTCGCGCGTGGTCAGCGAGCAGTCCGGCGAGCCGGTGCGCCTCGGGCCGGTCTAGCGGCGCGGGACGCTAGCGCGTCACCTTGCGCAGCACCATGCGCCACAGCACCTTGGTGCCGCTGCGGTCGGCCATCTGCATCACCAGGTCGCCGCGTTTCATGGCGACGCCGGCCGAGTGCGGGTCGAGGGCGATGTTGCCGTCGCCGTCGGCGATCTGCGCCGACCAGTTGAAGCCGGCACCGGCGCCGTTGACCATGCGCACCATGCCGTTTTGCAGCGACCAGCGAAAGCGCATGTTGTCTGGCACCAGCGCGTTCTGTTCGGTGACTTCCTTGAGCGTCAGGTTGCAGCGCCTGGCCTTTTCCTCGTCGCCCGGAATGCTCTCGATGGTGACGAGCGACCAGTTGCCGTCGGCGGCGTGCACCAGGTAGTTGCAGGTGCCTTGCAGGAAGGGGTGGCCACGCGATTCGGCGGGCTGTTCCATCAGCGGTACCGGGATCGATTTCCAGGTGCCGATGAACTCCTGCGGGGTGGAGAGGTGCACCGGCGGCGGCGCCGCGGCGGCGCCACCGGCTACGGCAAGCGCGGCGGCGCCGAGCAGGCGGCGGAAAAAAGGGCGCGGCAGGCAGGGCATGGTCGAGGGCATCGCGCTCAGAACAGCTGGTTTTTCACTTCCTCGGACTTCTGGTCGCCGCCGGCGGCATTGTCGTCCAGGCCGACCGCCATGACCGCATTCGCGCCCGGGGCGAATTCCTTGTAGTAATACTCGCCGGCGACGTTGATCACGCCTTCCGGGGGTTGCGGGATCGGCATGCGCTGCGGCACGCCCTGCAGCACCTTCTGCATGTAGTTGACCCAGATCGGCAGGGCGGCGACGCCGCCGGTCTCGTTGTAGCCGAGCTTTTTCGGCTGGTCGAAACCGATCCAGGCGATGCCCACCACGGTGGACTGGAAGGCGGCGAACCAGGCATCGACGTGGTCGTTGGTGGTGCCGGTCTTGCCCATCAGGTCGGTGCGTTTGAGGATGGCGGAGGCGCGCGCGCCGGTGCCGTAGCGGGCGACGTCGTTGAGCATGCTGTCCATGATGAAGACGTTGCGCGCATCGACCACGCGGATGGTCTCGTCTCCCGCCTGCACCGGGTGGGCGGCGGCGAGCACGCGGCCGGACTCGTCGGTGATCTTGCTGATGATGTAGGGGTTGACGCGGTAGCCGCCGTTGGCGAACACGCTGTAGGCGCCCACCATCTGCCAGGGCGTCACCGAACCGGCACCCAGGGCCATGGTGAGATAGGCCGGCTGCTTGTCGGCATCGAAGCCGAACCGGGTGACGTATTGCTGCGCGTACTGCGGGGTGATCTGCTGCAGGATGCGCACCGACACCAGGTTTTTCGACTTGGTCAGCGCCTTGCGCATGGTCATCGGACCCTCGAAGCCGCCGTCGTAGTTGTGCGGCTCCCACAGCTGGCCGCCGGTCAGCGCCGGGTCGATGTAGATCGGCGCGTCGTTGATCATGGTGCCGGGGGTGAGCCCGCGCTCAAGCGAGGCGGAATAGATGAAGGGCTTGAAGCTGGAACCGGGCTGGCGCCAGGCCTGCAGCACGTGGTTGAACTTGTTGGCGTTGAAATCGAAACCGCCGACCAGGGCGCGCACCGCGCCGTTGCTGGGATTGGCCGAAACGAAGGCGGCTTCCACTTCCGGCACCTGCTGGACGGTCCAGTTGCCCTTTTCGTCCTTTTGCACGCGGATGACGGCGCCACGGCGGATCTTTTTCGCCGGCGCCGCCTTCTCGGCCAGCGACTGTGCGGCGAACTTCAGGCCTTCGCCGGTAATCTGCACGGTTTCGCCGCCGCGGCGGTAGGCCTTGATCAACTTCGGGCCGGCTTCCAGCACCACGGCGGGGAACAGGTCGTCGTTGTCGGAATATTCGGAAAGGTCTTCCTCCAGCGCGTCGTCGCTCGGGTTGGCGGCCATGTTCTCGACGAACCCTTCCGGGCCGCGGTAGCCGTGGCGGCGCTCATATTCCAGCACGCCCTTGCGCAAACCGTTGTAGGCGGCTTCCTGGTCCACCTTCTGGATGGTGGTGTAGACGCGCAGGCCGCGGGTGTAGGCCTCGTCGCCGTAGCGCTCGAACACCAGCTGGCGCACCAGTTCGGCGACGTAATCGGCCTTCAGCGGGTAGTCGTTCAGGTCGTGCTTGACCACCAGGGCCTGCTTGGCGGCGAGGTCGTGCTGGTCCGCGGTCAAAAAGCCCAGCGCCTGCATGCGGTCAAGAACGTAGATCTGGCGCGACTTAGCGCGCTTCGGGTTGACCACCGGGTTGAAGGCCGAAGGCGCCTTCGGCAGGCCGGCCAGCATGGCGCACTCGGCGGGTGACAGGTCCTTGAGGTCCTTGCCGAAGTAGATCTGCGCGGCGGAAGCGAAACCGTAGGCGCGCTGGCCCAGGAAGATCTGGTTGATGTAGATCTCGAAAATCTTGTCTTTCGACAGGGTGGATTCGATCTTGAACGACAGCAGCGCTTCGTACAGCTTGCGCGTGTAGGTCTGTTCGCTGGTGAGGAAGAAGTTGCGCGCCACCTGCTGCGTAATGGTGGAGGCGCCCTGCTTGCTGCCGCCCAGGAAGTTGTTGAAGGCGGCGCGGATGATGCCGACCGTGTCGATACCGCTATGCTGGTAGAAACGATCGTCCTCGGCCGCCAGGATGGCCTGCTTCATGATCGTCGGGACGTCGGAAAAGCGCACGATATTGCGCCTTTCTTCACCAAATTCACCGATCAGCACCCCTTCGGCGCTAAAAACCCGCAAGGGGACTTTTGGCTGGTAATCGGTCAGCGCCTCGATCGAAGGCAGGTTCGGGTAAGCCCAGGCGACGGTAAAAGTGACCACCAGAACGCCGATCAGGATGGGCGCCACTAGCAGCGTGGCGACCACGGCGGCAATTCGGGCAGCAGGCGATAAGACCATGATTTTGCGGAAGAATCCTTGAGAGGCGGGCATGGCCGGGAGGCGCGTACGCGCGGTTTTTCCCTATTTGCCCGCTATGTGAGCGTCATTATAGCCAGTGGGGGTGGTTTTCTCCGGACCAATCCTGACAAACCGCGGGCAGGGCGCCTACTCTCATGTAGCTTTTATGAGACAGCGGTTTAAGTGCCCGAAAAACTTTCCTTGCGTTGCGGTTGCGGTTAGGATTTAATGTAAATTGTGCGTATTGTCGCTAATCGCTTGTCTGATAAGGACATTGCGGTTTGTGAGGTCAGGGGATATTCCAGCAGCATCCGGGGGACCCGGGAGCAGGGTGCGCTGACGGCGACAGGCAGGTGGGAATACGCGGGGAAGGATGGCTCTCGAGAAAACATTCTCAGAGAAGCGGGAGCCAATTTCATGAAGGGGATGATACCTTGGCGCTCGATATTTTTAACCCTAAGGCGCAGCCGCTGATCGGGTTGGACATTAGTTCATCGTCGATCAAGCTGGTGGAGATCGCCGAAACGGGCAAGAAGAGCTATCGCATCGAACGGTATGCGATCGAGCCCTTGCCCAAGGACGCGGTGCTGGACGGCAACATCACGAACCTGGAAGCGGTGGCCGAATCGGTCAAGCGCGGCTGGAAAAAGATGGCCACCCGCACCAAGAACGTCGCGCTCGCCCTGCCGGGCGCCGCGGTGATTACCAAGAAGATCGTGGTGCCTGCCGGCCTGCGCGAGGAAGAACTGGAGGTCCAGGTCGAAACCGAGGCCAACCAGTACATCCCGTTCGCGCTGGACGAAGTGAACCTGGATTTCCAGGTGGTGGGCCCTGCCCCTTCCAGCACGGAAGAGGTGGAAGTGCTGATCGCCGCTTCCCGCAAGGAAAAGGTGGAAGACCGCGTCGCGGTGGCCCAGGCCGCGGGCCTGAAGGCCATGGTGATGGACGTCGAGCCCTACGCCATGCAGATCGCCTTCGAGATGATCGAAAGGCAGTTGCCCAACAACGGCGTCGACCAGTCGATCGCCTTGGTTGACGTCGGCGCCAACATGATGAATGTCACCGTGCTGCGCAACAACCAGTCGGTGTACAACCGCGAGCAGGCCTTCGGCGGCAACACCCTGACGCAGGACATCCAGCGCGCCTTCGGCATGTCGCTGGAAGAGGCGGAAGCCGCCAAGCGGATGGGTGGCCTGCCTGACAACTACGAAAACGACGTGCTGCAGCCGTTCATGGAAAACCTGGCGCAGGAAGTCACCCGCGCCATGCAGTTCTTCTTCACTTCCACCTCGTACAACCAGGTGGACCATATCGTCCTGGCGGGCGGCTGCTCGGTGATCCCGGGGCTGGACGAAATCGTCGCTACCCGCACCCAGGTCAATACCATCGTCGCCAACCCGTTCGCCAACATGTCGCTGTCGAACCGGGTGAAGCCCAAACAACTGGCATCCGACGCCCCGGCCATGATGGTGGCCTGCGGCCTGGCGATGCGGAGGTTCGACGTATGATCCGGATCAACCTGCTCCCGCACCGGGAGCTCAAGCGCAAGGAGCGGCGCACGCAGTTCGCCATCCTGTGCGCGATTGCCGTGCTGGCTGGTGGCGCCGTCGTCGGTGCAGGCGGGATGTTCATCAATGGTGAAATCTCCGATCAGAACGACACCAACGCCTACATCAAGAAGGAAAACGCCAAGCTCGACGCCGACATCAAGGAAATCGCCAAGCTGCGCGATGAGATCGAAGGCCTGAAGGCGCGCCAGAAGGCGGTGGAAGACCTCCAGGGTGATCGCAACCTGCCGGTGCACGTGCTCGACGAACTGGTGAAGAACACCCCTGAGGGCATCTACCTGAAGGGCCTGAAGCAGCAGGGCGCGCGCGTGACCCTCAACGGCCTGGCGGCCAACAACGCCAAGGTAGCCGATTACGTGCGCAACCTGGGCAATAACTCGCCCTGGCTCACCGCGCCCGAACTGGTGGAAATCAGGGCGGTGCAGACGGGGACCGGCGCCAAGACCAAGCGGCTGAACGAATTCACCATGAATGTTTCGATCCGTCGTCCCAAGGAACCCGAGGCCGGCGTGCCTGCCGCTCCCGGGGCGCCTGCCGCTCCTGGTACGCCTCCGGCCGCCGCACCCGCGGCGCCGAAAGCCTAGAGCCAACAGGGGAGAGCAAGAATGAGCATTGCCGACCAATTCAAGAACGTAAACTGGAACGACCTGCCGAACGCGCCGCCGGCGCCGAAGGTTCTGGCCCTGGTGGTGATCCTGGCCTTAGTCGTAGGTTGCGGCTGGTGGTTTTACTGGAAAGGCCTGCAGGAGGACCTCGAGCACGCGCAGGGCGACGAGGACAAGCTGAAGGCGGAGTACAAGGACAAGAAGCAGCAGGCGGTCAACCTGCCGGAGCTGAAAAAGCAGCTGGTGCAGGTCGGCCAGTACGTGGCCACGCTGGAAAAGCAACTGCCCAGCAAGTCCGAAATGGATGCGCTTCTGACCGACATCAACCAGGCGGGCCTGGGCCGCGGTCTGCAGTTCAACCTGTTCCGCCCCGGCAACGTCAACGTCAAGGAGTATTACGCCGAACTGCCGATCGCCGTGCAGGTCACTGGCGGCTATCATGACCTTGGCGCTTTCGCCAGCGACATCGCGGCCCTGTCGCGCATCGTCACGCTGAACGACATGTCGATCTCGACGCCGTCCGGCGGCGGGCCGTTGGTGATGGACACCACCGCCAAGACCTTCCGCTACCTCGACAACGAGGAAGTGGCGGCGCAGCGCAAGAGCACGAAGGGGGGCGCTAAAAAATGATCAGCAAAGGCAAATTGGGCCTGCCGGTCCGTCCCGTCCTGGCTGGCGTCGTCGCCGCCTTGGCGCTAGCCGGCTGCGGGGGCAGCGAGCATCAGGAGATTCAGCGCTGGATGGCCGACGTCTCCAAGGACATGCGCGGCAGGGTCGAAAAAATCGACGAACCGAAGAAATTCGCGCCGTTCAAGTACGAATCCGAGAAATCGATGGACCCGTTCAACGCCGACAAGGTTGCGCTGCTGCCTGCCGACAAGAAACCGGGTGGCGGCGGTGGCATTTCCGGTCCCGACATGACGCGGCGCCGTGAAGTGCTTGAGTCCTTTCCGCTGGAAAACCTGAAGATGGTGGGCATGCTGCAGCAGAAGGGCGCCACCTACGGGATCATCAAGGCGGACAGCAACCTGCACCGGGTGAAGATCGGCAACTACATGGGCCAGAACTTCGGGATCATCACCAATATCACTGAATCTGAAATCACCTTAAAAGAGCTTGTGCAAGACGGCGGGGGCGACTGGGTCGAGCGCGTCAGCACCTTGCAACTTCAGGAGGATAAGCAATGAAACTGGCACGTTTGATGAGCGCCGGCCCGATCCGCATACTGGCGGCAGCCGGCTTGATGATGGCGGCTTGCGTCGCGATGGCGCAGAACTCCATCGAATCGATGAACGTGACCCAGCAAGGGGGCGCGGTAATCGTCAAGGTGAACCTGAAGGAGCCGCCGGCCAATCCGCCAGCCGGGTTCACCGTGGCCAACCCGCCGCGGGTCGCACTTGACTTTGCCGGCACCGTCAATGGCCTGGGTCGCAACAGCCAGGACGTCGGCCAGGGCGATTTGCGCAGCATCAATGTCGTGCAGGTCGGCGACCGCTCGCGCATGGTGCTCAACCTGAAAAGCGCGGTCAGCTACGATACCCGCATCGAAGGCAATTCCGTCATCGTCAGCCTGACCCCTGCCGCAACCGGCGCTTCGCCCTCCACCCCGACCACTTTTGCTCCTGCCAATAGCGCCGCCAACGGCAGCGCGCTGCGCGACATCGACTTCCGCCGCGGCCCCGATGGCTCCGGCCGTGTGATCGTCGAACTGGGCAATCCCAACACCGGCGTCGACATCCGCCAGCAGGGCCAGACCCTGGTGGTCGATTTCCAGAAGGCTTCCCTGCCGGAAAACCTGCGCCGCCGTCTGGACGTCGGCGACTTCGCCACCCCGGTGCAGACCGTCAACACTTTCACCCAGGGCGACAACGTGCGCATGGTGATCGAGCCCAAGGGGCTGTGGGAGCACAACGCCTACCAGACCGACACCCAGTTCGTGGTCGAGGTCAAGCCGATCAAGGAAGACCCGAACAAGCTGGTGCAGGGCAGCCGCGGCGGCTACACCGGCGAGAAGCTGTCGCTGAACTTCCAGAACATCGAAGTGCGCTCGGTACTGCAGGTGATTGCCGATTTCACCAACCTGAACATCATCACCAGCGACACCGTGACCGGCAACCTGACTCTGCGCCTGAAAGACGTGCCCTGGGACCAGGCGCTGGACATCATCCTGCAGACCCGTGGCCTGGACATGCGCAAGAACGGCAACGTAATCTGGATCGCGCCGCGTGACGAGCTTGCCACCAAGGAAAAGCTTGAACTGGAACAGAAGTCGCAGATTTCCGACCTCGAGCCGACCCGCACCGAGAGCTTCCAGCTGAACTACAACAAGGCGGCCGACATCCAGAGCATGCTGCGCGACCCGCGCCAGTCGCTGCTATCCAAGCGCGGCACCGTGGCCATCGACATCCGCACCAATCAGGTGTTTGTGCAGGATGTACCGACCCGCCTGGAGGAAATGCGCCGCCTGATCTCCAAGGTCGACATCCCGGTGCGCCAGGTGCTGATCGAAGCGCGTATCGTCGAAGCCACTGACACCTTTAGCAAGAACCTCGGTGCTCGCATGGGTATCGCGTCGGCCGTCGCTACCCAGCAGATCGGCGGCACCGCG
This sequence comes from Burkholderiales bacterium, assembly GCA_036498945.1. Taxonomy (GTDB): domain Bacteria; phylum Pseudomonadota; class Gammaproteobacteria; order Burkholderiales; family JAEUOS01; genus JAQGMJ01. The sequence goes on along the minus strand of DASYEQ010000100.1, from coordinate 23,943 downwards.
ATCAAGAGCACCTTCGGCGGCAGCCTGGGCCAGACCGGTGCCAACAGCGGCCAGATCACCACCACCCCGGACTTCAACACCAACTCGCTTTCCTTCAATGGTGCGGCCACGGGCATCAACGGCATCAACGCCGGCCAGTTTGCCGTTACCTTGATGAACGGCGCGATGACCCGCTTCCTCAACCTCGAGCTTTCCGCGCTGGAAGCCGACGGCAAGGGCAAGATCATCTCCAGCCCGCGCGTACTGACGGCCGACCAGATCGAGGCGACCATCGAGCAGGGTACCGAAGTGCCGTATCAGCAGGCCACTTCCTCGGGCGCCACGTCGGTGTCGTTCCGCAAGGCTACCCTCTCCCTGAAGGTGAAGCCGCAGATCACGCCTGAAGGCAACATCATCATGGACGTGTCGGTGAACAAGGACTCGGTTGGCACGGTGACTACCGCCGGCCCGTCGATCGACACCAAGGCCGTGCACACCCAGGTGCTGGTGGAAAACGGCGGCACTGTCGTGATCGGTGGTATCTATACCCAGACCGAGAACGACACGCTGACCAAGATCCCGTTCTTCGGCGATCTGCCGGTGTTCGGCAACCTGTTCAAGAACTCGACCCGCCAGAACGACAAGACCGAACTGCTGGTCTTCATCACCCCGCGCGTGGTCAATGACAAGCTGAACGTGCGCTAAGCCGTTCGCCGATCAAAAGCCGGGCTTCTCGCCCGGCTTTTTTTTGCCCGTGCCCCCCCTGTCGGCCGCCACCACGACGGCGTCATCAAAGGGGGCCGGCTGATACAATTTCACCATGTCTGACACGCAGCGCAACCTCATTCTCGTCGGCCTGATGGGCGCCGGCAAGACCACCATCGGGCGCCTGCTGGCCAGGCATTTCGAGCGCGACTTCGTCGATTCCGACCATGAAATCGAGGCGCGCACCGGCGTGCGCATCCCGGTGATTTTCGAACTGGAAGGCGAGGCGGGCTTTCGCGCGCGCGAATCGCAGGTGCTGGCCGAACTGGCGTTACGCGAAAATATCGTGCTGGCCACCGGCGGCGGCGCCGTGCTGGCGAAGGAAAATCGCGAGGTGTTGCGCGAGAACGGCCTGGTGATCTACCTGCGCGCGCAGCCCACCGACCTCTGGCACCGCACCCAGCATGACCGCAACCGGCCGCTCTTGCGCACCGAAGACCCGGAGCAGCGCCTGAAGGATTTATTTGCCGTGCGCGACCCCCTGTACCAGGAGGCGGCGCATATGATTGTTGAAACCGGCCGGCAAAGCCCGCACATGCTGGCAGGCAAACTGGAGCAGCAGCTACGCGACCAATGGATGAACTACGTGTAAACTTGGCCGACCGCGGCTATCCCATCGTCATCGGCCCCGGATTGATCCGCCAGGAGGCCGTGCTCAAGCGCGGCCTTGGCTCCGGCATTGCCGCGGTGGTGACCAGCGACCGCATCGCGCCGCTGTATCTCAAGCCCATACTCGAGACGCTCTCGCGCGCTGGAGCCAAGACCATCGAGATCGTCGTGCCCGACGGCGAGCAGGCAAAGAACTGGGAAACCCTGAACCTGGTGCACGACGCGCTGCTGGCCAACCGCTGCGACCGCAAGACCACCATCGTGGCTCTGGGCGGCGGGGTGATCGGCGACCTCGCCGGCTTTGCCGCCGCCACCTACCAGCGCGGTGTGCCTTTCATCCAGGTGCCGACCACGCTGCTGGCGCTGGTCGATTCCTCGGTCGGCGGCAAGACCGCGATCAACCATCCGCGCGGCAAGAACATGATCGGCGCCTTCTACCAGCCGCAACTGGTGCTGGCCGATACCGAGACACTCAACACGCTGCCGGACCGCGAATACCGTTCCGGTCTTGCCGAGGTGGTGAAGTACGGTTTTATCTATGACTACGCCTTCCTCGAATGGCTGGAAGCCAACATGGATGCGCTGCTGGCGCGCGACGCGGCCACATTGACGCACGCGATCAAGCGCTCCTGTGAGATCAAGGCGGAGATCGTGGCGCAGGATGAGCGCGAGACCGGCATCCGCGCCTGGCTCAACCTTGGGCATACGTTCGGGCACGCGATCGAAGCGGGCCTGGGCTACGGCGAATGGCTGCATGGCGAAGCCGTCGCCGCCGGCATGGTGGCGGCGGCCGAACTGTCGCGCCTGCAGGGCCATTTGTTGGTGGCCGATGTCGCGCGCATACGCCGGCTGATCAAGCGCGCGGGGCTACCCACCGTCTCGCCGGACCTCGGGCAGGCGCGCTATTTCGACCTCATGCGCATCGACAAAAAGGCTGAAGGCGGCGCCATTCGCTACGTGCTGCTCAAGCGACTGGGCGAAGCCTATGTCGCGCCGGTGCCCGATGCCGACGTAGCGCCGGCGCTCACCGCCGCCTTTGCCGACGCCGCCTAGACCATGACACCGGCGGAAACCTCCCTCGCTCCCTACGCCGCACGCGCGGCTACCAGCCGCGGCCGGCACCATGTGGAAGAAGGTGCTGTCGGACGCGGCGAATACCAGCGCGACCGCGACCGCGTCATTCACTGCACCGCGTTCCGTCGCCTCGAATACAAGACGCAGGTGTTCGTCAATCACGAAGGCGATCTGTTCCGCACGCGCCTGACGCATTCCATCGAAGTCGCCCAGCTGGCGCGCTCGGTGGCGCGGCGCCTGAACCTCAACGAAGACCTGGCCGAAGCCATTTCCCTGGCGCACGACCTCGGCCACACCCCCTTCGGCCACGCCGGCCAGGATGCGCTCAACGAATGCATGCGCGAATACGGTGGCTTCGAGCACAACCTGCAATCGCTGCGCGTGGTCGACGTGCTGGAGGAGCGCTACGGCGCCTTCGACGGCCTGAACCTCACCTTCGAAACCCGTGAAGGCATCCTCAAGCATTGCACCGAGCGGGATGCGCGCCTGCTGGGCGACGTCGGCGAGCGCTTCCTCAACCACACCCAGCCTTCGCTGGAAGCGCAGCTCGCGAACCTCGCGGATGAAGTGGCCTACAACAACCACGACGTCGACGACGGCCTGCGCTCCGGGTTGATCACCCTCGAACAGATCCGCGAAGTGCCGTTGTTCAGCCGCTATTTCGATGAAGCCGCGCGCCTGTACCCGACCGCGAGCGAGCGGCGACGCATCAACGAAACCGTGCGTCGGGTGATCAATGCCCTGGTGCTGGACCTGGTGACACAAAGCCAGGCCAACATCGCCGCCGCCGCGCCGGCCTCGATCGCCGATGTGCGCAAGGCGCCGCCCCTGATCGCTTTCAGCGACGAGGCGCATCGGGAGTCGCTGGTCTTGAAACGCTTTCTGCGCGACAACCTCTACCAGCACTACCTGGTGCAGCGCATGAGCACCAAGGGCCGGCGCATCATCCGCGAGCTGTTCCAGTCCTTCATGGACGATGCCCGCCTGCTGCCTCCGCAATACCAGGCCAAAGCCGAAGCCGACCGCGCCCGCGCCGTTGCCGACTACGTCTCCGGCATGACCGACCGCTACGCCATGCGCGAGCACCGTCGCCTGTTCACCGTCGAAGAAACCTGAATTAATTGGGGTCAGAGTAAAAGTTCTGGCACACTGGAGCGTTTCCAGCTCTTTGAAGCGCCGAAGTGGCCAGACTGCCCCGCCTTATCGTTCCCGGTTATCCGCACCATCTGATCCAGCGGGGCAATAACCGGCAGTCGATTTTTGCCGACGTAGACGACCATCGACGCCTGTTACAGGACCTCGGTGAATGCGCACGGCGGTTTGACGTCGCGCTTCACGCCTACGTGTTAATGAGCAATCACTTTCATGTACTGGCCACGCCAGCAGACGAGGGTGGGTTATCCGCCATGATGCAATCGGTTGGACGTCGCTATGTACGCGTATTCAACAATCGCCATGGCCGCAGCGGTACGCTCTGGGAAGGGCGCTTCAAGGGCACAGTGATCGATAGTGAGCGCTACCTTATCGCCTGCATGGCCTATATTGACCTCAATCCTGTGCGCGCCGGAATGGTCGCGCACCCTTCGGACTACCCCGGGTCGAGCTACGGCCACTATGCAGGTATCCGCCACGATCCGCTGATCACGCCGCATTCTCTCTATTGGTCCCTGGGCAATACGCCGTTCTCCCGGGAAGCGGCGTATCGGCAAATCATCGAATCCGGGCTCAGTCACCAGCAAGTGGACGACTTCACCGATGCCACCCTCAAAGGTTGGGCGCTTGGCGATGAAACATTCACCCAAAATCTTCAAGAGCAAACCGGGCGGCGCGTCGCCCGGCAGAAGGCCGGAAGGCCTTTCGCCAAGCTGTGAGTCCCTCCGGGATATTTACTCTGTCCCCAATTAATTTCATGGTGTAAATTACCCTTTCAATTTTTACTCTGACCCCAATTATTGGGCTTGAGTGGCGTTTTCTTTGGGCGTATAGTCACTTCCCCGCTTTTGATTTTTGCGGCGGCGCAGCATATCTGCGCGCTGCATGAGGAACTTCGCCATGACGTCTGCCCAAGTTCTGCCCGGCCAAGCGCCGGAGGCCCAAGGACTTTACGATCCGCGCAATGAACACGATGCTTGCGGCGTCGGCTTCGTGGCGCACATCAAGGGCACCAAATCGCATGGCATTGTTGAACAGGGGCTGTTGATCCTGCGTAATCTGGACCACCGGGGCGCGGTGGGTGCCGATCCGCTGATGGGCGATGGTGCCGGCATCCTGTTGCAGATCCCGGACCAGCTTTACCGTGAAGAGATGGCCAGGCAGGGCGTGAAGCTGCCGCCGAAGGGCGAGTTCGGCGTCGGCATGGTGTTCCTGCCGAAGGAAAACGCCTCGCGCATCGCCTGCGAGCAGGAAATCGAGCGATCCGTGCGCGCCGAAGGCCAGGTGGTGCTGGGCTGGCGCGACGTGCCGATCGACAAGAGCATGCCGATGTCGCCCACCGTGCAGGAAAAAGAGCCGATCATCCGCCAGATCTTCATCGGCCGCGGTCCGGACATCATGGTGACCGACGCCCTGGAGCGCAAGCTCTACGTCATCCGCAAGTCGAGCGGCCACGCGATCCAGGCGCTCAACCTGATCCACGGCAAGGAATTCTTCGTGCCCTCGATGTCGGCGCGCACCGTGGTCTACAAGGGGCTGCTGCTGGCCGACCAGGTGGGTGTCTATTACAAGGACCTGCAGGACGCGCGCTGCGTCTCCGCCCTGGCCCTGGTGCACCAGCGCTTCTCCACCAACACTTTCCCGGAGTGGCCGCTGGCCCACCCGTACCGTCTGATCGCGCACAACGGCGAGATCAACACGGTCAAGGGCAACTTCAACTGGATGCGTGCCCGCGAAGGCGTGATGAAGTCCGCCGTGCTGGGCGACGATCTGCAAAAGCTGTTCCCGCTGATCTATGAAGGCCAGTCGGACACCGCGTGTTTCGACAACGCGCTCGAACTGCTGATCATGGCGGGCTACCCGCTGCCGCAGGCGATGATGATGATGATCCCCGAGGCGTGGGAAAACCACACCCTGATGGACGACAACCGCCGCGCCTTCTACGAATACCACGCCGCCATGATGGAGCCGTGGGACGGCCCCGCCGCCATGGCGTTTACCGACGGCCGCCACATCGGCGGCACGCTCGACCGCAACGGCCTGCGCCCGGCGCGCTATATCCAGACCGATGACGACCTGGTGGTGATGGCTTCGGAAGTTGGTGTGCTGCCGATCCCCGAATCCAAGATCATCAAGAAGTGGCGCCTGCAGCCGGGCAAGATGTTCCTGATCGACCTCGAAGCCGGCCGCATCATCGACGACAAGGAACTGAAGGATACCTACGCCAACGCCAAGCCCTATAAGGCCTGGATCGAGAGCGTGCGGATTCGTCTCGACGATCTCAAGGCCGAGCCCGAGGCCGACCACGCCACCACCACCTTGCTGGACCGCCAGCAGGCCTTTGGCTACACCCAGGAAGACCTGCGCTTCCTGATGTCGCCGATGGCGGTCGCCGCGGAAGAAGCCATCGGCTCGATGGGCAACGACTCGCCCCTCGCCGTAATGTCGAACAAGCTCAAGCCGCTGTATAACTACTTCAAGCAGCTGTTCGCGCAGGTCACCAATCCGCCGATCGACCCGATCCGCGAAGCCATGGTGATGAGCCTGAATTCGTTCATCGGCCCGCGCCCCAACCTGCTCGACACCAACAACATCAACCCGCCGATGCGTCTTGAAGTGACGCAGCCGGTGCTGGACTTCGCCGACATGGCGAAGATCCGCCACATCAACAAGCACACCGGCGGCAAGTTCAAGTCCTATACGCTCGACATCTGCTATCCGGTCGCCTGGGGCAAGGCTGGCATCGAGGCACGCCTGGCTTCCCTCTGCGCCGAGGCAGTGGACGCGATCAAGACCGGGCACAACATCCTGATCGTCTCCGACCGCGGCATGGACGACAAGCACGTCGCCATTCCCGCGCTGCTCGCCACCTCGGCCGTGCACCAGCACCTGATCGCCAAGGGCCTGCGCTCGACCACCGGCCTGGTCGCCGAGACCGGCTCCTCACGCGAAGTGCATCACTACGCGCTGCTCGCCGGCTACGGCGCCGAAGCGATCCACCCCTACCTCGCGCTGCAGACGCTCGCCGAGATGGCCGCTGGTCTCTCGGGCGACCTGTCGCCCGAGAAGGCGATCTACAACTACCAGAAGGCGGTCGGCAAGGGCCTGATGAAGGTGTTCTCCAAGATGGGGATCTCCACCTACATGAGCTATTGCGGCGCGCAGATCTTCGAAGCCATTGGCCTGAATGCCGCGCTGGTCGACAAGTACTTCAAGGGCACCGCTTCCAACGTCGAAGGCATCGGCATCTTCCAGGTGGCGGAAGAAGCGATCCGCCTGCACCGCGAAGCCTTCGGCGACAACCCCGTGCTGGCAACCACGCTGGACGCCGGCGGCGAGTACGCCTATCGCGTGCGCGGCGAAGAGCATATGTGGAACCCGGACGCCATCGCCAAGCTGCAGCATTCGGCGCGCTCGAACAACTTCAACACCTACAAAGAATACGCGCAGATCATCAACGACCAGTCCAGGCGGCACATGACGCTGCGCGGGCTGTTCGAGTTCAAGTTCGATCCCGCCCAGGCGATCTCGCTGGACGAAGTCGAGCCGGCGAAGGACATCGTCAAGCGCTTCGCCACCGGCGCCATGTCGCTAGGCTCGATCTCGACCGAAGCGCACACGACCCTGGCAATCGCGATGAACCGCATCGGCGGCAAGTCCAACACCGGCGAAGGCGGCGAGGACGAAAACCGCTATCGCCGCGAACTCAAAGGTATCCCGATCAAGGCGGGCGAAACCGTTGCCGGGCTGCTGGGCACGGCTGTCATCGAGCGCGATTACACGCTCAAGGAAGGCGATTCCCTGCGCTCGAAGATCAAGCAGGTGGCTTCCGGCCGTTTCGGCGTCACCGCCGAATACCTGGTCTCCGCCGACCAGATCCAGATCAAGATGGCGCAGGGCGCCAAGCCCGGCGAAGGCGGCCAGCTGCCCGGCACCAAGGTCAACGAATACATCGCCAAGCTGCGCTTCTCCGTGCCCGGTGTCGGCTTGATCTCGCCGCCGCCGCACCACGACATCTACTCGATCGAAGACCTGGCGCAGCTGATCCATGACCTGAAGAACGCCAACCCGCGTGCTTCGATCTCGGTCAAGCTGGTCTCCGAAGTCGGTGTCGGTACCGTCGCCGCGGGTGTCGCCAAGGCCAAGGCCGATCACGTGGTGATCGCCGGCCACGACGGCGGCACCGGCGCCTCGCCGTTGTCGTCCATCAAGCACGCCGGCACGCCATGGGAACTGGGCCTGGCCGAAACACAGCAGACCCTGGTGCTCAACCGCCTGCGCTCGCGCATCCGCGTGCAGGCCGACGGCCAGATGAAGACCGGCCGCGATGTCGTCATCGGCGCACTGCTGGGCGCCGATGAATTCGGTTTCGCTACCGCGCCGCTGGTGGCGACCGGCTGCATCATGATGCGCAAGTGCCACCTCAACACTTGCCCGGTGGGCGTGGCCACGCAAGACCCGGCGTTGCGCAAGAAATTCACCGGGCAGCCGGAGCACGTGGTCAATTTTTTCTTTTTCATCGCCGAGGAAGTGCGCCAGATCATGGCGCAGCTGGGCATCAAGAAGTTCGACGACATGATCGGCCGTGCCGACCTGCTCAACCGCGTCAAGGCGATCGAGCACTGGAAGGCGCAAGGCCTGGACTTCTCGCGCGTCTTCCACCTGCCGAACGTGCCCGAGTCCGAGCCGCGCCGCCAGGTGGCCGAGCAGGATCACGGCCTGGCCAAGGCACTGGACAACAAGCTGATCGAACTGGCCAAGCCAGCGCTGGAAAAAGGCGAGAAGGTTTCCTTCATCCAGCCGATCCGCAACGTCAATCGCACCGTCGGCGCCATGCTGTCGGGCGAAGTGGCGCGGCGCTACGGCCACGAAGGGCTGCCGGACGACACCATCCACATCCAGTTGCAAGGCACCGGCGGCCAGTCGATCGGCGCCTTCCTGGCGCATGGCGTGACCATGGATATCGTGGGTGAGGCCAACGACTACGTCGGCAAGGGTCTCTCGGGCGGCCGCATCATCGTGCGTCCCAATACCGAGTTCCGCGGCTGGGCGGTGGACAACATCATCGTCGGCAACACCGTGCTCTACGGCGCCATCGTCGGCGAGGCCTACTTCAACGGCGTGGCTGGCGAACGCTTCGCGGTGCGCAACTCCGGCGCCGTGACGGTGGTGGAAGGCACGGGTGACCATGGTTGCGAATACATGACCGGCGGCACCGTCGTGGTTCTTGGCACGACCGGGCGCAACTTCGCCGCCGGCATGTCGGGCGGCCTGGCTTACGCCTACGATCCGGATGGCGATTTCGCCAAGCGCTGCAACATGGCGATGGTGGTGCTTGATCGCGTGGTACCGAATGCCGAACAGGCCAAGACCGACAAGGCGGGCTGGCACAGCATCGCGCGCAACGGCGAGCGCGAGACCGACGAGGTGATCTTGAAGCGCCTGGTGGAAAAGCACTTCAAGTACACCGGCTCGACCCGCGCGCGCATGATCCTCGACGACTGGAACAACGAGCGGACCAAGTTCGTGAAAGTGTTCCCCACCGAGTACAAGCGCGCCCTGGGCGAACTCTGGGCCGAAGCGCAAAAGAAGGGCGCCAGGCAGGAAAAGGTCGCCGCCTAAGCAACAACATCCAGGCGCCGGGCATGCAAAGCCATGCCCGCGCTGCCGCCTTGCCGTCAGTAGCAAAAGGGATCAGATCATCATGGGTAAAGTCACCGGCTTCCTCGAATTCGAACGTCAGGAAGAGACCTATCAGGCACCGGCCGAGCGCAAGCACCACTACAAGGAGTTCGTGCTGCGCCTGGAAGATGCTGCCGCGAAGGTGCAGGGCGCGCGCTGCATGGATTGCGGCATCCCGTTTTGCAACAACGGCTGCCCGGTCAACAACATCATTCCCGACTGGAACGACCTGGTGTTCAAGGGCAACTGGCGCGCGGCGCTCGATACCCTGCACTCGACCAATAATTTTCCCGAGTTCACCGGCCGCATCTGCCCCGCGCCGTGCGAGGCCGCCTGCACGCTGGGTTTCAACGACGATCCCGTCGGCATCAAGTCGATCGAGCATTTCATCATCGACAAGGGCTGGGAATCGGGATGGGTGGTGCCGATGCCGGCCAGGCACAAGACCGGCAAGAAGGTCGCCGTGGTTGGTTCCGGCCCTGCGGGTCTTGCCGCCGCGCAGCAGCTGGCGCGCGCCGGCCATGCCGTGACCGTGTTTGAGAAGAACGACCGCATCGGCGGCCTGATGCGTTACGGCATCCCCGACTTCAAGATGGAAAAGTCGCACATCGACCGCCGCGTCGAGCAGATGAAGGCTGAAGGCGTGAGCTTCCGCACCAGCGTATTCGTCGGCGACAAGAAGCCTGATCCGCGCATCGTCAACGATGCGAAGGAAACCGTCAGCGCGAAGCAATTGCAGGCCGATTTCGACGCCGTGGTAATCGCCGGCGGCGCCGAGCAGCCGCGCGACCTGCCGGTGCCGGGCCGCGACCTCCAGGGCATCCATTTCGCGATGGAATTCCTGCCGCTGCAAAACAAGGTCAATGCCGGCGACAAGCTGAAAGACCAGATCATGGCCACGGGCAAGAGCGTGGTGGTGATCGGCGGTGGCGACACGGGTTCCGACTGCGTCGGCACCTCCAATCGCCATGGCGCTTCCGCCGTCACCCAGTTCGAGTTGCTGCCGCAGCCGCCGGAAATCGAAAACAAGCCGCTGGTGTGGCCCTACTGGCCGACCAAGCTGCGCACCTCGTCCTCACACGAGGAAGGCTGCGAGCGCGACTGGAGCGTGGGCACCAAGCGCTTCGAGGGCAGCAATGGCCGCGTGGAAAAGCTGATCGGCGCGCGCCTGGAGTGGAAGGACGGCAAGATGAGCGAAGTGCCGAATTCCGAATTCGAGATCAAGGCCGACCTGGTGCTGCTCGCCATGGGCTTCGTCTCGCCGGTGGCCGGTGTGCTTGACGCCTTCGGCGTGGAAAAAGACCAGCGCAGCAACGCGCGTGCGACCACCGAAGGCGCCAATGCCTACAAGACCTCGGTCGACCGCGTGTTCGCCGCCGGTGACATGCGCCGCGGCCAGTCGCTGGTGGTGTGGGCGATCCGCGAAGGGCGCCAGTGCGCACGCGCCGTCGATGAATACCTGATGGGCTCGACCGAACTGCCGCGCTAAGAGCGAGCTCAGGGGCGTGCGGCGTTGTCGTCGCGCTGCACCAGCACGGCCGATTCAGCCGCTGCCGGTGCCAGGGCGGCGCCTGGCGCCGGCTCCGTCGGCCCGCCGTAGCGGCCAAACAGCAGGCCTGCTTTCACGCCTACCAGCGTATCCAGCATCTGCCGGCGCAGCGGCGGTACCTTGGCGGCGGGTAGCGAAAACAGGTCGCGCAGCAGCGGCGCCAGCCGGGCGTCGGACTGATACACCGGCGTCAGCCAGCGGCTCATGCGCTGGTAGAAGCGCAAATGCGAGCGGCGTGACCGGGTATACGCCGCGAGCGCCTGCGGCACATTCTCGCCATGCGTACGCAGGCAGTCGCCCAGCACCTGCGCGTCGATCAGCGCCAGGTTCGCGCCTTGTCCCAGTTGCGGACTCATGGCGTGCGCGCAATCGCCGATCACCACCACCCGTCCGCTGTGCCAGCGGCGCATCACCACGTCTGAATAGCCGGCCCAGGTCAGTTGCTCCGGGCGGCCGATGTGCGCCAGCAGGTTGCGCGTTTCGGGAGCAAGGTCGGCCACCTCGCGCTTCCATGCTGCCAGCCCCGCGGCTTGCCAGGCCTGCAAACGGTCGGCGCGCAGGCTCCAGAACAGGCTTACCACAGGGGTGTGGCTGCCCGGCCCGCTGCCGGTGGGCATCACCCCCAGCATCTGCCCGGCGTGCCGGTACCACTGGCGCAGGCAGCCGCGATATTCCTCCTGCGGATCGGGCAGGATGGCCCACAGCGCGCCCCAGGGATAGGGCTTGGCGCGGTGGCGCAGCCCCAGGTTCGCGCGCAAAGTCGAGCGGGTGCCATCGGCCACGATTACGGCGTCGTAGGGCCCCAGCAACTCTTCCCCGCGGCGCAGGCGCACCGTGTCGCCCTCCTCGACGATGGCGCCGATCTCGCTGCCGGCATGCACTTCCACGCCGGCCGCTTTCAATCCGCTCCACAGCGCATGGAACAGCACGCCGCGGTGCAGGCCGATGCCGCAGGCGTCTTCCAGCCAGTGGGTGTAGTCGAGATTGAGCACCACGCGCCCGGTATGGCTGGTGCCGTAGAGCTGGTAGACCGGCCCGCCCTTTGCGAGGATCTCGTCAGCCAGGCCGAGATCGCGTAATACCGCCAGCCCGGTCGGCTGCAGCAGAATGCCGGCGCCCACCGGCTGGGGCTCGGGTACGCGTTCATGCAGGGTGACGCGATGGCCGTCACGGGCCAGGAACAGGGCAGCGGCAGTACCGGCGGTGCCGCCGCCGATGATGGCGATATTCAAGGTGGTTCTAATCGATTGTTGTCCAGTCGGGCCACGTCTTTCCGCGCCCGCCCGACGAATGATGCACTGGAAGGGCGGCGCGCGCATGACATTGCGAGCCCCCACCGCCGGAGTACCGGCCCCCGAAAGATAATCTAATCCAGATATTCCGTTGTCATTGCTTACGCGGAAAGGCATGAACTTGGATTCAGGACATGTTCATGGCTCCGCTTTTATCGTTTTATGGGTAATCCCATCTATGACGTATGCATTTATTGTGGAATACTTCCTGTCGGAACGCCATTGGCGGACCGCCGAAGGAATGTAATTCCTTACGGGACCAAAATAACTGTTGGAGGAGATTTGGAAATGACGGCGATGTATCGCCCTGGAGAGTGGCGTGTTGCGGCCGGATTCGGCCATCGTGCGCGCCGCCTGCTTGCCGGGCTTGTAGCGCTTTTTTCCTTACCCGTCGTGGTCGGCGCGGCCTTGTGCCTGGCGAGCCGCCCCGCCGCGGCCGAGTTGAATGAACTGGTGATCGCGCAGCAGCCTGGCATCGGTTATCTGAACCTCATCGTAATGAAGGAGCAGAAGCTGATCGAAAAGCAGGCCAAGGCGGCCGGCCTGGGCGACATCAAGGTGACCTGGCAGGCGATCAACAGCGGCCAGGCGATGAACGAGGCGCTGAACGCGAACAAGCTGCACATCGCCGCCGGTGGCGTCGCACCGCTGATCTTCGCCTGGGCCAACAGCCAGGGCAAGCAGAATTACAAGGGCATCTGCGCGCTTAACACCATGCCCCTGTTCCTCAACACCAAGAACCCGGCGGTGAAATCCATCGCCGACTTCACCGACAAGGACAAGATCGCCATGCCGGCGGTGAAATCTTCGATCCAGGCGGTGACCCTGGAGATGGCGGCCGCCGCCGCCTTTGGTGAAGCCAACTGGTCCAAGCTCGACGCGCTGACGGTGACCATGCCGCACCCGGTGGCGAGCAAGAAGATGCTCGATCCGAACGACCATGACATCACCGCGCATTTCACCGCGCCGCCGTTCCAGTACGACCAGTTGAAGAACTCCGGCATCCACACCGTCACCACTTCCTACGACGTGCTCAACGGCGTGTCCTCTTTCAACGTGCTGTGGGCCTCGACCAGGTTCGCCACCGAGAATCCCAAGCTGCTGGCGGCTTTCCTCAAGGCGCTGGAAGAGGCAACCAACTTCATCCACAGCGACCACGACGCCGCGGCCGCGCTCTACCTGCGCGTCTCTGGCGAAAAATCGTCGGTGAAGGAGATCGCCAATTTCCTGAGCGACCCCTACATCGAATACACCCTGACGCCGAAAAACGTCTGGCGCTATTCGAATTTCATGGCGCGCATCGGCGCCATCAAGGTGCGCCCGGCGAGCTGGCGTGATTTGTTCTTTCCCAACATCCACGACCGGCCAGGGAGCTGACGCGCTTCTGAACCGAGGGCTGTCGAGGGAGCCGGGTCTCCTCGGCGGCTTCCCCCTAGCGTTTGACCACCGGCGCCGGCACGCCTTCGATGGCGATGTTGAGCAGCGCGGGCGTGCGCGCCGCCTGCGCGCGCTGCGCCGCTGCCGGCAGCTTCTCCGGCGTATCGACGTATTCGCCGTAGGCGCCGAAGGCCGCCGCCACCAGCTCGTAGCGCGTCGGCAGCAGTTCACAGCCCACCAGGCGGTCCTTTCCGTAGGCTTTGAGCTGGATCTGGTATTCGGCATTCCAGCGCGCGTCGTTGCCGACCACTGCAACGAAGGGCAGTTTGTAGCGCACCGCCGTGTCGATCTCGGCGCTGTGAAAGCCGAAGGTGCCGTCGCCCATCAGCGCGACGATGGGCGCATCCGGCACCGCCACGCGAGCGCCCAGCGCGAAGGGCAGGGCGCTGCCGATGGCGCCGGCCGGGCCGTTGATCACGCGGTTGGGCGTGCTCAAACAGGCTTGCGCCCATTGGCCGAATTCGCCGCCGTCGGAAATCAGCACCGCATCCGGGTGGCTGTCGAGCAGCGCCTGCAAAGGGCGGCAGGCCTGCACCGGGTGCAGCTTGCCGGCCGGCGCGGATGCACTGTCCCAGGCGGCGGGGCGGTAGCGGATGGCCGCATTGACTTCGTTGCACCAGGTGCCCAGGCGGGCGGCGCCGGCGCGCGCGGCCTGGGTCAGGGCTTGCAGCGCGCTGACCGCGTCCGCCGTGATGGCGGACAACAGGCGCTCGCCCAGGGCGTTGCGGCTGCGCTGGAATTCGGCTGTATCGGCGTCGATTTGCAAAAATTCGCAGGTATCCATGAAGGCCGGCACCTGGCCGAACTTGAGCGTGAAGTCGAGGCGCTTGCCCAGCAGCAGCACGCAATCGGCTTGCGCCAGCATTTGCGCGAACGCGCCCAGGCTCGGGTCGTTCACCCCGCGCGGGCTTTCCATGCCGACCACTGGGATGGTGGCGGCTTCTTCGAGGGCTGCCAGGCGTGCGCGGCCGGCGCGGGTGAGGCAGGCGGGCCCTGCGAGAATCAGCGGGCGGGTGGCGCGGCGCAGGCGGTCGATCACTGCTTGCGCATCGTTGCTTGAAAGTGGCAACGCGCGCGGCGCGAACGCCGCGGCAGGAGGTGGCGCGGCGCTGGTTTCGTCCTCCAGCGCGTCGGTCGGCAGGCTCAGGTGCGTGGGGCCGGGGCGCCCGCTCATGGCGCTGCTCACCGCACGTGCAATGTCTTCGCCCACACTATTCGCGCTCGCGCTGGTCCACGCCGCCTTGACCACCGGCAGGGTCATTTCGGCCTGGCGCATTTCCTGGAACGCGCCCATGCCGGCCTGGTTGTTTGGCGCATGCCCGGAGAGCAGCACCACCGGCGACTCCGACATTTGCGCGGTGTATAGCGCGGAGACCGCGTTTGCATGCCCCGGGCCACCGGTGACCATGGCGATGCCCGGCTTGCCGGTCAGGCGCGCATAGGCGTCAGCCATGTGCACCGCACTGGCCTCATGGCGTACGTGCAGCAGTTCGATGCCGGCCGACAGCGCGGCGTCGAACACCGGCATGATGTGGTTGCCGGAGAGGGTGAAAATGCGCTCTATGCCCGCCGCCTTCAGCGACTCGGCAAGCAGGTCGGCGCCGCGATGGGCAGTCATGGAGGCTCCCTTGAAAGTGTGGCGACACCTTAAGCAGCGGCCTTGAGCAGGCTCTCGCCCGGACGCACGCGGGTGAATTGCACCGGCTCGCGCGTGAGCTCGATCTCTTCGCCGCGCATACGCACTACCGTGTAGGTGGAACTTGGCAGGTCGCCGGTGTCGGGAAAGTCGGCGCGGAAATGCGCGCCGCGCGAATTCTCGCGCGACAGCGCGGCGGTAGTGATCACCTGGCTGACGCGAATCAGGTTGGCAAGGTTGAGCCAGTCGTGCCAGGTGAGGTTGTAGGCGCGGTCGACGTCGGCGACGCCGATCTTGTCGAGCTGCGCGCGCAGCTCGGCGAGTTTCACCTGGCCGCGCTTCAGGCTCTCGGCAGTGCGCGAAATGCCGACGTCGTCCCACATCAGATCGTAAAGGGCTTCGCGTATTGCGTTGATGTCCCCGGACGGCTTGGCGAACGGCGCGTCATGCTCGGCAATGGAAGCGGTAATCGCCGCCTCGTCCGCCTCGCGCAGCTTGCCTTCCTGCGCGATCCAGGCTGCCATGCTTTCGCCGGCGAGTCCGCCGAACACGGTGGAGTTCGCCACGCCGTTGCCGCCCAGGCGGTTGGCGCCATGCACCCCGCCGGTGTCTTCACCCGCGGCGAACAGCGCGGTGAGCGGTGTCTTGCAATCGATGTCGAAGACGACACCGCCCATCATGTAGTGCGCCGTCGGCACCACCTCGACCAGGCCGCCGGCCAGGTCAAAGCCGCAATCGGCGCAGCGCTCGACCATGCCTTTGAATTCCTTGCGCACGCGCTCCGGTCCCAGGTGATGCATCTGGATGTAGACCCCGCCATTGGGCGTGGTGCGGCCCGCGCGCATCTCGGCGTAGATCGAGCGCGAGACCACGTCGCGCGTGGCGCGTTCGAGCTTGGGGTCGTAATTCTGCATGAAACGCTCTTTGTTCCCGTTCAGCAGGTAGCCGCCGGAGCCGCGCAAACCCTCTTCGATTACCGTGCCGGTCATGCGCGTGGCGGTACCGGCGAGCAGCCCCGTGGGATGGAACTGCACCATCTCCATGTCGCGTAGCGGCATGCCGGCGCGCAGGGCCATCGCCAGGCCGTCGCAGCTCTTGTCGCCGGAAGGCGTGTGGTACTTGTACATGGTCGGGCCGCCGCCGGTGGCGAGCAGCACGGCCTTTGCCTGCACGAACGTGTAGTCACCGGTACGCATGTCGATCATCAGCACGCCGGCCAGCGCCGCGCCGTCGGGCGTCTTGATCAGCTCGACCGCGCGATGCTCCTCCAGGCGGTTGATGCCACGGGCCCATACCTGCTCGGCGAGGCGGTTGATGATCTCGATGCCGGTCAGGTCGCCCTTGTGTACGGTGCGGTCGAAGGTCTGGCCGGCGAAGGCCTTCTGGTGAATCGTGCCGTCGGGATTGCGGTCGAAAAAGCAGCCGAGCTCATTCTCCAGTTCGTGGATGCGCTCGACCGCTGTGTCCACCAGGGTCCACGCCAGGTCCTGGTTGGCCAGCCACTTGCTGCCTTCGATGGTGTCCATGAAATGGCGCTCGACCGAATCGCCCTCGGCGAGTGCGACGTTGTAGCCGCCCTGGACCATCCGTGTGCAGCCGCATTTGCCGAGCAGGCCCTTGACGGCAATGGTGATGTCGAGCTTGGGATCGGCCTGGTGCGCGTGCAGCGCGGCGAACAGGCCGGCGCCGCCGGAACCCAGGATCAGCAGGTCGGTGCTCAGGCGCGTGATGTTGGCCGGGGCGCTCATGCCGCTTTCACTCCGAGGCTGGCGAGTACCTGCGCGCGCCTGGCCTGCGCGTCATCGCGCACGGCGTCGTACAGGCTGCCGCCGTGGCTATCCATGGCGACCAACAGCGGGCCGAAATTGCGGATGCGAAAGCGCCACAGCGATTCGGGATTGAGATCGTCGAGATCGACATCCTCGATCTGCTCGATCCAGGTGGTTTCCAGCGCCGCGGTGCCGCCGATGATCGCCAGATACACGCCGCCGATGTCGGCGAATGCCTGTTGCGAGCCCTCGCGCATGCCGCCTTTGCCGACGATGATGCGCACGCCGTATTGGGTCATCAGATCGCGGGTGAAGCGCTCCATGCGGTCGGAGGTGGTGGTGCCGATACACACCGCTGCATAGCCGGCGGGAAATTCGGCGCTCTTGTCCACCTTCTTCACGTTGGGCGCGGTGTGGATCACCGCGTGGCCGTTCAGGTCGAAGCGCGTTGGGCGCTTGCGGTCGAACATGTGGATCAGGGTGGCATCGCGGATGCCAAACAAGGTGTCTTCGAGCGTCACCGTGTCGTTGATGCGCAGCTTGCGCACCTGCTCCTCGGTGATCGGCATGTGCAGGACGTGATGAGTCATGGCCGTCCTCCCTTAGAAACCGTAGGCCACGCCGGCCGGCGTGAAGGTGGCAGTGGCGCGCCGCGCCGAGTGGCATTGCATGTTTACCGCCACCGGGTTCATGGTGATATGGGTATGCGCCAGTTCGATGTGCACGGCGAACGAAGTGGAATCGCCGCCCAGGCCTTGCGGGCCCACACCCAGCTGGTTCACCGCGCGCGAGAGTTCCTCTTCCAGCTTCGCACCTTCCGGGTCCGTGCACTTGCTGCCAAGCGGCCGCGTGGCGGCGCGCTTGGCCAGCAGCACGCACAGGTCGGAGGTGCCGCCGACGCCGACGCCGACGATGGTCGGCGGGCAAGTCTTGCCGCCGGCCGCCAGTACGCAATCGATGACGAAGGTCTTGATCGCATCGATGCCCTCGGCGGGAATCGCCATCTTCAGGAACGAGTTGTTTTCCGAGCCGCTGCCCTTGGGGATCATCTCGATCTCCAGGGTCTCAGTGGCATCGGTGAAATCGACGTGGATCACCGGCACCTCGATGCCGCCGGAGGTGTGGTTGTTCTTGCGCGTGATCGGGTGCACCACGGAAGAACGCAACGGGTGCTCGCGGGTGGCGCGCTCGCAGCCCTTGCGCACCGCTTCCTTCAGCGCGTGCCCGTCGATCTCGACATTGCGGCCGATGGCCAGGTTGTAGATCGGCACGCCGGTGTCCTGACACAGCAGGTTGTTGGTGTCTTCGGCCACCTTGATGTTGGTCACCATGGTGGCGAGCACGCTCCTGGCGGTGCTGCCGGTCTCGCTTGCCGTCAGGCGCGAAAAGCCGGCCTTGATGTCCGGCGGCAATACCTTGAGCGCGCGGATGTACAACTCCTTGCTCGCCTCTTCGACCGCCTTCAGATCCACTTTCATTGCTGCCTGCCTTGCCGGAATCCGGCCTCGGTGATTAGTTCGCTCTCAGGTTGCGCTCTTTGATGATCACGGCCCACTTGGCCGATTCCAACTTGATCGCGCGGGCGAATTCATCGGGTTTGTTGGGTGTGGGCATCATGCCCTGGACGAACAGCTGCGCGCGCATCTGCGTGCTGTCCAGCACACCGGCGGTATCGCGCTGCAACTTGTCGACGATGGCCCTGGATGTGCCCGCAGGCACCAGGAAGCCGAACCAGCCGGTGGTCTCGAACCCGGGCAGGCCGGATTCGGCCACGGTGGGCACCTCCGGCAGCAGCTTCGAGCGCTCCTTGCTGGTGACGGCCAGCGCGCGCAGCTTGCCGCTGGGCACGAACACGGCGGCCGCCGCGATGTTGCCCACCATCATCTGGATCTGCCCGGCCACCAGGTCGTTATAGCCCAGTGCTTCGCCCTTGTAGGGCACGTGCACGATGTCGATGCCGGCAGCCGCCGCGAAGCTTTCGCCCGCCATCTGCACCTGGCTGCCGACGCCGGCCGAGCCGAAGTTGATGCTGCCCGGCTTCGCCTTGGCCAGCGCGATCAGCTCCTTGATGTTCTTCGCCGGCACCTTGGGGTTGACCACCACCAGCATCGGCCCGGTCGCCACGTTGGTGACGGGAATGAAATCGCGCACCGGGTCGAAATTGAGCTTGCGGTACATGTGCGGGTTGACCGTCAGCATGCTGCCGGAGGCCATCAGCAGGGTGTAGCCGTCGCTGGCCGCGTGCGCCACCAGTTCGGCGCCGACGTTGCCGCCCGCGCCGGCGTGGTTTTCGATCACTACCGTCTGTTTCCACAGCTCGCCCAGTTTCTGGCCCACCAGGCGCGCCACGACGTCAGTGGTGCCGCCGGGGGCGAACGGCACGATGATGCGCACCGGCCGGGACGGCCAATTGGTTTGCGCCCGCGCCGTTGGTGCCAGGGGCAAGGCGATCGCCAGGACGGCGGCTGAGCGCACGAAGAAGCGTATGAAAAAGCGGCGTTTGAAGAGTTGTTGCATTTGTGTCTTCCTCCGGTTGGTCGTGGCGAACTTCCAATCTTCGGGCCTTTCTGCGTGGCCTCTGAGACTATTTGCTGCTTTGCAAATCCTGAGTGACGGACTTCCTTCCAAACTTATGCGAACAAGGCGAGCGCGAACGCCAGCCCGGCGGCGACGCCGAAACCCACGGCGCCGGCAATCCAGTTCTTGCGTTGCCCCGACCACGGGCCGAATTCGATCAACAGCAGGCGCACGCCGCCCATCATGTGCAGCGAGAGCAGCACCACCAGCCCCCACTCGCCGAATTTGAACAGCGGCGCATCGGTGTAGCGCAAAAACCCTTCGAGGTTGGCCTCGCCCTTGAGCGCCAAGCCCAGGGCCCAGAAATGCACCGGCAGGAACAGCCCCAGCAACAAGCCCGAGAGGCGATGCACCAGGAAGGCCCACCACGAAGGATGGCTGCGCGCGCGCCAGTCGTTGACCCGCTTCACAGCACCACCCCGTAGACCGCGCGCAGGCCCATCACCAGGATGACGAGGCCCAGCGCCTTGGCGATCAGCCACGCGGCGGAAGTCTTGAGCCCAAACCACTCCTCGCAAATGCGCGCAAAACCAATCGGCACGTGCACCGCGCAGGCCAGCACGAAGATCGTATAGAACGTGCCGAACACGAAGCTGCCATGCGTGCGCCCGAGAATCTCTGCTGCCGACAGGCCACCGCGCACCGCATAGATGATGACCCCCAGGTGCACCAGCACGCACAGCGCCAGCACCATCGCGCTGATGCGCTGCCAGTACCAGGCCTTGGCCTGGGTGATGGCAGCGGCATTGAGCGCGCTCATTCGAGTTCCCCGCGCACCGCCGCCCGCGCCGTCAGGCGTTTCAGGCCCGCGATGCCGGCGGTCGGTTCGATCTGCTTCGGGCAGCGTTCGCTGCACGAGCCCTGCGTATGGCAGGAATGACAGCCGATGTCGCCCGCCACCGCCTTCAGGCGCTCGCGCTGCGCGTTGTCGCGCACGTCGTTGGCGAGGGTCCAGGCGCGGTTCAGCGCCGCCGGCCCGAGAAAGTCCGGGCGCCAGGTGACGACATCGCAGGAGGCATAGCACACACCGCAGCCGATGCACTCGATGCCGGCATTGGCCGCCGCGCGCTCGCGCGAATCCGGGCGTACTTGCTCGAATTCATCGTGGCGCGTCTTTGTGCCCTGGAATTGACCTTTGCCCTTGGCCCACTTGTCGAAGAACTCGCGCATGTCGGTGGCCAAGTCCTTGATCACCGGCAGGTTGGACAGCGGGGCGATTTCCAGCGCGTCACCCTGCGCGACTTTGGAGACGTGGGTGCGGCAGGTCCAGCGCGCCACGCCATTGACCGTCATCGCGCAGGAGCCGCACATGCCGACGCGGCAGGCGAAGCGGTAGGAAAGGCTGGGGTCGAGGCTGCGCTGGATGTAGGTGACAACATCCAGCACCGTCTGGCTTTCCAGGCGCGGCACTTCATACCCGACGAATTCGCCGTTCTGCTTGCCGCGCCACACCTTCACCTTGAGTACGGATGGGGTCATTCGCGGGGTCCTGTTGTGTTTACGCGGCCAGCTCGCGCAACTGCTTGGCCAAAGCCTCGGGGATCTCGACGCCTTCGGCTTGCGCCTTGGCCGCCAATTCGTCGCGCCGGTAGCCGGGGACGCGCACCTCGGGGTCGGCCAGCATCGCCGCCAGCAGGGTCTCGATGCGTTCGTAGTAAATCTCGTTGCCGGCCAGCGCGTTCGGGTCGATGGCGATGAAGGCCTGGCCGATCTGCGGCCGGTTGCCTTCGTTCACGAAAAATGAATCGGCCTCGAAGCCGAAATGCGCACCGGTGAGCGCGCACACCATCAGTTCCACCATCAGTGCCAGCATCGCGCCCTTGACACCACCCGCCGGCAGCATCATGCCGGAGAGGGCTTCCTTGGCGTCGGTGGTGGGCACACCGTCCTTGTCCAGCGCCCAGCCCAGGGGAATCGCCTTGCCCTGGTTGGCCGCGACCATGATCTTGCCGCGCGCCACTTCCGAGAGCGACAAGTCGATGGTGACCGGCGCGCCGTTCTTGCGCGGGAACACGGCGGCGATCGGATTGGTGCCGAAGAGGGCGCGCTTGCCGCCCCAGGCCGGCATGGCCGAGGGCGAATTGCCGAAGGCGAAGCCGACGAGACCCGCGGCGGCCACCGCGTCCAGGTGATAAGCGGCGGCGCCGAAATGATGACTGTTGGTAACGCCGGAAAACGCGATGCCATGTTCGCGCGCGCGGGTAATCGCCTCGGCTACCGCCAGTTCGCAGGCGGCAAACGCCAAACCCTCGGCGGCATCGATCAGTGCGGCGCCGCCCTTGGCGCGCGCCACTTTCGGTTGCGCGGCGCCGACGGCGCGGTTGATCTTCAGGTGGCCGGCATACTGCGGCACGCGCGAAACGCCATGCGAAGCCAGTCCCTGCGCGTCGGCCGCAACCAATGCCTTCGCCGTCGCCCTGGCCATCGCCGCATTGGCGCCGGCCCGGGCGAGCGCGCCTTCGGCCAGGGCTTGCAGTTCGCTTAAAGCCAGTTTAGCCATGCTGTTCCAGGAAGGCCGTGATTTCGTCGGCGATCATGGTGGAGACGCGCGCATTGGCTTCGGCGGTGATGCCGGCCACGTGCGGCGTGAGAATCAGGTTGGGTACGTTCTTCAGGTGCGGCGTGTCGGCCAGCGGTTCGTGTTCGAATACGTCGAGCGCCGCGCCACACAGCCGGCCTTCTTTAAGTGCGGCGGCCAGCGCATGTTCGTCGATGATGCCGCCGCGCGAGGTATTGATCAGCGCGCTGCCTTTTTTCATCTTCGCGATGTTGGCGGCGCTCATCAGGTTGCGCGTCGATTCCTGCAGTGGTATGTGCAGGGTGACCACATCCGCGGCGCCCAGCAATTCGTCGAGGCCCACGCGGCGCACGTTGGTGGCTTTCCAGATCGGGTCGTCGGCAGGCACGTAAGGGTCACTGGCGATCACCTGCATGCCGAGGGCCTGCGCCAGCCGGGTCGAGAGGCGGCCGATGAAGCCGTAGCCGATCACGCCCAGGGTCTTGCCGGCGATTTCGCGCCCGCGCCCGAGGACGGGCTTCGGCCATTCGCCGGCGGCAACCGCGGCGGTCGAATAGTAGGCGGTGCGCAGCATGATCATCGCGGTGGTCACCGTGTATTCGGCGACCGACAGTGCATTGGCGCCGGCAGCGGGAATCACCTTCACGCCGCGCTTTTCACAAGCGACGAGATCGATGTTGTCCAGGCCCACGCCCAGGCGCCCCACCACCTTCAACTTCGGTGCGGCATCCAGCAGTTCCTGGTTTACCTGGGTGAGGTTGCGCACGATCAGCGCGGGAATGTCCTTCACCGCGACCAGCAATTCGGTGCGCTGCTTGACGAAGTCCGGCGCGAATAAAACGTCGTACTTTGCCCGCAATTGCTCCACTGCGGGCAGGTCCATGAATTCGGTGATGACGATGCGATGCGCCATGGGCACGGCTTTCTGCCTGTTGATCCGAAATTTCTGGATAGAGACCGGGCGGTGCTGCGTATACCCGCCCGGTTTGTCCGGCGTGCCCGCGCATGTTCGCGGACCGCTCTCTACCCCTCCTCCGAAGACTTTTGCCTCTACGAGCTTACGCGCTTTCGAACAGGCGGGTGAGCACGAATTCGCGGTGCCCCAGCGCTTCGGCGGCGGTGAGCCGGCCGTTGGCGGTGCGCAGCATGCATTCGAGCAACATGTCGCCGGCTTGTTCGAGGGTGATCTCGCTTTGCAGCAAGGCCGAGGAATCAACATCGACGTGCTCGCTCATCAGGCGCACGGTGCGCGGGTTGGCGCAAATCTTGATCACGGGCAGGATCGGGTTGCCGATCACGTTGCCCTGGCCGGTGGGGAAGAAGTGCACCACGAAGCCGGAGGCCGCGCACAGGGTCACCATTTCGGCGGCGGCGGAAGACGAATCCATGAACCACAGGCCGGGGTGCTCGGGCATTTCCGCCTTGTCGATCACGCCGTCCACGGTGCATTTCTTGCCGATCTTCTGGATATTGCCCATCGCCTTTTCCTCGATGGTGGTGAGGCCGCCGGCGATGTTGCCCTTGGTCGGCTGCGACTCGGAAAGGTCGTCGGTCTTCCAGCGGTTGATCATGTCCTGGTAGCGGTTGAACATGAACATGAACTTCTCGCGCACCGCGTCATTGGCGCAGCGCGCCGCGACGATGGATTCGCCGCCGGTGATCTCGGAGGTCTCGCCGAAGCACAGGTAGTTGCCCAGCGGGTGCAGCTGGTCGAAGGCCGCGCCGACGGTGGGGTTGGCGCCGCAGCCGGAGGTGGTGTCGGACTCGCCGCACTTGGTCGAGACCCACAGTTCCTTGATGTTGCATTCCTCGCGCTGCTTTTCGCTCGCCCACTGGCTGTATTCCTTGGCGACCTTGGAAGCGCGCTTGATGGTCTCGTGATCGCCATAGCCCTCGATGCCGAA
>DASYEQ010000099.1:0-6644 GCA_036498945.1 Burkholderiales bacterium | reverse complement strand
CGACCATGCAGGCCGACGCCACGCCCTCCTTGCGCCCGCAAACCCTGACGCCGCGCGCGCTGCGCTGGATCAGCTTGCTATTGCTGCTCGCCGTGCTCGGCGTCACCGGCGGCTGCGCCGGCCTGCCGCCGGGCGCGGATCTTCCGAAGACGCAGTCGGTTGCGCTGGAGCACCCCGAGGAAACCAAACTCGGCAAGCAGTTCGCCGACGCCTCGCAGGCGCATGGCGGCCAGTCGGCCTTCCGCCTGGTGCCGGCCGGCATCGACGGCTTCCTCTTGCGCGCGCAAATGATGGACGCTGCGCAAAAGACCATCGACATGCAGTACTACATCTTTCGCGCCGACGAGACCGGCAAGCTGCTGATCGACGCCATCCTGCGCGCGGCCGACCGCGGGGTGCGCGTGCGCCTGCTCATCGACGACATCGACAACGTCGGCGAAGACGCGCAGGTGGAGGCGCTGGACGCGCATCCGAATATCGAGGTGCGCCTGTTCAACCCGCTGCGCTACCGCGGCGATTCGAAGATCATCCGCGGGGCGGAGATATTGCTCTGGCTGCGCCGCCTCGATTACCGCATGCACAACAAGCTGATGGTGGTGGACAATGCCGTCTGCCTGGTCGGCGGGCGCAACATCGGCGACGCCTATTTCCAGGTCGACCCCGACGGCCAGCAGGGCGATTTCGAGACCTTCGCCGGCGGGCCCATCGTGGCGAAGCTTTCTTCCACCTTCGACCTGTTCTGGAAAAGCACGCCGGCCATTCCGGTGAAGGCGCTTTCTCCTTACAGCGACGATGCGAAGATGCTCGCCACCTACCGCGCGGCGTTGCGCGAGCACCGCCAGGACAAGAAGGACGACGGCAGCGATTACTACAGCCGCATCGGCAGCGGCGAGCCACTGCGCGGCATGCTCGACGGGCGCATTCCGCTGGCCTGGGCCAATGCGCAGGTGGAGTTCGACAGCCCGGACAAGCGCGAGATCGCGCAAAAGGACGAGCGCGGGCGCCTGCTCTCGCGCGCCATCGATCGCGCCTTCGCCGAAGCGCGCGAAAAGATCACCATGGTCTCGGCCTATTTCGTGCCGGGCGAAGACGGCATGCGCCTGCTGGAAGACCAGCACGAGCGCGGCGTCGAGGTGCGCCTGCTGACCAACTCACTGCCGGCGAACAACGAGCCCGCCGCCGCTGCCGGCTACCTGCATTACCGCAAGCGCGTGCTGAACGACGGCTTCGACCTTTATGAAGAGCGCGCGCGCCCCGGCTCGCCGCGCGGCACCCACCAGCCGGTGTGGCTCTCCAGCTACGGCAACTTCGGCCTGCATACCAAGCTCTACATGTTCGACGACGACCGCATTTTCGTCGGCTCGATGAATTTCGACCAGCGCTCGAGGCATCTCAACACCGAGTTGGGCCTGCTGATCGAAAGCCATGACCTGGCCACCCAGGGCCTGCGCTTTTTCGATGCCCTGGCGGCGCCGGAAAACAGCTATCACGTGACCCTGGAAAAGGCCCCCGGCACCGACGGCAAGCGCATCGCCTGGCATACCAAGGAAAACGGCCAGGCCCTCACGCTCTACAAGGAACCGGCGAAGGACGACTGGCAGCGCATGAAGGTGGAGCTGCTGTCGCTATTACCCTTCGACCACGAGCTCTGAAGCGCGGCGTTACGCCAGCGCGGTCTTGAAATGTGATCTTCGATAGCCGCGCGCATGCCCGTGCGGCGATCTTCGACTACATCGAGGTCTTTTGCAATCGCCAGCGGATTCATCAAGCGCTGGACTTCGCCAGGCCAACCGAGTTCGAACAAGGGCTCGCTGTGGGTTAATTGATGTGTCCGAAAAAAGGGTTGGTTCAGTCTGCCCCTCAATTATTCTTAAAGCGTTCATGCCAAGATGGGCACTATAGCTATCGCAGCATCGTTATGGACTACAGGAATCATCAGTAAGATTGTGTTCTTTTCTAAAGTACTGTCCAGCAGCATTCTCATACGGTAGCTCCGCGCCACACTCCTTACGACCTTGCTCGATGAAGGCGCTCCCCCCTTTAAATGACAAAGATAGATCACAGCTTTTTTTATTTGGAGAATTTAGCATTCCGTTTTTCAGGCTTGCCAAAAACGTCGCCTCCGCGATCTTTGCATCAGCGCAATCGGCGGACATGGATGGTTTGCAATAAACCGTCGTAATCACAACTCGGAATTTCCCGCGCTTTTCGTCGTAAATGCACAATCGGTTATGTTCACCTTCAGGTCCCGACTTGGTCTCATAATAGCCAGTTGGAGAAGCAAGCTTCCCTTCCGCGTGAGAGCCTGGCGCGAAGCCCCCGAGGAAGATTACAAATAAAAATGAAGCTATCGCCGACACATCCCTTAGGAAAATTTCAGTTGAAGATGTACCTGATACCCTTTGCTTATGATTCCTCTGCTTCGCTAGCCTATTCATTTTCTCTCCTACCTCTTCATAATCGGGACAGACCACATTTCCCTTCAAAACGAGCCCTTCTGTAAAGGTCTGTCCGTTTCTCATTTCCGGATATTCGAACCGACCGATCCCAGTTCTTTTTTACGGTGCCTTCTTGGCTTTGCCGGTGATGGGGGGTTTGGGCAGGCGGGCTTCGCCGGGCTCGATGACGAAGTCGTGTTCCAGGGTGTACCAGGCGCCCTTGACGTCGGCGGTGGGGGGCGTGCCGGACTCGTGGCGCACGTAGTTGCCGATCAATGCGCGGGTGACGCCGAACTGCGAATCGGTTTCGAGATACTGGTCGTCGTTGCTGTAGACCTGCGAGGCAATGGTCTTGTAGCCGGGCTTGTAGATGAGGAAGTGCAGGTGCGCGGGGCGCCAGTTGTGGCGGCGCTGCGCTTTCAGGAGATCGCCGGTGGGGCCTTCGATCGGCACCGGGTAGGCGCCCGGCTTGACGCTGCGAAAGCGGATGCGGCCTTGGGCATCGGTGGTGAAGCGCCCGCGCAGGTTCATCTCGGCCTGCTCGGTGTCCTGGTTTTCGTACAGGCCGATGGGCGAGGAATGCCACACGTCGACTTCCGCGCCTGCCACCGGCGCGCCGCGGTTGTCGCGCACCTGGCCGTTGAAGAACAGGGCGTCGCCGGGCGTGGCCGAGCGCAACAGGCTCTCACCGTTTTCCACCGGCGGCGCGCCTTCGCGCCAGAAGGGGCCGAGATTGTTGGCCTGCGTCGGCTGGGTGCCGCCCGCGCCGTTGTTGATGAGGCAGACCAGGTTGGAGACGCCGAGCGAGCCCATCATCAGCATCACTTCGTTGTGGCTGGCGGTGGTAAGCTGCCCGAGGCGCGCGATCTGGCGCACGGCTTCCTGGAATTCGCGCTCGGTGAGCTTCACCTCGCGCACGAAGCCGTGCAGGTGGCGCACCAGGGCGTCGAGTATCTGTTTGCTGCGCGCATCCGGCGTGCGGCGCATTTCGTCGAGGACGGCGGTGGTGACGTCCTCCTGGGTTTCGATGATCAAGCCTGTCTCCTCGGGCCGGCTCGGAGATGGCCGGCGCATGGACGCTACTGTAGCAGCGCGGGCGCGCCGCGCGCAGGGGCCGCGGCATCTTCGCGCGCAGCCGCGTAGAAGGGCGCACCTGCCGCACTCATGCCGACGTCGAGCAAAAAGAAACGCCCGCTTGCGCGGGCGTTTAACTGGCCAAATTTCGCCAGGAAGAAAGACGGTACGTCAGGCGCTGGGCTGGCTCGCGGAGGCGGCCGGGGCGGCAAGCGCCGGGGCAGCGCTCGCCGGCGGCGGCGCCATCACGACTTCATGCAGGTGTTCGCACTGGCCGCTCCTGCGGCCCTTGACGGCCACGTGCCCGGCGCCGGCGCCGGCCTTCATCAGCACGGGGACGTGATCGTTGCTGGCGCACTGGAGGTTGGCGCCGATACTGGTGTAGTTGATCGCCACGGCGATCTGGTTCTGGCGGATCTTCACCGACTTGTGGACGCGGACGGCAGCCTCGGGCCGGCACATGCCGGGGGTGCAGACGTTGAAGCTGGCGTGCGTGAGCCCGCCGCCGTCGGCGTTGCGCAGGATCACCAGGTTGCCGCCGATCTCGGTGGCGGCAACGCCGGATTCGCCGGTCAGGCGCGATTCCTTCACCACCAGGTTGTGGGCGACGTAGATGCCCTGCGGCGCGGCGCGCGTGGCGCGCGAAGTGCCGGCGGGGGAAACGCCGTCGAGATTGAAGCGCACCTGCGCCGCGCCGATGGCGCGGAAGTTGCCGTTGATGCGGGTGCCGCCGAGCACGTAGATGCGGGCGCCGTCCTGCACATGCACGTCGCCGGTGATGTTGGCGCGCAGGTAGCAGGTGGCGTGGCGCGGCACCACCACGTTGCTCTTGATGTCGCCGGTGAGCGGCGCATCGGGGCTGGTGTTGTTGCAGGCGACGTCGGCCGAGGTGCCGGAAACGCAGGCGCAGAGCAGCGCGGCGCTACCGCAGGCCGCGAGTGCGCCCGCGATGCCGCGTATCAGGTGCCGCGCTTTTGCGGCCATGTGCTGCCACTGAAAAACCATGAGGTAACCTGTTTGTCTGGGTCCGGAAAACTGCTTTTATGTGAGCGCAGCATTGCGCTCCCGGCTTTTTATTTTTGGTCCGGCATGGGGCTTTGGCTATGCATTCGCCACTGCGAAGGATAACGCCCTCTTGTTACAAAACATGAGCAGAAATTAATGTAGAACCAGCCCCTGTTCTGCGGCTTGACGTAGATCAAGAAAAATACCAGCTCTCCCTCTGGCGCTAGCGTGTGGATCGCATCGCAACACGAGGCACGGCACCGGGGTTTTGCTCTCAGGCGACAGTCCTCTAGAGGCGGTTGCGCGCGCTTTTGCTGCATGCCCGCAGAGGCGGAGAAGATTGTTAAATATGTTGTCTTGACGCGAAAGGCCAATGTGGCGGGCTTCTTTCATCCAGCTTTCCCGCCACAAAAATGCGTAAATCCATGACATTTGCATGGAAGAATCCCGGCGCGGATGGCGGCCCCGGACGCGCCGGGCTCGGCTTTTGGATGCGCCGCGCGTCTAGCGCTCCAGCTCCGCGTAGCGGCGGAAGATGCCCATTTCATTGAAGGCGATGCGCCGCGGCGAAGCGAGGTAGGCGGCGATGCGCGGCAACTCGGCCACCCGATCATGCAAGGCCACCACATTGGGCCAGGCCTTTTCGCCGCGCTTCATCGATGTTGGAAACGCATAGCGCAGGCCTTCGAGCACCTGGAACAGCGAGAGGTCGGCATAGGTGAGGCCGGCGCCCACCAGGTGTTTCGCCCCGCGCGGGTTGCGCGTGAGCACCTCCTCGAAATAATCGAGGAATTTGGGAATGCGTTCGGCGATGAAAATCTTGCTGCGCTTTTTCGCCGGCGCCTTCTGCTCTTCGTAGTAGAGGCTGCTGGCGATCGGGTGATGGGTGTCGTGCGCTTCCACCACCAGGTCGGCCATGGTGAGTTGCAACTGTTGCGCGAAGCGCCGCGCGGCAGGGTCGCGCGGCGCCAGCTTGAGCACGGGGCCGAAGGTGTCGAGGATGAGGGAGGTCTGCGCGATCAGCTCGCGCCCTACCTTGAGAAAGGGCGGCGCGAACGGCAGGCGCGCCTGGTCGGCCTGGATGCGCGACTTTCCCTGCATCAATTGCAGCATCGCGGCGACGCCTTGCCCCTTCTTGCCGCCGCGCGCGACGTCGACATAATCGGCGCCGCCGGCTTCCAGCGCCAGGCGGACGAATTCACCGCGGCCCTGGATTTCGGGCCAGTAATAGAGTTCGTAGCGCATGCAAACTCCTCATCAAAGCGACAATGGATTGTAAGGCGGCGAACTTGCGGCGCTGCAACCGGGTCGTATAAGCTGCGCCCGCTACACCGCCATCAAGGAGACCGGAATGAAATACACAGGCAGCTGTCATTGCGGCAAGATCGCCTTCGAAGCCGAAGGCACGCTGGATAAGGTAATGGAATGCAATTGTTCGATGTGCATGCGCCGCGGCGGCCTGCTGTGGTTCCTGCCGGCCACCAGCTTCAGGCTCACCACTTCGCCTGACGATCTTTCCACCTACACCTTCAACAAGCATGTGCTCCAGCATCACTTTTGCGCCAACTGCGGCATCGCGCCCTACGGCGAAGGCGCCGGGCCGAACGGCCCGATGGTGGCGGTGAACGCGCGTTGCATCGACGGCTTTGATCCGCAGGCGGTGCAGAAGGATTTTTACGACGGCCGCAAGACCTGAAGAAGCCGTACAGGTAATGAAAACCCCGGCGCAGGGCCGGGGTGGCCCCGGGGAGTACCCGGGGTGCGGGTCTGCATCGATCTTCGTGATCGCAATGCGCCTGGACTGTCGGCGTTACTGCATTGCCTCAAGCCGCGGGCGCACCGGGGCCGCCATTACGGCAGCGCACAGGCCCAGGTGGTGACTACTCGTGATTGATTTCCTTCTCGTGGCTCTTTTCCCAGTTGGCGAAACCGCCGCCCTGGTTGCCGGTTTGCTGCTGTTGCTTCTGCTTGTCCGTGCCGCTTGCGTGGGAGGGGCCGCCGCTTTGCGACTGCTTCTGGCTGCCCTGGTTAAGGTTTTGCTTGTCCGGATTTTGCGAACTTCGCTCTTTCTTGCTCATGAGTAGATCTCCATAGGTCGAAAGGCAGACACTAGCGCCTGCATGAAGT
>DASYEQ010000098.1:0-6385 GCA_036498945.1 Burkholderiales bacterium | reverse complement strand
AGGATCGCCTGCAGATGCGGATTTTTCAGCATGATCTTGAAGGCTTCGGTCACCTTCTCGGGCGTGGCGGAGCCGCCGACGTCGAGGAAGTTCGCGGGCGCGCTGCCGTAGAGCTTGACCACGTCCATGGTCGCCATCGCCAGGCCGGCGCCGTTGACCAGGCAGCCGATGGTGCCGTCCAGCGAGATGTAGGCGAGGTCGAACTTGGAGGCCTCGATTTCCGCCGGATCTTCTTCATCCAGGTCGCGCATGGCGACGATGTCGGGATGACGGAACAGGGCATTGGAATCGAAGTTCAGCTTGGCGTCGAGCGCGATCACCTTGCCGTCGCCGGTGACGATCAGCGGGTTGATTTCGGCCAGCGAGGCATCGGTTTCCCAGAACGCCTTGTACAGGCCCTGCAGGCACTTGCGCGCCTCCGGCAGGGAAGCCTGCGGCACGCCGATTTTCAGGGCAATCGCGTCGGCATCGGCATCCAGCAGGCCGGCCACCGGGTCGATGAAAATCTTGTGGATCTTTTCCGGGGTGTGGGCAGCGACTTCCTCGATGTCCATGCCGCCTTCGGAGGAAGCCATCAGCGCCACCACCTGGGTGACGCGGTCCACCACCATGCCGACGTAGAGTTCCTTCTTGATGTCGGCGCCCTCTTCGATCAGCAGGCGGCGCACTTTCTGGCCTTCCGGGCCGGTCTGGTGCGTGATGAGCTGCATGCCCATGATCTCGCCGGCACGCGCCTTGACGTCGGCGATCGACTTCGCCACCTTGACGCCGCCGCCCTTGCCGCGGCCGCCGGCGTGGATCTGCGCCTTCACCACCCATACCGGGCCGCCCAGCTTTTCCGCCGCGGCCACGGCTTCGTCCACCGAAAAACAGGGAATGCCGCGCGGCGTGGGTACGCCGTATTTGCGCAGGATTTCCTTACCTTGATACTCGTGTATTTTCACGTCAGCCCCTTCTGCTCATCGTTCAAGATTCAAGTCAGCCCAGCATTATCCGTGATTCCCCGGAAAACCGCGCGAGCATAAAATGCGGCGGCGGTCGCTGGCCTTGCGAATGATCAAGATTGCGGCTTGAGGTAAATCAAGCCGGGTCGATCACCTCGTTGTGTTGCGCGGCACCGGCAGGCTTGCTGCGATACCAGCGCGGATAAAAGCGCCGCACGCCTTCGCCATCCGTCACCAGTGCGTGACAGCGATCAAGCTGGAACGGCTGCACGTTCGGGTCCTGCCTGCGTATACCGGCGGCCGCTTGCACCGCGGCGGTGGGCAGCACGCCCGCCAGCTCGCTCAAATGGGTGCAGCCGCGCTGGCCGCCGATGGCCTGCATTACGGCGGCGCGGAATTTGTTCATCAGGTTCAGGCCCTTGAGCACGCCATACGCGGGGCCGATGGTTTCGCAGATGCCGGGATAGGGCACGGTGCTCGAATGCCCGGCGGCCTCGGTGACGTTGAAGGCCGCATCCACCGACACATGCAGGCGCATATCGTGCACCGGCGTGCCCGCGGGACGCAGCCCGGAGGCCAGCGGCAGATCGTGATCCTTGACATCGGTCAAGCGCGCTTCCAGGTCAAACTGGCCATCATCGCGCTCGTAGACTTCGACGACGATGGTGCGGGTGTGCAGGCGACGGCGGCCGGCGGACTTGGCAGGCGCGCCGGATTCAGCGGAAGACATCATTTGAAGACGCGGAGACGCGGAAAAAATGCCGGAGTGAAATAGGGCCCGCCCGCGGCTGTATCAGCGAGCTCGAATATATGCCCGCTGCCCTGGCCGGAAACCATCAGGGGGAGCTAATTCGCGACCCGTCGCGCGGCACCCGTGACCGGTCAATCAGGCCTGGACATAATAGCATATTGACCCGCAGGCTCTTTCTCTGCATCCTGCGCATCTGTCACTCGTTCGGCATACCTCGATCAACAAAGCCGCACCCTCCGACGCCGTCCATTCCCGTGAACTTCTTCGCGACGCGCAGCGCGTCACAACCCAAGCAATGCGCTGCGGCGGCCAGGCCCGCGCGGCGTATGGCTTCGCGCCTCGGCAGCCTGGCGGCGACGATTGCCGCGGCTTGCGCGGCTGAGCCGACGTTCGCCGCGCCTGAAGCCGCCTGGCCGCGCGCGGCCGCGTTCGGCGCCGGCCTCTTGCTGGCCGCCGCCGCGGGCGCGGGTGTTTCCTGGTGGGCGCTGCGCCGGCGCAAGGTACGCCCTGCCGCCTCCGCCGTAGCGCCCTGCAGCGAAATCGAAGCCCGCTTCAACCTGGTGCTGGAGAACGCGCCAGTGGCCCTTGCCCTGGTCTCCATCGATTCGGGCGAGCAGTTCGCTGCCAACAGCCGCGCGCGCGCCTTGTTCGGCGTGACGGCCAACGCACCGCTACCCTCCACCGACACGCTGTACGAAGATCCGGAAGACCGCGGCCGCCTGATGAAGCGCCTGCGCAGCGACGGCGAGGTGCGCGACCTGGAACTGTGGCTGCGGCCGATGGGCGCGGCGGGCAGCGTGCGCCGGCGCGTGATCGTCAATTGCGACCCGGTGCGCTACGGCACGCGCCCGGTGTTGCTCACCAGTTTCACCGACGTCACCGAGCGCTTCGATGCCGAGGCGGCGCTCGCCAGTTCGAACCAGTTCCTCAATACGCTGATCCAGAGCGCGCCGGTGGCGGTGTATTCGGTCGATCTCGAGGGCCGGCTTACGTCATGGAACGCCCAGGCGCAGGCGATGTTCGGCTGGCACGCGATCGAGGTGCTGGGGCGCCGGCCGCCCACGGTACCGGTGGCGCGCCAGGCCGAGTTCGAGGCCATCGTCGCCGACGCCGGCCGCGGCCAGGGTTTGCAAGGGGTGGAACTGGAGCGCATGCGGCGCGACGGCAGCAGCCTGATGATCCGCGTCTCCACCGCGGTGATCCGCGGCGCCGGCGGCGAGCCGCAGGGCTTCGTCGCCTTCGCCCACGACATCACGCATGAGAAGGAACTGGAGTCGCAGTACCAGATGATGCTGCACCGTTCCTTTGACGGTTTCTGGGTGCACAGCGGCGAAGGCACCATCCTCGACGTTAACGACGCCTATTGCCGCATGCTCGGCTACGCGCGCGACGAACTGATCGGCTGCAACGTGCGCGAGATCGTCGTCGGCACGATGTGGGACAACGCGACGGTGCAGAACACGCCGCGCGGCGTGTTTGAATCGCAGCACCGCACCAAGGGCGGCGACGTCGTGCCGCTGGAGGCGAGCCTGAACTACGTGGAGGCGCACGGCGGCCGCTTCTACGCCTTCTTCCGCGACATGCGCGAGCGCAAGGCGGCGCAACAGCGCCTGGAAGCGAGCGAGCAGCGCCTGCGCTCACTGATGGCGCGCTCTTCCGATGCGCTGACGGTGCTGGACGGCGACCTGCGCTTCATCTTCGTCAGCCCGCCGGTGGAAGCCATGCTGGGCTACGAACCGGCCGACCTGATCGGCACCCGCAAGCTCGACCACATCCACCCCGATGACGCGGCGGACGTCACCACCATCTACCGCCGGGTGATGGCCGAGCCGGGCGCGGTGCAGCGTGCCGAATTCCGCTTTCGCCACAAGAGCGGCGTGTGGCGCAACATGGAGACCATCTTCACCAACGCGGTGAACGACCCGGCGATCGGCGGCGTCATCTGCAATGCTCGCGACATCACGCTGCGCCGGCGCGCCGAGGAGAAGGTGCGCGCGCTCGCCATGTACGACCCGCTCACCGGGCTTCCCAATCGGGTACTTCTTGCCGACCACACGCGCCAGACCATCGCGCGCGCCGAGCGCGCCGGGCGCATGGTGGGCTTCATGTTCCTGGACATCGACCGCTTCAAGAACATCAATGATTCGCTCGGCCACACTGTGGGCGACGAGCTGCTGAAGGCGCTGACCGAGCGCCTGCGCAGTGCCACCCGCGAAGGCGACGTGGTGGCGCGCCTGGGCGGCGACGAATTCGTCATCGTGCTGCCGGACGTGAAGTCGCCGCGCGCCTGCTCCAAGGTGGCGGAGAAGATCATCGCCAGCGCCAGCGAGCCTTTCGTCTCCGGCGGCCACGAACTGTATCTCTCCACCTCCATCGGCATCAGCCTGTATCCGGAGGACGGCGCCGATCCCGAGGCCCTGCTCAAGCACGCCGACACGGCGATGTACCAGGCCAAGGAAGCCGGGCGCAATTGCTTTCGCTTTTTCTCCACCGAGATGACGCGTGCCGCCGAGGCGCGCCTGTTCATCGAGAACGACCTGCGGCGCGCGCTCAAGATGGACGAGCTGGTGCTGTACTTCCAGCCGCAATTCGAAGTCGGCCGCGACGACGGCATGCGCCTGATCGGCCTGGAGGCGCTGGTGCGCTGGCGCCATCCGGAACGCGGCCTGCTCGGCCCTGCCGAGTTCATCCCGGTGGCTGAGGAGACCGGCCTGATCGTGCCGCTCGGCGAATGGGTGCTGCGCCACGCCTGCGGCCAGGCGGCCGACTGGAAACGCACCGGGTTGACAGTGCCGGAGATGGTGGTCAATGTCTCCACCCTGCAACTGCACCAGACCGACCTGCCGGGCGCGGTGCGCGACGTGCTGGCCGAAACCGGCCTGGCCGCTGCCGACCTGGAACTGGAAATCACCGAGTCCGCGTTCATGCACCATGAAGAACATGCCATGGCGACCCTGGACGAGCTGCATCACCTGGGGGTAGGCCTGACGATCGACGACTTCGGCACCGGTTATTCCAGTCTCGCTTATCTTAAACGTATGCCGGTGGACAAGCTGAAGATCGACCGCATATTCGTGCGCGACCTGGGTTCGC
This sequence comes from Burkholderiales bacterium, assembly GCA_036498945.1. Lineage (GTDB taxonomy): Bacteria > Pseudomonadota > Gammaproteobacteria > Burkholderiales > JAEUOS01 > JAQGMJ01. The sequence goes on along the minus strand of DASYEQ010000098.1, from coordinate 1,597 downwards.
CCACCTCCAGCGCCAACAGCGACGACGATGCCATCGTGCGCGCCACCATTGCGCTGGCCAAGAGCCTGGGCTTGCGCGTGCTCGGCGAAGGGGTGGAAAACGAGCGCCAGTTGAACAAGCTGCTGCAGCACGGCTGCCGCGAATTGCAGGGCTTTTATTTCGGCCAGCCGCTCACCGCCATGGAAGCGGCGGCACTGATCGCCCATCCGCATACCCAGCAGGGCAATCGCGCCGCCTGAGAGCGCAACGGCGCCGGGTGAGTCGTCGTGCTTCTGCTTGTCGCTGTTTCTTTCCGGCTGATACTGTTCCCAGCCGCGCTGTTTCTATTCGGCGGCTTCCAGGCAATGTTGTTTTTATCCAGCCGGCGCTGCTTCTAGTCGTCGCTGTCTTCCGGCGCAGCGCGTTGTGCGCGCGGCACCACGCGGCGGATCACTTCCGGTGAAAATCCGCGCGACTGCAAAAAACGCATCTGTTTGGCGCGCTCGGCCGCATCCGCGGGGGCATCGCCGAAGCGCTTTTCCCAGGCCGCCTGCGCGCGTTCGGCATCGGTCGCCTTGAGCTCACTCACCAGCCGGCCCGCCACCTCGCCGCTGACCCCCTTGGCGCGCAGATCCTGCGCCACCCGCGCGCTGCCGAAACGCGCGCCGCGCACCCGCGCCACGCTTTCAGCGAAACGCGCGTCAGACAGCAGTTTTTCCGCCTGCAACTGGTCCAGCACCTGGGTGATCAGGGCCGCGTCTTCGCTGTAACGCTTCAGCTTGTTCTGCAGTTCGGCGCGGCTGTGCTCGCGCCGCGCCAGGAGCGCGATGCCGCGCATGCGCAACTGCGCCGCATTCAAGGGCGCTTCGGACTCGGTACGGCGGCCAAAATCGCCACGCCGACGAGCACCGGCCGCTCCATTGGCGCGGCCGGTGTTTTCTTCAGTAGTGGTAGCGGCGGGCGCCGCTTCCGCCGGCGCGCATTGCTCGAAGCCGCCGTCGTCCGCAGCGCGGGCTGGCCGCGCGCCACGAGACCGCGGCGGCCACATGCCTACTCTTCGTCCGCGGCAGGCGCGGCATTGCGCACGCCCAGGGCTTCACGCACCTTGGCCTCGACCTCGGTGCCGATGGCGGCGTTTTCCTTCAGCCAGGTGCGGGTGTTGTCCTTGCCCTGGCCGATGCGCTCGCCGTTATAGCTGTACCAGGCGCCGGACTTTTCGATGATCTTGTGCTCGACGCCGAGTTCGATGATCTCGCCCTCGCGCGAAATGCCTTGTCCGTAGAGGATGTCGAAGTGCGCTTCCTTGAACGGGGGCGCCACTTTGTTCTTCACCACCTTGACGCGGGTTTCGTTGCCGACTACCTCTTCACCGTCCTTGATGGCGCCGGTGCGGCGGATATCCAGGCGTACCGAGGCGTAGAACTTGAGCGCGTTGCCGCCGGTGGTGGTCTCGGGGTTGCCGAACATGACACCGATTTTCATGCGGATCTGGTTGATGAAGATCACCAGGGTGTGGGTCTTGGAGATCGAGGCGGTGAGCTTGCGCAGCGCCTGGCTCATCAGGCGGGCCTGCAGACCGGGCAGGCTGTCGCCCATCTCGCCCTCGATCTCGGCGCGG
>DASYEQ010000097.1:0-38490 GCA_036498945.1 Burkholderiales bacterium | reverse complement strand
GCGATCGCGGCGGTGGAGCTGGGGCAGGAGCCGACGCGCTTTCTCTCTACGGTGCAGATCGGCATTACTTCCATCGGCATTCTGAACGGCATCATCGGCGAGGGGGCGCTGGCGCAGCCGTTGTCGGCGTGGCTCAAGCAGATGGGGATGGAGGCGAAGCCGGCGGGGTATGCGGCAACGGCCATCGTGGTGGTGGGGATCACGTATTTCTCGATCGTGCTGGGGGAGCTGGTGCCCAAGCGTCTGGGGCAGCTGGCGGCGGAGGGGATCGCGCGCGCGGTGTCGCGGCCGCTGAAGCTGCTTTCGGCGATCACCAAGCCGTTCGTGCTGCTGCTGGCGGGGTCGACGGATTTTCTGCTCAAGCTGATGCCGGTGCGCGAGCATGGGGAGCAGGAGGTGGAGGAGGAGATCCACGCGTTGATGCGCGCGGGTTCGGAGAGCGGGGAGATCGAGAAGGACGAGCACCAGATGGTGCGCAACGTATTCCGCCTGGACGATCGCGCGCTGGGTTCGCTGATGGTGCCGCGCTCGGAGATCGTGACGCTCGACGCCGGCGTGGCCTGGGGGCAGAACGTGGAGCGCATCGAGGAGGGCGACCACACGCGCTTTCCGGTGCTGCGCGGCGGCTGGCACGACGTGGCGGGGGTGGTGAGCGCGCGCACGCTGTTGCGCAAGCTGCTCAAGGGCGAGACGCCGGATCTGAACAGCGGGATCGGCGCGCCGGTGTTCGTACCGGAGAGTCTGTCGGGGCTGGAGCTGTTGCAGAACTTTCGCGCTTCCGGCACGCAGATGGCGTTCGTCATCGACGAGTATGGCGAGGTGCAGGGCATGGTGACCTTGCGCGACGTGATGGAAGCGATCACCGGCGAGTTCAAGCCGCGCGACGTCGAGGATTCCTGGGCGATCCAGCGCGAGGACGGCTCATGGCTGCTCGACGGGCTGATCCCGATCCCGGAATTGAAGGACCGGTTGTCGCTGCACGAGGTGCCGGAGGAAGACAAGGGCGCGTACCACACGCTCTCGGGCATGATGATGCTCTTGCTCGGGCGCCTGCCGCGCACCACCGACCGCGTCGAGTGGGAAGGCTGGACCCTGGAAGTGGTGGACATCGACGGCAAGCGGGTGGACAAGGTGCTGGCCGCGCCGGTGAAGCCGCCGGAGGAGGGTGCGGGCGAGGGTGGCGGCGAGAAGGATTGGGCTTGAGCGCCGGGCGCCGCGCGCATGCGCCGCATCAGCTTGCGCGCCGGCGCAAGGCGCTAGAATTGCGCCATGACTGAAGCCGCCGATCAAGAAAACTCCGCGACCGCGCCGTTGTGGCGCGGCCATCCCTCGCACTGGCGTTATTTCTGGTGGTGGGTGGTCGGCGTGTTGCTGCTCGCCGCCTACGGCGCCGGGCTGATCGTCATCGCCGGCATTTTCATCGCCCGCGCGCGCCATAGCTACATGGTGACGCCGCGCCTGGTGATGATCGAGGAAGGGCTGGTCGCCAAGAGTTCGAACGAGGTGCGCATCCATGACGTGCGCAGCATCAACATGGCCAAGCGCGGCATCTCCGGGCTGTTTGGCGTGGGCGACCTGGAGATTTCCTCCGCCGCCACCGACAAGGCCGAGATCATTTTCCATGGCATCCCGCACGCCAGCCAGGTGCGCGACCTGTTGCGCCAGCAGCAGGGCAACGCTTAGGGGCATCGCTCTATTTAGTTGAATTGGGCAAAAGCTGATGCAGATCGCGGCACGCGGCGGAAATTGTGCTTAGACTTGGCTGTATGCGGTGTGCTGCGTCTGTTGCAAGGAATGAAGTGACCGGTCAGCGGTCGCGTTGCCGGCACCACAAATGTGTTGCGCCCGAGGCGATGTTGCGGCGCAAACCCCAGCCGTTCATCCTGAGCCTGTCGAAGGATGGGGGCACTGCAAAGGCAGCGCACCCGCATTCCGACAAGGGCAATGCGAACCGGTTGAGGTGGTTCGCCGGGGTTTTCCAGCGGGCGACGGCTGGCCACACTTGTGTTGACCACGGCGCGAAAATCACCGTGGTTTTCCGTGGTTTTCGTAGGGGCGACCACGAATGTGGTAAGCGCGGCGCCAAAATCCGCGAAAAACCTTAGGTTTTATCAGGGTGTCTGCGAAATGATCTGTCATATTGCAGCGGCCCCATAAGGCAATACAGCGTGACCCCAAGGCATAATGCGCGGCGCTTGACCCGCCGGGCGTAAGCCACGGCAAAAGACTTCAACCACAGAAACAGGGAACGAGGACAGACATGACCACTTTCAGACAGATCGCGGCGGCCGCGTGCGCCGCCATGTGCGCCCTGGCCTGCGGCGCCGCGCAAGCGCAGCAGTATCCGAACCGGCCGATTCGCGTCATCGTGCCTTATGCGGCGGGCGGCGCGGCCGACATCACCGCGCGCATGGTGACGCAGAAGATGGGCGAGAGCATGGGCGTGAGCTTCGTGGTCGATAACCGCGGCGGCGCCAACGGTGGCATCGGCACGGACGTGGTCGCCAAGGCGGCGCCGGATGGCTACACCATCCTGGTCGATGCCAGCGGGCCGGTGGTGGTGAACCCGGTGCTGTACACCAAGGTGCCGTACGATCCGGAGAAAGACCTGGCGCCGGTGAGCCTGTTGTGCAGCTACCAGTATGTGCTGGTGGTGCGCAACGATTCGCCGATCACCAGCCTGAAAGACCTGATTGCCAAGGCGAAGGAAAAGCCGGGCGCGCTTTCCTTCGGTTCCACCGGCGTGGGCGGCGGCAATCACCTGGCGGGCGTGCTGCTGGGCCTGCGCACTGGCACCAAGCTGACCCACGTGCCTTACAAGGGGTCGGCGCTGGCGCTGGCCGACCTGCTGGGCGGGCAGCTCTCGTTCATGTACGACACCATCGTCACCTCGGCGCCCCACATCAAGAGCGGCAAGCTGCGCCCTTTCGCGGTGAGTTCGAACAAGCGTTCCTCTTCGCTGCCTGACGTGCCGACGATGGAAGAGGCGGGCGTGAAGGATTTCAACATCTCGCAGTTCCAGGGCATGCTGGTGCCGGCGAAGACCGACCCGGCGATCATCGCCCGCCTGCATGATGAAGCGGTGAAGGCGCTGAAGGACCCCAATGTGTTCAAGCACCTGGGGCCGGACGGCGGCAACGAGATCGTCGGCGGCACGCCGGCGGAATTCGCCAGGCAGATCAAGTCCGACCTGTCGCTCTACGGCAAGCTGATCAAGCAGGCCAATGTGAAGGTGGACTGAGGTCCGGCCTTGGCGGGCTTTGGCGTGGCGAGCAATCGCCGCGCCCGATCGGTGCCTGTCCTACAAGAACTTCAGCCCGCTGCCTACATTGCTGACGGGAGCCGCGCGGTAGTCTGGAATCCTCAACCACCAAAGAGGAAAGGGATTCCAAATGAAATTGACTCACATTGCTACCGCCATCATGGTGGGCGCGCTGGCCGTGCCGGTTGCTGCCCAGGCCGCCGGTGAAATGGACAAGGCCAAGTCCGCGGTGAAGGATTCGTGGATCACCACCAAGATCAAGGCCGAGTTCGTCAAGGACAAGACCGTGAAGGCCACCAAGATCAAGGTCGAGACCGAGAGCGCCGGCGTCGTGACCCTGGGTGGCACCGCCAAGACCCAGGCCGAAGTCGACCGTGCCGTCAGCATCGCCAAGAACGTCAAGGGCGTGACCGACGTCACCAACAACATCCAGATTTCGAACTCGTAAGAGCCGGAATCCGCGGTGGCCCGCAAGGGCTGCTGTGAACAAGCAGCTTTAGCCCGCGGTGCGTGTGCGCCGCGGGCCGCTGTCGTGTGCGTCGCGGGGGCGCAAGATCGCATATCATGCGCGCGGCAAGCAACAATAACGGAGCATCGCTCCACTCTCGAGGAGGCATCACTTGTCTATTCGTTTCCCGCTGGGCGCGCGCGCCCTTTCCGGCCTGGCGTGCGTGTGCGCGCTGGCCGCCGTTTCCCTGACTGCCACTGCGCAGGAATACCCTTCCAAGACAGTGCGCATGATCGTGCCTTACCCGCCCGGCGGCGCAACGGACGTGATCGGCCGCGTGATGGCGCAAAAGCTCACTCTCGCACTCGGCCAGCAGGTGGTGGTGGACAACCGCGCCGGCGCGGCCGGCAGCATCGGCGCGGCGGTGCTCGCCAAGTCGGCGCCCGATGGTTACACCATCATGACGGGCGCGCTTACCAGCCACGCCATCAGCGAAGTGCTGTACGGCGCGCAGCAGGTGGGCTTCGACGTCGACAAGAGTTTCGCGCCGGTCTCCATCCTCGGTACCGTACCGCTGGTGTTCGTGGTCAACCCGAGCGTCAAGGCCAATACGCTGGCCGAGTTCATCGCGCTGGCGAAGGCCAACCCGGGGCAGATCACCATCGGCTCGGCGGGCAACGGTTCGCCGCAGCACCTGGCGGCGGAGCTTTTCATGCGCGTGGCCAATGTGAAGATGCTGCACGTGCCCTACAAGGGCAGCGGCCCGGCGATGACCGATCTGGTCGGCGGTCAGGTGCAAAGCATGATCGAGACCGCGCCTTCCTGCCAGGCCTTCATCAAGGCCGGCAAGCTGCGGCCGCTCGCCACCACCACGCGCGAGCCGGTCGGTGCCCTGCCGGGGGTACCGACGGCATCGCAGGCGGGCCTGAAGGACTTCGAGGTGAGCTCGATGTTCGCGCTGGTGACACCCGCCGGCACGCCGGCGCCGGTGATCGCCAGGCTGTCGGGTGCGCTCAAGGGCATTCTCTCCGAGGCAGAGGTGAAGCAGACCCTGCTGCAGCAAGGCGCGCTGGCGACCTACACCACGCCGGCTGAAGCGGCACACGTGATTCACGCCGAGAAAGAGAAATGGACCAAGGTCGTGAAGGAAGGCAACATCAAGGGCGACTGAGGGAAACACGGGCGATGGCGCCGCTGTCATAGCCACACTACAATGCAGCGCCGATCGCCCATTCAACCATGACCCACTTCCTCATCATCCGCCACGGCGAAACGCTGTGGAACCGCGAGCACCGCATCCAGGGCCAGCTCGATTCGCAACTCTCGCCCACCGGCCTGGCGCAGGCCGAGGCACTGGGCTGGCGTTTGCGCAAGGAGGGGCTGGACCTGCTGGTCTCCAGTGATCTCGGGCGCACCTTGCAGACCGCTGCCCCGATCGCCGCCGCCACCGGGCTTGCCATCGCCCGCGATGCGCGCCTGCGCGAGCGCGCCTTCGGCGTGTTCGAGGGCATGACGCCGGAAGAGATCAAGGAACGACGCCCGGACGAGTACGAGCGCTGGCAGTCACGCGACCCGGAGTTCGCGATGCAAGACGGTGAGAGCCTGGTGCAAATGCGCGCGCGCCTCTCGGCTTGCGTGGAAGAACTGGCGGCCAGAGGCTACGCCAAAGTGGGGCTGGTGACGCACGGCGGCGCGCTCGATGCGCTCTACCGCATCGCCACCGGCACGCCCTACAGCACGGTGCGCAACTGGCCGCTGGCCAACGCCAGCATCAACGACATCGTCGTCGAGAACGGCCGCTGGCAGATGCGCGGCTGGGGCGACATCGCGCACCTCACCGCCAGCGAGGACGACTTCGCCTGAGTTGCTTCAGGAGGCGGCGGTCTGGGTCAGCCCGGTGGGCGGGCCGTCGATGCCCATCCAGCCGGCGTCGATCAACAGCGTGCTGCCGCTGATGTAGCTGGCGGCGTCCGAGGCAAGGAAGGCGACCGCACTCGCCACTTCCGAGGTCTGGCCCCAGCGGTTGAGCACGGTGTGTTTGGCATAGGTCTGGTAGATGTCGGTCTTCGCCTTGATCGGCGCGGTCAGCGGCGTTTCGATGATCGAGGGCGCGATGGCATTGACGCGCACCCCATGCGCGCCGACCTCCGCGGCGAAGCCTTTCACCAGCAGCGAGATTGCCGCCTTGGTGGCGCCGTACACCGCTAGCCCCGGTTCGATGGTCTGCGCGCGGATCGAGGAGGAGGCGATGATGCTGCCGCCGCCCTGCTTCACCATGATGCGCCCGAATTCGCGGAAGAAGTGGAAGGCGCCCTTGAAGTTGAGAGCGCTGACGCGGTCGAAGTCCTCTTCGGTGTAGTCGAAGAGGGTCTTGCGGATGTTGATGCCGGGCGTGGTCACCGCAATGTCGATGCGCCCGAGTCCGCTTAAAGTGCGGGCGGCCAGCGCCGCGATGTCACTTCCGCTGGCGGCGTCGCAGCGCGAGGCACTTGCCTCGCCGCCGGCATCGCGGATCGACTTCGCCGTCGCTTCCGCTTCCTCGAGTTTGATGTCGGCGCAATGCACCACGGCGCCCAGCGCGCCCAGCGCCTGCGCCGAGGCCTGGCCGATGCCGGAAGCGGCGCCCAGCACCAGCGCCTTGCGGCCGGAAAGGTCGAAGAGGTTGCGGTAGTCGGTCATGGTGGTCTGTCTCCCTGATTGCTTGGGTGGCGCCGGGTCTGGATTGACACGGGGCAGGCGGGGTGAAATACTAGCACTCAGGTCATACGATGACCAGACTTCCTGTGTCGCCTTTTGGAGTATTTGCTGCGTTCGAGAGTTCCCAGCGCCCGCTTTCCGAACCTCTTCACCCAATTCGCCGTGACCCCTTCCGCCTATACCCCGCTGCCGCCCGATGACGACGCGCGCGAGTCCGACCCCGCTTCCATCCTGGGCGCGCTCGGCCCCTTGCCGCCGGCGCAAAGCCGCAGCGGCGAGCTGATCGACCGCCTGACCGCGCAAATCACCGAGGGGCGCCTCACGCCCGGCGACAAGCTGCCGACCGAGCAGGAAATGATGGCGGCCTTCGGCGTCAGCCGCACGGTGGTGCGCGAGGCGGTTGCAGCCTTGCGTTCCGAGGGACTGGTGGAGACGCGCCACGGCGTCGGCGCATTCGTCTGTGCCGATTTGCAAAAGCGTCCGTTCCGCATCGACCCCGCGGAATTCCGCTCCATCGGCGACGTCGTCAACCTGATGGAATTGCGCATCGGCGTCGAGGTGGAAGCCGCGGGCCTGGCCGCCGAGCGCATTACCCCCGCTTCGCGCGACCGCCTGCAGCGCGCCCTCAAGGCGCTCGATGGCGCGATGGCGCGCGGGCAGTCCGGCGTCGCGGAAGACTTTCATTTCCACCAGGCCATCGCCTACGCCGCGCGTAATCCGCAGTTCGGGCGCTTTCTCGAATTCCTCGAGCGCTTCCTGATCCCGCGCAAGCGCGTGCGCACCGGCCTGGAAAAACCGCAGGACCTGAAGGCCTACCTGGAGCGCATCCAGGGTGAACACCGGCGCATTGTAGAGGCGATTGTCGCCGGCGATTCGGCCGCGGCGCGCCAGGCGATGCGCAAGCACCTGTCCAACAGCCGCCGGCGCTACGAGGGTCTGGCGAAAGCCGTGCCGGGGCGCAACCCGCCATAGGCGCGCGGCACCACCCATAACAAAACACGAAGGAGACAAAGCATGCACACCGGCCAATCGACGACGGCGCGCGGCGTTCCGCGGGGCGCGCCTTGAGCGCGCAGGCGGAAATGGCGGCGCCGCTGCTGCCGGAAGATGTCGTCGGAGGCAGCGCGGCGTTACCCGCTGGCGGTGCCTTCATGCGCCTGGTCGACAGCGGCGCGGTGGCGCTGGTCTGCACTGCGCTGGTCGGCGAGCTGGTGCTGGTGCTGTCTAACGTATTCGCACGCATCTTCCTGCACCACTCGTTCCTGTGGTCAGATGAGGTGACACGCCTGTCGCTCTCCATCCTCGCCTTCGTCGGCGGCGCAGTGGCCTATCGGCGCCGCAGCCACGCCTTCGTGCGCGTGGTGCTGGACCGCTTTCCCGCCGGTGTGCAAAACGTGCTGCTGGCGCTCTCGGACGTATTGGTGTTGTTCGCCTCCGGCCTCACCGGCATCGCTTCCTATGAATTCCTCGCCGCCAGCTGGACCGAGCGCACGCCCATCCTGCAACTGCCGGCCGCGCTGATCGGCTCGCCGCTGCCGCTGGGCATGCTGCTGATCTGCTTCTACGCCGTGGTGCATCTGTGGCGCGCCTACGGCAAGCTGGCGATCATCGTCGGCGTGGTGTTCGTCGCCTGCATGACGCCGCTGGCCCTGACGCAGGAGATGTGGCAGCCGCTGTTTTCCGGCGACGGGCCGCTGATCGTCACCCTGTCGTTCTTCTTCATCGCCATCCTCGCCGGCGTGCCGGTGGGTTTCGTGCTGCTGCTGTGCACCGCCGCCTACGTCGCCATGTCGGGCGCCGCCACCATGGTGGTATTGCCGCAGACCATGGTGAGCGGCACCGGCGCCTTCATCCTGCTGGCGGTGCCGTTCTTCATTCTCGCCGGTCTCATCATGGAGCGCGGCGGCATCAGCGTGCGCCTGATCCGCTTCGTGCAGTCGCTGGTCGGCCACATGCGCGGCGGCCTGTTGCAGGTGTCGGTGGTGAGCATGTACATCGTCTCCGGCCTCTCCGGTTCCAAGCCGGCGGATGTCGCCGCGGTGGGCACGGTGATGCGCGACAAGCTGGCGGAGGACCACGGCGAGGCCGAGGGCGCCGCCGTTCTGGCCGCCTGCGCCGTAATGGGCGAGACGGTGCCGCCGTCGATCGCCATGCTGATCGTTGGCTCCATCACCAATGTCTCGGTGGGGGCGATGTTCATCGGCGGCCTGATTCCCGCCGCCGTCATGGCCCTTGCATTGATGATCCTGATCTACGTGCGCGCGCGCCGTGCCGGCGCCGCCCCGCGCCCGCGCGCGCCGGCGAAAGAGATTTTGCGCGCCGGCCTCGGCGCCATCCTGCCCCTGTGCATGCCCGGGCTGCTCCTGGGCGGCATTCTCGGCGGCATCGCCACGCCAACGGAAGTGGCCGGCTTCGCGGTGGTCTACGGCCTGGTACTCGCAATGTTCGTCTATCGCGAGATGGACCTGAAGGCGCTGATCGGCACCATCGCCGATACCGCCGTGCTCACCGGCGTGCTGCTGTTCATCTTCGCTGCCGCTTCCTGCTTTTCCTGGACGCTCACCGTGGCCTACCTGCCGCAGCGCCTGGTCGACCTGCTGCATGCGATGGGCGGCAGTTCCATCATCTTCATGCTCGGCTCCATCGTGCTGCTGATCATCATCGGTGTGCTGCTTGAGGGTCTGCCTTCGCTCAACGTGCTGGCGCCGCTGTTGATTCCCATCGCCGGCAAGCTGGGCCTGAACGAAATGCACTACGCCCTGGTGCTGATCATCTCGATGGGGGTGGGCGGCTTCATGCCGCTGGCCGGCGTCGGTTTCTACGTCTGCTGCGCGGTGATGCGCTCCGGCGTGGAAGCTGCCTCGCGCGCCATGCTGCCTTACCTGGTCATGCTGATCGTCGGCTTGCTGGTCGTCGCTTTCGTTCCCTGGTTCTCGCTGTTCCTGCCGCATTACTTCGGCTTTCACTAAGAGCATTCGTTCACTTAAAAGAGGAGACAACACCATGCAACGCAGATCATTCCTGAAGAAAGGCGCCGCCGCCGGCCTGGCGCTGGGCGCGCCCTATGTCGCGCGCGGCGCCGGCCCGATGACGCTCAAGTTCGCCCATTTCTCGCCGGAAGACCACCCCGCCAACGTCGCCGCCAAGGCCTTCGCCTCGCGCGTCGAGCAGCGCACCAATGGCGCCATCAAGATCAACATTTTCCCCAACAACGTGCTGGGTGGCCCGCCGGAGCAGGCGCAGGGCATCAAGCTGGGCACCATCGACATGGGCTTGCCTACCCAGGGCCAGCTCGACAAGTTCGACACTGCCTTTGCCGCCGTACCGCTGCCCTTCGTCTTCGACAGCCCGGCGCACGTCTACCGCACCCTCGACGGCCCCGCCATGCAATGGCTGGCGCCGCTGGCCGAGAAGCAGGGCTTCGTGCTGCTGCACAACTGGGAATACGGCTTCCGCAACGTCACCAACACCGTGCGCCCGATCAACGCGCCCGACGACATGAAGGGGCTGAAGATACGTACCCCACCCGAACTGCAGATCCAGGCCGCGATGGAAGGCCTGGGCGCGGTGGTGCAGGCGATCGCCTTCCCCGAGCTTTACCTCGCGCTGTCGCAAAAGGTGGTGGATGGCGAAGAGAACCCGATCGCCGTGATCTGGTTCAACAAGTTCTACGAGGTGCAAAAGCACCTGGCGATGACCCGCCACGTGTACAACAACATGATCCACACCATGAACCTCAACACGTGGAAAAAGCTGACGCCGGCGCAGCAGCAAATCTTCCGCGAGGAGAGCGCCACCTCCGGCAACCTGATGCGCAAGCTGATCGGCGATAGCGAGGCCGACCAGATCAAGAAGCTGCAAGCCGCCGGCCTGCAGGTGACCAACCCCAACCTGGCGCCGTTCCGCGCCAAGATGGATGGCGCCTACAAGCGCATCGCTGACTACGCCGGCGCTGCCAACGTGAAGAAGTTCCGCGAGATGGTGGAGTCCACCCGCAAGGGCTGAGGCGGCGTTACGGCACGGGGCGCAGGCGCCGTGCCGCGGCGACAGGGAAGGCAGGCGCGACCGGACCCCACGGCTAGGGGTGGGCGGCGCTCGCCCCGGTGATACAATATGTTGTGAATAAGCGGCTTGTCTGAGGGGCGGGCCGCGCACCTCCTTTCCCACCCAGGCGCCGCCGCAGCCGGCGGCAGGCCTCTATCACCTCCGCCGCCATGTTCAGCCGCTCGCTTACCCTATCCGCCGCCGATCCCGAAGTCTTTGCCGCCATCCAGAAGGAAGACGGCCGCCAGGAAGACCATATCGAGCTGATCGCCTCCGAGAATTACACCAGCCCGGCGGTGATGGAAGCCCAAGGCTCGCAACTGACCAACAAGTACGCCGAAGGCTACCCCGGCAAGCGCTACTACGGTGGCTGCGAATTCGTCGACATCGCCGAGACCATTGCGCTCGACCGCGTCAAGAAGCTGTTTGGCGCCGAGGCCGCCAACGTGCAGCCCAATTCCGGCTCGCAAGCCAACCAGGCCGTCTATATGGCGGTGATGAAGCCCGGTGACACCGTGCTCGGCATGTCGCTCGCCATGGGCGGGCACCTGACGCATGGCTCGCCCGTCAATGCTTCCGGCAAGCTGTACAACTTCATCTCCTACGGCCTGACGGAAAAAGAAGACATCGATTACGACCAGGTCGAGAAGCTCGCGCGCGAGCACAAGCCGAAGCTGATCGTCGCCGGCGCCTCCGCCTTCAGCCTGGAGATCGATTTCGAGCGCTTCTCCAAAATCGCGCGCGACAACAACACCCTGTTCATGGTGGACATGGCGCACTACGCCGGCTTGATTGCCGCCGGCGAATACCCGAACCCGGTGCCGCATGCAGACTTCGTCACCTCCACCACCCACAAGAGCCTGCGCGGCCCGCGCGGCGGCTTCATCCTGATGAAGAGCGCGCACGAGAAGATCGTCAATTCCGCCATCTTCCCGGGCATCCAGGGCGGCCCGCTGATGCACGTGATCGCCGCCAAGGCGGTGGCCTTCGGCGAAGCGCTCAAGCCCGAGTTCAAGACCTACGCGAAACAGGTGAAGGTGAATGCGGATGCGATGGCCAAGGCCCTGATCGCACGCGGCATGCGCGTGGTCTCCGGCGGTACGCAGTCGCATGTGTTCCTGCTCGACCTGCGCGCCAAGAAGATCACCGGCAAAGATGCAGAAGCAGCGCTGGGCCGCGCCCACATCACAGTGAACAAGAACGCCATCCCCAACGATCCGGAAAAGCCCATGGTCACCTCCGGCGTGCGCCTGGGCGCGCCCGCCATGACCACGCGCGGTTTCGGCCGCGCCGAGGCCGAGCAGGTGGGCAATCTCATCGTCGACGTGCTGGAAGCGCCGAACGACGAGGCCAACCTTGCGCGGGTGCGTGAGAAGGTCGGCGCCCTGTGCGCCAGATTCCCGGTGTACGGCAAGTAAGGCCCGCGAGCCCGCCCGCACATGCGCTGCCCCTTTTGCGCCAACGCCGACACCGCCGTCGTCGACAGCCGCGAGGCCGATGAAGGCGCGGTGATCCGCCGCCGGCGGCGCTGCCTCGCCTGCGACAAGCGCTTCACCACCTACGAGCGCATCGAGCTGCGCATGCCGGTGCTGGTCAAGCGCAACGGCGCGCGCGTTGACTACGACCGCGACAAGCTGCGCTCCTCCTTCAAGCTGGCGCTGCGCAAGCGCGATGTCTCCTCCGACAAGGTGGATGACGCCATCGGCCGCATCGAGGAGCGCCTGATCGCCCTGGCCGAGCGTGAAGTGCCGACCCACAAGGTGGGCGAACTGGTGATGCGCGAACTGAAGAAGCTGGACAAGATCGCCTACATCCGCTTCGCCTCGGTGTACCGCAGCTTCGACGACCCCGAGGAGTTCGAGGAAGTGCTGGCTGAAGTGGCGCCGTCCGGGAAGCGGAGCAGGCGCGCCTGACCGCCGCAGCCGACGGGAACGCCGATGTTCACGGCCCAGGACCAGACCTACATGCAGCGCGCGCTCGAACTCGCCGAGCGCGGCCTGTACACCACCACGCCGAATCCGCGCGTCGGTGCGCTGATCGTCAAGGAGGGGCAGATCATCGGCGAGGGCTGGCACGCGCGCGCGGGTGAGCCGCATGCCGAAGTGTTCGCCGTGCAGGACGCGCAAAAGCGCCACGGCGCCGACGCCGTCCGTGGCGCGACCATCTACGTGACACTGGAGCCATGCAGCCATCACGGCCGCACGCCTCCCTGCGCCGACCTGCTGGTGCGCGAAGGCATCGGGCTGGTGGTGGCGGCGATGGAAGACCCGAATCCCGAAGTCGCCGGCCGCGGCTTCGGGCGCCTGCGCGAGGCCGGCATCGACGTGCGCTGCGGGCTGATGGAGACCGATGCGCGCGAAATCAACATCGGTTTCGTCTCGCGCATGACGCGCGGCCTGCCGTGGGTGCGTCTGAAGACAGCGGCCAGCCTGGACGGCAAGACGGCGCTGGCCAACGGCCAGAGCCAGTGGATTACCAGCCCCGAGGCGCGCGCCGATGGCCATGCCTGGCGCGCGCGCGCCTGCGCCATCCTGACCGGCATCGGCACCGTGCTGGAAGACGACCCGCAACTCAACGTGCGCGAAGTCACCACGCCGCGCCAGCCGCTGAAGATCGTGATCGACAGCCGCTTGCAGATCCCGATGGATGCGCGCCTGCTGGAGGCCGGCCGCGTGCTGGTGGTGTGCGCGGTGGAAGACGCGGCGGCCAGCGCGCGCCTGGAAGCGCGCGGCTGCGAAGTGCTGTGCCTGCCCAACGCCAACGGCAAGGTCGAGTTGATCGACCTGATGCGCGAACTGGGGCGGCGCAAGTTGAACGAAATCCACGTCGAGGCCGGCTTCAAGCTCAATGGCTCACTGCTGCGCGAAGACTGCGTTGACGAGTTGCTGCTGTATTTCGCGCCGAGCATTCTCGGTGAAGGCGCACAGGGCATGTTTAACCTGCCGACTCTCACGCAGCTTGACGCGCGCATGCAGTTGCAATTGCATAAGGTGAGTCAGGTCGGCCCCGATCTGCGTATTCTCGCCCGCACCCGACCAGAAAGCTGACACATCATGTTCACCGGCATCATCGCGGCTGTTGGCCGCATCACCAGGAGCGAACCCCTGGGCCAGGCCGACGCCGGCTTGCGCCTGACCATCGAGGCCGGGGTGCTCGGGCTTGACGACGTGGCGCTGGGCGATTCCATCGCCATCCAGGGCGCCTGCATGACGGTGGTGGAGAAAAGCGGCAGCAGCTTCACCATCGACATCTCGCGCGAGAGCTTGTCGAAGACCGTGGGTCTCGACGGCCTGGGCGAGGTGAACCTGGAAAAGGCGGTGTCGCTCTCCACCAAGCTGGGCGGCCACCTGGTGACAGGGCATGTGGATGGCATCGGCGAAGTGGTGAGGTTCGCGCCGATCGGCGAGTCGCATGAGCTAGTGGTGCGATCGCCCGGGGAACTGGCGAAGTTCATTGCCTACAAGGGTTCGGTCACGGTCAACGGCGTCAGCCTGACGGTGAACCGGGTGACGGACGTCGCCGGCGGTGCCGAATTCAGCATCAACCTGATTCCGCACACCATCGGCGCCACCACCCTGAAGGCACTTAAAGCCGGCGCCCAGGTCAACCTGGAAATCGACCTGATCGCGCGCTATGTCGAGCGCATGCTGAGCGCACCAAAATAACGCGTACCCCACGCGGTTATGTCGAAACCGCATAGCAGGTAGTCGCCGCCGGCCATTGGTGTTACAGGCGCGAATGCGCATGATCCTCAGCGGGCGCTAATTGCGCGGATAATCAAATAACCGGGGCGTGTTTTCCGCCGCCTGACCGCTGATGAAAAAATACCTTATTGCCCTGGCCGCGTTCGCGCTGGCCTGCGGTCACGCATGGGCCGCCGACCTGGTGATCGCCCATATCTCGCCGTTGACCGGCCCGGTGGCGCCGAACGGCCAAGGCCTCTTGGTCGGTGCGCGCGCCTATTTCGACCAGGTCAACGCCGCCGGCGGGGTGAACGGCAACAAAATCGTGCTCACCACGGGGGACGACGCCTACAAGCCGGCGGAGTCGGTGCGTCTGGCGAAGGAGGCGGCGGCGAATCCGAATACGCTCGCGCTGATCAATTTCGTCGGCGTCGCCAATACAGAAGCGGTGGTCAAGTCCGGCCTGCTCGAATCCGCCGGCATTCCCATCGTCGGCCCGCGCGCGGGCGCGCAAAGCCTGCGCGTGCCGGTCAATCCGCTGGTGTTCCACACCTATGCCAGCTATTGGGACGAGGTCAACGCCATCATCGAGACCTTCGGTTCGATGGGCGTGCGGCGCTTCGCCGTGTTCTACCAGGACGACCCTTTCGGCAAGGACCCATTGGAAGGCGTGAAGGCCTCGCTGCAAAAACATGGCTACGAGCTGGCGGTGGCGGCACCCTACCAGCGCGGCGAAAAAGGCATCGCCGAAGCCGGCGCGAAGATCATGCAGTCCAATCCGCAGGCGGTGATCTTCGCCGCTACCGCGGCGGCCGCCGCCGAATTCGTCAAGCAGTTCAAGGGCAAGATGCCCGGCGTGCAGTTCGCCGGTATTTCGGCGATCGATACCGCCACCCTGGTACGCCTGGCGACGGCGCCGCTGGCGCATGGCTTCGTGCTGGCGCAGAACAGCCCCAACCCGATCAAGAGTTCGGTGCCGCTGGTGCGCGAGCACCTGGCATCGCTGGCGAAATACGCGCCGCCCGGCACCAAGCCGAATTTCTACACCGTTGGCGGCTATATCAACGCGCGCGTGATCGTCGAGGCGCTCAAGCGCGCTGGGCCCGCACCCACGCGCGCCAAGTTCATTGCCGCGCTGGAGAGCATGCGTGATTTCGACGTCGGCGGCGGCTACCTGATCAGCTTCGGTCCCGGCAAGCGCGTCGGCACCGGCTTCGTCGAACTGGTGATCATCGGCGCCGATGGCCAGCCGCGCAGCTGACGGCGGCGGCGCGCGCGGTGATCGCAAGACTGATCTCGCCTGAAGGCCGCACCCGCGCTCTTGCGCGGCGCTGGCGGCCTGAAACCTGAGCCCGCCGCGCGCGCAAATCGCTTATGCTTACGGCCCGCGTGCCGTTCCGGCGTCGCTGTAAGTATTCCGATCATGATTTTCAGATTTTTCGCGGGCGCAGTGCTTGCCATGGCAGGCTTGTGCGCCAGCGCGCCCGCATCGTCCGCCCCCGCGCGCCGTCCCGCCGATACCATGGCCGAGCGTGCCGCCGCCTGTTTCGCCTGCCATGGCGACAAGGGGCGCGCCACCACCGACGGCTATTACCCGCGCATCGCCGGCAAGCCGGCAGGCTACCTGTTCAACCAGCTGGTGAATTTCCGCGAAGGGCGGCGCCAGAACCCGAACATGAATTACCTGGTGGCCAACCTGCCGGACGCCTACCTGCACGAACTCGCGGATTATTTTTCCTCGCTCAACCCCCCCTATGCGCCGCCGCAGCCGGCTGCTGCACCGGCCGCCGTGCTGGAACGCGGGCGCGTGCTGGTGACCACGGGTGACCGGGCGAAAAACCTGCCGGCTTGTTCCGCCTGCCACGGCGCGGCGCTCACCGGCACGGCGCCGGCGGTGCCCGGGCTGGTGGGCCTGCCGCGCGACTATCTGAATGCGCAATTCGGTTCCTGGAGCAACCACGTGCGCCGCGCCGTGGCTCCGGACTGCATGGCGCAGATCGCCGGTCGCCTGAGCGTCGAGGACCTCGGCGCCGTCACCGCGTATCTCGCCGCGCAAACCGTGCCGCCGCATGCGATGCCCGCGCCGCCCGGCCCCGAGAAGCCACCCCTGCAATGCGGCAGCATCCCGGGGAGCACGCCATGAGAAAGATCATTCGCGGCGTGCTGCTGGCGATCGTGCTGGTGATCGTAGCCACGGTGGGCGTGTTCCTCTACATGAGCTACCTCGCCGAGCACGAAGAGCCGGTGACGGCAAGCGTGCCGGGCGACGCGGCTGCGCAAGCTGCGCGCGGCCGCTACCTGGCGCTGGCCGGCGATTGCGCCGCCTGCCACACAGCGCGCGGCGGCGCCACCTATGCCGGCGGGCGCGAAATCCAGACGCCCTTCGGCAGCGTCTATTCCTCCAACCTCACGCCGGATGCGCAAACCGGCTTGGGCAGTTGGAACAGCGACGACTTCTGGCGTGCCCTGCACCACGGCAAATCGAAGGGCGGGCGCCTGCTGTACCCCGCCTTCCCCTATACCAACTACACCAAGGTGACGCGAGCGGATGCCGACGCCATCTTTACCTACCTCAAGACCCTGGCGCCGGTGGCACAGGCCAACCGCGAGCCGGGCTTGCGTTCGCCTTATAACTACAGCCTGATGCTGGCCGGTTGGCGCGCGCTCTATTTCCGCCCCGGCGTCTTCGAGCCGGACACGAAGCAAAACCAGCAATGGAACCGCGGCGCCTACCTGGTGCAGGGGCTCGGGCATTGCAGTGCCTGCCACACCAGCCGCGACCCACTGGGTGGCTTCGACAGCAAGGCCGATCTCGCCGGCGGCCTGATCCCGGTGCTCAACTGGTATGCGCCGGCGCTGACGTCCGCTTCCGGCACCGGCCTGTCGCAATGGGACGCGGCGCAGATCGCCAGCCTGCTCAAGACCGGCGTGTCGGAGAAGGGCGCGGTCTACGGGCCGATGGCCGAGACCGTCTACAAGAGCCTGCAATACCTGAGCGACGAAGACATGGCGGCGATGGCCGGCTACCTGAAGTCGCTGCCGCCCGGGCCCGTCACGGAGCAGTCGGCGCCGCCGGTGGGCGATGCGTATTTCACGCGGGTGATGGAAACCGGCGGCAGGCTGTACGCGAAATATTGCGCCGATTGCCACGGGGCGGATGGCGCTGGCGCGCCGCCCGCTTATCCGCCGCTGGCCGGAAACCACAGCCTGGCCATGCGCTCGGCCGTCAACCCGATCCGCATGGTGCTCAACGGCGGCTTCCCGCCCGGTACCGCCGGCAACCCGCGGCCCTATGGCATGCCGCCGTTCCGCCTGGTGATGAACAATGACGAGGCGGCGGCGGTAGTGACCTACGTGCGCAACAGCTGGGGCAACCAGGCGGGCATGGTGTCGTCGGTCGAAGTCGGCCAGTTCGCCGCCGTTCCGGTGGAGTAGGCGGCGCGGTTTGACGCCAGCGGCGGCGCTGCCCTATGATTTGCGCCGCCCGGCATGCTGATGCATGAAAGGAGAAGGCGGCGTTCCCTTGGGCGCCGGCCGAGACAACGAAGGCCGCATGACCATCCTGCATCGCGCCGTCCAGGCTGAAGACAAGGCCGCCCGCCGCGCGGCCATCCTCGATGCCGCCGAAACCCTGCTCGCCCGGGACTCCGACAATTTTGCCGCCGTCGCCCAGGTGGCCGAAGCCGCGGGACTGGCCAAGGGCACGGTCTACCTCTACTTCCAGACCAAGGAAGAAATCCTGATGGCGCTGCACGAGCGCCATTCGCTAGCGCTGTTCGCGCGCATCGATGCCATGTTCGCCGACACCGCCACGCCGTTGACGCGCGAGCGCGCGGTGGACGGCTTTTGCGCGTTCATGCGCGCCACGCCGCTCTACCTGCAACTGGCGTGCTTTTGCCACATGGCGATGGAGCGCAACATCAACCTCGAAGTGGTCTACCAGTTCCGCCTGCGCACCGCCGGGCACATGGCGCGCGCCGGCGCGATCCTGGAGCACCGCTTCCCGGCGCTTGCGCCCGGCGCCGGTGTACAGCTGCTGCACGACACATACGCCTTCGCGCTGGGCGCCTGGCAGCTGGCCGAACCTTCCTATCTCGGCCACGACATGAACGAGCGTCCCGGCATGGAGTATTTTCGCCGCGATTTCTACGAAGACCTGCGGCGCGGCCTGCTTGCCCTGTGGCGCGGCCACCTGCAAGCACTCGTGCCGCCGGAGGACCCGGCTAGTCCGGCACGCTGAACGCAGCCGGCGCCAGGCCGCGCTGGCTGCGCTCGTGCATCCGCAGGTATGCCTGTTCGAGATGGCCACGCAGGCGCGCGGTCGGAAACAATTCGCCCGCGCGGCGCCGGCGCAACAGGTGCTCGCGCATCTGCGCCAGGCGTTGCGGCGCTGCCGCCAGTCGCAGGGCGAGGGCTTCGTATTGCCGCAGGTCCGCGGTGATCAGTTCCGGCAGACCGGCCGCGGTGAGAAGGCTGGCGGCGACGCGGCTGGCGAACGCTTCGCCGGCGCGGGTCAGCAAGGGTACGCCGGCCCACAGGGCGTCGCTGGCGGTGGTATGTGCGTTGTAGGGAAAGGTGTCGAGAAACAGGTCGGCCAAGGCGATGCGCGCCAAGTGGTCTTCGCTGCGCGGTGCCAGCGCGGCGAACACCAGGCGCGCCGGATCGATGCCACGCTGCGCGGCTTCGCGGCGCAGCCGCGCTTGCACCTCTTCACCATGGCTGGAGAGCCACAGCACGCTGCCCGGCACCTGCGCCAGCAAGCGCATCCACAGGTCGAACAGCGGCGGATTGAGCTTGTAGGCATTGTTGAAGCAGCAGAAGACGAATGCCTGCTCCGGCAGGCCGGCCGCGGCGCGGCCGGGCGGCGGTGCCGGCAGCACGGTGGCATCACGCGGCATGAAAGTGCCGGGCAGTCGCACCAACTGCTCATCGTAGTGCATGGCGTGGCCGGTGGGGATGACCACCGGGTCGGCGATCAAATAATCCATGCAGCGCGTGCCGAGCGTGCCGGCGTAGCCGAGATAGGCTGCCTGCACCGGCGCGGCGCGGCGCATGTAGATGCCGGTGCGGTCCATGCTGGTGTAGCCCATCAGGTCGATGGCGATGTCGGTCTCGCGCGCACATAGCAATTGCGCAATGCCGGCGTCGTCAAGGCTGCTGGCATCGTCGAAATGCTCGAAGGCGCCGCGCATGCGGCGCTCAAAGGCGCTGTCGCCCTGCGGACGCAACGAGATCGCGTTGACCTCGAAGCGTGCCCGATCATGGGTTTCCAGTAGTTCGGCCATCAGGTAGGACACTGGGTGAACACCCAGGTCGCCTGACACATAAGCGACCCGGATGCGCCGGTGCGCGTAGCGCCGGCCCGTCCACACCGCAGGCATGGTCGGATATTCGCGGGCGACGTGCTGCTGCGCGCACTGCCGTTGCAAGGCGGCGGAGTCGCTGACGGCAAACAGCTGGAAAGGGGAATCGGCCGCCTTGCCGGCCATGATCTGCGCGCAAACCTGTGCGGCTTGCGGCCAGGCACTCCAGTCGGCCACGCGCAAGCAGGAGTGCAGGTGGTTGCCCGGCGCGTAAGGGTAGTCCGGCGCCTGCCGCAACAGGGCGGCATAGGCGGGCGCAGCCGCGCCGTAGAGCCGCAGGGCAGTAAAGGCGCTGGCGCGGTTCGCCAGGGCGGCCACGTGGCCGGGCTCCAGGACCAGCGCGCGGTCGTAGCACGTGATCGCTTCTTCGTGGCGCCGCATCCGCTGCAGCACCGCGCCGCGGGCGTAGTGCAGGCGCGCATCGCGCGGCGCCAGGCCGAGCGCGTGGTCGAGGTCCGCCAGGGCTTCGGGCAGGCGGCCGAGCTGTTCCAGTGCGTGGGCATGGGCGGCGCGGCTGCCGGCGTCGTCGGGCGCCGCGGTCAGAGCCTCTTCATAGGCCGCGGCCGCTTCGTCGTAGCGGCCCAGGCGTTCGAGAATTACACCGCGGTTATGTCGCGCGGCGGCCAGGTCCGGCTTGAGCGCCAGGGCGCGGTCGACCTGTACCAGCGCCTGCTTCGCGTCGCCCTGGTCCAGCAATGCCATGGCCTGGGCGGCGCGTGCCTCGGCGAAATCCGGCCGCAGGACGCAGGCGCGCTCGTACGCCGCGGCGGCCTCGGCGTCGTGGTGCAAGGCGCGCAGCAGGTTCCCCTGCTCGAACAGGCCCTCGGCATGCGCGGGTGCGATGGACAGCAAGTGCCCGCAGGCGCCCAGCGCCTCTTCGTTACGGCCCAGGGCGGCGAGCGCGCGGACGCGCGCCAGCAGCGCCTCGTGCAGGTTCGGCTGCAAGGTGAGCGCACGGTCATGCGCGGCCAGTGCATCGGCGTGGTCTCCCAAGGCGGCGAGCGCAAGGCCGCGTGCATGATGCGCCGGTGCGTGCGCCGGCGCCAGCGCGACCAGGCGATCGAAGTCCGCGAGTGCCTCCTGGTGGCGCTGCAGGGCGTGCAGTACCAGCCCGCGGTTGTTGATGGCGCCGGCAAAATCGGGTTGCAAGGCCAGCACGCGATCGTAATCGGCGAGAGCCGCTTCGTGCCGCTGCAAGTTCAGCAACAACACACCGCGCGCGAACAGCACGTCGCCGCGGTCCGGGGCGAGGTCGACGGCGCGGCCGTAGCTTTGCAGCGCGGCGTCGGCGCGGCCCAGCGCCTGCTCGGCTTCCGCCTGGCACAGCCAGGCATCCGCATGATCCGGAGCGCGCGCCAGCGTGGCGGCAAAACCGTCCAGGGCCTCCTGCAAGCGTCCGAGGTCGCGCAAGGCGAGGGCGCGATGATGGTGGGCGGCAGCGGGCGCCGCATCGACTTGCAGCGCGCGGTCGATCAGCACTACTGCGCGCGCCGGATCGTCCCTTTGCGCAGCGACCATGCCCAATAGGTGCAAGGCGTCGAAATGGCGCGGATCGGCGGCCAGGATGGCTTCGTACAGCGCCGCCGCCGCCGCCAGATCGCCCCGCCGATGCAATTCAAGCGCCTGTGTGAATTGCGCGTCGGGAGTCTGGGCTGCGGGCATGGATGGAGGCGGGGGCGGCTGGCTCAAGGCCGCATTGTGCAACAGCCGCCGCCAGCGCGGCGTGGATCAGGCGGTACCGCGCGGCACGCGCCCCAGCGCCGGGTACATCGGGTCGGTGTAGAACTGGGTCGAGGGATGGCCGGGCGCGACCAGGCTGTCCACCAGGGCTTCGTCTTCGGCGGTGAATTGATGTTGGAAGGAACCCATGTAGCTGTTCCACTGGTCGAGCGTGCGCGGGCCGGCGATCACGGAGGTGACGTAGCGGTTGTTCAGCACCCAGTTGAAAGCGAATTCGGCGCAGCTCATGCCGCGCTTGGCGGCGTGTTCGGCAATGGCCTGCGCCAGGCGCAGGGAATCGTCGCGGAACTCGGTCTGCAGCATGCGGCGGTCCTTGCGGCCGGCGCGCGAGTCGGCGGCAGGCGCTTCGCCCGGCTTGTACTTGCCCGAGAGCACGCCACGCGCCAGCGGGCTGTAGGGCACCACCGCGATCTCGTGCTGCATGCAGCAGGGGATCAGTTCCACTTCCGGCGTGCGGTCCATTGCGTTGTAGCAGGGCTGGCACACCACCGGCGGTGCCACACCCATCGACTTGCAGGTGGCGACGAAGGCGGCGGCGCGCCAGGCGCGGAAATTGGAGAGGCCGATGTAGTGGATCTTGCCGGCGCGCACCAGCTCGGCCAGGGTGGCGATGGTCTCTTCCATCGGTGTTTCGGTATCGTCGCGGTGCAGGTACCAGATGTCGATGTAATCGGTGTTCAAGCGCGATAGCGACTGGTCGATCGCGCGCTTGAGCCAGCGGCGCGAGGCGCCGCGGTCATTGGGGTCGATGCCGACCTGGTTGGTCACCTTGGTGGCGAGGATCCAGCGGCTGCGGTCCTCGGCGATCAGCTTGCCGGTCACGCGCTCGGAATTGCCGCCGGCGTAGGTGTCAGCGGTATCGATGAAATTGACGCCGGCCTCGCGCGCGGATGCGACGATGCGCCCGGCTTCGGCTTCATCGGTGCGCTCGCCGAACATCATGGTGCCCAGGCAGATCGGCGAGACACGGATGCCCGCGTGCCCCAGTTTCTTGTAGTCCATGCAAAATTTCCTGCGGTGGTAAGTGACGATTGCGGCGACGGCTGCGCAGTCTACTCCTGCCACGCCGTCTATTCCGGCTTCACGCCCACGGTCTTGAGGATGCGCCCGACTTCCGGCGTTTCCTTGCGGATACGCTCAGTCACCGCCTGCGGCGTGCTGTGCGCGGGAAAAATACCCAGGCTCGCGTACTTGTCGATCAACGCCGGCATTTTCATGATGCGATCGAGATCGCCGTTGATACGCGCGACGATCGCCTCGGGCGTGCCCTTGGGCGCCACCAGCGCCCACCACACGCCGGATTCGTAGCCCTTGACGCCGGCCTCCTCCATCGTCGGCACCTCCGGCAAGATGGAGGAACGCTTGAGGGAGGTGACGGCGAGCGGGCGCAGCTTGCCGGCCTTGATCTGCGGAATCGCCGGCACCATGTCGGAAAACACCATATCGAGCTGGCCCGCCACCAGGTCGGTGACCGCCTGCACCGTGCCCTTGTACGGCACATGCACGATGTTGACGCCGGTGGCCGACTTGAACAGTTCGCCGCTGATGTGCGAGGTGATGCCGACGCCGCCCGAGCCGAAGTTGAGCTTGCCAGGCTTGGCCTTGGCCAGTGCGATCAGTTCGGCGACGTTCTTTACCGGCACCGAAGGGTGCACCACCAGTACCTGGCCGGCGGTGGCGACCATGGAGATCGGCGCGAAGTCGTTCAGCGGGTCGAAGCCCAGGCGTTTGTAGAGATGGATGTTGGTGGTGAGAGCGCTGCTGTTGGAAAGCAGCAGGGTATAGCCGTCGGGCGTGCTCTTGGCGGCGATTTCGTGGCCGATGTTGGCGGCGGCGCCGGGGTGGTTTTCCACCACGATCGATTGCCCCATCGTCTCCGTCAGGCGCTGGGCCAGGATGCGCCCCAGCACGTCCGAACTGCCGCCGGGCGGGAAGGGCGCGATCAGGCGGATCGGCCGTGAAGGGTAGGGCGCCTGCGCCAGGGCGGCGGCGCCGGTAAACAAAAGGGACAGCGCCAGACAGGCGCGCAGCAGCTTCAGGGGCATCCGTGTCTCCGGTCTTATTGTGAGCGCAGCTAGTCTACGCGCCGGCGGCATCGGCGAAAAAGGATATGTCGGATTAGCAACGTGCCCGCAAGCCGTGAGGATTTCCTCACGAAAATGTGACTTTGTTCACGGCGCCGACATTGTTGCTGCGCAAATGCCCGTTTCGCGCCACAATTGCGCGCTGTCATGCCAGCATCATGGCAAAGAATAATTACATGCACCCCTAGGGAATCTGATCATGTCCGCGAGAAAAATACTGCTTGGGCTTTGCGCGACCGGCCTGGCCGCGATGTCCGCGCTGATGGCGACGCCAGCCGCGGCGGCCACCATCCAGACCTTCTCCCCGCAGGGGGAGATACGCACCGTGCGCCAGGTAGCGGCGCGCTTTTCCGAAAGCATGGTCAAGTTCGGCGACAAGGACGCGCCGCATCCCTTCGCCGTGACTTGCGGCGAACCCGGCCGCGGGCGCTGGATCGATGACCGCAACTGGGTCTACGACTTCGAGCACGACCTGCCGCCTGGCACGCGTTGCAGCTTCAAGCTCAAGCCCGAGGCCAAGCCGCTGGCCGGCGGCAGCGTCACCGGAAAAAGCGATTTCGCGTTTTCCACTGGCGGCCCGACGGTGCTTTCCACCCAGCCTTACCAGGGCTCCAATTCGATCGACGAAGAGCAGGCGTTCCTGCTGCACCTGAACGGCGCTGCGTACCTGCCGAGCGTGCGCGAGAAGGCCTATTGCGTGGCCGAAGGCGTGGGCGAGCGCATCGGCATCGACCTGATCGAAGGCGATGGGCGCAAGACCCTGCTCAAGGCCCTGCATCGCGAACGGGAGGATGACGACAAGCTGGTGATCCTCAAGTGCCGCCAGCGCCTGCCCTCGGGTGCCGCTGTCACCGTCGTATGGGCCAAGGGCATCCTCACCAATCAATCCGATGCAGCAAAGCGCGTGCCGGTGAGCCAGGATCAGCCGCTGCAATACCGGGTGCGCCCGGAATTCCGCGTCTCGTTTACCTGCGTGCGCGAAAACGCCCAGGCACCCTGCTCGCCCTACCAGCCGCTGCGCCTGGAATTCACCGGCAACATCACCCGCGCAGTGGCCGATGGCATCACCATGAAGGGCGGCGGCGGCACCTACAAGCCGAACTGGACCAAGGAAGATACCGACCAGCTGGTGCAGTCGGTCACCTTCAAGCCGCCGTTCCCCGAGACCACCGAATTCACCATCGAGTTGCCCTCGAAATTCGCCGACGACCTCGGGCGCACCGCCGTCAACGCCAATATCTTTCCGCTGAAGACCCGCACCGGCGAAGGCACGCCGCTGATCAAGTTCGCGGCCAACTTCGGCATCATCGAGCGCTCGCAGCCGCTCTTGCCCGTGACCCTGCGCAACGTCGAGCCGCAGGTCAAGGCGCTGTTCCTCAAGCCCGCGGGTGAACCCGGGCCATCGCGTGTTTCCGATCTGCCGGTAAGCGAGGACGCGGCGATCATCGGCTGGATTTCGCGCCTGCGCCGTGCCGACGAAAACGAATTCGACAGCCGTGAAAAAAGCCTCGTGCGCGGTGCCGGGGTACAGCAAAAAATGCTGCCGAAGCCGAACGGCGCCAAGGCCTTCGAAGTGATCGGCATTCCGCTGGACAAGCCCGGCTTTCACGTGGTCGAAGTCGAAAGCGACGCGCTGGGCGCGGCGCTGCTGGGCAAGAAAAAGCCGATGTATGTGCGCGCCAGCGCGCTGGTCACCAACCTCGCGGTGCACCTGAAGCTGGGGCGCGAGACCGGCGCCGTCTGGGTCAGCACGCTTGATACCGGCAAGTCGGCGCCGGGTGCTGATGTGCGCCTGTACGACTGCAACGCCAAGCTGGTGTGGCAGGGCAAGACGGATGCGACCGGCGTGGCGCTGATGAACGTCGGCCAGGACTCGGCGCCGCATTGCAAGGACGGCAATTTCTCCCCCTGGTACGCCTCGGCGCGCCTGGGCGACGACATGAGTTTCGCGCTGTCTGACTGGAATCGCGGCATCGAGTCCTGGCGCTTCAACGTCAACCAGGGCTATACCGGCGATGCCAATTACGCCGCCCACACCGTGTTCGACCGCATGCTGCTGCGTGCCGGTGAAACGGTGTCGATGAAGCACTTCCTGCGCGTCGAAACCCAGACCGGCCTGCGCTTTCCGTCCAAGGGACCGCTGCCGGCGCAGGTGCTGCTGACGCACCTCGGTTCGGGGCAGGAATACACCCTGCCGGTGAGCTTCAACAATCGCGGTGTCGCGCTCACCACCTGGAAGGTCCCGGCCGATGCCAAGCTCGGGCAGTACAACGTCACCTTGCTGTGGCAGTCGCAGGACAGCAAGCCAAACGCCAATCGCGGCGACGGTGACGATGGCGACGAGGGGGATGGCGGCGGGCGCCGCGTCGATACCGGCAGCTTTCGTGTCGCCGAATTCCGCCTGCCGGTGATGGTCGGTTCGGTCAGCGGCCCGGCTGCCTCGCAGATCCGCCCGAAGGAAGTGCCGCTGTCGCTGCAGCTTTCCTATGCCGCCGGCGGGCCCGCGACCGGGCAGGAAATCAAGATGAGCGCCGTGCTGCGCAAGCGCTACGTCGGCTTCGCGGCGTATGACGATTTCACCTTCGGCGTGCGCGACTCCGGCAGCAATGAAGACCAGGACCTGGCCGCGAGCGACAGCGCCAGCAAGGATGACAAGCTGGTGGCCGACAAGAACCTGGTCAAGCTCGACGCCAAGGGCGTGGGCCAGTACGTGGTCAAGAACCTGCCGGAAATCGGCCAGCCGCGCGAGATCGTCGCCGAAGGCACCTACCGCGACCCCAACGGCGAAGAGCAGACGCTGCACACCAATGTCGCGCTGTGGCCCTCCGCCGTGGTGGCGGGTATCAAGACGCAAGGCTGGGCGCGGGTGAAAAAGAAGGCCGACGTCACGCTGCTGGCGGTCGACACGCAAGGCAAGCCGGCGGCCAATACCGCCGTCGAGCTGGCGGGTAGCCTGAAGATCACCACCTCGCACCGCCGCCGCACGGTGGGCGGCTTCTACGCCTATGAGAACAAGGACGAGACCAAGTCCCTCGGCACCCTGTGTACGGGCAAGACCGACGCGCGCGGCTACGTGCACTGCGAGATCATGGTCGACGAATCGGGCGAAATCCTGCTCTCGGCCAAGGCGAAAGATGGCGGCGGCAATGTCTCCGAGGCGCAGGCGAGCATCTGGGTGTCCGGCGGCGAAGACTGGTGGTTCGGCGGCGAAGACATGGACCGCATGGACCTGTTGCCGGAGAAAAAGAACTACAAGGCGGGCGAAGTGGCGCGCTTCCAGGTGCGCATGCCGTTCCGCCAGGCGACCGCCTGGGTGACCCTCGAACGCGAAGGCGTGATCGAGACGCGCGTGGTGCAGCTCTCCGGCAAGGACCCGGTGGTGGAAGTGCCGATCAAGGGCGAATACGCGCCCAACATGTTCGTCTCCGTGCTGGCGGTGCGCGGCCGCGTGCGCGACGTGCCGTGGTATTCGATCTTCACCTGGGGCTGGAAGGCGCCGATCGACTGGTGGCACGAGCGCCAGGAGTGGGTGGATATCTACAACAAGGGTGAACCTACGGCACTGGTCGATCTCGCGCGCCCGGCCTTCAAGATGGGCTTGACCGAAATCACCGTCGGCACCCAGGCCTTCGAGCTTAAGGTCGGCGTCACCGCAGACAAGCAGGTGTACCAGACCCGCGACCACGCCAAGGTGAAAATCGAGGTCAAGACCTCCGACGGCAAGCCCGCGCCCAAGGGCACCGAAGTGGCGGTGGCGGCGGTCGACAGCACCCTGCTGGAACTGATGCCCAATACGAGCTGGGATGCGCTGAACGACATCCTCAAGCGCCGCGCCTACTTCGTCAACACCGCCACCGCGCAAATGCAGGTGGTGGGCCGGCGCCACTTCGGCAAGAAGGCCTTGCCGCCGGGCGGCGGCGGCGGGCGTGCGGTGACACGTGAGTTGTTCGATACCCTGCTGGTGTGGCTGCCGAGCGTGCAGGTGGGCGCGGACGGTACCGCCACGGTGGATGTGCCGCTGAATGATTCGCTCACCAGCTTCACCATCGCCGCGGTGGCGGACGCCAACGGCAACCTGTTCGGCACCGGGCAGACGCAGATCCGCGCCACCAAGGACCTGCAGATCATCCCCGGCCTGCCGCCGCTGGTGCGCGAAGGGGATACCTTCCGCGCCGGCATCACGCTGCGCAACACCACCGCGCGTGCGATGAAGGTGAATGCGACGGCGGCTACGCAGGGCCTCTCCACGCAGCCGGCGCCGCAGACCATCAGCCTCGCCCCCGGCGCGGCGCAGGAAATCTACTGGAACACTACCGTGCCCGACGGCGCTACGCGCATCGACTGGCAAATCGAAGTGGCCGAGCAGGGCGTCGCCAAGCCGGCACGAGATGCGATGAAGACCGCGCAAAAGGTGGTGCCCGCGGTGCCGGTGACGGTACAGCAGGCCACCCTCACGCAGATCGACAAGAGCTTCAGCGTGCAGGTGACCCCGCCGAAGGACGCGTTGCCGGGCAAGGGTGGTCTGGCGGTAGCCTTGCAGGCGAAGATCGGCACCGTGCCGGAAGGCGTGCGGCGCTACTTCGAGGAATACCCCTTCATCTGCCTGGAGCAAAAGACCTCCAAGTCGGTGGGCCTGCGCGACCGCGATTTGTGGAAAGGCGTGGCCGCGAGCATTCCCAACTACCTGGATGAAGATGGCCTGGCCGCCTACTTCCCCGGCAGCCGCGGCAGCGACACCCTCACCTCCTACGTGCTGGCGGTGACCGAAGAGGCCAAGTTCGACCTGCCGGATGAAGCGCGCGACACCATGGAAGCCGCGCTGGCGAAATTTGTCGACGGCAAGATCACGCGCGATTTCTGGGCGCCGCGCAAGGACCTGGATGAGCGCAAGCTCGCCGCCATCGAAGCCTTGTCGCGCCGCGGCCATGCCAAGGCAGCGATGCTGCAATCGATCACCATCCAGCCCAACATCTGGCCGACCTCCAGCGTGATCGACTGGCTGTCCATCCTGCAACGCATGCAGGACGTGCCGAACCGCGACAAGCGCATGGAAGAAGCCGAGCAGGTGCTGCGTTCACGCCTGTCCCTGCAAGGCACCAAGCTGGTGTTCTCCACCGAGCACGACGATTACTGGTGGTGGCTGATGGTGGGCGGCGACGTCAATGCCGCGCGCCTGATTGCAACGGTAGCCGATCGCCCGGGCTGGAAGGAAGACCTGCCGCGCCTGGTGAGCGGCCTGATCGCGCGCCAGGGCCGCGGCGGCGCCTGGAACACCACCACCGCCAACCTCTGGGCTGGCCTGGCGCTGGAGAAATTCTCCGCGCGCTTCGAAACCGAGAAGGTCACCGGCACCACGCGCGCCGGCATCGACCAGAACGGCACCACCGACCCGGTGCAGTCGCTGGCGTGGGGCGCGGCGCCCTCCGGCAAGGTCTCGCTGCCCTGGCCGACCGCGGCCAACGGCGCGGTGAAGATCTGGCACGAAGGCGCGGGCAAGCCCTGGGCCACCATCCAGAGCCTGGCGGCGATCCCGCTCAAGGCCCCGGACTTCGCCGGGTACGCCATCGAGAAGTCGATCAGCGCCGTGCAGCAAAAGACCTCCGGCGTCTATAGCCGCGGCGATATCCTGCGCGTGAGTCTCACGATCACGTCCAGCGCCGACATGACCTGGGTGGCGGTCACCGACCCGGTGCCCGGCGGCTCCACCGTGCTGGGCTCCGGCCTGGCGCGCGACAGCAGCCTGGCGCAGCGCGGCGAAAAGACCGGCGGCGACACCTACCCGACGTTCGAGGAGCGCAGCTTCGAGGGCTACCGCGCCTATTACGAGTACGCGCCCAAGGGCACCTGGAAGGTCGAGTACACCGTGCGCCTGAACCAGGATGGCGACTTCTCGCTGCCGCCAACGCGGGTGGAGGCGATGTACGCACCGGAAATGTTCGGCGCCCTGCCGAACGCGCGCATGAAGGTAGCGCCGTGAAACTGAAGCGCCTTGCTGTCGCCGTGCTGTGCGCCGCCTGCCTGACGGCGGGCAGCGCGCAGGCGGCCGACCCGCCGGGCTTCGCGCAGGTGAAAAAAGCCTACGTCCCGTCTGACGCCTGGCTCACCGATCGCCATGGAATGGTGATCGACTCGGTGCGCCTGGACAAGACGGAGCGGCGCCTGGCCTGGACTGGCCTCGACGACGTTTCGCCGGCGCTGAAGGACGCGCTGATCAAATCCGAAGACCAGCGCTTTTACGACCACGACGGCATCGACTGGCAGGCGGTATTCGGCTCGCTCGGCAGCAATGCCAAGGGGCGGCAGCGCGGCGCTTCCACCATCACCATGCAGCTGGCCGGCCTGCTCGATCCCGCATTGAAGCGCGGCGAAGGCGGGCGCACCTGGATGCAGAAAATCTCCCAGGCGCGCGCGGCGCTGGCGATCGAAAAGCACTGGAGCAAGGCGCAGATACTAGAAGCCTATGTCAACCTGGTGCCGTTCCGTGGCGAGCTGCAAGGCGTCTCCGCGCTGTCATGGAACTTGTTCGGCAAGAGCCCTGCGGGCCTGAACGCCAATGAAGCAGCAATCGCCGCTGCCCTGTTGCGCGGGCCGAACGCGCCGCAAAAGAAGATCGCCGAGCGCGCCTGTCTGTTGGTGGCCGCGGCCGATTGCGAGGCGTTGAAAATCCGCGTGGTAACGGTGTTCACCGGTATCGAGGCGAGGCGCCCCGACAAAAGCCTGGCGCCGCATCTGGCGGTGCGCCTGCTGAAAAAGCCCGGCGAGACGCTGCGGACTTCGCTCGACGCCCATCTGCAAAAGTTCGCGCGCGATGCCCTGCATGCGCGCCTGATGGAACTCACCGGCCGCAATGTGGAAGACGGCGCCGTGGTGGTGCTGGACAACGCCACCGGCGAAGTGCTGGTGTGGGTCGGGTCTTCCGGCGACTTGTCGCAGGCGGCGCAGGTCGATCACGCCACCGCGCCGCGCCAGGCCGGCTCGACCTTGAAGCCGTTTCTTTACGCCAAGGTGATCGAGCAAAAGCGCCTGACCGCCGCTTCGGTGCTGGACGATTCGCCGGCACAGATCCGCACCGACACCGGCCTCTATATTCCGCGCGATTACGCCAAGACCTATCGCGGGCCCGTCACCGTGCGCCAGGCCCTGGCTGGTTCGCTCAACGTGCCGGCGGTGCGCACCCTGGTGATGCTGGGGCCGGACACCTTTGCCGCCACCCTGCGCAACTTCGGCTTGTCCACCATTACGCGCGACGGCGATTATTACGGCTACAGCCTGGCATTGGGCAGCGCCGAAGTGACGCTGCTGGAACTGACCAACGCTTATCGCGCATTGGCCAACGGTGGCCTGGCGTCGCCGGTGCGCACCAGCCTCACCGATTCGAAAGCGAAGCCGCAGGCGCCGCAGCGCGTGGTCAGCGCGGCCGCCGCCTTCATCGTCGGCGACATGATGGCCGACAACACCGCGCGTGCGCTCGCCTTTGGGTTTGCCAGCCCCTTGCAGACCCGCAGCTGGAGCGCGGTGAAAACCGGCACCAGCAAGGACATGCGCGACAACTGGGCGCTGGGCTTTTCCTCGCGCTACACAGTGGGCGTATGGGTGGGAAATTCCGGCGGCGAGCCGATGCACGACGTCTCCGGTGTCTCCGGTGCCGCGCCGCTGTGGCACGACATGATGCTGGAACTGCACCGGCGCAACGCCAGCCGCGAGCCGGTGGCGCCGGCCGGCGTGGTGGCGCGCAACGTCCGCTTTGCCCCGGCGATCGAGCCGCCGCGCAACGAATATTTCGTTGCCGGCACCGAGCGCGACGTGGTGGAACTGGCCGGGCAGCATGCCGATTCGGCGGCGCTGGCGCCACACATCGTCTACCCGCCGGCAGGCACCATCATCGCGCTCGATCCGGACATTCCCTTCAATCGCCAGCGTGTGTTTTTCAGCGCCGCGCCAGCGAAAAGCGATGCGCACTGGGAGCTGGATGGCGTGAAGCTCGGCACCCTGGCGCATCATGGAGGCTGGTTCCCCATGCCGGGGCGGCATCAGTTGCGCATCGTCGATGCGAAAGGCGCGGCGCTGGATAGCGCGGCCTTCGAGGTGCGCGGGGCGATGCTCAAGCAGCCGGGCGCTGCGGACAAGGGCTTGCTAAAGACCCGCTGGACGCCGGGTGCGGCGCGCAAGTGAAGCCGAGCGTCACCCTGTCGTTCATTGCGGCAGCCGCGCTGACGTTTGGTGCTTCCTGCGCGTGGGACCAGCCCGCAAGTGGCCAGTTCGGAGAGTCGGCGTCACCAAGCTGGCTATTGGTCGTCTGCAATCAGGCGCGCTCCGAGTTGCGCGTCTTTGACCCCTCGTATGCGCCGGTCGCGCCATTGCGCGCCGGAGAGCGGGAAGGCGATGTCGATTGGTCGGGGCTGGCGATTTACGACCACCACGAAACCAACGGATACGCGCTACGCCGGGGCAGCGGACAAGGCGTTTTGTCTGCGGTCCGTGGCGCCTGGAGGTACGGGAAGGTTATTACAGCGCCAGCCCAGGCGGCCTTAACGGCATATTCAGCTTTCCGGCCCTGACCGTCTACGCGGGCAGGCGCAAGCCGCTGGAGGTGCAGCTTGATGCGGGCGAGGCTACGGTGGATCGCTCGGAATGCGGCGATTCCGGAGGCTGCCCGCGCACCCTCATCCTAAGCGCCTGTGCCGAACTGCATCGAGAGGCCGGGGACGACTGCGCAACAGGGGCAAAAGGAAAGGCGCGCTATTTCGTGCACAGGCTTTGGTTCGACGACGAACGCCGGGAGCATCGGCGTGTCGACGAATGGCGCTGAGGCTACTCGGCCTTGGCGCCTGAAATCTTCACCGCGCGCGCGTTGCGCGGAATCTCGGTGGCGATCACGGCGGCGAATTCCTCGGGGGTGTTGGCCACCAGCTCGAAGCCCTTGGCCACGACTTCGGTTTTCACGAACCCGGGTTCGCTGATCGCCGCCTTGAATTCATCATGCAGTTTCGCAATGATCTCGCGTGGTGTGCCGGCGGGGGCGAACACGCCGAACCAGGTGCTGGCCGGCACTTCCGCGTAACCCAGTTCGGCGAAGGTCGGTACTTCGGGCAGGAGAGCCAGGCGGTTCCTGCCGCCAATGGCCAGCGGACGCAGGCGTCCGGCCTTGATCAGGGCCAGCGAAGAGGCGGCACCGGAGAAGGTCATCTGTACGTCACCCGCCAGCACCGCCGGCATCGCCAGCGACAGGCCTTTGTAGGGCACGTGGGTGATGGCGATGCCGGCGAGGTTCTTCAGGGTCTCCATCGCCAGGTGCGGCGGCGTGCCGCTGCCGTAGGAGGCGTAGTTGAGCTTGCCGGGGTTGGCCTTGGCATAGGTGACCAGCTCCTTCAGGGTGGCCGCAGGCACCGTTGGGTTCACCAGCAGCATCTGGTTCAGCAGCACCAGTTGCGTCACCGGCGCGAAGTCCTTGACCGGGTCGTAGGGCAATTTGGCATAGAGCGACTGGTTCAGCGTGATGGTGGTATCGGCGGTGATCATCAACGTGTAGCCATCGGGCGCGGACTTGGCGACGGCCTCGGCGCCGATGATGGTGCCGGCGCCGGGGCGGTTGTCGGTCACCATCGATTGCCCCAGCTTGTGTCCGACACGCTCACCCAGTTGGCGTGCCAGCACGTCCAGTCCGCCGCCGGCCGGGTAGGGCACGACGACGCGGATCGACTTGTTGGGGTAGGGCTGGGCACCGGCTGAAAGCGGCAGCAGGGCGGCCAGAGACAGGATGCAGGCGAGTTGGAAGCGTTGCATGGCGAGCGGCATGGGTTGGGGTCGCGGCATTGTCGCCGCTTACGGGCGCTGTGCCAACTGCCGCGCGCTGCCCCGCCGGCCGCGGGCTGCAAAGAGGCGGGAACATAGGCGGCTTTGCGGCCACGGCGATCACGGGGCCGCTGGTGGCGCGCGGATGCGATAATCGCCGCGCTTCACCGGCCTTGTGCCGCCGATGCCGTATTCCGCCATTCGCCCATGCTTCGACGCCTTTTCTTCCGCCCTCCCGAACCGGCCGCGACCGCGGACGCGCCGGTGCCTGCGTCCGTTCCGTCGTCCGCGCCCGCGATACCGATAGCGGCAACGGATGCCGCGCGTATCCTGCGCGACTGGCTGGCGGGCGACCAAGCGCCGGTGTATGCGCTGGACGACCTGCTTGCCGATC
Source organism: Burkholderiales bacterium (assembly GCA_036498945.1). GTDB lineage: Bacteria > Pseudomonadota > Gammaproteobacteria > Burkholderiales > JAEUOS01 > JAQGMJ01. The sequence continues at coordinate 4,983 of DASYEQ010000097.1, read as the reverse complement.
CGCTGCGTGCGCGGGCGGCCTGCCTGATCGCCACGCGTGGCGAGCCTGCGCTGTTGCACCGGGTGCTGGAGGATCTGCTTGGTCGCCCCGAAGCCTCCGCCATCGACCGCATGCTGCTCGCCGAGGCGCTGATCACGCGCGGCACCTTCGAACAGGCGCACGATGCGCTGCAGGAAGCGGCCCAGGCGCCGGACCACCTGGGCGCGCGCGCCGGCGCCCTCCTGGGCGAGGCGCTGATCTATCGGGGAGAACTCGATGCCGCGGTGCCGCTCGTCGAGCATGCGCTGGCGCATGCTCCGGAAGCGCCGCTGGTTCACATTCTCAAAGGCATCCTCGTCGACCATCAGGGCGATGCGCAGGCGGCGCTGGCGCATTATCGGCGTGCGGTGGCAGCGCGCCCCGCCGAAGTCGGCGTACGCGTCGGGCTGGCGATGGGGTTGCTGCGCTGCGGCCGGTTGCAAGAAGGCTTTGGCGAATGGGTCCTGGCCGAACACCTGGCCGGCGAATTCACGCGTGAATCGAAAAGCCCGGTATGGGACGGCCGCGAGCTGCACCGGGACCGCCTGCTGCTCCTGACCTCGAACGGCCATGGCGACGCGATGCAATTACTGCGATTTGCGCGTGATTTGCGCGAGCGTCACCCGCAGGCGCGCCTGAGTGTGCAGGTGCGCCCTGGCCTGTCGCACCTGGCCGCGGCCAGCGGGTGGTTCGAGCGGATATTCGTCGGCGACATCGGGCAGGACGACTTCGACTGGCAGGCGAGCCTGACGCACCTGCCGCAACTGCTCGACCTGTCGACGCCTGATTTGAAAGGCGACGCGGCTTATCTGGCAATCCCGGCGGCGGAAATCGAACGGGCTGCCACCTGGCTGCCGCCGCGCCGGCCGGGCCGCCTGCGCGTCGGCCTGCGCTGGAACGGCAACCCCGGTTTTTTCAGCCGGCGGCGCGATGTGCCTTTCGACCTGATGCGGCCACTGTTCGCCGTGCCGGGAATCGACTGGGTGGCGGTGGTGGAAGACGCGGCGGCCCTGGCCGCCCTGACGGACCATCCTTTATACGACGTGTCGGCGCACTTGACCGACTTTTGCGCCACCGGCGCCTTGCTGCACCAGCTCGACCTGTTCATCACCGTCGATACTTCCACCGCTCACCTGGCCGGCGCGCTGCACCGCCCGGCCTGGGTGCTGACCCAGCCTTGCCCGGAATGGCGCTGGGGGCAATTCGAAACCCGTACGCCGTGGTATGGCTCGCTGCGGCTGTTTCGCCATCGCCACGGATTTGACTGGGCGGCGATGGTGGCGGAAATCGCCGAGGCGCTGGCCTTGCGCGTGCGCGAAGGCGCCTAGGCCACGCCTGCCCGGGCGTGCGCCCGCCGGGATGCAATAATTGCGACCCATGCCACCCCTTCCACCTGCTGTCGCCCGTCAATGCTGTCGCGCCTGTTCGCAAAACTGAGCCCGCAGGCGCAGAATCCCGAGGCCGCGCCGCCCGCCGCCCCGGCCGCGCCGCCTGAGGCACCGGCAAGTGGTGCATCTACCGAAACGGTGTTGCGCGCGTGGCTCGCGCAGGATGGCTATGCGCCGTACGACCTGCGCGAACTGCTGGCCGATCCCCTGCGCGCGCGGGTGGCCGAACTGGTGGCCACGCGCGGCGATGTCGCCACTCTGCTGCAGCTGCTTACCGAATTGCTTGGCCGTGCGGCGCCGCCGGCGGTCGATCGCATGTTGCTGGCAGAGGCGTTGTTGACCCGGGGTTCGTTTGAACAGGCGCACCAGACGCTGGCCGAGGTAGCCGCCGTGCCCGGGCCGATGGGCGCGCGCGCCGCCGGGCTGCTGGCCGAGGCGTTGTACCAGCGCGGCGAATTCGCCGCCGCCGCGCCACTGATCGAAGCGGCGGTGGCGCAGGCGCCCGATGCGCCCGCGGCCTTGCTGATCCGTGGCATGTTGCTTGACTGCAATGGCGATGCGCAGGCCGCGCTGCGGCAGTTCCAGCGCGCCGTCGCCATCAATCCGGCCTCGGTGCAGGCGCGGGTGGCAATGGCGATGGGCTGGTTGCGCCTGGGCGATCTGCGCCGGGGCTTCGGGGACTGGGTTACCGCGGAAGTCCTCGCCGGCGAATACCGGCGCGACAGCATGCGCCCGCCCTGGGACGGGCGGCCCCTGCACGGCGATCGCGTGCTGATCCTGAGTTCAAACGGCTATGGCGACACCATGCAACTGCTGCGCTTCGCCGGCCGCCTGCGCGAGCGGGAACCGCAAGCGCGCCTGTGCATCCAGGTGCGACCCCCGCTGGCGCGCCTGGCGGGCGATACCGGCTGGTTCGAGCGGGTCCACGTGGGCAAGATCGAGACCGACGATTTCGACTGGCAGGTCACCCTGACCCATCTGCCCCTGCTGCTGGACCTGGAGATGCAAGAGGTCGGCTGCGCGCGGCCCTACCTGAGAATTCCGCCGGCCATGCTCACGCAAGCCGCCGGCTGGCTGCCGCCGCGCGCGGCCGGGCGTCTGCGCGTGGGGCTGCGCTGGCGTGGCGACGCGCGCCTGGAAGGCCGGCGCAACGTGCCCTTCGACTGTCTGCTTCCGCTGTTCAAAGTGGCGGGCGTGGACTGGGTGGCGCTGACTGAAGACGCCGCCGAAATGGAAGCGTACCCCGGGCATCCGCTGATCAACGTAGCGCACCACCTGGCTGATTTCAGCGCCACCGGCGGACTCCTGGCGCAGCTGGACCTGGTGATTTCGGCGGACACCTCGGTGGCGCATCTGGCCGGCGCCCTGAACCTGCCGGTGTGGCTGCTGGCGCGGCCAGACCCGGAATGGCGCTGGGGCCGCGACGGCGCTGTCACGCCCTGGTACGAATCGATGCGCATCTTCCGCCATGGCGGCGGTTTCGACTGGGCGGCGATGATTGCAGAGGTTGCGGCCGCGCTGCGCGAGCGCGCCGCGCGCGGCCCGGCGCTTTAGGCGGCGCCTCGCTGCCGGCAAGCGCGTGTGCCGGTGGCGTGCCCGTAATTCAGCCGAAGGCCGGGCCGGGCGGGGCCGGGCAGGCCGCGCCTGGCGCGGCGCGCGGCTGGTCCTGGGTGATGGCGTATTGCGCGCGGCGGAAGCTGCCGCTGGCATGGATCGCCGAACCCAGGGCGAACAGCCGGCCCTGCTTGGATTGCGGTGTCAGCAGCAGGTCGAAATGTTCGTCGCGCAGGTTGATGGTGGCGCTGCCGCCGGCGTGGGTCTGCGCGGTGTCGAGCAGCAGTTCGCTGGAGCGGCCGATGCCGTTCTTGAAATCCAGGTTCAGGGCCGCGCAATTGAGCGCGATGTCGTGGTCGCCGGTGAGCTTGAGCCAGACCAGCTTGCCGGCGTTCAAGCCGAGCATGGCGTCGAGCAGGTTGGATATGCGCCCCGGCGCCATGCTGAAGCTCATCTTGCCGTCGGCGCTGGCGAGCATGGCGGCCACCGTCTCGCCCTGGCCTCGCAAGCGGACGCGGGCGGACAAGGGCGCGCTGGCGCCGCCGGTGGCGCGCAGCCGCGTCATCAGCAAGTCCGGCCGCAGTCCACGAAAATCCAGTGCGACGCTGGCGACCGGCGGATGCTGCCGGCCGTCGAGTGCGGCATCGCCGGTTGCATGTCCGCCGGCGATGCCGAGATCGAGATTGCTGAAGCGCAGCACGCCGTTTTCCAGGTCGATGGCGGCGTGCAGGCTTTGCAGCACCGGCCATTGCGGACTCTCGAGCTTCTCGAAATCGAGGCGCACGTGCGCATCGCTATATTGCAGGCGCTCGGCGGCGAGATGGCTCGCGGGGAAGATGCGCCCGGCCGCGGCGGCGGGACTGACGGCCGCGGCGGGCAGCATCGGGCCATTCGGATTGGCCGGGTCCACCGCGAAGGAAAGGGAAGTGAGGTCCGTCAGTTGCGCGTGCGCGCTTGTCAGCCCGGCATGCCAGACGCGGCGGCCGTAGCGCGACATCCGGATGAAACCGGCGAGTTCGGTGGCACCCAGCTTGCCGGTGAAGTGGTCGAAGCTGTAGCTGTCGCCGGTAAAGCTCAGATGGCCTTGCGCCTCGTAAGGACGGGAAGCGGGCGGGCGCCCGCGCAGGAAGGGATGCAGTTGCGAGAGCGTCGGCCCGCTGATATTCATCTGCGCGTCGATGCCACCGAGCTTGAGAAAGTCGGCCATGCGGCCGTCCAGTTGCAGGCGGGTGCCCGCCGAGGAGGCCTGCCCGCGCAGGGGAAAGAATTCCCCGGTCGCCTGCAGGCTGAAGACGGCGCTGGTAAGCAGGTCCCCGTCAAAGCGGCGGCCGGCGTAGTCACCCGAAAAGCGGATACGGTTGGGCAGGTCGCCCGCCGCCGGAGAGGAGGCCATGGTGACATCGAGATTGATGCCCCGGTGCACCACTCGCAGGCGCGAGTTGTGCGCCTCGACGCGCTGGATCAGGTATTTGCCGGGACCGCGGTAGTCCGGCTTGCGCAGGCGCCAGTTGCGCAGGCCGTCCGCCTGGCGTTCGAGGTCGATGTCGGCATCCTGCATCACCACCAGCGACACCAGGGTCTGGTCGTGCAGCAGCGTGGGCAGGCTGTCGAAGACGAAAGTGACTTCGCGGGCGGTGGCCATCGGGCGCGCGTCGGCGGCCCAGGCGGTGTTCTGCACCTTTACGCCCCGCAGCAGGAGGGTGGGAGCGAGATTGCGCGCGAAATGGATGTGCAGCTCGTCGATGCGTATCTCGCGGCCGGAGGAATGGTTGAGCGAGGCCACCACCAGCGGGCGCACCCAGGAGTCGGCGGTAAACACGAGGGCGGCGGCGATGAGTACGGCGCCGCCGCCCACCGCCAGCAACAGGCGGGGGATCAAGCGGCGAAGCGGTGGCCTGTTCATCGGGTCATCGGTATGGAGTTGGGCGCGTCCGGCGCGGCGAATGGCTTATGGTCGGGGCGAAATGGCAAACGCGCTGCCGGTGCGTGCACTCTTCGGTGGTCGGCGTTTTCCTACAGGCGG
>DASYEQ010000096.1:0-14684 GCA_036498945.1 Burkholderiales bacterium | reverse complement strand
CTTCAACTTCATGACGACTCCGTGAGATGCGGCCAGGCGGCGCAGGATGACGCCGTCATTTTCATGGCCCGGTATGACAGCCGCGTTTATCGCGCGCCGGCCGCGTTGCCGGCAAGCGGGATTACCCGCCGCGCCGGCACGCGCGGCCCTCCGTCCTCGCAATGCTGCACTGCGGTACGATGCCTCGCCCCCAGAGAAACGCAGGCGCCGCGGGCGCCCGACGCGCATGAATGCCCCGCTGCCGCTCACCGAGATCAGCGCTGCCGCCGAGGCAGCGGCGGGTGTGCCGCGCCGGCGCGAGATTCCGTACAACTACACCTCTTTTTCCGATCGCGAGATCGTGATCCGCCTGCTCGGCGAGCGCGCCTGGGAGGTGCTGGGCCTGTTGCGCGACGAGCGCCGCACTGGCCGCTCGGCCCGCATGCTCTACGAGGTGCTGGGCGACATCTGGGTCGTCCAGCGCAATCCCTATCTGCAGGACGACCTGCTCGACAACCCGCGCCGGCGCAAGCTCCTGATCGAGGCCCTGCAGCATCGCCTGGGGGAAGTGGAAAGGCGCCGCACGCCCGAGGTCGACCCGGCGCGCGACGCGGTCGTGGGCGAGCTGCTCGGTCTCGCGAGGTCGGCGGTCGAGGCCTTCGCGGCGCAGTTTCGCGAAGTGTGGGACCTGCGCAAGCGCACCGTGCGCCTGCTGGCGCGCGTGACCGCGAAGGACAACGTCAAGTTCGACGGCCTCTCGCGCGTCTCGCACGTCACCGACGCGACCGACTGGCGGGTCGAATATCCCTTCGTGGTCCTGACGCCGGACACCGAGGCCGAGATGGCCGGCCTGGTGGCCCGCTGCATCGAGCTCGGCCTGACCATCATTCCGCGCGGCGGCGGCACCGGCTACACCGGCGGCGCCGTGCCGCTTTCCAAGTGGTCGGCGGTGGTCAACACTGAAAAGCTCGATCAATTGGGCAAGGTTGAGCAGGTGCGCCTGCCCGGCGTGGCGCGCGACTACGCGGTGATCGATTGCGGCGCCGGGGTGGTGACGCGGCGCGTGATGGAAGCCGCCGAGGCGCAAGGCCTGGTGTTCGCGGTGGACCCGACCTCGGCCGACGCTTCCTGCATCGGCGGCAACGTAGCGATGAACGCCGGCGGCAAGAAGGCCGTGCTGTGGGGCACGGCGATCGACAACCTCGCCTCCTGGCGCATGGTCGGCGCCGACGGCCTGATGCTCGAAGTCACGCGCCTGGACCATAACCTGGGCAAAATCCATGACGTCGCGATCGCGCGCTTCGAAGTGCAGCGCTTCGCCAGGGATGGGCGCACGCCGGAAGGCGAGCCTGAAATCCTGAGCATCCCCGGCGCGAAATTCCGCAAGGAAGGCCTGGGCAAGGACGTCACCGACAAGTTCCTGGCGGGTCTGCCCGGTATCCAGAAGGAAGGCTGTGACGGCATCATCACGTCCGCGCGCTTCCTGCTGCATCGCATGCCGCAGCACACGCGCACCGTGTGCCTGGAATTCTTCGGCCAGGTGCGCGATTCGGTGCCGGCGATTGTCGAGGTGAAGGATTATCTCGACCGCGAAGCGAAAAACGGTGGCGCTGTTCTCGCGGGCCTGGAGCACCTGGACGAGCGCTACCTGCGCGCGGTGGGTTACGCCACCAAGTCGCGCCGCGGCCAGTTGCCGAAGATGGCGCTGTTCGGCGATATCACCGGCGACGACGCGGACGCGGTGGCGCGCGCCACCAGCGAGGTGGTGCGCATCTGCAATGCGCGCGGCGCCGAGGGCTTCATCGCCACATCGCCGGAAACGCGCAAGAAATTCTGGCTGGATCGCGCGCGCACCGCCGCCATCTCCAAGCACACCAACGCCTTCAAGATCAACGAGGACGTGGTGATTCCGCTGCCGCGCCTGGGCGATTACTCGGATGGCGTCGAGCGCATCAACATCGAGTTGTCGATCCGCAACAAGCTGAAACTGATCGACGCGCTCTCCGCCTACCTGGCGCAGCCGGTGCTGCCGGTCAACCCGGACGACGAGACGCTCTCGCGCGACGAACTGCTGACCGAACATGTCGCCGAAGCGCAGGCGCTGCTGAATACCGTCAAGGGCCGCTGGCAGGCCGTGCTGGACAATCTCGACGCCACCGTGGCCGACCGCGCGATGGCCCTGTGCGCCCTGGGCGTCAAGGGCGACCCGCTCACCATGCCGCAGGACGCCTCGATTTTCGAGATGGTGCAAAACCACACCTTGCGCATCTCGTGGAAGACGGAGTTGCGCGCGCCCTTGCAGGAAATTTTCAGCGGCGCCGCTTATACGCAACTCGTCGCCGGCCTGGAAAAGACCCACAAGCAGGTGCTTTCCGGCCGCACCTGGGTGGCGCTGCACATGCACGCCGGCGATGGCAACGTGCACACCAACATCCCGGTCAACTCCGACAATTACGAGATGCTGCACGAAGCCAACGTGGCGGTGGCACGCATCATGAAGCTGGCGCGCGATCTCGGCGGCGTGATTTCCGGCGAGCACGGCATCGGCATCACCAAGCTGGAGTATTTGCAGGAAGACGAGATCGCCTCCTTCCGCGACTACAAGCAGAAGGTCGATCCGCACGGCCGCTTCAACAAGGGCAAGCTCCTGCCGGGCGGCGATCTGACGCGCGCCTACACGCCTTCCTTCGCGCTGCTCGGCACCGAGTCGCTGATCCTCGAGCAAAGCGAGATCGGCTCGATCGCCGATTCGGTGAAAGACTGCCTGCGCTGCGGGAAATGCAAACCCGTTTGCGCCACCCACGTGCCGCGCGCCAACCTGCTGTACAGCCCGCGCAACAAGATTCTTGCAACGTCGCTGCTGATCGAAGCCTTTCTGTACGAAGAGCAGACGCGGCGCGGCATCTCGATCCGCCACTTCGACGAGTTCGGCGACGTCGCCGACCATTGCACCGTCTGCCACAAGTGCGAGACGCCATGCCCGGTGGACATCGACTTCGGCGACGTGTCGATGAACATGCGCAACCTGCTGCGCAAGCTGGGCCAGAAAAAATTCAACCCTGGCACGGCGGCGGCGATGACCTTCCTCAACGCCACCAACCCGGCCACCATCAAGGCGGTACGCAAGGGCATGATCGAGTGGGGCGGCAAGATCCAGCGCGCCGCCTTCCAGATGGCGCGCGGTTCGCGCATCGCCCGCATCCAGACCCGCAAGCCGCCCGCCACCGTGGGCAAGCCGCCGATACGCGAGCAGGTGATCCATTTCATCAACAAGCCGATGCCCGGCGGACTGCCGAAAAAGACTGCGCGCGCATTGCTGGGCGTGGAAGACGACAAGGTCGTCCCGATCATCCGCAATCCGGCAATCAGCCAGGACGACCAGGAAGCGGTGTTCTATTTCCCCGGTTGCGGTTCGGAGCGCCTGTTCTCGCAGGTAGGCCTGGCCACGCAGGCGATGCTGTACCACGTCGGCGCGCAAACCGTGCTGCCGCCGGGTTATCTCTGCTGCGGCTATCCGCAGAACGCCGCCGGCCAAGCCGACAAGGGCCAGGAGATCACCACCAACAACCGCGTGCTGTTCCACCGGGTGGCCAACACGCTCAACTACCTCGACATCAAGACGGTGATCGTCTCCTGCGGCACCTGCATGGACCAGTTGCAGAAATACGAATTCGAAAAGATCTTCCCCGGCTGCCGCCTGCTCGACATCCACGAATACCTGCTGGAAAAAGGCGTCAGGCTGGAAGGCGTGACCGGTCAACGCTACATGTACCACGACCCCTGCCACACGCCGATGAAGACCTACAAGCCCACCGACGTGGTGAACAAACTGATGGGCCAGAAGGTGGACTTGAACGAGCGCTGCTGCGGTGAATCCGGCACGCTGGCCGTTACGCGGCCCGACGTTTCCACCCAGGTGCGCTACCGCAAGGAAGAGGAATTGCGCAAGGGCGTGCGCAAAATCGAAGCCCAGATCGAGGCCGCGGGCGGCGCCGAGTTGCAAAAAGATGTGAAAATTTTGACCTCCTGCCCGTCCTGCCTGCAAGGTCTGTCGCGTTTTCGCCACGACATGCCGCTGGAAGCGGACTACATCGTCGTCGAGATTGCCAGACACATTCTCGGTGCGGACTGGATGACCCAGTACGTGCGCCGCGCCAACGCCGGCGGCATCGAGCGCGTGCTGCTCTAGGCAGCGCGGCGCTGGGCCGGCGGATGCGAATGTATTAAACTAGTCGTTTCGGGGCGAGGCCAAGCGACGCGGGCAACTTTTTGCTGCCGGCCACGGTCCCAGCTTTTGGCTTTTTTGCCTGCACAAGAATATTCCTCGCACAACCATGAACCCGGCCAACCCCAGGGAAGAGTTCGCGGACCCCACCGCGGCCGCACAGCCGGCGTCCGGCTACCGCCACTGGCGCCTGGACGACATCGACTACGCCGGCGTGCGCCGCGAACTGATCGCCGCCGACGAAAACTTGTTCTATCTGGTGATCTCGGCCTCCTTCGTCGAGATCCTCGCCGACCTCTATACCACCAACCTCGGCCGCCGCTACAGCGACGATCCCGCCGCCAGCGCCTGGCTCAGTGAAAAATGGCGTAGCGAGGAAATCCAGCATGGCGACGCGCTCAAGGCCTACGCCCGCGCCGCCTGGCCCGGGTTCGACTGGGAAAAGGCCTACGCCGGTTTCGCCGAAGAATACGGCGCCATGTGCACCATGGAGCAGCTGGAGCACTACCGTGGCCTGGAAATGGCGGCGCGCTGCGTGGTCGAGATCGGCACCGCCACGCTCTACGCGGCGATCGAATCCAGCACCCGCGAGCCGGTGCTGCAAGACCTCGCCCGGCGCATCAAGCAGGATGAGGTGCGCCACTACAAGCAGTTCCAGAAAATCTACCGGCAATACCGCGCCAGCGAAGGCTTGGGGCTGTGGTCCATTACCCGCGCGGTGTTCAAGCGCGTGGCCGAAGCGCGCGGCGAGGATTCCAACATCGCCTTCAAGCACGCCTACCTCGGGCGCCACCCTGGCGCTACGGCGGAGGAAATCGCCCGCGCCTGGGGCGAATTCAATCGCTCGCTCGGCCCCTGGGGGCGCAGCTACTACCCCTACCGCATGGCCGTCTCCATGCTGCTGGCGCTGTTGCCGATGCCGGAATTCCTGCGCCGCGGCATGCGGCCCCCGCTGATCGGCGTGGCGCGGCTGATGATGTTCGGCTGACGCCTTTCACGCCCCGCGCGTGAAACTTGCATGATTGATGCGGAAAATCACGTTTTGCCGCGCCCGGGCACGCCGGGAAACGTGCTTTGCGGTAGCATAGGGGCAAAGCGGCGGGCCGGCAAAAGAAGTCACGAACCGCATCGTGACACGCCCTGCGGCCCACATCAGAGAACTCTTTTGCGGTCACTCTCCAGCAATTCGCCGGCCCGCGCCAGAAGAACCAGGTGATCCCAGGTATGTCCATCCGACTTGTCCTGCCCCAGCCCGGCGGCAATCCGCCGGCTTTCAGCACCGTCAAGGCCTGCGAGGACTGGCTTGAGGCGCTGCCGCTGACCAATGCCGCCACCGCCCAGGGCCAGTTGCGCGCCCAGGTCGATGCCGTTACCCGCGCCGGCCTGAGCCTGCCGGTGCTGTTCGACATCCTGGAGCGCCTGCGCGAAGCGATTGCGTTCGTGCAGGCGGAAAGCGCCAAGAAATTCACCCAGCGTCCGCTGCCGATGGCCGACCTCGAACTCGCCGCCTGGCAGGGCGCCACCGGCCTGTGGCGCGCCTACGGGCTGGGCTACCAGATGTGCGTGCAGCATCTGGTCGACGGTGGCCGCGAGCTCAAGGCGGTGGCCGCCACCGCCTGCCATCGCGCGCTGGACGCGCAGATGCGCGTCATGTTCGATTACGTGCGCGCCAGCTGCCAGCTGCCGGGCAGCGAATGGGCCATGCTGCACACCCTGTTCCGCGCCGCCGAGGCTGTCGGCGTGCTGGCCGACAAGGTGAAAGACCCGATCCAGAAGGAAACCCCGGCCTCCACCTGCATCGCCGCCTATACGCAGGCCCTGCTCACCTCCGTGGGCTCCTCCGGCGAATGGAGCGGCCGGCAGATGCAGATGATCATGCGCTGGCTGGAGCGCTGGGCGGCGAAGATTTCCGCCGCGCCCACGCCGCCGGCCGCGCCGGTGAAGCCGCCGCTGATGGTCGACCTCGCTTCGCTGCGTGGCGGGTACAGGAATGAAGCGGGCGGGGCCGAAGTGCGCTATCTCGACATCAGCGAAATCGCCCTGTCGCTGAAAAACCGCGTCATCCTCCTGCGCAAGGGCGAGACCCCGGCGCACCTGGGCCTGGGCGAAGACTGCACCCAGCCCGGCTGCGAGCAACTGCTGATCGGCCTGTACCAGAAGTGGTGCGACGGCCGCATCAACCGCGACCACGCGCGCCGCCAGGGAACCGGCGACGTGCTGCTGGCTGCCAGCCTCAACGCGGTGCACTACTACGTCTCCGGCAAGCCCTTCAAGCAGCCGAACACGCAAAAGGAACTGACCTCCAAGCAGCGCGCCGAAATTGCCACCTTCGGGCGCATCGCCACCCGCGACGACGACGAGCACAGCGTCCTGCAGGGCTTTTCCATGCAGCAGTGGGAGATGCGCGACGAAAGCCTTTCCGGCATGCGCCTGGTGCGCCCGCGCGACACCCGCGGGCCGCGCGTCGCCCCGGGCCAGATCTACGGCGTGCGCGCCGCCGACGCGCGCGCCTTGATGCTGACTTCCGTGCGCTGGGTGCAGATGCTGGAGTCCGGCGAAGTGATGGCGGGCCTGCGCACCATCCCCGGCACGCCGCAGCCGATCGGCGTGCGCAACACCGGGCTCAATGCCAGCAACGACCACTACCAGCAGGCGCTGCTGGTGCCGGCGGTCGAAAGCCTGAAGTCGCCCGACAGCATCATCCTGGCGCCGGGCATGTACAAGGCCGGCCGCGTGCTCGAAGTCTGGGCCGAACGCACATGGCAGATTAAACTTGGGGATATGATTGAGCGTGGCGCCGATTTCGAGCGCTGTACCTACGGCGGCGTGTAACCGCAGGCAACACCCGGGCAAGAGCAGAGGAGAAGCAGATGGGCTTGATGGACATGTTCAAAAAGAAGGACTCCGCCAAGGAGGCCTATCGCGAGGAAGTGAAGAAGGCCGTCAGCGACGGCAAGCTCACTCCGGACAAGATGCAGCGCCTGGAAGCGCTCAAGCAGGAGCTTGACGTCACCTCCGCCTCGCAGGACTACACCATGGTGCGCCGCGAGCAATACCAGGCCGCCGCCGAAGCGGTGAAGGCCACCGGCAAGCTCACCGACAAGGAAGAAAAGGAACTGCAGCGCATCCAGGCCTTCCTGGGCCTGAAAGACGCGCAGATCGCGCAGGACAAGGCCGAGCTCGGGCGCCTGCGCATCCTCACCGAAATGCGCGGCGGCAAGTTTCCCAGCATTTCGCCGGAAAACGTCGTCCTGCGCGGCATCAAGCTGGGCGAGGGTGAAATCGCCCACTGGGCCGAAATCGCCATCCTGCTGGAAGGTCAGGACCCCGGCGGCACCGCCGGCATGGGCCTGCGCCTGGTGACCAACGCCGCCTACCAGTGCGGCACTGCCAACGCCTACACCCTGCCGATGAAGGGCGCCACCCCGGTGGCCGAAGGGCACCTGGTGATGACCAGCACCCGCATGATGTTCAAGGGTGACAAGATCACCGGCTTCGCCTACGACCGCCCGGAGGAGATCAACCTCTACAAGGACGGCCTGCGCCTGCGCATGGGCGGCGGTCGCGCCGTGCTGTTCAAGTTCCGCAGCGTGGAAAACGCCGACTTCATCGGCCTGATCATCTCCAAGGCGCAGAACCCGCGCATGTTCGGCGAGGACGCGCCGTCGCTGGATTTCTCCTGAGCAAGTGCGCTATCCGGAAAAAAGGCCGCCCGTGGGCGGCCTTTTTCATGCTGCCGCGAGCGCGGCAGCCGCGCCTTACGGCGCCTCGATGTGCAAGGCCTTGCTGGTTTCGCGATAGCGCGCCAGTTCGCCCTTGATGAAGGTGCCGAACTGGTCGGGTGTGGCCGGCGGGTAGAGTTCCAGGCCGGCGGCAGTGGCGCGTTCCTTGAAGTCGGGCTGCTGCGTGATCTGGTTCAGCTCGGCGTTCAGGCGCTCGACGATGGGCTTGGGCGTGCCGGCCGGCGCCAGCACGCCGACCCAGCCGGCGATGTCGAAATTCGCCAGGCCCGGGATGCCGGATTCGCGCATGGTCGGAATGTTCGGTGCGAAGCTGGAGCGCTGCTGCGAGGCGATCGCCAGGGCCTTCAGCTTGCCCGCCTTCACCTGGCCGTAAGACGAGGTCATGCCGTCGATCATCAGCGTCACCTGGCCGCCCAGCAGGTCGGTCAGTGCCTGCGAACTGCCCTTGTAGGGCACGTGCAGCGCCTCCACGCCGGAGGCGCGCTTGAACATCTCCATCGCCAGCATCGACAGAGTGCCGCTGCCGAGCGACGCGTAGGTCGTCTTGCCCGGGTTGGCCTTGATGTAGGCGACCAGGTCCTTGACGTTGCTGGCGGGAAACTGGGCACTGGCGACCAGGATCATGCCGGTGTAGCCGATCATCGCCACGGGCGCCAGGTCGCGCACCGGGTCATAGGGCGTGTTCTTGCTGACCGAAGGCGTGATGACGATGGGCGACAGCGAGGTGACCAGGATCGTGTAGCCGTCCGGCGCCGCCTTGGCGACCGCGTCCACCCCGATGTTGCCTTGCGCGCCGGCGCGGTTGTCGACGATCAGCGTCTGGCCCAGCCGCTGCTGCAGCTTGTCGCTCATGGCGCGCGCCGTCACGTCGCTGGCATTGCCCGGCGGGAAGGGCACCACCACGCGGATCGGCTTGTTCGGATATTGCTGGGCGTAAGCCGGCACGGCCGCCAGCAGCGAAAGGGCGCCCGCGAGGGCGAATACCAGGCTACGCGGTTTCAAATCTGTCTCCTCCAGCCAACCTGTCTCGGTTGCAGTGACGGGCATTTTGATATATTGTTATATCAAAGTCAACAAGAGGCGGACAAGGCATGCTCAAGGGCGTAAGAGTGCTCGCGGTCGAGCAATACGGCGCAGGGCCGTTCGGCACCCAGTTCTTGGCCGACATGGGTGCCGAAGTGATCAAGATCGAGAACCCGGCCGACGGCGGCGATGTCGCGCGCACGGTCGGCCCGCACTGGCACCGCGACCTGCCGGAAACCGCGCAGTCGGTGTTTTTCCAGGGCCTGAACCGGGCGAAAAAGAGCCTGACCCTGAACCTCAACCAGCCCGAAGGCCGCGCGGTATTCCTCAAACTGGTGGCCGGGGCGGACGCCGTCACCAGCAACCTGCGGGGCGACGTACCGGCCAAGCTGGGCCTGACCTACGCGCAACTGGCCGAGGTGAACCCGCGCATCGTCTGTGGTCATCTCACCGGCTACGGCCGCGAGGGCGAGCGCGCCCGCTGGCCCGGCTACGATTTCCTGATGCAGGCGGAGGCCGGCTATTTCGAATTGACCGGCGAGCCGGGCAGCGCGCCGGCGCGCTGCGGTCTTTCGCTGATCGACCTGATGACGGGCTCGGTGATGAGCATGGCGGTGGTGGCCGCGATCATGCAGGCACGCGCCGGCGGCGTCGGGCGCGATGTGGATGTGAGCCTGTTCGACCTGTCGCTGTCGAACCTGAATTACATCGGCCACTGGTACCTGAACGGCGGCGAAGTCATCGGGCGCCTGCCGCGCTCCGCGCATGCGTCACTCACACCCTGCCAGACCTACAAGACGCGCGACGGCTGGATCTACCTGATGTGCAACAAGGAAAAATTCTGGGGCGCGCTGTGCCGGAAGATCGGCCGCCCGGAATGGATCGCCGATCCGCGCTTTGTGACGTTCAAGGAACGCTTCACCAACCGCCCGCTGATCACCCAGATTCTGGATGAAGCACTGTCGGCCCACACCACCGACGAGTGGATGGAGATTTTCGCCGGCGCCGTGCCCGCCGCGCCGATCTACGACGTCAAGCAGGCGCTGGAAAATCCCTGGGTGAAAGACAGCGACCGCATCGCGCACATCCCGGTCGAGGGCGGCGCCGATCTGCACCTGCTGGACTCGCCGATCCGCTACGCCGGCCGCCCCGAGACCGCGCGCGCGCCGGCGCTGGGGGAGCATACGGATGCGCTGCTGGCCGAAGCCGGCTACAGCGGCGCGGAGATCGAACGAATGCGCGCGCTAGGCACCATCTAGATGGCCGTCACGCCGCTGCCGCGCGGGGCGACGCCGCAATACACCTTGCTGGCGCAGGAACTGCTGCGCGGCATCGATGCCGGCAACTATCCCCTCGGGTCGCTGCTACCGACGGAAGCAGAACTGTGCAAGCGCTTCGCGGTAAGCCGCATCACCGCGCGCGCCGCCGTGCGCGAACTGCAAAACCGCGGCCTGGTGTCGCGCCATCCCGGCATCGGCACCCGCATCGAATCCCTGCAGACGCGCGCGGAGTTCGTCCACGTCAGCGAGTCGGTGGAGGCGATCCTGCAGTCGGCCGAGGCGACGCGCTTCAAGCTGCTCAAGCACGAAACCATCGTTGCCGACGAAGAGCTGGCGGCGGAACTGCATTGCGCCGTCGGCCAGTCGTTCGTCCGCGCCGAGGGGCTGCGGATGCGCGCCGGCACCACCCCGCAGTGCCACGCGCAGCTGCACTTTCCCATGGTCTACGCCGGCGCGATCGAGCATCTCGACGGCCACCCCGGTTCGGTGATGCTGCTGCTGGAGCGCCTGTTCGGCGTGCACCTGGTCGAAATGCGCCAGACCATCGACGCCGCCAACCTGCGCGCCGCGCAGGCCCGGCTGCTTGGCGCCCGGCCGCGCGAAGCGGCGCTCTTGACGCGGCGCTGGCACCTGGGCGAAAACGGCCGCCTGCACATGATGGGCATCAGCCTGTATCCGCGCGAGCGCTACAGCTATTCCCTGCGCATGCGCCGGCAGAACAAATCTTCCAGCGAGGAATGAACATGCTCGACATGAACCGCATCAAAGCCCTGTTGTTCACGCCCGGCACCCGGCCCGACCGCTTCGGCAAGGCGCAGACCACGCCCGCCGACGGCATGATCATCGACCTGGAAGATGCCGTCGGCCCGGACCAGAAAGACGCCGCGCGCGCGGGCGTTGCCGGCTGGCTGCGCCAGCGCGGGCCAAGCACGCGCCCGGATTTCCTGGTGTGCCTGCGCATCAACTCGGTGTTTACGCGCGCCGGATTGCGCGATCTGCAGATGCTCACCGAGGTGCTGGAATCGGGGCAGGCGCCGGACGCTGTTCTGCTGCCCAAGGTGGAGTCGGCGATCGAAGTCGAACTCGTGGTGCGCCATCTGAAAGGGCTGATGCCGCTGATGGGCCTGATCGAGTCGGCGGCAGGCCTGGAGCAGGCGATGGCGATTGCCGGCGTGCCCGCGGTGCGCGGGCTGGCTTTCGGCGGCGTCGACCTGGCGGCCGACCTGCGTTGCGCCTTCGCCTGGGAGCCGTTGCTTGCCGCGCGCGCCCGCGTGGTCCAGGCCGCCGCGCGCCATGGCAAGGGTGTGCTGGACGTGCCTTTTCTCGACATCGGCGATGCCGCTGGGCTGAGTGTCGAATGCCTGCGCGCCAAGGCGATGGGCTTCAACGGCAAGCTGGCCATCCACCCCGGCCAGGTGGAAGGCATCGCCGCGGCCTTCACCCCGACGCCGGCGGAAGTGGAATTCGCCCAAGGCGTGCTTGCCGCCTATGAAGCTGCTGCCGGCGGGGCCTGCACCTACAAGGGCAAGATGGTGGATGAACCGGTAGTGGCCGCCGCGCGCCAGGTGCTGGCGCGGGTCGCGGCAAATTGATCGGAACAAGATGAGCTTTTACGCCTACGGCCGCGAGGCCGAGAACCGCTACCGTGAACGCTTCGGCCTGGACTTCGAGGAGTTCGCCCCCGGCCAGCGCTTCCTGCATCGTCCCGGCGTCACCATCACCCAGCAGGACAACCTGGATGAGGCGCTGGATACCCTGAATGCGGCGATGCTTCACTACGACGCCAACTACGCCGCGCGCACCAGCTGGAAAAAGCCGCTGATGGTCTCGACCATCACCCTGCAGCGCCTGATCGGCATGTCCTCCAAGACCTTCGGCCGCAAGCGCGAGATTTCGGGCTTCAAGGAAATCGCCATGACCGCGCCGGTGTTCGGCGGCGACACGTTGTACGCCGAATCCGAAATCCTCGAAGTGGATGCCGGGGCGGATGCCGATACCGGCACGGTGATGGTGCTGTGCCGCGGCACCAACCAGGAAAATCGGGAGGTGGCGCGCGTCACCTATCGCGTCGCCGTCTACAAGCGGGGCCGGCATCCGGAGGATCGAACCAAACCGGCCGAGCGCGTCGCCGAATCGCGCTTTGCTTCGCATCGCCAGGCGGAAGGCGGGGCCTGGCTGGAGCAGGTCGGCCTGTTCTTCGAGGATTGCCGCGATGGCGAGACCTTCGTGCATTGGCCGCGCCGCACCCTGTTGCGCGACGAAAGCATGGAGCACAGCTACCGCTCGCTGGAATTGGCGCCCCAATACCACGACCTGGCGTGGACGCAGCAGCACAACCAGCCGTTTCGCTTCGGCGAAGCCTGGATCATCACCGTGGCCACGGCAATGACGACGCGTACCTTCGGCCGTGTCGTCGCCAACCTCGGCTGGACCGACATTGAGTTTCACGGCCGCGTGGCGCCCGGCGACACGCTCGAATCGGAATCCACCATCCTGGGAAAACGCGAATCGAAGTCGCGCCCGAACGAAGGCATCCTGTCGGTGGAAACCCGCAGCCATGACCAGAACGGCCGGCCGATCCTGTCCTACAAGCGCAACCTGCTGGTCTACAGGCGCTCGGCGGACACGCCTTACGCCGGGGCCGGCTACTGATCGCGCGCACGCCGCTTCTGCGGCGCCGCGCCTCTACTTCGGCACCACGATGCCTCTTACGCCGCCGCGCCGCGCCGCGCGCGCCACGCTGCCGTCGGCCTTCACCTGCTCGATGAACTGGCGCACGAAGGCCTCTCCCGCCTGGCGGCCGTGCGGAATGCCGGCGGCGAAATGTTCGAAGCCCCATTGCCCGGCGAGCACGCGTGAGCCGGGCAGGGAGTCCGACATTTCATAAAGGATCGCCTTGTTGGTGGCGAAGGCGTCGATTTCGTTTTTCGCCAGCATCTCCACGCCGGCTTTCAGCGTCGGCGCCAGCACGATTTTCATGTTCTTGAACTGGCGGTTGAGCGTCGCCTCGGTGGTGCTGCCGATGGAGGCGCCGATGCGCGCGCCGGGATGGTCGAGTTCCTCCGAGCGCTGCGCATTCGACCCCGGCCCCACCAGGAAGCCCCGCTCCACATCCAGGAAGGGCTGCGAGAAGTCCATGTCGCGCGCCCGCGCCGGGGTGGCGTTGGTGAAGGTGACATCCGTCCTGCCTTCCTTGATCGAGGCCAGCGAGTCGGCGTTCTTCGGGAATATCACCGGCTCGAACGGCACGCCCAGGCGCCGCGCCAGTTCACGCCCCAATTCGTAGCCGACGCCGCGCGTCGCCTCCGGCGTGGCGCCAGGGATGACGGAGGTAGGGCTGCCGACATAGACGGCGACGCGCAGCTTGCCGGAGGGCGCCAGTATCTGGCGCACCGCGGCGCTGGCCTGGGCCGCCGGCGCACCGGAAGTGCTGGCGCAGCCGGTCAGAAGCGTGGTGGCAAACAGTGCCGCGCAAAGGAGCGAGGCCAGGGGGCGTTTGATCATTGCAGTCTCCGTCGTCTGTGTTGTTTGTCGCGGGTCTCAGTTGCCGTAAGCCTGGACCAGTTCCGCCGGCAGCGTCGCGCAGGCCTTGGCCGTGACCGGCGCGCAGCGCTCGCGCATCGCCGCGAGGTCGATGCCGCCGGCGGGAATCACCTTCACACCCTTGGATTCGAGCAGGGCCACCCCGGTCTCGTCTTCGGCGGCGGCGAGCTTGCGCTGGTGCAGGGTGGCGTCCTTGGCCGCCGCTTCGAGCGCCTGCTGCTGTTCGCGCGCGAGGCCGTCGAACCACGGCGCGTGGCAGACGAACAGGATGACGCCGAAAAAATGCCCGGTCAGGCTGACGTGCTTGTGGTGCTCGTAGAGCTGGAAGTTGATGGTGTTGGTGAGCGGGTTTTCCTGTGCATCGACTTCGCCGGAAGCCACCATCTGGCGCAGCAGCTTCACATCCGCGGTCAGCGGCTTGAAACCGAGCGCGGTGAGGGAATCGCGATAGAGCGCGCTGTCGAGGGTGCGGCAGACCATGCCTGCGCAATCGGCGGGGTTGCGGATGTCGCGCAGGCGGTTGCTGACGTGGCGAAAGCCGTTGTCCCAGTAGCCCAGCACGCGCAATTTTGACTTGGCCGCCACCGCCTGCTTGAGCAGGTCGCCGGCGCGGCCGTCGAGGCTGCCGAGCGCGCGGGTGCGGTCGCTGACGTGAAAGGGCAGGTCGATCACCCCCAGTTCGCTCACCTGCGCGGAGAGGTAGCCGGAGGCCATGTAGGCGACTTCGCGGCCGCCGTCGGCCACGCTCTTGAACAGGCTTTGCGCGGTCTCGCCGGCGGCGGTGACGTCAAGCTGTGCCTGCGCTTGCGCAAACAATGGGCGGCAGGCTTCGACAAAGCGGGTGAGGGTGGCGGCGTTGATGCCCGCGCCCTGGTAACCGGCGGCGCGAAG
>DASYEQ010000095.1:0-19296 GCA_036498945.1 Burkholderiales bacterium | reverse complement strand
ATCGGCCCGCCAGACATTGCGGCCCGATGGGACATAAACCACAATGACGCCCCTGGGGAAGGGAACCGCGCAGGTCAGACGAGCAAAATCGCTGACCTGCTTGAGCT
This sequence comes from Burkholderiales bacterium, assembly GCA_036498945.1. Classification (GTDB taxonomy): domain Bacteria; phylum Pseudomonadota; class Gammaproteobacteria; order Burkholderiales; family JAEUOS01; genus JAQGMJ01. Next base: position 19,189 of record DASYEQ010000095.1, on the reverse strand, counting down.
TTAATGACGGTCGCGCTCACCATGATGCATCGGGTCACGGCGTTGCTGCTGGCATGTGGCGTCTGGGCTGGGGCGTGCGGCCATGCCTCGGCCGACGAATGGCCGTCCAAGCCGATCCGCGCGATCCTGCCGGTCGCGCCCGGCACCGGCGCCGATCTCGTCGCCCGGCTGGTGTTCAACCAGATTTCGATTCAACTGGGCCAGCAGATCGTCATCGAGAACCGCGGCGGCGCCGGCGGCACCATCGGCACCGCGGAAATGGCACACGCCGCGCCCGACGGCTACACCCTGGGCCTGGGCGCCTCCGGCACCCTGATCAACAACCAGGTGCTGTACGCCAAGCCGGGCTACGACTCGGGCCGCGACTTCACCCCGATCGGCCTGGTGGCCGAAGTGCAGAACGTGCTGGTGGTAAAGCCCAGTTCCAGATACAACAGCGTCGGCGAGCTGCTCACCGACATCCGCGCCAAGCCCGCCGAGAGCTTCAAGTATTCCTCCAGCGGCGTCGGCACCAGCCACCACATGGCCGGCGCGGTGCTGGCGCAGTTCCTGGGCAAGCCATTGATGCACGTGCCCTACACCGGCGCGCCAGCAGGTCTGACGGCGATCGTCGCCGGCGACGTCGACATGGGCCTGTACAACATTCCCGCCGCCATCGGCCTTCTGCGGGGCGGCAAGCTCAAGCCCCTGGCGGTGACCGGCCTGATGCGCTCGGCGCTGCTGCCGAACATTCCGACGCTGGACGAAAGCGGCCTCAAGGGTTACGAAGTGACGCTGTGGTTCGGCCTGATCGGCCCCGCCGGCATGCCGGCGGACCTGCTGGCGCGCCTGCATGGCGAACTCAACCGCGCGATGGCACGCCCCGAAGTGCGCGCGCGCCTGACCGACCAGGGCTACACCGTCTACCCCACGCCGCTGAAGTCGCCCGCCGCCTTCGCCAAGCAGATCGCCGACGAACTGGTGAAGTGGCCGCCGATCATCCGCAAGACCGGCGCCACCGCCAACTGATAAATCACAAGACATGCAACAGGCAACACTGGCCCGCCAACTGGCGCAAGCGGTGGCGGGCATCGCCGACCACGACCTGCCGGCGCTGGCGCGCGAACGCGCCCGCATGAGCCTGGCCTCCACCATCGCCAGCGCGGCGGTGGGCCAGGGCATCGCCTCGGCGCGCATCATCCGCGAACTCGAAGTCGCCGACGGCGGCGCGGCACAAGCCACCATCTGGTTCGCCGGCGGCAAGCTGCCGCTGGCGCGCGCCGCGCGCGTCAACGCGGTGGCCAGCGACGCCGCCGCCTCGGACGATAGCGACCTGCGCAGCATCGCCCACATCGGCACCATCGTCTCCACCGTCTCGCTGGCGCTGGCTGAACATCTCGGTTCCAGCGGCCTCGAAGTGGAAGGCGCGATGGTGCTCGGCTACGAAGTCGCGGGCCGTATCGACGAATCGCTCACACCGGGGCGCATGCAGCGCGGCTTTCACGGCTCGGTCTCCACCGTATTCGGCGCCGCGGTGGCCGCCGCGCGCCTGCTGAAACTCGACGTCGAACGCACTACCCATACGATCGCCCTGGCGGCCACCTCCATCGGCGGCATGGCGGTGGCGGCGGACCATAGCTGGGCGCGCGAATACCACGCCGGGCTTTCCGCTTCGACCGGCTTGCAGGCCGCGCTTGCCGCGCAGCGCGGCTTCACCGGCGACGACACCATCCTGGAAACACCGCGCGGCTTCCTCTCCGCAATGAACGGCCAGGCGGTGGAAGAGATCATGCGCGACTTCGGCGCCTCCTGGGACATCGTCACCGACATGGCGGTGAAGCTGATGCCCGGCGCCCACCCCTTCCATGCCACGGCGGAGGCGGCGGCGCAGGCGGCCGTCGCCGGCAACGTCAAGCCGGAAGACATCGACAGCGTATTGGTATCAGCCGCGGTGCAATGGACCAATTTCGGCGGCAAGCCGCATCCGCGCAACCTGGTGGAAGCGGCCCACAGCCTGGTGTATTTCGTCGCCGCCGCGATCGTGGACCGCGGCTTCGGCTGGGCGGCAATGACCGAGGCGAAGATGGCCGACCCGGTGGTGGCCGCCCTGCAGGGCAAGGTAACGTTCGATCCCACCCCGCCGCCGCTGCCGGACCGTTTCGTGCACCGCCACGGCGGCACCGTCACCATCCGCATGAAAGACGGCCGCGAATTCAGCCATACCTGCAAGGCGCCGCGCGGCTCCGGCCCGCGCGGCATCGAATGGGCGGATATCGAGGCGAAATACCGGCGCCTGATGCCCGCGGGCGGCCTGCCGGCCAATCGCGTGGACCAGCTTTGGCGCCAGCTGGTCGATCTCGACGGCCTGCCGCAGGCGGGCGCCGTGGCGCGCCTGCTCGCGCCTTAAAGCGCGGCGCCGGCGCTAGCCCGCCAGCCAGCCGCCTTCCATCGGCATCATCGCGCCGTTGATGTCGCCGCCAGCATCGCTGCACAGGAACAGCACCAGTTCGGCGATGTGCGCGGCTTCGATGAAGCGGCCGCTGGGATTCTTGCCGGTGAGGAACTCGCGCACGTTCTCCTCGCGGCTCTTGCCGTTTTCCATCATCTTCTGCAGACGCGCCTCGATGCCCGGCGTATGCACCGCGCCGGGGCAAAGCGCGTTGCAGGTGATGCCGTCGGCCGCCGCTTCCACCGCCACCGCGCGCGTGATGCCGAGCAGCGCCGTCTTGGTGGTGACGTAATCGACGCGGTTGGGCGTGCCGCGCTGGCCATAGACCGAGGTCATGTTGAAAATCCGCCCCCAGCCCTTTTTGCGCATGTCGGGCAGGCACAGGCGGATGGTGTGAAAGGCCGCCGTCAGGTTGACGGCAATCGCCTGGTTCCACTTCTCCGGCGGAAACTGGTCGATTGGCGCGAAGTGGCGCACCACCGCGCTGTTGAGCAGGATCTCGACGCCGCCATGCTCGCGCCGCACCTGCTCTATCATCGCTTCGATCTGCACCGCATCGGCGAGGTCGGCCTGCACATAGGCCACCGGCACGCCATGCTCTTTTTCCAGCGCGGCGCGCTGCGCCTCGACTTGCTCCGCACTCTCAAGCCCATTGAGAACGACGCGGCAGCCGGCGGCGGCCAGCCTTCCCGCCACCGCGTAACCCATGCCCCCGGCCGAGCCGGTGATCAGCGCCAGTTTGCCTTGCATTGCTTGCTCCTGCTCCAGTGTTGCCCGCGGCACCGGGCCGCGGTTTTCCTTAATCGACCTTCACGCCCGAGGCCTTGGCAACCTTGCCCCACTTGTCGTAATCGGTGCGGATCTGCTGCGCGAATTCCGCCGGGGTGGAAGGCGAAGGCTCCAGGCCCTGGGCGCGGATCTGCTGCTGCACCTCCGGCATGTTGAGGCAGCGGACGAAATCGGTGTTGAGCTGCCTGATCAGCGCCGGCGGCGTGCCCAGGGGCGCGGAATAGCCGTACCACTCGATCATTTCGGAGAGTTGCGGGTAACCCGCCTCGGTGGAAGTCGGCACTTCGGGCATCACGTCATTGCGCTTGAGCGCGAATACGGCGAGCGCGCGCAGCTTGCCGGATTTCACGTGCTGGGCGGCGGAGGTCGGGTTGGAGAACATCATGTCGACCTGGCCGGCGAGCAGGTCGATCACCGCCGGGCCGGCGCCCTTGTAAGGCACGTGCAGCAGGTTGATGCCCGCCGTCATCTTGTACATCTCGCCCGCCATCTGCGGACCGGAGGCGCTGGAGGCGAAGGTGTATTTGCCCGGACTCGCTTTCGCCAATGCGGTCATCTCCTTCAGGGTCTTGGCGGGCAGCTTGGGATTGACCACTAGGATGAAGGGCTGCTGCGAGCCGCGCGTGATCGGTACCAGGTCTTTCAGCGGATCGAAGCCGGGGTTGCTGTAGATGAAGGGGTTGACCGTCATCACGCCCTGGTGGGTCAGCACCAGGGTGTAGCCGTCGGGCGGCGACTTGGCGGCAATCGCGGTGCCGATGTTGCCCTGCGCGCCGGAACGGTTGTCGACGATCACCTGCTGCCCCCACATCTGCGTCAGCTCGCTGGCGACGATACGCGAGAGCGTGTCGGTGCCGCCGCCCGGCGGGAAGGGAACGATGATGCGCACCGGGTGGTCGGGAAAGGCGGCCAGCGCCGGCCCGGCGAGGATGAAAGCGGCCAGCGCCAGCAGGCGCCGCGAGAACTTGGTCATGGCTTGTCTCCGTTGTTTGTCGTTGTCTTGCTGTCGCGGTGGCCGGTCTTGTGCCGGCCTATTGTCTGATGCCTGCCGCCAGCCGCAACAGGCTGCCGGCATCCTTGCTTTGTTCCAGCGCCCAGACCGCGTCGATCAGCGGCGCCGGGTCGACACCGGAGCGCCCGTACGCGCACAGGTCGCGCAGCTTGGTTTCCAGCGCGGCATCGGAGAGCGGCTTTTCCAGGCTGCCGGCGGCGAAATCAATCGCCACCTCCAGCTTGCGCGCGCCTTGGCTCACGATCACGCTGGCGGCGTCGATCGACATGCGCTCGTCGTCGGTGAAAGAAAGCTTGCGGCCGATGGCGCGCACCTTTTCGTCGGCTACCGCCGCATCGCTGAATTGTTCCAGGCCGGCGCGCCCGGTAGTCAGCACCACGCCCACCGCGTGCTGGGCACTGACCTGCGACTGCCGGCCGGTACTGATACCGGGGCGGTCGGTGCGCTGGCGCAGCAAGGGATGGCCGACAAGTTCGACGGCGGTGATCTCCCCCACCTTCAGTTCCGGCTTCGCATGCAGCGACAGGCAGGCCTCGATCACCGGATTGAGCACCACGCCGCAGGGGTAGGGCTTGTAGGTGTTGCGCATCAGCTGCCAGCTTTCGCCTAGCCCGGCCACCAGACCGGCGAGATCGGGCTTTTCGGCGGTGACGTGCAAAAAGCCGCGCACGCCTTCCAGCGGCTGTGCCGGGCCATCGAAATCCTCGGCCGCCAGCAGCGCGGATAGCAAACCGTTGCGCGCGCTGTTGCCCACGGCCATGCTCTTGGCCATGGTGCCGAGGGTCTCGACCAGGCCGCAGGACTGGCTGGCGGCGCTGCCGAACGCCCAGGCGATGCGCTTGGCATCCAGCCCGAGAATCCTGCCGGCGGCGGCAGCCGCGCCGAACACGCCGCAGGTGGAAGTGATGTGCCAGCCGCGCGCGTAATGCCCGGGCGAGACGGCGTTGCCGATGCGGCACTCGATTTCCACCCCGAGCACGAAGGCGTGCAACAGCTCTGCTCCGCTCATCGCCCGCGTTTCGGCCAGCGCGAACAGCGCCGGCGCCACCGGCGCGGTGGGGTGGATGATGGTGGGAATGTGGGTGTCGTCGAAATCGAACACGTTGGCGCTCATGGCATTGAGCGCGGAAGCGGTGAGCAGGTCGGCGCGCTCGCCGCGGCCGATCAGCGTCGCCTCGTCGCGCGCGCTGTAGCGCCCGAGCACGCCGGCGGCGCGCGCGATGGTCGGGTCGTTGCAGCCGGCCATGCTGACGGCGAAAAAATTCATCAGGCTGCGCACGGCCTCATGACGCACCTGCGCCGGTACGCTGCTCCATTGCAGGCCGGCGGCAAATTCGCTTAAGGGAAGGGTGACTTCGACGGCAGGGTTGCTGGACATATTCGAAAGGTAAGCCCTGTAAGTGAGGCGGTGTCTATTTCGCCGTGGCGGCGGCGCCTTTTTCCGGCGCGCGCCCTTGCACCTGCTCCAGCATGCGCATCGCCGCTTTTTGCGCATTGACCACGTGCGCGCGCATCGCGGCTTCGGCGCCCTCTGCATCACGCGCCTTGAAGGCGCGGAAGACGCGGTCGATCTCGCGCAGGCTGGAAGGCAGGCGGTCAGGGTGCATGAGGGAGGTGGCGCGCAGCAGGTTGATGCGCGAGTAGAGGCTGGTCAGCACCTCCTTGACCACGCTGTTGCCGCAGTTGTCCAGCATCACGTCGTAGAGCTTGGTCTTGGCCATCAGCACGCTGGCCTGGTCGCCGCTTGTGGCCACCGCACGCAAGGTCTTGGCCACTTCGCCGAAGCGCATGATCGCCTGCTCGCTGGCGTGGCGCGCGAATTCACCGGCGGCATAACCCTCCAGCAGCGCGCGCATCGCGTAGAGCCCGGCGGCTTCGCTCTTGCTGATGGTGGCGACCACCGGCCCCTTGTTGGGGAAGTTGCGCACCAGCTTTTCGGCTTCCAGCCGGCGCAGGGCCTCGCGCACCGAGGTGCGGCTGACGCCGAAGGTCTCGCACAGTTCGCGCTCGACCAGGCGCGTGCCGGGTGGGTAGCGCCCGGTCATGATCGCCTGGCGCAGCGCGTTTTCTATCTGGTGCCGCAGGGTTTCCCGCTGCAGCAGGCCCAGTTCAAGTTCTCCCATCCCTGTTTCTCTGTGCGTTATGTAGTGATGCCCATCATACAAGAGGCCGCCGCGGCCTTACAGGCGTTCGAGTGCGCCAAGCGCCGCATCCGGCACCTCGATCCAGCCGCGTTCCAGCACCTCGGCACGCTGCGCGCGCGAGCGATCGAAGGGCATGCGCACCGGCGCATCCGCCGACCGCGGCCGGGTGGCGCGCACGGTGCGCGCGTAGGCGGCAACCTCGTGCTTGAACTGGGCGGTATCGGTGAGGATGTCCGGGCGGATCACGATGGCGACATAACCGAAATCGCGCAACTCGCCCGGCATCATCGGCGAGCCGGCCAGCATGCCCATCATCTGCACCACCAGCGCCAGGCCGCTGCCGCGATGCCCGCCCCAAGGGGCGAGCGCGCCGGCGAGCGCGGCTTGCGGGTCGGTGGTGGGCGCGCCGTCGGGGCCGAAGGCGGCGTTGGCCGGCAAGGGCTGGCCCAGGCGCTTGGCCAGCACCACTTGCGCGTGAATGATGTTGGAGGTACCGATGTCCCAGATCACCGGTTCTTCGTCGCTGGGAAAGGCGGCGCACACCGGGTTGGTGCCGAAGCGCCCTTCGCTGCCGCCTTCGGGCGCCACCCAGGGCGAGGCGTTGGAGAACAGCAGCGCCACCATGTCCTGCGCCACCACACGCTCGGCATAGTAGGAGAGCATGCCGGTGTACCAGGTGTTGTTGGCGCCGACGATGCCGATGCCGGACACCTTCGCCTTGGCGATCGCCATCTCGGTGGCGCGCTCGGCGACGAGGTAGCCGAGCTGGTCGCCGCCGTCCAGGCGTGCCGATACCGGGCTTTCCCTGAGAATGCGGATGGGTTGCGGCGGCGCCGGCTGGGCGCGCAGGCGCTCGGCGATGGAAAGAATGCGCGCCAGGCCCGCGTAGCCCAGGCCGCGCACTTCGCAGTCGATCAGGTGCAGGGCGGCGGCACGCGCATCCGCCGGCGCCAGGCCCAGTTTTTCCAGGCTTTGCGCGGCGATCTCGCAGGCGCGGTCGATGGCGATTTTCATCGTGGACTTTCCGCCTGGCGTTCCGCCAGTGCGGCGGCAACGACGGGCGCACCCAGCAGGGCGCCGTGGATGCCGATGGTGGAGACGATCTCCAGCACTTCCATCAGTTCTTCGGCGGTGGCGCCGTAGCGCAACGCGTTGCGCATGTGCAGCTTGAGGCCAGGCACGTACAAGTGGGTAGCGGCGGCGTCAAAGGCGCAATACATGAATTCCTTGACCTTGGGCTCGAGCACCCCCGTGCGCCAGGCCACCGAGGAGAATTCGACGTAAGTCTCGAACAGCTCGGGATCGAGTTCCAGCAGGCCTTCCCAGGAGGGATGCCAGTAGCCGCGGTTCTTGACAAAGCTTTGCTTCAAGGCTTCGCGGCGCGCGTCCAGGGGCGCCGCACCTTTGCGCAAGCCCTCTTCCTCCAGCACTTCGAGCAGCACCGGCACGCCCACGTTGGAGGCGTGGATACCCACCGTGCTCGCCAGTTGCAGCACTTCGACCAGCTCTTCGCGGGTGGCGCCGGCGCGCAAGGCGGCGCGCACGTGATGCTCGACGCCGGGCGCATACAGGTACGTGCAGGCCGTACACGCGGTGATGGCGACGAAGGCTTTCACCTTGTCGTCCAGGTGGTTCTTTTTCCAGGGAACGGCGGAGAAATCGACGTAGGCGCGGAAGAAGGCGCTGTTTAAGCGCAGCAGGCTGTCGAGCCCGTCGTTCCAGTCGCCATGCACGCGCAGGAACTCAGCCTTGATCTGCTGCTGTTCGGCGGTGAGTGCGGGCGGCGGCATGATGGGGCGCGGCGGCGTGTCAGCCGCGCGCTTTTTCTCGAAAGGTCAGAGCTTTTTCGGCGGATTGTTGCCCACCGCCTTGCGGTAGACCTCTTCGGGCACTTCTTCGGCCCACTGGGTGACGCCGAGGGAGGTCGCCATGTGCACCATGTAGCTGTCGCTGCCGGCGCCGTGCCAGTGGCGCTCGCCGGCAGCGATCCACACCACGTCGCCGGTGCGGATCTCGTGCGGCTCCTCGCCTTCCTTGCAGACGTAGCCGGTGCCGGAACTGACGACCAGGATCTGCCCCTGCTCGTGCGAATGCCAGAAGGTGCGCGAACCAGGGGCGAAGCTGACGTTGCCGATGGTGATCTTGTCGGTGGTCGGCATCACCGGGTCGGCCCAGACGGTGCCGGTGAAGGTCTGGGTGCGGTTTTCCGATGGCTGGCCAGCACGGCTACGGAATACTTTCATTGCAAAACTCCTAGAGAGATTATTGGTCTTTCAGGCGCACACCGCCCGACACGTCACCGATGGCATCGACCACGCGGTTGCTGATCTTATCGCCATAACCCAGGGCCGTGGCCAGGCCGAAGCTGGCCATCGGCCCGGAGGAATTGAGCGAGGAGACGCCCAGCGCATGCGCCAGGTCGCAATAGAGGACCACGTCCTTGGTCATCAGCTTGTTGGTCAGGCCGCCTTCGAGGTAGTCGCCCTCGATGATTTTCGGAAAACGGTTGAGCGAAGCGAAACTGACACCGCTCGAGCTGTTGATCACTTCCAGCACCTTGTGCAGGTCGAGCCTGGCCTTTTTCGCCGCCACCATCACCTCCGCTGTGGAGGCCAGCGTGACGGCGTTGAGAAAGTTGTTGAGCGTCTTGGTGATGTGGCCGGCGCCGGAGGCGCCCATCACCACCGCCTTGGTGGAAAACGGCTTGAATACCCACAGCACCGCTTCGATCGCTGTGGCGTCGCCGCCTATCATCAGCGTGAGGGTGCCCTTTTCCGCCGCCGCCGCGCCGCCGGAAATGCCGGCGTCGATGAAGGTAACGCCGCGTTCCTTGAATACGCCATTCAGGCGCATGGTGGAACTGGCGGCCGCGGTGCTCAGGTCCACCACCACCTGCCCGGAACGGCAGGCGGCGAGGATGCCGTCGGCCGCCTCGCACACCTTTTCCACCACCGGGCTATCGGGCAGCGACAGGAGAATGATGTCGCTGCCCTCCACCACTTCCCGGATGGTTTTCGCGGGCGTGGCGCCGCAAGCCTGCGCGCGGTCCGGGGAAACGTCGTAGCCCAGGACCGCGACACCGGCATCCACCAGGCGGCGCGTCATGCGGCCGCCCATATTGCCAAGCCCGATGAAACCGACTCGTTTGTTGCTCATCTTGTTGCTCTCGAATTCAAGGATGACTTGATCAGAAATCCACGTCCTTGGTCTCCGGCCCGAGCGAAGCGCCGACGATGCCGAGGATGCCGCCGAGTATCAGCAGCAGCGAAGGCGCCAGGTTCCCGGGTATCCCCGCTTGCCCAAGCCAGTTCAGGTAGAAGGCGTAGAAGGAAGGAATCACCACCGAGAGCGAAAAGCCGATGCCGAAGCCGGTGGCGCGCACTTCCGTGCTGAAGCGCTCGTTCACATACGCCAGGATCACGCCCCAGGGCGCACTGATCACCACCGCCATCACCACCACGGTGACGATGATCTGCCACAGCGGCGCGCCTTGCGAATTGGCCAGCACGTACATCAGGCCGGCGCCGACGGTGGCAATCGCCGGGCCGCACCACATGAGGAATTTGCGGCGGCCGATGCGCTGGCCCAGTACGCCGAAGCCGGTGTAGCTGAAGAACATGATCGTGTAGGTAATCATCAGGGTGAGCGACATCTGCACGCCGGTCAGATGCAGGCCCTTCACCAGCACGCCGCTGGGCATGAAGATGGTAAGCAGGTTCTGCGTCAGCCAGTAGCCGGTCATCATCAGCATCACCTGCAGCAGCACCACCAGACCGCGGCCGCGCAGCAGCTCGGCGAAGGGCGATTTTGGCGTCTTTTTCGCGATCTTCTCGCCTTCCCAGATGTCGGACTCGGAGACCTTGTTGATGTAGTACATCGTCAGCCAGCCGGCCAGAGCGGCGCCGATGATGAAGGGAACGCGCCAGCCGATCTGCGCATACGGGGAATGCATGCCGTCGAGCGGGAAGATGGCGAAGGTGGCCATCGACACCAGGTTGATGGTGACGTAGGCGGCGGGGAAGGCGGCGATGATCAGCCCGCCGACGAAACCGCGCTCGGCCTTTTTCGAGTATTCCAGCGCCAGCGGGTGCGCGCCGGTGTAGCCGCCGCCGAGAAAGATGCCGTCGACGAAGCGCAACAGGATCAGCAATACGTAGGAGGCCAGGCCCCATGTTTCATAGCCGGGCAGCAGTGCGATCAGCAGGGTGACGACGCCGAAGCCCGCCACCGAGATGATGGTGGCCCTGCGCCGGCCGATGCGGTCGGCAAAGATGCCGAAGATGATGGAGCCCAGGGGCCGCCCGAGGAAGGTGGTCATGAACACCAGCGAACCCAGGATGGCGTCGGTGGCGGCGTCGAGGTGCGGCGGCTGGAAGTAGGCAAGGATCGGCGACAGGACGACTACCGGCAGGTAGATGTCGAACATGTCGATGTACTCGGAAAGGAAGGCGCCGCGAACGGCGGCCTTGCGCTTTTGCTCGACGCTCTGCTGCGCTCCGACAGCGGAATACCCGGGTGCGGCGATGGTGCCCATCGTCTGTCTCCTATGTGTAGTAATAGTTCTGTTATTCCGCGCAAAGGCACGCGGCTTTCTTCCTGCTCTTACCGCTTATATTTTTACGCGCCCGGCCAGGGGCACGGTTACTGCAAAACTCAGGTAAATACTGAACAAGTATCGAATTCGGAATGTGGGAGGGTGCACTCCCCCTCTGATTTCAGGGGTTGTTAAGGGGGCGTAGCCCACTTAATCAATGATTCCTCAGGACTTGTTCTCGGCCTCGTAGGCCTTGATCGCCTCGGTGGCGACGCGGAAGGCGGCCAGCCCGACCGGCGCGCCGCAATAGATCGCCGCCTGCATCAGGATGGCGCGGATCTCGTCCTTGGTGACGCCGTTTTTCAGCGCGCCCTTCACGTGCACGCCGAGCTCATGGTGCTGGCTCATCGCGGTTAGCATGGCGATGTTGATCATGCTGCGCGTCTTGAACGGCAGCGCGGGGTCGCCCCAGATGTCGCCCCAGCAGGTCTCGGTGACCATCTTTTGCATCGGGCGGTTGAATTCGTCGGCGCTGGCCCAGGACTTTTCCACGTGCGGGGCGCCGAGCACCTCCTTGCGGTTCTTGAAGCCCTTGTCGAAGCGGGAATTGTCTTCCATGGTCGTTTTTCCGTGATGAAAAGAGCGCGTACGTGCCGCGCATTTCGGGGGCTTCGCGCATCGCTGATGCACGAAATCATTTGAATGATTATAGGCTTGTCATACAATCAGTCAACCGTTTCTGTTATCGTTATCATTCACGCTGCAAAAACAAAGACTTGGAGACAAGCCATGCCGAACCTTGATGAGACCTACAAGGTCTACGCCATCCGCTACGGTCACCACGACCGCCCCGCCGCCGAAAATTTCATCGGCGGCGACCCGCACGACGTCAACATGCCGCTCGCCTATTTCGTCTGGGCGGTAATGGGGCCGGCGGGTACTTTCATCGTCGATACCGGCTTCGACCGCAAGGACGGCGACGCGCGCGGGCGCCAGACCACGCGCCCGGTTGACGAAGGCCTGAAGGCGGTCGGCATCGACCCGGCGCAGGTGGAAAACATCATCATCACCCACATGCATTACGACCACGCCGGCAACCGCGACCTGTTCCCGAAGGCCACCTACCACGTGCAGGACCGCGAGATGCAGTACTGCACCGGCCGCTGCATGTGCCACTCGGCGCTCTCCCATCCGTTCGACAAGCGCGACGTCTCACGCATGGTCGAGCGCGTGTTCGACAAGCGCGTGCAATTCCACGACGGCGATTCGGTGATCGCCCCGGGCCTCTCGGTGCACCGCGTCGGCGGCCATACCGACGGCCTGCAGGTGGTGCGCGTGAACACGGCGGCCGGCACCATGGTGCTGGCTTCCGACTCCTCGCACCTCTACGCCAACATGGAGCAGGAGCGCCCCTTCCCCGCCGTCTACAACGTCGGCGACATGCTCGAAGGCTACCGCCGCCTGTACAGCCTCACCGACAAGCCGCAACTGGTGATCCCAGGCCACGACCCCGACGTGCTCAAGCGCTTCCCCGCCGCCAGCCGCGAGCTCGACGGCTGGGTGGTGCAGCTCGACGCCGGCCCGCGCTAGGCAGGTTCAGACCACCGCGAGAATGGCGCGCTGGCGCGCGCCCGCCTCGAACTGGTCCTGGTCGCCGGTGGAGGCCTTGGGCACGTAGGCCTTGAACTGTTCCACCGAAGCCCAGCGCTCGACGATCACATAAGTCACGCTGCCGGGATTGCCGGCAATGTGAAAGCTGTTGAGCGCCGGCGGCAAGTCCATCGCCGCGTCCAGCTTGCTCAGCGTCTTGCCGAGAAAGCCGGCCGCCGTCACCGGCGGCTGCGCCTTGTACCAGGCGACGAAATCCTGCTCGCGTTCGGGTTTGATCAGGCGCCGCACCAGCACCACGCACTCGCCGGCTGGCGCATTTCCGCTTGCGTTACTCATGGCTTGTCTCCGTTTTCGTATTTCCGGGCGAGCGCATGATATCGTTATCATGCTTTCCTGTCTTCCCCCTCCCCTCCTCCGCGCATGCACTATGATGGCGGCCGACAAGCAAGGGCCGGGACACAAAGTGGGCAGGAAAAAGAGCGAACCAGGGATATCAATGAAGGTGGTGGGCAGTCTCGCCGGCGTCTCGGCGATGACGGTGTCGCGCGCCCTGCGCGACCCCACCTCCGTCTCCAAGCCGCTGTTCGAGAAGATCAAGAAGGTGATCGACGAAGTGGGCTACGTGCCCAACCTGGTGGCGGGCAGCCTGTCGTCGGACCGCACCACCCAGGTGGCGCTGATCGTACCCAGCCTGCGCACCGCGATCCACGCCGAAATGATCCAGGGCATCTCCGACCTGTTGCGCCGCCACGGCTTCCAGCTGATGATTTCCGACTGCGGCAACTCGATGGAACTGGAAGAGACGCTGATCCGCACCTACGTCGCGCAGCGCGTCTGCGGCGTGATCCTGCACAACACCAGGCACAGCGAGAGCGCCCTGCGCATTCTCGCCAACGCCGGCATCCCGGTGGTGGAAACCGGCGATCTGACGAAAAAGCCGATCGAATCGGTGGTCAGCTACTCCAACTACGCCACCGGCCAGGCGATGGCCAGGCACTTCATCGACGCCGGCTACCGCAGCATGGCCTTCGTCAGCCTGCCGGTGGAAAATCGCGAGCGCATCGCCAACACCCGCCGCGGCTACGTGGCGGCGCTCAAGCGCGCCGGCATTTCGGTCGCCGGCGAGCAACTGGTGGAAGTCACCACCGGCCTAGAGGGCGGCGCGCGCGCCCTGCAGCAGATCCTGACGCACGCCCCGCGCACCGAGGCCATCTTCTTTTCCGGCGACGTACTGTGCATGGGCGCCCTGTTCGAATGCCAGCGCCGCGGCATCAAGGTGCCCAAGCGCATCGCGCTGGCCAATTCCGATGACAGCGAACTGCTCGCGGGCGCCGTGCCCGCCGTCACCGCCATCCGCTATCCGCGCTATGAGATCGGCGTGCAGGCGGCGCAACTGGTGGTCGACCGGGCGATGAAGACCGAGAGCGGCGCCGTGGTGCGCGATGTCGGATTCACCGTGGTGCGCCGCGAAAGCAGCTGAGCCGCACGCCGTCCGCTAATACCCCGCAGCACCGCCGGCGCGGTTGACAGCCCTCCTTGGCAGGTCTAACATCCCGGCTCTAGGTTATCGATAACATCTCGAGACATACGCACCGTGCGAAGGTGCCGTTCCGGCACCCGCATACCGCGCCCTCCTGAAGGACCATTCCATGACTTCGAATCCCCCCAGCACCGTGGCGGCAAGCATCTCCGGCGCCCAGGCCGTGGTGCGCCAGTTCGCCGCGCGCGGCGTCAAACACATGTACGGCGTACCGGGCGGCGATTGCAGCATCGACCTGATCGCCGCCGCCGAGGAGGTCGGCATCAAGTTCGTCCTCACCCGCAGCGAAAGCGCCGCCGCGATGATGGCCGCCGCCGCCGCGCAGGTGAACGGCAGCCTGGGCGTGGTGCTGACCACGCGCGGCCCGGGCCTGGCCAACGGCTTGAACGGTGTCGCCTGCGCCCTGCTCGACCGCGTCGGCCTGGTCTTCATCAGCGACGGCTACGAAAACGAGCAGGCCTTCGTCAGCCACCAGCGCTTCGACCAGCCGCGGGTGATGGAAGGCCTGGTCAAGGGCCAGTTGCGCATCGACGCGCCCACCGCACTGCCGGCCCTGGGCCCGCTGCTCGACCTGGCGCAATCACGCCCGCACGGCCCGGTCTACCTCGAAGTTACCGGCCAGGGCATGCGCGGCAAGCTGCCGCTGCTCTCGCTGCCCGAGCCGCGCGTGCCGCAAGCCCCCCTGCCCGCCCTGCAGCAAACGGCGGTCGCCGCCGCGCGCGAACTGATGAAGGGTGCCCGCCGCCCCGTCATCCTCGCCGGCCTGCAGACGCGCGAACCCGGCGCCGCCGCCGCGCTGCGCAAGCTGGCCGCGCAATGGCATTGCCCGGTGTTCACCACCTACATGGGCAAGGGCTCGATCGCCGATACCGACGCGCTGTGCATGGGCCACTTCATGGCCGGCGGCGCCGAAGACGAGACCATGAAGTCCGCCGACCTGATTCTCAGCTACGGCATGGACCCGATCGAGCTGCTGCCCAAGCCGTGGAAATACACCGCCCCGGTGGTGGAAGTCGCCACCTGCGCCTTCGACCGCAACCACTACTCCCCCGCCGTGCTGCTGCTGGGCGACCTGGCCGAAGCCGCCGGAGGCCTGGGCGAAGGCCTCGCGCGCAGCACCTGGCAGGACGACGCCCTCAAGGCCCTGAAGGCCCACATGCGCGAGCGCGCCACCTTCGACGCCGGAAGCGGCCCCATCACCCCCACCTTCCTCTCGCGCACCGCCTGCGAGCTGCTGCCGAAAAACGCCCGCGTCACCGTGGACGCCGGCGCCCACATGCTGCCGCTGGTGGCCTTCTACGACGCCGCCAACCCCTACGACCTGCTGGTGACCCGGGGCTTGGCCACCATGGCCTACGGCCTGCCCTCGGGCATCGGCGCGGCGATGGCCGACCCCGCCCGCCCGGTAGTGACCTTCACCGGCGACGGCGGCCTGATGATGTGCGCCGGCGAGCTTGCCACCGCCGCGCAGGTCGGCGCCAACCTCACCGTGGTGGTGTTCAACGACTCTTCCGTCGCGATGATCGGCGTCAAGCAGAATTCGCGCGGCTTCGCCCGCGTCGGCATGGATTATTCGACCAGCAACTTCGCCAAGGTGGCCGAAGGCTTCGGCTGCAAGGGCATCGAAGTCAAGGAGCGAGGCCAGCTGGCCGCCGCCCTGCGCGAAGCCTACGCGCACAATGGCCCGGTGGTGGTCGACGTGACCATCGCCCACGACTCCTACCAGCAGCAGCTGAAATCGCTGCGCGGCTGATCACCAAAATTTCAACGGAAACATCATGAGCGACAAACAAACCATCGGCTTCATCGGCGTCGGCGTCATGGGCAACCCCATGGCCAAGCACGTCATCGCGGCGGGCTACCCCGTGATCGCCTACGACGTCAGCGCCGCTGCCCTGAAAGAGATCGTCGCCGCCGGCGCCAAGGGCGCGGGCAGCATCCGCGATGTGGTGGACAATGCCGCCATCGTCTTCACCAGCCTGCCCAGCCCCGTCATCTTCACGCAGGTCGCCAGCGGGGCCGGCGGCGTGATCGAAGGCAAGGCCGTCAAGGTGATGGTCGATCTTTCCACCGTCGGCTCGCGCGCCACCAAGGCCGCCGCCGCCGCGCTGGCGGAGAAGGGCATCGACCTGGTGGATGCGCCCGTCAGCGGCGGCGCCGCCGGTGCGAAGAACGCCAGTCTCGCGGTGATGGTCGCCGGCAAGGAAAGCGCCGTGGCGCAGGCCCGCCCGCTGCTGCAACTGTTCGGCAAGCTGTTCGACGTCGGCCCCGCCGCCGGCCAGGCGCAGCTGCTCAAGCTGCTCAACAACATGCTTTCCTCCACCGCCTTCGCCATCACCTCCGAAGCCTTCGTCGCCGGCGTCAAGGGCGGGCTGGATCCGAAGATCATGATGGCGGCAATCAACGCCGGCAGCGGCCGCAGCGGCGCCTCGATGGACAAGTTCATGAAGCAGGTGCTGCCCGGCACCTTCGATTTCGGCTTCCCGGTATCCAGCGTGTGCAAGGACATCGGCCTGGCAATCGAGGAATGCGAAGCCCTGGGCCTGCCCATGTTCGTCGGCAACGCCTCGCGCATGATGTGGAATTTCGCCGGCGCCCAAAACGGCATGCAGCGCGACATGACCGAGCTGGTGAAGTCGGTCGAAGGCTGGGCCGAGCAGCCCGGCAAGGCGAAGAAGTAAATGGGCGCGCAAGCAGGCGTCGCCGTCGTCACCGGCGGCGCGCGCGGCATTGGCGAGGCCTGCGGCCGGCATTTCGCGGCGCTGGGCTATGCGGTGGCGCTGCTGGATGTGAATGACGAGCGCGGCGAAAGCGTGGCGCGCGAACTCGCTGCCGACGGCAAGCCGGCCCGCTACTACCACTGCGACGTCGCCGAGGCCGAGGAAGTGAATGCCGTCGCCGATCGCGTGGCCGGCGACCTCGGCGCCGCCGACGTGCTGGTCACCTCCGCCGCGATGATCCCCAACACCGAGTCCATCATGGACATGGATTTGGTCAAGCACGACCGCATGTGGCGCGTGAACTACCACGGCACCGTGCACGCCAGCCGCAGCTTCGGCAAGCAGATGATCGCCAGGAAATCGGGATCGATTGTCACCCTCGGCTCGATCAACAGCCTGCTGCCCATGCCCCTGCCCGCCTACAACCCCGGCAAGGTGGCAATCGCGCGCCTGACGCAGTTGCTGGCCGACGAACTCGGCCGCCACAACATCCGCGTCAACAGCGTGGCGCCGACCTACGTGATGACGCCCGAGTTGCAGGCGCGCATCGACTCCGGCCAGCGCGATTTCGGCAAGATGATTTCCGTGCACGCCCTGAAGGAACTGCCGACGCCGGCGGACGTGGCCGATGCGGTCGGCTTCCTCTGCTCGGCCGCCGCCAAGCGCATCACCGGCGTGCTGTTGCCGGTCGATTCCGGCTGGGCCGCGGGCGTGAGCTACATGACCTACTCCGGCGGCGTGCCCTGGGATTTGCCGGCGCGCTGAAGGCTGATGCAGGAAATGAAACAGGCCGCCCGCAGGCGGCCTGTTTCATTTGCAATCCCGCGTGACGCTCAAATCGTCTCGTCCATGGTCGAGCGGCTGCCCGTCACGGTCACGCGGCGCAGGTCGCGCGGAAACTTCTGGTCTTCGTAGCTGCGACCGCGGTGCATGGTGCAGCGATTGTCCCAGATCACCAGGTCGCCGGCGGTCCACTTGTGCGAATAGACGTACCTGCGCTGGGTCGCAAACTCATTGAGGTCGCGCAACAGCATCAGCGCCTCGGGCCGCAGCCACCCTTCGATGCGGCCGGCGTGCGCCGACAGGTAAAGCGAAAGCCTGCCCGAGCTCTCATGCTTGCGCACCAGGCGCTGGCGCACCGGCTTGCTGCGCTCGACCTCCTCCGGGCTGAAGGCATCGAATCCCAGTTGCTCGCGCGAGAACATCACCGAGTGCTCGCACACCAGGTCGCGGATCTTGGTGCGCGTCTTTTCCGGCAGCTCGTCCCAGGCCGCGCGCATGTCGGCAAACTCGGTCTCCCCGCCCTCCGGCGGAATCACCCGCGCATGCAGCATCGAATACTTGGCCGGCACGTTCTTGAAACTGCTGTCGCTGTGCCACAGGCGGTTGCCCAGGTTGTACATGCGGCGGCGGTCGTCGGCCGCGAAGATCTTGCCGTCCGCGCCGAGATTGGAAATGTCGTTGATCTGCTTGTTCGGCAGGCGGCGGCGCTCCTGATCCACCGCGGTGGGCGTGCCCTCGATGTCGCCGAAATACTGGCCGAAGGCGAACTGCTGGTCGTCTTCGAAAGTCTGGCCGGGAAACACCAGCACCGCGTATTGGTCCATCCCCGTGTCGATCGCCTGCACCTGGGCCGGGCTCAAGGGCTTGCTCAGGTCGATCCCCTCGACGCGGCCGCCGATGAACTGGGTGAGCGGGGTGATGTTCAGTTGCACCCGCGCATCGGCGGCGGGTTTGTCGGTCATGGTTGCGGACATGCTGTCTCCTGTGCGTCGCGGCAGCCCGCCGCGATCTTGCTGTTACCGGTAGATCACTGATTTGGTATCGATAACAAATAGTACCACACCAAGCGTAAATGTCCAGCACCATGGTACCCAGCCCTTCTTTCCGAAGCGCAATCCGGCTGCCCATACTTTAGGCACATGGCGAGCCATCATCTTGTTTTTAAACGTAATTTTCTGGCGCATTTGCACCACAAATTCAACCACACTTGGTTGAGCGATGTGCGTATCTTGGGTAACAGTCAACAGTCCTTCACTCTGACGGGAGCCCCCATGCAAGACGACATCGCCCTCGACCAACCGCTTAACGACAAGCAACAACGCTTCGTCTTCGAATACCTCAAAGACCAGAACGCCAGCGCCGCCGCCGAGCGCGCCGGCTACGCCGCCCGATCACGCGCCTCGCAGGCCAACGTACTGATGCGCGACCCCGCCGTGCGCGAACGCATCCGCATCGAAATGCAAAGCCTGCTGGCCGAACTGCGCCTGTCGGCACTCGACCTGATGAAGGAACGCATGCGCGTCGCCTTCTTTCGCGCCGGCAAACTGTTCGACGCCTCCGGGCGCTTGCTGGGCTTCGAAGAAATGGAACAGGAAGTACGCGACGCCCTGGTGATCGGCGGCACCTGG
>DASYEQ010000094.1:0-78941 GCA_036498945.1 Burkholderiales bacterium | reverse complement strand
ACCCCGCGGCGAACGCGCCCTTGCAAACCGCCGGCGCGGTCTCCCCTACAGCGTATAGACGATCAAATCGCCCTTGCGCGTCTGCACCAGGATCGCGTCCTTGTCCGGCACGTTGAACAGTTGCGGTGCGGTCATGATGGCGCCGCCGCCGGTGGCCTGGCGGCCGATGAAGCTGCCGTCCTCGCGCGACAGCGCGTGCAGGTAGCCCTGGTAATCGCCCACCACCACCGCGCGGCCGACCGATACCGGGCCGGAGATCTGGCGGTACAGCAGCTTGTCCTGCTTCCACAGGGAAGAACCACTGTTGCGCGCCAATGCCACCACTGCTGATTTCTCGTCGGAGATGAACATGAAGCGCTCGTCCACCGCCATGCCGGCGGCACTGGAAATGTCGCGTCCCCAAAGCGGCTGGCCGTTGCTGGTCTGGAAGCACGCGGCGCGGCCCTGGTAGGCCACGGCGCATACCTCGCGCCCGGCCAGCACCGGGCTGCTGGAGATGTCGGCGATACGCTCCAGCTCGGTGGTGCCCTTGGAGAGCGCCACGGTCGCCTCCCAGCGCAGCGAGCCGTTGGCCAGGCCCAGCGCCACCAGCTTGCCGCCGGGGTAGCCGACGTAGGCGATGCCGTCCGAACCCGCCACCATGCCGCCGATGTTGCGTAGCACGAGTGCCGGCGCGGTGCGCTGGTAGACCCACATGCGCTTGCCGTCGACGGGGTTGAAAGCGTAGATGTGATTATCGTCGCTGCGCACCAGTACCGCACTGTCAGTCACCAGCGGCGGCGCCAGCACGACGCTGGGCAGGCGCGCGCGCCACTTTTCGCGGCCCTTGTTGTCCAGTGCCACCACCTCGCCGGCCACGGTAGCCACCACCGCGATATCCGCGGATGCGCCAACGCCGGCGGAAAGACCGCTGCGGTCGGCGCGTTCGCGCCAGCGCCGCTTGCCGGTTTTCACCTCAAAGGCCGAGATATAGCCGTCGGCATCGGCCGCATACACCGTGTCGCCCACCACCGCCGGCGTAAAGACATAGGCACCGGCATCGCCCACCGAAGCGCTCCACAGGCGGGTGAAGGTCAGCGTGGGCTTGATCGCGGTCAGTTCCGCCGGCTTGTTGGTCGAGCTGGAAAACCAGTTGAGCGGATTGAAGTTGCTGTCCGAAAACGAGGAACAGCCGGCCACAAGGCTCAGCGCCGCCAGCGCCAGGCACAGGCGCGCACGCGAGAACCCGCGCATCATGAGGTCGCCTTGGCCGCGCTGCCGCCCGCCAGTTCGAGTTTGAGCTGGATCACCTGGCGCAGGGTGTCCTTGGCATCCGCCTTGGCATAGGCGTCCTGCCAGGCAGCGCGCGCGTCCGCCGTCTTGCCCTGGGCGAACAGGATGTCGCCCTTGCGGTCAAGGAACACCGCGTCGAAGGACGCGGGATGGGCGGCGGCCATCAGCTTCAGCGCGTCGTCGTATTTTTTCTGGTCCAGCAGGAGGCCTGCCAGGCGCACGCGGGCGACGTTGCGCAGGTCTTCGTCCTTCCCGCTATCGACCACCCATTGCAATTGCGCCTGCGCTGCCTTGGCATCGCCCGCATCCTGCTGCACGCGGGCATTGGTCAGCGCCGCCAGGGGAGCAAAGGTGGTGCGCGGATAACGTTCCAGGAGCTGCCCGGCCAGTTCGGCGCTCTTTGCCTTGTCCTTCGCTGCGCTCACGTTCTGCAATTCGTCGTACAGCACGTAGGCAGCTGCCGACTGGCTGCGCTGGTAATAGCGCCAGGCATTGAAGCCCGCGATCACCAGCATCACCAGGATGATGGCCGTCAGCACCAGGTTGCCGTAACGGTTCCACCAGGCCTTGAGTTCGTCGAGCTGTTCCTGTTCTTCTAAGTCCAATGCCGCCATGTTCAGTTTTCCTGTTCTTCAGGGAGTAATTCAATGATGCGCGCGGCCAGCTGATCCGCCTTGATGCGCTCCTGCGCCGCTTCACTGCGCAGGGCTTTGAGAGTCGCTTCGCCCGCCGCGAGTTCCTCGTCGCCGACGATCACCGCGAACTCGGCGCCGCTGCCGTCGGCCTTTTTCATCTGCGACTTGAAGGAGCCGCCGCCGCAGTGCAGGACCACCTCCAGGCCGGTGTTGCGCAGCTTCTCGGCCAGGCCAAAGGCATAGCGCGCGCCTTCGGCGCGGGTGCTCTGGTGTACCACGTAAACGTCGCAGCGGGGGCTGCCGGCGAGCGCGCCGGTCTGCTTCACCAGCTCGACCAGGCGCTCCACGCCGATGGCAAACCCCACCGCCGGCTCGCTCTTGCCGCCGAAGAGTTCGATCAGGCCGTCATAGCGCCCGCCGCCGCAGATGGTGCCCTGGCTGCCAAGCTGGTCGGTGATCCATTCGAACACCGTCAGGTTGTAGTAGTCCAGGCCGCGCACCAGGCGCGGATTGATGGTGTACTCGATGCCGGCTTCGCGCAGATACGCTTGCACTTCCTCGAAGTGCTGGCGCGAAGCCTCGCCCAGGTGCTGGTCCAGGCGCGGCGCGGCGTTGACCATCGCCTGCATGGTCGGATTCTTGGTGTCGAGGATGCGCAGCGGGTTGCTGTGCAGGCGCCGTTTGGCGTCTTCGTCCAGCAGGTCCGCATTCGCTTCGAAATAGGTGATCAGCGCCTGGCGATGCGCGGCGCGCTCTTCAGGGCTGCCCAGGGTGTTGATCTCCAGGCGCACGCCTTCGAGCTTGAGATCGTCCCACAGGCGCTTGAGCATCACGATCAGTTCGGCGTCGATATCCGGCCCGGCAAAGCCCAGCGCCTCGACGTCGATCTGGTGGAACTGGCGATAGCGGCCGCGTTGCGGGCGCTCGTGGCGGAACACCGGCCCCATCGAAAACACGCGTTGCGGGCCGTTGTAGAGCAGGCTGTGCTCGACGGCCGCGCGCACGATGCCGGCGGTGAATTCCGGCCGCATGGTCAGCTCATCGCCGTTCAGGCGGTCGGTGAAGGAGAACATCTCCTTCTCGACGATGTCGGTGACTTCGCCGATGCCGCGGCGGAACAGCGCGGTCTGCTCCAGCACCGGCGTGCGCACGTTGCGGTAGCCGTAGGACGACAACCAGCCATGCAGGTGCGATTCGAGCGCCTGCAGCAACCCCGCCTCGTCGGCGAAGAAATCGTTCATGCCCTTGACTGCTTGCAGCTTGGCGGGCTTCTTTTCTTGACTCATTCCTGAAACTCTATGCCGGCACCGCGGCGCCGTAATGATTCTTCACGTATTCATCGACGATGGCCTGAAACTCTTCGGCGATGCGTTCACCTTTGAGGGTCACGCTGTGCGCGCCATCGACGTACACCGGGGCCACGGGGGATTCGCCGGTGCCCGGCAGGCTGATGCCGATGTTGGCGTGCTTGGATTCGCCCGGGCCATTGACCACGCAACCCATCACGGCCACGTGCATTTCTTCCACCCCCG
Source organism: Burkholderiales bacterium (assembly GCA_036498945.1). Classification (GTDB taxonomy): domain Bacteria; phylum Pseudomonadota; class Gammaproteobacteria; order Burkholderiales; family JAEUOS01; genus JAQGMJ01. The sequence continues at coordinate 75,502 of DASYEQ010000094.1, read as the reverse complement.
GGTATTGCGCCTTCCATAGCGGCATCTGCTGGCGCAGGTAGGCCTGGATGTCGGAAGCGAGAGTCTGGAACACCGTGCTGGTGGTGCGCCCGCAACCCGGGCAGGCAATCACCAGCGGCGAGAAGGAGCGAAAGCCCATCGTCTGCAGCAGCTCCTGCGCCACCACCACTTCCTTGGTGCGGTCGCCACCCGGTTCGGGGGTGAGCGAAATGCGAATGGTGTCGCCGATGCCCTGTTGCAACAGCACGGCCAGCGCGGCACTCGATGCCACGATGCCCTTGCTGCCCATGCCTGCCTCGGTAAGCCCCAGGTGCAGCGGATAGTCGCAGCGCTTGGCCAGTTCGGAATAAACCGCAATCAGGTCCTGCACGCCGCTTACCTTGCAGGAGAGGATGATGCGGTCGCCCTTCAGGCCCAGTTCCTCGGCGCGCATGGCGCTGCCGATGGCGGAGGTGATGAGCGCCTCGCGCAGCACCTCGTCGGCATCCAGGGGTTGGGCGAGCTTGGCGTTCTCGTCCATCATGCGCTTCGCCAGGTCCTGGTCCAGGCTGCCCCAGTTGACGCCGATGCGCACCGGCTTGTCGTACTTGCAGGCCACTTCGATCATCTGCGCGAAGTTGTCGTCATGGCGCGAGCCCTTGCCGACGTTGCCGGGGTTGATACGGTATTTCGACAGCGCCTCGGCACAGCCCGGATAGGCGGTGAGCAGCTTGTGGCCGTTGAAGTGGAAGTCGCCTACCAGCGGCACGTCCACGCCCATCTTGTCCAGCTGTTCGCGGATCGCCGGCACGGCCGCCGCCGCTTCGGCGGTATTGACGGTGATGCGCACCACTTCGGAACCGGCGCGCGCCAGGTCTTTCACCTGGATGGCGGTGCCGATCGCATCCGCCGTGTCGGTGTTGGTCATCGACTGCACCATCACCGGTGCGTCGCCGCCCACCAGCACGGAACGGCTGCCGTAGCGGATTTCGGTCTGGCGACTCTTGCGCCGCTGGATCATGCTCATGATGCGGTCCTTACTTGAGCTGCATGCGCGCGACCGAGACCTTGACGTAAGGCGTGAGGTCGACTTCGCTGCCGCGATAGTAGAGCTTGACTCCCTTGGCGTTGCCGATGACGAAGTCGAACGGCGGCGTGCCGTCCAGCCAGACATCGCTGCCGGGCAGGTTGTTTTTCGAGAGCAGCATCTGGCCGCCGGCGCCGCGGACCTCGGTCCAGGACTCCTCGCTGAACACCAGGTGGATCTTGTCTTTGCCTGCCCCTTCGCCCTTGGCCGGCGCAGCGGATGCCGGCGGCGAGACCGAAAGCGAAGGCGTGGCCGCCAGGGCGACATTGCTGCCGGCGCTGGCCGCTGGCACGGCGTTCACTCCGGCGCCGGAGGTGGCGGCGCCGTGGTCAGCCGTATCGCTTGCCACCGGGGTGACGTTGGGGCTTGCCGCCGGCGTGCTGCCGGCGGCGGACTGGCTCACCAGGGCCGGCACCTGCCATTGGTAAAGAATGTAGCCGCCGATGCCGACCACGGCAATCAGCATGCCGATGACCCAGGGCCAGGCGCTGCCGGAGCTGCTCTGGCGCATCGGAAACGGCTTGTGCGCGGTGGCCGTCAGGCTTTGCAGCTGCACGGTGTTGGGGCCGGTATCGCGCAGCACCGTGCCTTCCAGGGCCGCCACCAGGTGGTCGGCGTCCAGGCCGAGCATCCTGGCGTAACTGCGCACGAAGCCACGCACGAAGGTGAGGCCGGGCAAGGCATCGATATTGTCGGCCTCCAGCGCCTCGATCTGGCGCATGGCGAATTTCAGGCGCTGCGCGACATCGACGACGGACAAGCCGGCGCGCTCGCGCGCGGCACGCAACTCCGCACCGACGTGCACCACCGGTTCGGCCGGGGCGCCGGCGTCCTCCTGGCCGGGCTGATAGGCGTCTGTCACTCGAACTGTCCTTGCTTCAGGCGCTGGTTTTCCGGTGAATCGGGATAGCGCCGGCGCAGTTGCGCGGCGTAGCTCGACTCGGACGCCCGATCGCCGGCCTTGCGCTCGATGCGCAACGCCAGCCATAGCGAGCCGGCGGAGGGCTCGAAGCTCTTGTTCAGGCGGTCGACGTAAAAGCGTGCCTTGTCAAGCTCGTTGCGCTTGTAGTAAAGGTCGCCCAGGTGCAGCATCACGCCGGGATTGCCGGGGTCGAGGCTGAAGGCCTTGCGGTAGTAATTCTCGGCCGCCACCACGTCATTGATCTTTTCCGAGCAGATGCCGGCGTTCAGATAAGGCTTGGAGGGACTCGAATACAGCGGGTTTTTCAGCGCCGCCATGAATTGCGGAATGGCCTGGCGCTCGCGCTGGGTCTGGCACAGGAACCAGCCGTAGTTGTTAAGGGTGTCGGAGTCATTGGGGGCGATCGACAGGGCGTGGCGGAAGGCGTCTTCCGACTTGCTGTTCTCGCCCAGGTCCATGTAGACCAGGCCGAGGACGTTATAGGCCTGGTAATAGTCCGACTTCGACTTCAGGGCGACGCTGATCTCGTCCAGCGCCACCGCCATGGCACCGCGCTGAAAGTAGCCGAAGGCCAGCTCGGTGTGCGCCTTGGCGCTTTCCAGCGGATCACCGAAGCTGCGCCCCTCCATGCTCACCAGGCGGTCGCTGTTGCGCGGGCCGCCGGGATTGATATTGGAGCCGCTGGAGGAGTTACCGGCGCAGCCCCCCAACGCCAGGCAAAAGGCCATCGCGCTGGCCAGCCCTACGGCGGCGCACGGACGGTCAAAAAACGGTTTACGTAACATGCAGGTCTCCCTGTTCTTGAACCGGGCCGTCACACGCCGGACGGCTCGGCCGTCCGCCTTTGCAGGCGGATGACGCGTTTGGTGCGATCGGCGACTTCGCCCGCGAGCTGGCCGCAGGCGGCATCGATATCGTCCCCCCGCGTCTTGCGCGTGGTGGTGACGATACCTTCGCCCATCAAAATCTCGGCAAAGGCGCGGATGCGCGCCGGGTCGGAACGCCCGAACTGCACCGGCACATTGCCGACCGAAAACGGATTGAACGGTATGAGATTGAACTTGCAGGGGACCTCGCGCGTGAGGGCAACCAGCTCGCGCGCGTGCGCCGGCGTGTCATTGACGCCGGCGAGCATGATGTATTCGAAAGTGATGAAGTCGCGCGGCGCTTTTTCAAGATAGCGCAAGCAGGCGGCCATCAGTTCGCGCAAGGGGTACTTGCGGTTGAGCGGTACCAGGGTGTCGCGCAGGGAATCATTCGGGGCGTGCAGCGAGACGGCAAGCGCCACCGGGCAGGCGTCACGCAGGCGATCCATCATCGGCACCACGCCGGAGGTGGAGAGCGTGACGCGGCGGCGCGACAGGCCGTAGGCGTTGTCGTCCAGCATCAGGTTCAGCGCCGCCACCGTGTTGTCGAAATTGAGCAGCGGCTCGCCCATGCCCATCATGACGACGTTGGTGACGGGGCGCAGATTGCCCGCGCCCGGATCCATCCCTTCCGGGGCATAGCGGGCGCCACCGGATTCGCGCAACAGCCGGTTGGCGAGGAACAGCTGGCCGATGATCTCGGCCACGGTGAGGTTGCGCGAGAAGCCCTGCTTGCCGGTGGAGCAGAAGGCGCAATCGACCGCGCAGCCGGCCTGGGTGGAGATGCAAAGGGTACCGCGGTCATCTTCGGGGATGAACACGGCTTCGACGGCGTTGCCGTTGCCCACGTCCAGCAGCCATTTGCGCGTGCCGTCGGAGGCGATGTTGTCGCGGATCACCGGCGGCAAGGCGATTTCCGCCTCGGCTTCGAGCTTGGCGCGCAGGCTTTTCGCCAGGTCGGTCATGGCGCCGAAATCAGCCACTTGCGACTGGTGCATCCACTTCAGCACCTGCTTCGCCCGGAACGGCTTTTCGCCGCGCGCGCCGAACCATGCGGCCAGACCCGGGCCGTCATAATCCAGCAGGTTCGCGCGCGGCGCTTCGCTCATGGCCGTCTCAGGCGTGGCGTTTAACGCGAGTAGACGTTGAGCGCCGGGAAGTAATAGGCGATCTCGACCTGCGCGGTTTCCGGCGCGTCGGAACCGTGCACGGCGTTGGCGTCGATGCTGTCGGCGAAGTCGGCGCGGATGGTGCCCTTGGCGGCCTTCTTCGGGTCGGTGGCGCCCATCAGGTCGCGATTCTTCAGGATCGCGCTTTCGCCTTCCAGCACCTGGATCATCACCGGGCCGGAGATCATGAAGTCAACCAGGTCCTTGAAAAAGGGACGTTCCTTGTGCACGGCGTAGAAGCCTTCGGCCTCGGCGCGCGACAGGTGGGTCATGCGCGCGGCGATGACTTTGAGCCCGGCATCCTCAAAACGCTGGTAGATCTTGCCGATGACGTTTTTTGCAACCGCGTCGGGCTTGATGATCGAGAGAGTACGCTCGATGGCCATTTTCGAAAAACTCCAAATAAATTAAGGTTTTGAGGTAGGAAACTTAACCTAGAATTATAGCAAAAATGGCGCGGTTTTGCTGCATTTGCTTGGGGATTTTGCGCCGCCGCGGGTCAATTCGCGTTTTGCGGGCCCTTGCAGCGCTAAATGGGGCTGGAGGCGGCCGTTTCCAGGCGCAAAACGCCCTTTTGCCTGACCACGCAGGCGCCTTCGTGTTCCCAGCGCAGCCGTGTGTCGTTGCTGCTGTCGCGTAGCGCCCGCAGCAGCGCGGCGAGACGCGCCTGGGAGGGCTGGCGCAGGCCGGCACGGTCGAGCCAGCGGCGCAGGGCATTTTTCAGGCGCGCGTCGTCGAAGCGCTTGAGGGCTTCGACATCGAGATCAGCCCCCGCTGCAGCAGCATCGAGGTCGAGATCGGCCAAGGCGTCGAGCAATTGCGCGGCTTCGGCCTGGTGGCCGGCGGCGCGCGAGAGGGTTTCCGCCGGCGCCGGAAAACCGTCGCGCAGGAGCGGCATCACGTTGTTGCGCAGGAAGTTGCGCTTCAGGCTGTCGTCCGCGTTGCTCTCGTCGTCGATCCAGGTCAGGCTGCGAGCCTCGGCGTATTCCTGCAATTGCGCGCGCGAGAATTCGAGCACGGGGCGCAGCAGCAAGGGCCTGGCGCGCGCGGCATCCAGCGTCTTCAACAGCGGCATGCCGGCCAGGCCCTTGGGGCCGGCGCCGCGCAGGAGTTGCAGCAGCAGGGTCTCGGCCTGGTCATCGGCGTGGTGCGCCAGCATGATCACGTCGGCGCCGGTGTCGGCAAACGCCGCCTGGCGCGCGCGCCGCGCCTCTTCTTCCAGGCTGGTGCGCGGGGCGCGGTTGACGGCGACGTGGGCGACTTGCAGGGGCACGCGCAGCGCGGCGCACTGGGTGGCGCAGTGGCGCTCCCAGGCGTCGGCATTCGGACTCAAGCCGTGGTGCACGTGCACGGCGCGCAAGGAGAACGACTCTTCCTTGCGCAGGGCGGCGAGCACCTCCAGCAGGACGGTGGAATCAAGACCGCCGGAGTAGCCGGCGCAAAATGCCGGCGCGCGCCCGAGAGCGGCTGCCGCGGCGGCGAGGCCTTCGCGCACCGCCTGATGCAGCACGGACGCGGCCGCGCCCGCTTCCTCAGGCGGTTTCTTCCTCAAACTTGCCGTACTGCATCAGGCGCTCGTAGCGCGTCTTCAGCAGCTTTTCGGTGGGTACGTCGGCGAGCTGGCGCAAGGCATCAGCCAGGGCTTTTTTCAGGGTCTGCGCAGCGGCCGCGGGGTCGCGGTGCGCCCCGCCCTGCGGCTCGCTGATGATCTTGTCGATCAGGCCCAGGGTCTTCAGGCGCTGCGCGGTGATGCCGAGGATCTCGGCGGCCTCGGGCGCCTTTTCCGCGCTCTTCCACAGGATGGAGGCACAGCCTTCCGGAGAGATCACCGAGTAGGTGGCGTATTGCAGCATCAGCACCGCGTCACCCATGGCGATTGCCAGCGCGCCGCCGGAGCCGCCTTCGCCGATGATGGTGGTGATGATGGGCACTGTCAGCCCGGCCATGGCGAACAGGTTGTGGCCGATCGCCTCGCTCTGGCCGCGCTCTTCCGCGCCGATGCCGGGATAGGCGCCGGGCGTGTCGACGAAGGTGAACAGCGGCAGCTTGAACTTCTCCGCGGTATGCATCAGGCGCAGTGCCTTGCGGTAGCCCTCGGGACGCGGCATGCCGAAGTTGCGCAGGGTGCGCTCCTTGATGTCGCGCCCCTTCTGGTGGCCGATCACCATGCAAGCCTGGCCGTTGAAGCGGGCGAGGCCGCCGACGACGGAGGCATCGTCGGCATAGGCGCGGTCGCCGTGCAGTTCGTGGAAGTCGCTGAAGATCGCCTCGACGTAGTCCAGCGTATAGGGGCGCTGCGGATGGCGCGCCACCTGCGAGATCTGCCACGGCGTGAGCTTGGCGTAGATGTCCTTGGTGAGGGACTGCGCCTTTTTCTTCAGCCGGTCGATCTCCTCCGAGATGTCCACGGCCGAGTCGTCCTGCACGTAGCGCAACTCTTCGATCTTGGCCTCAAGCTCGGCGATCGGCTGTTCGAAATCGAGGAAGGTGGTTTTCATATTCAGGCGCGAAGCGAAGCTCCACTATTGCTTTGTCCTCGCATTTTACTTCAGTAAATCGTCTGGCCCGCCAGCGATTTACTGACAAATCAGACCAGGCAAAAGTAGGTTTGTACTTTTGCCTGCTCAATACGCTACGGGAAGAGGATCCAGCGCCCGCCACATGTACCAGGTGCCGACCGAGCGCCAGGGCGCCCAGTTCTCGCCCACCTCGCGCAGTTCGCTGCGGGTGAGCTTCTCGCCGCCGAAGTAATGCAGGCTCACCGCCTTCTGCAGGCCGATGTCGTCGGCCGGAAAGACGTTGGGGCGCATCAGGTTGAAGATGAGGAACATCTCGGCGGTCCAGCGGCCGATGCCGCGGATGCTGGTGAGCGCGGCGATCACCGTCTCGTCGTCCAGCGCCTGCCAGTCCTCGATGCGCACCCCGCCCTGCTTGAAGTGCGCGGCGAGGTCGAGGATGTACTCGGCCTTGCGCTGCGACAGGCCGCAGGCGCGCAGCTTATCCATCTTCAGGCGCACCACCTTGGCGGGGGTGAATTCGCTCACCGCGCCGAACAGCCGGCCCCAGATCGACTCGGCGGCCTTGACCGAGATCTGCTGGCCGATGATGGAGCGCGCCAGCGTGAGGAAAGGATCGCCGCGGGTTTGCAGGCAGTCGTTCTCGTACTTGGGGATCACCCGGCGCAGCACGCGGTCACAGCGCATCAGTTCGCTCTTGGCATCTTCCCAGTACTCGGGCATGCAATTTGGCCTTAAGGATTTTTTCGCGCTCATGCGGGACGGCGGACAAATGGTTTCAACGAATTCGCTCCACTATCATCCGCATCCCTGGCGCGGGCCAATAGGCCACACTATCCGGGCGCGCTGGCGGCGCCGGCCATGTGCACTGATCTGGAGGTGCGCCATTATAAGGAGCCTGGAGCCCGGCGGCGCGTGCGCGCGCAAATTTAATGACATTGCCATGGCGCGGTCAAAGGGGTCACGGCGGGGCGCGAACGCAAGCTTGCCGCGGCGGTAATCCGTCACATATAACCCTTTGTGGCGGTTGTTGATTCCCCCTCGGCGCGCTATAGTATGCGCAGAGGGGATCCACAGGCCGCGTCAGCCGCGCCATGGGTGCATGGCGGGTTATACCTGTGTGCGCCGGCATCGGAGGCGGCTCATCGAGAAGAATGATCTACGAATACGCCAGTGCCGAAAACGTCGGTGACCGCAAGGAGCAACAGGACCGGGTAGCCGTGATCGCGCACCCGGCCAGCGAGAATTTCGTCCTTGCCGTCCTGGCCGATGGCATGGGCGGCCACATGGGCGGGGCGCTGGCCTCGCAGGCCGTGATCGATGCCGTGCTGCCGCTGTTCGATACCTTTACGCCCGGCAAGGATGTCCCGAAAGACCGCCTGCGCGCCATGATCCTCGCCGCGCACGACAAGGTCGCCGCCGCCGGCCAAGGCTACCAGCGCGACCCGCGCTCCACCGCCGTGCTCGCCATGGCCGGGCCCGAGCGTATCGTCTGGGCGCATTGCGGCGACAGCCGCCTGTATCTCTTTCGCGACGGCAAATTCGTCAAGCGCACCGAAGACCATTCGCTGGTCGAGATCCTGTTCCAGCAAGGCAAGATCAGCGAAGCCGACATGCTCACCCACCCGGAGCGCAGCCGCCTGTTCTCCAGCCTCGGCGGTGATGAGCCGCCCACCATGGTGTTCGGCAGCCTGGAAGACCCGGAAGCCGGCGACACCATCCTGCTCGGCTCCGACGGCCTGTGGACCTACTTCGAGCCCTTCGAGATGGCGCAGCTGATCAGCTACCGCGCCCTGCCGGAAGCCTGCGACCGCCTGATCGCCCTGGCGCGCAAGCGCGGGCTGGGCAATGGCGACAACATCTCGGTCGCGCTGATCCGCAAGCCCGCGCCGCAAGGCAAGCGCGGCTTGTTGGGGGCATTGTTCGGCGGCAAGCCGCCGGCTACGCCCTCGCCGCTGGAAGATGCGCGGCGCTACGTGCAGTACGTCGTCACACACATCAAGGATTTCGATGGCAGCATACTTGCCGACCAGGTCGAGGATTGCGCCAGCGCTGAAGAGATGGTCAGCCTGATCAGCGGCTGCGAATCGGCGCTGGAAGAACGCATGGGCCGCGAGCAGTCCGAACAGTTTGCCCGCCGGGCGTACGAACTGCTGGCGTAACGCCGCTTGGGGAATACCATCGTGGATCAAGACAAGAAGGACAACGCGGAAAGCAGCAAGGGCGCCGAGCCTTCCTTCAGCCAGATTCAGAAGGCCGCTGAACTGCTGAAGATCAAGCGCTTCGCCCAGACCGGCACGCCGAGCGCGGCGCCCGAGTCCAGTGCCGCGTCCGCCGCGCCGCCCGCCGTTGAAGCCGCGAAGGCGCCCGAGGCTGCGGGGAAGCCGAAAGCCGAAGCGCCCGCTGCTGCCCCGGCTCCCACCGCTGCCTCGAGCGCGACGCCTGCCGATGCCAGCCCGCCTCCCCCGACTGCGGCGCCTGCTTCAACTGCGGCGCCTGCTTCAGCTGCGGTCCCTGCTGCCGCTTCGGCGGCCGCTTCCCCTGCTGTTGTCGCCGCCCCCAAGCCTGCCGCTGCCTCCCCCGCCTCCCCTGCCGCAACTCCCTCCAGCGCCACGTCTGCTGCTACCGCACCCTCCGCTCCTGCCGTCGCGGCCCCTGTGGCGGCAGCACCGGCGCCTGCCGATAAATCCATCTCGCACGGCCCGTCGATGGCGGAGCCGGTGTCGCTGATGCAGCCCGGCCCCTCACGCGCACCGGCCGCCACGCCGCGACCCGCAGCCCCGGCCGGCGTGGTCGCCATGCGCACCAGCGGCGGCACCGTGCCCGACCCGAAGGCGCAGGCCGCGGCCGCCAACGCCGAGGCTTCGCTACCGGCCGAGTACGCCGAGCTCAAGCGCCAGGCACTCGCCAAGGCGCAGGCGCAGATGCCGCAGGAATCGCGCCTGGCGCTGCCCGTCGCCACCCAGCTGCAGGAGTACACCATCGAGTGGACGCTCGGCATCGGCGGCTTCGGCATCACCTACCTCGCGATGGACACCAACCTTGAGGCGGAAGTCGCGATCAAGGAATACTTCCCCAGCGACATGTGCGCCCGCGATTCCAACGGCGGCGTGCGCATCAAGACTCCCGAGGACGAGGAAGCCTTCAAGGAAGGCCTGGACAAGTTTCTCAAGGAATGCCGCACACTCGCCAACTTCAAGCATGGCAACGTGGTGCGCGTGTCGCGCTTCTTCCAGGCCAACAACACCGCCTACATGGTGATGGACTATGAGTCCGGCGACTCCTTCAAGGACTGGCTGGGCGACCGCAAGACCATCGAAGAGGCGCTGCTGCTGAAGATGATCCTGCCGCTGCTCGACGGTCTCGACGTCGTGCACAAGGCCGGCTTCCTGCACCGCGACATCAAGCCCGCCAACATCTTCGTGCGCAAAGACGACAGCATGGTGCTGCTCGACTTCGGCGCCGCCCGCCATGCGGTGGGCACGCGCAGCCGCAGCCTCACCACCATCGTCACCCCCGGCTACGCCCCCTTCGAGCAATACCACTCGCACGGCAAGCAGGGCCCCTGGACCGACCTCTACGCCTTCGGCGGCATGCTCTACTGGGTGATCACCGGCGCCAAGCCGGTCGAAGCGCCCGCACGTATCAAGGCCGACAAGATGGTGCCCGCCTCCAAGGGCGGCGCGGACCGCTTCAGCCCCTCTTTCCTCGCCGCCGTCGACTGGGCCCTGGTGCCGGACGAAAACAAGCGCCCGCAATCGGTGGCCGAGTTCAAGGCTGCCCTCACCTCGCCTACACCGGTGACGGTGCCGACGCAGGCCGCGACGCCCGCCGCAAACCCGCAGCCGCTGCCCACCACCACCATCAAGCCGCAGCAGCCCAGGGGACCTTCCACCCCAGGCAGCGAGGACAAGACCGGCGACACCAAGAAATGGTGGAAACCGTGGGGCGCGAAGTAGCCCCAGGCTTCAGCCGCTACATTCCCCACGATCGCTGCCGCATGCGCGGGCCATTCGTTACAGCATGTGCCGACCGCTTTCGCACACCTGGTCATCCCCGCGCAAGCGGGAATCCAGGTCCTCTTCCGATTTGAAGACGTACTGGACTCCCGCTTTCGCGGGAGTGGCAGAAGCTACGTTGCGCCGTCCACTCGCCTGACGCCATCAGGCCTTGTCCAGCCCAAGAAACCGCAGCGCGTTGCCGCCCAGCATCTTTTCCTTGGCAGTCGCGCTGAAGGCCGATTCGCGGATCAGCTTGCCGATCGATAGTTCGCCCAAGGGAAACGGATAGTCCGAACCCAGCATCACATGGTCTTCGCCCATCACCTCCACCAGCAGGCGCAGGCTGCGCGGATCGAACACCGCCGAGTCCACCGAGAAGCGATCGAGATAATGGCTCGGCGGATGCTTGGAGATGCCGCGCGCGATATCGCGGTTGTGCCAGGCATTCTCCAGGCGCCCCAGCAGGAAGGCGAAGCTGCCGCCGCCGTGCGCGAAGCACAGGCGCAAATCCTTCGGCAGCTTGTCGAAGGCGCCACCGAGGATCATCGCCACGATCGACAGCTGCGTCTCCGCCGGCATCGACACCGTCCACGCCATCATGTGCTTGGCGGTGCGCACGCCACCTATCATGTCCCACGGATGCGCCAGCACCGCCGCGCCTTCGTGCGCGCAATGCGCGAGAAAGCGCACCAGGTCCGCATCGTCCAGGTCGCGATCACCGACGTGGTTGCCGATCTGCACGCCGAGATGCCCGGCTTTCATCGCCCGCGTCAGTTCCTTGCACGCCAGGTCCACGTCCTGCAGCGGCACCTGCGCCAATGCCTTCAGCCGGCCATTCGAGCGCGAGCACATTTCGAGGGCCGCGTCGTTGAACAGGCGCGCGCATTCCATCGCCTCTTCCGGCTTGCGCATGTAAGCAAACAGCACCGGCGTCGAGCAGATCACCTGCATCCCGATGCCGTCGCGATCCATCTCTTCAAGGCGTTTGTTCACGTCCCAGCAGGCTGAGTACACCGGGCGGAACTCCTTTTGCCCGATCATCACCATGGCTTTGCCATCGCCCAGGTGCTTCATCCACGGCCAGTCCGGCGTGCCGAACTTCTTTTCCAGGTCGGGCCAGGTTTCGGGGAAGAAGTGCGAATGAATATCGATGACTGACATTGCTTACTTACCCTTTACCGGGATGCACCGCACCGCAATGCTTGCAGGTGCGCGCTTCCATGTTCGTGTAAAACGCCTCGAACAACGGCGGCAAATCCTTGACGATGTTCTTCAACTGCACCTCGACCCGGTGCAGCAGCTTGCTGCACTCCAGGCAATACCACTCGAAGCCGTCCCTCGCACCCTCGGGCCGGCTGCGCTCGATCACGATGCACATGCTGCCTTCTTCCGGCCTCTGCGGCGAATGGCGCATGTGCGGCGGCAGCAGGAACATGGTGCCTTCCTTCAGGTCGACCACGCCCGGCTTCCCCGCCTCGTCCATGATGTTCAGCGAGGCGTTGCCCTTGAACTGGTAGAAGAATTCCTCGAAAGGGTCGTCGTGGAAGTCGGTGCGCTTGTTCGGCCCGCCGACCACGGTGACGATGAAATCGGTATCGCGCCACACCTGCTGGTTGCCCACCGGCGGCTTGAGCAGGTGCTGGTTCTCGGCGATCCACTTGGGGAAATTGATTGCGGGCAGCATTTGTGACTATGGTAAATACTGAACAAGTCTCGGAATTGAGAGAGGGGTGCGCAAACTTCCCTCTGGACTCGGGGGTTGTTAAGGGGGCGTAGCCCACTTAATCAGTTATTCCTATGGCTTGTCGGGAGCCCGCGGAGCGGCGAGCGGCTTATAGGCCACGGCCTTGATCTCGATGCGCAGGTGCGGATGCGGCAACTGGTGCACCGCCACGGTGGTGCGCGCCGGGCCGTTGTAATCGAAATACTCGCCGTAGACCTCGTTGTAGCCGCCGAAGTCGTTCATGTCGACGAGGAAGGAGCTTATCTCCACACAGTCCGACAGCTCGGCCCCGGCGCTTTTCAGCACGTCGCGGATGTTCTCGATCACCGCGCGCGTCTGCTCGCGGATGTCGAGCTTCATGGTGCCGGCGGCGTCCGCGCTGGCCCCGGCGAAAGTGTTGTCGGGCCGGCGCGAGCTGGTGCCGGAAACGAAAATGAAATCGCCCGCGCGCTTGTAGTGCGGATACTTGCCGCGTGGCTTTGCCTTTCCGGCGATGACTTCGGAACTCACGTTCAGGCCCCTTTTGCTTATTGCTCGGCGATGTGCTGCTTGAAGAATTCCAGCGTGCGCTTGCGCGCTTCCTTGGCCGAAGGCTCATCGTAGGAGCCGCGCTGGTCGCAGTTGAAGCCGTGGTCCGCCGGGTAGGTGAACACCTTCGCGTCCGGGTGCTTGGCCTTGACCTTCTGCACGCCTTCCATCGGGATGTAGCTGTCTTTCTCGCCGAAGTGCATCATCACCGGCACCTTGGGTTGTTCGTCGGCCACGTCCGGAATGCCGCCGCCGTAGTAAGGCACCGCCGCCGTCAGGCCGCTCACCTTGGCCGCTGCGTGCCAGGTCAACAGGCCGCCGTAGCAATAGCCGACGATGCCGACGCGGCCGGCCTTGCCCGCTTCGTTCACCGTGGCCTGGATGTCCTTCATCGCATCCTCGGTCTTCACCTGGCCCTTGAGGCCGAAGCCCTCCTGCATTTCCGGCATGGTGTAGCCGACGTCGAAGCCCGGCTTGACGCGGTCGTAGATCGCCGGGGCCAGCGCCAGGTAGCCTTCGCTGGCGTACAGGTCTGCGGTCTTGCGGATGTGGTCGTTGACGCCGAAGATTTCCTGGATTACCACGATGGCGCCCTTGGGCTTGCCGGCGGGCTCGGCCTTGTAGCAGGAAAACTCGTGGCCGTCGGCGGCCTTCAACTTGATCATGGTGCCCATTGCGTCTCTCCAGGGAAATTCGTTGCGGGGAATGAGGGTGTGGCGTCCGCCGCCCGGCGACAGGGGCGCGCGGGTTTCGTATACGATGGCGGGTGCCGCGCATTGTAGCGCTCATTGCGCGGCGCGCCCAAGCACCGGCCGCTTCGGGCGAACATCAACGCGCCAGAGGCAAGGCTTCATGATCAACCTGCACGACATCCGCTATATTCGTCTCGGCAGCCGCGACCTCGAAGGCGCGCGCCGCTACGCCACCACCATCCTCGGCCTGCAGGAAGCGCAGCGCGCCGGCAACCCGAAACACGGCCAGTCCATCTACTTTCGCAGCGACGGCCGCGACCACACCCTGGCCTATTTCGACGGCGACCCGCGCGACCACATCGTCGGCTTTTCCGTTTCTTCCGTCGCCGAGCTGGACGCCGCCGCCGCCAACCTCGACGCCGAGCGCATTCCCTTCACGCGCGGCACGCCCGAGCAGTGCGAAGCGCGCCGGGTAGAGTCCTTCATCAACTTCAAGGACCCCACCGGCAACTCCATCGACCTCTGCGTCTGGCCGCATTTCTCCGGCACCCGCTACTTCCCCAGTCGCGATGCCGGCATCACCGGCTTTTCCCACATCGGGCTGCGCACCACCGACGCCAAGCGCGACGAAAAATTCTGGACCACCGTGTTGTCGGCAAAAGTCTCCGACCGCATCGGCCCCGCGCCGCTGTTGCGCATCGACGAGGTCCACCACAAGATCGCCCTCTTCCCCTCCACCTTTGCCGGCGTGCAGCACATCAACCACCAGGTGGCCGAAGTCGACGACATCATGCGCTCCTGGTACTTCCTGCAAAAGCAAGGCATCCGCATCGTCTTCGGCCCCGGCCGCCACCCCACTTCCGGCGCCCGCTTCCTCTACTTCGAAGGCCCCGACGGCATGGTCTACGAATACTCCTGCGGCGTGCGCCTGGTCACCGATCCGGACGAGCAGCCGCGGCAATATCCGTTCACGCCGGAGTCGTTCTGCATGTGGGGCTCGAAGCCGGATATTCCGGAGTTTCGCAGTTGATCCCTGCACCGCTCTAGAAGAACGCCACCGCGACGGCGCAGCATTTCTCCCGCTATGGCCCCTCGTGGGTGATGCGCTCCGACAACCGGGCTGCGACCACACCGAACACGCGCACCGTCGCCTCGTTGATCAACGTGCGCCCGTCCGGTTGCAAATAGAGCCACTGCTCCATCTCGCCACCGGGAGGCGACTTCATCGGATAGCGCAGATGAAACAGGTCGCCATGCGCCTCCGCCTCCACCGGCCCGGCAGCATCCGTCAGGCTGCCGACGTAGCGATGGTCGTCGACCCTGCGCAATATCCAGGTGCGCGTGCGCGCGGGCTCGCTGTCGAACACCACGCTTTGCTCCAGGCGCAAGCTGCCATCCGGCAACACCGCCCCAGTCCCTTCGACCCGCAAATGCCGGGTCGGCCTGCCAGCGCGATTTTGCAATACGCCGGTAGACCGGGTAGTGCCGGCAAAAAACACCTCGGGCCGCATCTCGGGAGCGCGACCGGCAAACGAGGACGGCTCCAGCACCGAAGCACAGCCCGCCAGACCAAACACGAGCAGGATTGACAGGCGCATGCCCACGCTGCTCCGTGCCTGCGGTTGACCGCAAGGCACTCGCAGCGAGACGAGAGAGGAATCTGCCGACGCGGACCGTCCCTCCAGGGTCTCGGTGATTTCATCGCGCAGATCAGGCAGTTTCATAAGGAATCACGGTAAACAACAGGGCTTTCGTACGGCCAAGGACAAAGCACAATTTCTTCAAGCAGTTTACCGGCAGCAGGCCGAGCCACTTCCCTGCATCGGCGGGCATTTGACCGTGCCATAAGAGCAGAAGACACAGCAATCACCCGGCTTGGGGCGCAGCACGACACCGCAATGCCGGCATTCATAAAAGAATTGGCAGGCGTCCGGCGGCATCTTTTCGGCGGTCGAGAGCGCACACGCCGGACAGGTCAGCGTGGATTCCAGGGTCAGCTTCGCGGGAAGCATTGCGCGCCTCATTTCAGTCTGGTTACACGGTCCAGCAACGTCGGGGCCGACGCTTGCGCGTCTCGCGCCTACAGTAAACCACGGCAAATAACAGTCATTTCGACACTCTTTCAGCCAAGGTCCTCGAACGCGACGCTGAGCTGCTCCAGAGTAACGTGCTTTTCCACGCCCTTCGATGTCACGATCAATTCAACCAACACCTGTGTTCCTTTGTCCGTTGGTGCGAGACACCCAATGACCGCAACGAAAAAATCGTCGGGCCCGAAATACCGGACCTCGGGGACTAAGGTCGCAGCACCAGGCACCAACAAGGCGCCGGCCTCAAGTTCGGTAAGACAGAAAGCCAGGTCTTCAGAGATTGCGGCGTCGATTTCCCGGCCAAACGCCAACGCATAGCCAAAGCGGCCGGCAAGGGCGCGAAAATCCCCTGACTGAAGCAGATAGAGTGCCTCATTGCCAATGGCGGCTAGCGAAATCGAATTGATATGATCGTCGGAAATTTGCACGGATCAGGCCGGTTATTCTCCAGGAAACATAGTAAACCACGGTAAATGACAGTCGTTTCAACCTCTCATCGCGCGTTGCTCCTGCTCGCCTGACGTCCCTGCCCGGCCCCAGAGCAATTTGGCGGCGCGTTCGCGGAAGGGAATGGGCGCCGCCGCGACCAGTGCGGGCACGAGCGCCGGGGTGATGCCGGCGCGCGCCATGGCGTCGGCACGGATTTGTTCGGCGATGGTGTCGAGGTCGCGTTCAGCCTCGGCTTCGGCGGAGGTGGTCTCCTGTTCCAACTCGGGCTCCGCCTCTTCGCCCTCCTCTTCCCGCAAGGCGTACAACGCTTGTGTTTCCAGTTCCAGCATGCGCTCGCAGCCCTTTTCCAGCGCGGCCAGTGCGAGGTGGCGCGGGGTCTGCCTGACGTAGAGGGTGTAGCGGCCGTCGCTGCGCAGGTTGTAGCTGACGGTGAGGGCCATGCGGGTGTCTTGGTCGAGTTCGTGCAGGGGGTGCGGCTTGCCGTCGGGGCCGAAGAGTTTGGCGGGGTCGAAGTAGGCGGCGCTGGCCTGGGCCTTGAGGATCTTGACGGTGGTGACGCCGAGGCTGGCGTAGAGGTCGCGCAGTTCGAGGTAGATGCGCTCGCGCACCAGCGGGTTTTGCATCAGGGCCGTGGCCTGTGCGCCGCGGGTTTTGGCGGAGTAGCCGGCGCGCACAGCGGCGGCGGTGGCGTTCTGGTCGAGCAGGTATTCGTGGACGAAGCGGAGTTGCTTGTCGGTGAGCTTGGCGGTCATGCGTATCTCCAGGTCAGTGAAAAAGGCGGGGCCTGTGTTCAAAGATACGCAGTTCGCTCAACCAAATGTGGTTGAAATTCGGGCTGTTTTTTCGCTTCGCGACGAAGCTAAAAAGGCCGAATAATCATGGGCCTGGCCTCCCGGTCAAGCCGCTTTTGCCTAATGTTTGGGCACCGGAAATGGCGCGGGCAGGCAGCGGGAATCCGAGGCGTTTCTATTAAATAGGAATAGGGCCGGATTCCCGCTTTCGGGGGAATGACAAACAGGAGCGCATGCGAGCTGCCTGGAGGACGCGCCGAAGGAGCGCCCTCGGCATGCAGAGGCGGACGCGTCAGGCTTTTTTCTGCTGGCTGATGTAGGCCATGAAGTTATCGAAGCCTTCTTCGCAGACCCGCGACCAGAGGATCTGCTCGTCGCGGAATTTCATGTAGTGGTCGTGAATCTTCTTGAAGTCGGGGCTCTTGGCGTTGAATTCGTCGTACATCTGATTCGCGGCCTTGTAGCTGGCTTCCATGATGGGGCGCGAGAACTGGCGCAACTGGGTGCCGGCGGCGACCAGGCGCTTGAGGGCCGCCGGGTTGCCGGCGTCGTACTTGGCGGTCATCCACTGGTTGGCTTCGGCGCAGGCGACTTGCACCACTTGCTGGAATTCCTTCGGGAGTGCGTTCCAGGGTTTCTGGTTGACCCAGAAGTTGAGGGTGGCGCTGCCTTCCCACCAGCCGGGGTAGTAGTAGTACTTGGCGATTTTTTGCAGGCCGAGGCGTTCGTCGTCGTAGGGGGCGACCCATTCGGCGGAGTCGATCACGCCTTTTTCCAGCGCGGGGTAGAGGTCGCCGCCGCCGATCTGCTGCGGCACCACGCCGAGCTTGGAGAGCACCATGCCGCCCAAGCCGCCGATGCGCATCTTCAGGCCTTTGAGGTCGGCAACCGTCTTGATCTCTTTCCTGAACCAGCCGCCCATTTGCGCGCCGGTGTTGCCGACGGGGAAGGAGAGCACGCCGTATTTCTTGTAGAAGTCGTTGAGCAGTTCGATGCCGCCGCCGAGGTACAGCCAGGCGTTTTGCTGGCGCGTATTCATGCCGAAGGGCACGGCGGTGCCGAAGCCGAAGGCGGGGTCTTTGCCGATGTAGAAGTAGCTGGCGCTGTGGCCGGCCTCCACCGTGCCATTTTGCACGGCGTCGAGCACTTGCAGCGCGGGGACGATTTCACCGGGGCCGAAAACCTGGATCTGGAAGCGGTTGTTGGTGAGCTCGGCGGTGCGCCTGGCGACCATTTCGACGGCGGCGATCAGGGTGTCCAGCGTCTTCGGGTAGCTGGAGGCCAGGCGCCACTTGATGGGCGCGTTTTGCGCGAAGGCCGGGGCGGTGCCGCCGGCGAGCACCCCCGCGATGCCGCCGTGCTTGATGAACTGTCTGCGTTGCATTGCTTCTCTCCTCGCTGGTGCCGGCGGTCTGCGTTGACGCCCGGCTTTTCCCAATTGATTAGCTTACTATTTATTGACGGGCGTTGCGGAGCGGGAAAACCCACACCTCAAACGCCGACGTATTGATGCAGCAGGTCGGGATTGGCGCGCAGTTGTTCGGAAGAGCCGGACCACACCACCCTGCCCTTTTCCACGATGTGGTGGCTGTCGGCCAGGCGCAGCAGGGGGCCGATGTTCTTGTCGATCACGAGTACGGTCTGGCCCAGGCGCTTGAGTTCGGCGAGGCACTCCCAGATTTCCTTGCGGATCAGCGGGGCCAGGCCTTCGGTGGCTTCGTCGAGAATCAGCAGGCGCGGGTTGGTCATCAGGGCGCGGCCGATGGCGAGCATCTGCTGTTCGCCGCCGGAAAGGTTGGCGCCGAGATTGCGTTCGCGCTCCCTCAGGCGCGGAAACAGCTGGTAGACGCGCTCGAGGGTCCAGGGCGTGGAGTTGCCGCTGCGGTTGTTGGCGGTGGCAACCAGGTTTTCGCGCACGGAGAGATTGGGGAAAACGTGGCGGCCTTCGGGGACCAGGCCGATGCCGAGTTGGGCAACGCGGTAGGCGGGCAGTTCGTGGATCTCGCGGCCGTTGAAGCGCACGGCGCCGCGCTTGCAGCGCGTCAGGCCCATCAGGGTTTTGATCGTCGTGCTCTTGCCCATGCCGTTGCGGCCGAGCAGCGTGGTGAATTCGCCTTGGCGCAACGCGAAGCGCATGCCGAACAGGGCCTGGCTTGAACCGTAGAAGGTTTCGATGTCGGCGACCTCCAACAGGACTTCAGGTCGGATCTCGCTCATACCGCCTCCTCCTGGTCGCCGAGGTAGGCGTCTTTCACATCGGGATTGTTGCGGATTTCGTCCGGCGTGCCGCAGGCGATGATGCGGCCGTAGACCAGCACGGAGACGCGGTCGGCGAGCGCGAAGACGGCGTCCATGTCGTGCTCGACCAGGACGATGCCGTACTGGCCTTTCAGGCCCTTGAGGAGTTGCACCATCTCTTCGGACTCGGCCTGGCTCATGCCGGCCATGGGTTCGTCGAGCAGCAGGAGTTTGGGCGAGATGGCGAGCGTCATCGCCAGTTCGAGCTGCCGGTGTTCGCCGTGGGCCATGGCGGCAGCGGGCACATGCATGCGATTGGCCAGGCCCACTTGCGTAAGGGCGGCGCGGGCGGGCTCGAGCAAGGCAGCTTCGCGCAACGCCGGGCGGAAGAAGGAGAAGCTGTGGCCGGCGTGCGCCTGTACGGCGAGCATGACGTTTTGCAGGGCGGTGAAGTCGCGGAAGATCTGGCTGATCTGGTACGAGCGCCCGAGGCCCAGAAGGGAGCGCTCGGGGACGGTGGCGCGCGAAATGTCGCGGCCGTCGAAATGGATGCTGCCTTCGTCGGGATGCAGTTCGCCGGCGAGTTGCGAGATCAGGGTGGTCTTGCCGGCGCCGTTGGGGCCGATGATGGCATGCACTTCGCCGGGAGCAACGGCGAAGTCGACATGGTCGGTGGCCGTCAAGCCGCCGAAACGCTTGACCAGCTTGTCGATGGAGAGCAGTGCGCTCATGATTGCGCCCTCTTCTCCAGCTTTTTCTGCTCGCGCTCGACCAGGTAGCCGTACAGGCCCTTGCGGAAGCCCAGCACCATGAGGATGACGAAGAGGCCCATCAGTGCGAGCCAGTGCTTGTTCAGCACGTCTTCGACCTTGGGGAACCAGCCGGGGTTGAGCGAGGAGAGGAATTCCTCGACCACGAGGTAAAGGATGGCGCCAATGACGGGGCCGAACAGCGTGCCCATGCCGCCCAGCACGGCCATGACGATCAGGTCGCCGGAGACCTGCCACACCATGTAGGAAGGCGAGGCGAACTTGGTGAGGTTGGCGAGGAAGAAACCGGCGAGCACGCAGACCTGCGCCGAGATGACGTAGCCGACCAGCTTGTAGCGAAACGTCGGGAAGCCCAGGGCCA
The DNA here is from genome assembly GCA_036498945.1 of Burkholderiales bacterium. Lineage (GTDB taxonomy): Bacteria > Pseudomonadota > Gammaproteobacteria > Burkholderiales > JAEUOS01 > JAQGMJ01. The sequence goes on along the minus strand of DASYEQ010000094.1, from coordinate 55,319 downwards.
GCATGCGGCGCTCGTTTGACTTGACGCCGCGCAGGACCATGCCGAAGCGCGACCCGATCAGGCGCGTGAAAACCAGGAACACGCCCGCCAGGCAGACGAGGATGGCGTAGTACAGCACGGTGTGATTCGACAGGTCGAACAGGACCATGCTGCTGCGGTTGTCGATGGTGAGACCGTCGTCGCCGCCGTAGGCTTTCAGGCTGACGACGAAAAAGTAGCCCATTTGCGCGAAGGCAAGCGTGATCATGATGAAGGTCATGCCGGAGGTGCGCAGGACGATCGTACCGATCAGCGAGGCGGTGACGATGCCGATGCCCAGCGCCGCGGCGAGATGCACCCAGCCGTTGGTGATGCCGTGGAACGACAGGATGCCGACCGCGTAGGCGCCCACGCCGAGATACAGCGCATGGCCGAAGCTCACCAGGCCGCCGTAACCCAGGATCAGGTTCAGGCCGAGCGCGGCGAGCGCGAAAATCATGATGCGCGAGAACAGTGTGACGTAGAACGGCTGGCCGGCGACCATCGAGTACACCGGCAGCAGCGCGAGGCCCAGCAGCACGATCGCCGGGACGTAGAAGCGCGGGGAAGACCAGTTCGTTGCTTTATCCATGCTTCACCGGGAACAGGCCCTGCGGCTTGAAGGCAAGCACCACGGCCATCAGCAGGTAGATCAACATGGAGGCGATTGCCGGGCCCGCGGCCTGGGCGAGGGATTTCTCCACCAGGCTGGAGAGCACGATGGGCAGGAAGACGCGGCCGATGGTGTCGATCACGCCGACGATCAGCGCGGCATAGAAGGCGCCACGGATCGAGCCGATGCCGCCCGTGACGATCACCACCAGGGTGACGATGAGAATGGGCTCGCCCATGCCGGGCTGCACCGAGAGGATGGGCCCGGCCATCAGGCCGGCGACGCCGGCGAGCGCGGAACCCAGACCGAAGAGCAAGGTGTTGAGCAGCTTGATGTTGACGCCCAAGGCGCCGACCATCGTCGCGTTGGAGGCGCCGGCGCGGATCAGCATGCCGATGCGCGTCTTCTGGATCAGCAGGTAGGTGCCCAGCGCCACCAGCAGGCCGACGGCGATGATCATGAAGCGGTATGACGGATAGGCGATGCCGAACAGGCTGATGGTGCCGGAGAGCTTGTCCGGCACTTCCATGTAATAGGAGGACGGGCCCCAGATGAAGCGCGCGACTTCGTTGAGCACCAGGATCAGGCCAAAGGTGGCAAGCACCTGGTCGAGATGATCGCGCTCATACAACGTGAAGAGCACCACGCGTTCGATGACGATGCCCAGCACCAGGCTGCCGGCGATGCCGACGAAAGCGGCGAAGACGAACGAGCCCTGGATGCCGAAAACGGAGTTGTTGTAGGCCCAGGCGGCGAAGTACGCGCCCATCATGTAGAGCGAGCCGTGCGCCAGGTTGACGAAATTCATGATGCCGAACACCAGCGTCAGCCCGGCGGCGAGCAAAAACAGCAGCACGCCGTATTGCAGGCCGTTGAGCAACTGGACGATCAGGAGTTCGAGCGACATTGATGAGCGTTACAAGGAAAGAACTGAATAAATCCGTCAATGAGACTGCGTTCCGCTAAACCTCTAGCTGGAATCCGGGTTGTCAAGGGCTTGGCCCCTTGATCAATACTTACAAAAAAACAGGATGGGCGATGCGCCCATCCTGTTCATGGTCAAGCGTTGAAGGTTGCGGTAAAGGCGGCCTCTACTTGAGCGGACATTTGTCGGCGTAGGAATCGCGCTGCGCAGTGATCGGCTGCGCGATCGTCTTCAGGTTCACGCGGCCGCGGGCGTCCTTGGCGACGACGAAGGCATACATGTTCTGGATCGGGAAGCCGTTGTTGTTGAAGGTGAAGGGGCCGCGCACCGACTTGAAGTCGGCCGAGCGCACGGCGGCGCGCAGGGCCGCCTTGTCGTTCACGTTGCCCTTGACCTTGGCCATCGCCACGTCCAGCAGCACGGCGGCGTCATACGATTGCGCGGCGTATTGCGAAGGGATGCGGTTGAATTTCCTCTCGAACTGTTCGACGAAGGTCTTGCTCGCCGCGTTGTCGAAGTCCGGGCCCCAGAAGGTGCCGGAGACCACGCCCAGGGCGGTGTCTTTCAGGGCAGGCAGGGTGGCGCCGTCGGTGGTGGAAGTCGAGAGCAGCGGAATCTTGCCGAGCAGGCCCGCCTGCTTGTATTGCTTGACGAAGTTCACGCCCATGCCGCCGGGGTAGAAGACGTAGACGGCGTCCGGCTTGGCGGCGGCGATCTGCGAGATCTCGGCGGAGTAGTCGGGCTGGTTCAGCGTGGTGTAGACCTCGCCGGCGATCTGGCCCTTGTAGAAGCGCTTGAAGCCGGCGACGAAATCCTTGCCTGCCTGGTAATTCGGCGCCATGCCATAGACCTTCTTGTAGCCCTTGTCGGTAGCGTACTTGCCCATCACCTCGGCTTGCATGTCGTTCTGCCAGGAAGTGAAAAAGAAGTTGGCGTTGCACGCGGGACCGGCGAGCGGCGCGGGACCGGCATTCGAGCCGACGAACAGCACACCGCCTTCGGCGAGCGGCTTGGACATGGCCATCATCACGTTGGAGAACGTCACGCCGGTGACAATCGCCGTTTTGTCTTTCTCGACGAACTTCTGGATGATCTGCACGCCGACGTCGGGCTTGAGCTGGTCGTCCTCCTTCAGCACCTGCACCGGCACGCCGCCGAGCTTGCCGCCGTTGCGTTCGACCACCATCATGAACGCGTCATACTGGTCCTGGCCCAGCGCGCCGGCGGGGCCGGAGAGCGTGGCGACGAAGCCGATCTTGACCGGCGTTTGCGCCATCGCAGCCGGGCCCGCGGCGGCCAGCAATAGCGCGCCGAAGATTGCCTTGAGTTTCATGTTTTGTCTCCGCTTTGTTTGTTGTGATCCCGAAAATATATTTCCAGTTTTCCCTCTGGAAAGTCCCCTGCTCCGGGGATTTATTTTTTGTGTATTGTAGCTGGCGAACCCGCATGACGCGCGCCGGTGCGAAAAAATTCGCGCGGGTGAAAACAGGCCTGCACGCGGGATGAAATCCATGTTCATCCCGCGGCCGCAATCAGCGCGATGCGCGGCTTACTTGATCGGGCACTTGTCCGAATAGGCGTCGCGGTGCGCGGTCAGCGGCTGCGCTATGGTCTTGAGATTCACGCGGCCCTTCGCATCCTTGGCGACGACGAAGGTGTAGATGTTTTCGATCGGGTAGCCGTTGTTGTTGAAGGTGAACGGCCCGCGCAGGGATTTGAAATCGGCCTTGCGGATGGCGGCGCGGAAAGCGTTCTTGTCGCCGAGGTTGCCCTTCACCTTGCCAATCGCGTTATCCAGCAGCAGCGCCGCATCATACGACTGCGCGGCGTATTGCGAGGGAATGCGGTTGAATTTCTTCTCGAAGTCGGCAACGAATTTCTGGCTCACCGGGTTGGGCGAATCCGGGCCCCAGAAGGTGCTGGAGATCACGCCCAGCGCGGTGTCTTTCAGCGCCGGCAGGGTCGAGCCGTCGGCGGTGGAGGTCGAGAGCAGCGGAATCTTGCCGAGCAGGCCTGACTGCTTGTATTGCTTGATGAAGTTCACCCCCATGCCGCCGGGGTAGAAGACGTAGATGGCGTCGGGCTTCTTGGCGGCGATCTGCGAAATCTCCGCCGAGTAGTCGGGCTGGTTCAGCGTGGTGTAGACCTCGTCGACCACCTGGCCCTTGTAGAAGCGCTTGAAGCCGGCGAGCGAATCCTTTCCGGCCTGGTAATTGGGCGCCAGCAGGTAGACCTTCTTGTAGCCCTGGTCGGTGGCGTACTTGCCCATGCCTTCAGCCTGCATGTCGTTCTGCCACGAGGTGAAGTAGAAATTCGCGTTGCACTGCGAGCCCGCCAGCGGCGCGGGGCCGGCGTTGGAGACGATGGCGAAGGCGCCGGCATCGGCCAGCGGCTTGGATTGCGCCATCAGCACGTTGGAAAAAGTGAAGCCGGTAAACAGGGAAACCTTGTCCTTCTCGATCAGCTTTTGCAGCACCTGCACGCCGACGTCGGGCTTCAGCTGGTCGTCTTCCTTGAGGATTTGCACCGGCACGCCGCCCAGCTTGCCGCCGTTGGCCTCGACCACCATCATGAAGGCGTCGTACTGGTCCTGCCCCAGGGCGCCGGCGGGGCCGGAGAGCGTGGCGATGAAGCCGATTTTCAGCGGCGTCTGCGCCTGCGCGGCGCCGGCGGCCAGGGCCAGTGCGGCGGCGCCGGCAAAAGCGGCAAATCGTGCAGCGGAGCGTGAAAGGTTCATCCCGGTTCTTCCCTGTAAAATTACTTTAAGTCTAAAGTATATAAGTGAATCAAAAAAATCCGCAATAGGCTGGAGCAGGCTTTCGCGCCTGCCATACCCCTCGGCTCCCATGCGGGAAGCATGCCCTTGCGTACGGCAATTCTCCGGCTTTAGCGTGCCGCCGCGAATTCGGTAACGGCCTTGCGGGCTTGCATGTAGCGCGGCAGTGTTTCAAGGGCTGCCCGGCTGGCCGCGGGCGCCTGCTTGGCCAGCAATGCCACGCGGCGCACGCTCACCGGCGCGGTACGCCGTGCTTCCAGGCCGGCGATCAATGCATCGGCGGCCACCAGATCGTTGCATACCAATACCATGTCGCAGCCTGCATCGAACGCCGCCTGGGCGCGGTCCACCACGCCGCCCGCAACTTTCGCGCCCTCCATCGACAGGTCGTCGGAGAACACCAGGCCGTCGAACTTGTAGTCGCGGCGCAAAATCTCGGCGATCCAGCGGCGCGAAAAGCCGGCAGGCTTGTTGTCCACCTTGGGGTAGATCACGTGCGCCGGCATCACCGAGGCCAGGCCGGCGGCGATCAGCGGCGGGTAAGGCGCCATGTCGGTGGCGGCGATCTCTTCGTACGAGCGTTCATCCACCGGCACCTCCAGGTGCGAATCGGCGCGCACGTAGCCATGACCGGGGAAATGCTTGCCGCAAGTCGCCAGCCCGCCCTCCTCCAGCCCGCGCTGCAAGGCGGCAGCCAGTTCCGCGATGGCCTTGGGGTCGCGATGAAAGGCGCGATCGCCGATCACGCCGCTTTCGCCGTAGTCCACGTCCAGCACCGGCGTGAAGCTCAAGGTCACGCCGCAGGCCGTCAACTCGGCGGCCAGCACATAGCCGCAATCCTCGGCCATCTTGCGCGCCGCCGCCGCATCGCCATCCCACAAGGCCCCCAGCTTGCGCATCGCCGGGATCAGGGTGAAGCCAGGGCGAAAGCGCTGCACCCGCCCGCCTTCGTGATCGACCGCGACGATCAGTTCCGGCTCGCGCAAGGCGCGAATCTCGGCGCACAGCGCGGTCACCTGCTCCACCGACTCGAAGTTGCGGGTGAACAGGATCACCCCGCCGATCTGCGGATGTACCAGGCGTTTGCGGTCTTCATCGGTCAGAGCCTTGCCGGCGACATCGGCGATTACCGCGCCCAGGGGGAGTTGCACAGTCATGCGTTTCCTTTGATCCTGCTTCTATTCCATTTCCAGCACGACATAAGCGACGGCGAACTCATGCTCGTCGGCCAGCGAAACATGCCAGCGCGTGATGCCTTGCTGTTTCATCAGGTCGGCCAGCAGCGCGCCGAACTGCATGCGCGGCTTGCCGCTTTCATCATTGAGCACCGCCAGTTGATGCCAGGTGTTGGCTTCCGAAGGCGGCTGGCCGAAGGCCTTGAAAAACGCTTCCTTGGCGGCGAAGCGCTTGGCGATGTACGCCGCGCGACGCGCGCCCGGCGGACATACTGCCTGCTCCGCCGGCGCCAATACTTTCTCGCCGAAGCGCTCGCCATGGCGCTCGAGCGCCCGCGCCACCCGGGCGACGGCCACGATATCGGTGCCGATGCCGGCAATCACGCCCTACTTTGCCTCGCCGTTACGGGCGGCCACCATCAGCGCCTTCATCTCGACGATGGTCTGGCGCCAACCGCGAAACACCGCCTCGGCCACCAGCGCATGGCCGATGTTGAGTTCGCTGATGCCCTCAAGCGCGGCGATGCGCGCGGTGTTGCCGAAATGCAGGCCGTGGCCGGCATTCACCGTCAGGCCAAGCCTTTTGCCCTGCGCCACGCCGGCGACGATGCGCGCGAACTCGGCCTCGACCTGCGCTTCGCTCACCGCGTCCGCATAGTGGCCGGTGTGGATCTCGATCATCGGCGCGCCCACCTCCTTGGCCGCCGCGATCTGCTTTTCGTCGTGGGTGATGAACAGCGACACGCGCACACCGGCGTCCGTCAGCTTGCGCACCGCCTCCTTCACGCGATCCAGTTGCCCCGCCACCTCCAGCCCACCCTCAGTGGTCAGTTCCTGGCGCCGCTCCGGCACCAGGCAGACGTCGTGCGGCTTCACCTTCACGGCGATGTCCAGCATCTCGGCGGTGAGCGCGCATTCGAGATTCATGCGCGTCTTCAGCAGGCCGCGCAGCTCGAACACGTCGCGGTCCTGGATGTGGCGGCGGTCTTCGCGCAGATGCAGGGTGATCAGGTCGGCGCCCGCGCCTTCGGCCAGCAGCGCCGCCTTCACCGGGTCCGGATAAGGCGTGCCGCGTGCCTGGCGCAGGGTGGCGATGTGATCGATGTTGACGCCGAGTTTGATGGGGTCGCTCATAGCTGCTGCAATTCAGTGAAAATCTGCCGCGTCGAAAGCGCCCGGCCGTTGAGGTGATGATTCAGGAGCAGGCGCATCAAAAGCTTAGCCTGCGTCGCCGCCTGCGCGCTCGAATAGGCGCCGGTATCGAGTTCCAGCAAGGCGCGCCCGCTGACTTCGAAATCGGGATGCTCGCGCGCCTCCAGCCGGCGCGCGCCGCGCTCAGGATGGTAGACGTAGCGGCCCTCGGCGACGATCGCCGCGCCGCTTTCGGCTTCGTGCGTGAGGTTGAGCGCATAGCCGATCTCGCGCAGCAACTCGCGCTCGAAACCGCGCAGCACCCGCGCTTCTTCCGCGCCGCTGCCCAGCGCGTTCAGCGCCTCTTCGTAGCGGTCGAACAGGCGCTCGTGCGCGTCGTCGCGCGCCAGCAGCTTCAGCAGGAGCTCGTTGAGATAAAAGCCGCAGAATAGCGCGTCGCCTGCGAGGCCCGGCAGGCCGCCGATCCATTCCGCCTGGGTCAGCGAACGCAGATCGTTCTTGCCGGACCACGAAAATGCCACAGGCTGGAACTGCATCAGCGCCCCGCGCAGCGCCGAACCGGGGCGCTTGGCCCCCTTGGCGATCATCGGCACGCGCCCATGCTCGCGCGTGAAAGTCTCGACGATCAGGCTGGTTTCGCTGTACGGATAAGTGTGCAGCACATAGCCGCGCTCGTGCTCGTGGCGCCGCGGTGTTTTCACCTTCGGCGAGCCGGCCATGCCGCCGGCTTCGAGATTGTTGGCTTCGGCCAGATCCATGGGCCTATGCTACCTCAGGCGGTAGCCTTTCGACACGTCGACACTTGTGTCGTCCAATATCCTGGCCTTTTCGTCGCTTTTCCCGATGGAATCGACTGGCTCTGCCGGCGATTCCATGCAAGCTAAATCCCGACAAAAGTAGGGGTGTACTTTTGTCGGCATGCTATTGATACCCGAGGCTCCGGAGCATGGCAGCGCTGTCGGCCCAGCCGCCCTTGACCTTGACCCAGAGTTCGAGGAACACCTTGCCGCCGAACAGCTTTTCCATGTCGACGCGCGCCTCGGTGCCGATGCGCTTCATCTTCTCGCCGCCGGCGCCCACCAGGATCGCCTTGTGGCCGGGGCGGTCCACCAGGATGGTGGCGTAGATGCGCCGCAAGGCGCCATCGAGCTCGAACTTGTCGATCGTCACTTCGCAGCCGTAGGGAATTTCTTCCCCCGACAGGCGAAACACCTTTTCGCGGATCATCTCGGCAGCCAGGAAGCGCTCCGGGCGGTCGGTCAGCATGTCCGCCTCGTACATCGGCTCACCTTCGGGCAGGTGTTCGGCCAATGCCTTCAGCAGCATTTCCTCGTTCTTGCCGGTCTTCGCCGACACCGGCACGATGGCGGCGAATTGCGCCAGCTGGCTGGCGCGCTCGGCGGTCACCAGCATGCGTTCCTGGTTGCGCGCCTGATCTGACTTGTTGATCGCCAGCACCGCGGGGTGGCCCTTGGGCAACAGCGCGATCACCGCCTCGTCCTCCGGCTTCAGGCCCGCGGCATCGACCACCAGCAGGGCCACATCGGCGGAAGCCAGCGCATCGGTGACGGCGCGGTTCATCGCGCGGTTGAGCAGGTTGCGATGCCGGGTCTGGAAGCCGGGGGTGTCGAGGAACACGTATTGCGCATCTTCATCGGTGCGCACACCGAGGATGCGATGGCGCGTGGTCTGCGCCTTGCGCGAGGTGATCGATACCTTGGCGCCGACCAGGCGGTTGAGCAGGGTCGATTTGCCGACGTTGGGGCGGCCGGCGATGGCAATGGTGCCGTTACGCATGGAACTTGAGGACACTAGCGGGTATTACCTTTGACGGGAAGCTTGACCACCTGGGCCGGCGCCGGCGCTGCGGGGGTGGGGGTTTCAGCGGCAGCCGCGCCCTCCTTCGGCTCCCTGGCCACGGACTCTTCCTTGACGGCTTCCTTCACCGGCTCTTTCGCGGCTTCCTTCGCCGGTTCCCTGGCGTCCTTGACGATTTCCTTTGCCTCGGCTTCACGCGCCTGATCCTTCACCAGTTCAAGGCGCACACGGCGGCCTTCCTCGCGCGGTTCGGCGTCGCGGACTTCCCTGGACTGCGCGTCCTTGGCCAGCGGCGCCTCCTTGGCGGGATCCTTGACAGGCTCCTTCAGCGTCTCTTTGACGATTTCCTTCGCCGCTTCCTTCGCCGCTTCCTTGGCGGCGCTCTCGCGGCCTTCCTTCACCGCTTCGGGACCGGCTTCCTTGCGCGCGCGCTTGGTCTTTTTCGGTGCTTCCTTCGGCGCCAGCTCCAGCGCCTTCTTGGCGGCGGCCTGCTCGGCGGCCCGGCGGCTGGCGCCGGCGCCGGTGACGCGGATTTCCAGCTTCGGGATCAGGCACTCGACCTCGAATTCCTGGTTGTGCGCCGCGCCGTGGGTGGCCACTACGTTGTAGGTCGGCAGCGCGATCTTGCGGCCCTGCAGGTATTCCTGCAGCAGGGTCTTGGCGTCCTTGCCCAGGGTCTGCGGATCGACCGTCTCGAGAATCGGGTGATACAGCTTGGCGATGGTCAGGCGCGCGCGGTCGAAACCGCCATCGAGGAAGATGGCGCCGAACAGCGCTTCCATCGTGTCGGCGAGGATGGAGGGACGGCGGAAGCCGCCGCTTTTCAGTTCGCCCTCGCCCAGGCGCAGATACTGCGCCAGTTCGATACGCTGCGCAATTTCATAAAGAGTCTGCTGCTTGACCAGGTTGGAGCGCAGGCGCGACAGGTCGCCTTCGTCCAGCTTGGTATAGCGCTCGAACAGCAGATGCGCCACCGCGCAGTTGAGCACCGAGTCGCCGAGAAACTCCAGGCGCTCGTTGTGCGGTGCGCTATGGCTGCGATGCGTCAGCGCCTGCTGCAGCAGCTTGACGGCGCTGAACTTGTAACCTAGCCGCGTTTCGAGTCCGGGCAAATCCATGCCGGGTGGGTCCTTAACGGAACGTCGAACAATGCCGGTGAGGGCGGAATACAAATTTCAAAATGCTGCGCGGCCTTTCTGTTGCCCCGGAAAACCTTCTTACATGTCCCGGGTGCTGGCCTGGAATTCGATCAGGATGCTGACATTGGCGAACAGCGGGATTTTCTTGTCGTAGTGAAAACCCATCACGATGTCATTGCCTTCCTTGGTGATGTCCAGGTCCTTGCTGTAGATCACGGTAATGCCGTTGATGTCAGCATTGCGCTGGAACGCCTTCTGCAGGTCGAGCACCGTCTTGCCGCCGCTGTCCTTGGCCGCCTGCAGCGCCTTCTTCACCGTACCGTACTCCATGTAGGCCGGGGTGATCTTCAAGGTCAGCACCGCCACCAGAACGATCCCCACGCAGATGAACAGGATACCCAGAATGCTCACGCCACGCTGGCGCGGCTGATACGTCTTCAACATGTTCAAGCCCCTTTTTTGTTCGCGCATTGCAACAATCCCCTCAAATTACTCGAAACCGCCGATTCGCGACAATTCCGGCCCCTCGTTCCAGCTCATCCAGATGCCGAAGGCACGGCCGACGATGTTCTCGTCCGGCACGAAGCCCCAGAAACGGCTATCCAGGCTGTTGTCGCGGTTGTCGCCCATCATGAAATAGTGACCCGGCGGCACCGTACATTCAACGCCGGCATTATTGTAGTTGCAATTCTCGAAGTAGGGGAAACGTACGATCGGGTTGATGAGGTTGTCGCGATCGTCGTCGTTCAAAATGTGGTGCGGGCGCCCGTCGAAGGTTTCGATGAATTGCTTGGAATAGACCGCACGCTCCTTGTGCAGGAAGTCGGCCGTGGGCGCCGTCGGCACGGCCACACCATTAACAGTTAACCTTTTGTTTTTATAGACTATTTTGTCACCCGGAATACCGACAACGCGTTTGATGTAATCGACACTTGGGTCCACCGGATAGCGAAACACCATGACGTCGCCGCGTTTCGGCGTGCCGACATCGATGATTTTCTTGTTGATCACCGGCAGGCGGATGCCGTATGAAAACTTGTTTACCAGGATAAAGTCGCCAATAAGCAAAGTCGGGATCATCGAACCCGAGGGAATCTTGAAGGGTTCGACCACGAAGGAGCGCAGGCCGAACACCACCGCGATCACCGGGAAAAAGCTGGCCGGGAATTCCAGCCAGCCGGGCGGCGTGCGGGTCTTCTGGTCCAGCTTCTCGATCTCGGCTTCGCGGTCGCCAGGCTTGAAATCAGCCGGGCTGCCTGCGATGCGCGCGTCCAGCGTCCGCACTTCGGCGTCGAAGGCAGCCTGGCGGCGTTTCTTGAAGTAAAGCAGATCGGCGAACCAGAAAAAGCCGGTAAACACCGTGAGAATGAACAAAATGAGGGCGAAATTCAGGCCCAGGGAATCCAGCATGCTGCCGCTGCCGCTTTCCATGACTTCAGGCAATCCTTATTGTTAGTCGAGGGTAGAGCCCGCGGTGCCGCGAGCCGCTCCTGGGTGGCCTTGCCTCATCCATCCACCTGCAGGATGGCGAGGAAGGCTTCCTGGGGGATTTCCACCGTCCCCACCTGTTTCATGCGTTTCTTGCCGGCCTTCTGCTTTTCCAGCAATTTCTTCTTGCGCGAGATGTCGCCGCCGTAGCACTTGGCCAGCACGTTCTTGCGCAGTGCCTTGACGTTCTCGCGCGCGATGATGTGGGCGCCGATGGCCGCCTGGATCGCCACGTCGAACATCTGGCGCGGGATCAGTTCGCGCATCTTCGACACCAGCTCGCGGCCGCGGTAGGCACTGTTGGCACGGTGCACGATGATCGCCAGGGCGTCGACCTTTTCCTGGTTGATCAGCACGTCGACCTTGACCACATCCGACGCGCGATACTCCTTGAACTCATAGTCCATCGAGGCATAGCCGCGCGAGGCCGACTTCATCTTGTCGAAGAAGTCGAGCACGATTTCGTTCAGCGGCAGCTCATAGGTGAGCTGCACCTGGCGGCCGTGGTAGGCCATGTTGATCTGGTTGCCGCGCTTGTTGGTGCACAGCGTCATGATGGCGCCGACGTATTCCGAGGGAAGGAAGATCTGCACCGTCATGATCGGCTCGCGGATGGTCTCGATCTTGCCGGGATCGGGCAGCTTGTCCGGATTGTCGATCAGGATGGTTTCGCCGTCGCGCATGGTCACTTCGTACACCACCGAGGGCGCGGTGGTGATCAGGTCCATGTCGAACTCGCGCTCCAGGCGTTCCTGCACGATGTCCATGTGCAGCAAGCCCAAAAAGCCGCAGCGGAAGCCGAAGCCCAGGGCCTGCGAGACTTCCGGCTCGAATTGCAGCGAGGCGTCGTTGAGCTGCAGCTTTTCCAGCGACTCGCGCAACTGCTCGTACTGGTTGGCTTCGACCGGGAACAGGCCGGCGAACACCTGGGGCTGGATTTCCTTGAAACCGGGCAAGGGCTTGTCGGCCGGGCGCGTGGCGAGGGTCACGGTGTCGCCGACCTTGGCAGCCTTCAATTCCTTGATGCCGGAGATGATGAAGCCCACCTCCCCTGCCGCCAGGCTGGTGCGCTGCACCGATTTCGGCGTGAACACGCCGACCTGCTCGCACAGCACCTCGGCGCCGGTGGCCATCAGGCGGATCTTGTCCTTCGGCTTGAGCGCACCTTCGAACACGCGCACCAGCATGACCACGCCGACGTAGTTGTCGAACCAGGAGTCGATGATCAGGGCCTTGAGCGGGGCGGCGCGGTCGCCCTTGGGCGGCGGCACCTTGGCGATCATCATTTCGAGGGCGTCGATCACGCCCTCGCCGGTCTTGGCGGAGGCGCGCACGGCGTCATGCGCGTCGATGCCGATCACGTCCTCGATTTCGGCGATGGCGTTGTCCGGGTTGGCCGACGGCAGGTCGATCTTGTTCAGCACCGGCACCACTTCGACGTTGAGGTCGAGTGCGGTGTAGCAGTTGGCTACCGTCTGCGCTTCCACGCCCTGGGAGGCATCGACCACCAGCAGCGCGCCCTCGCAGGCGGAGAGCGAACGGCTGACTTCATAGGAGAAGTCGACGTGGCCGGGGGTGTCGATCAGGTTGAGCTGGTAGACCTGGCCGTCGCGCGCCTTGTATTCGAGGGCAGCGGTCTGCGCCTTGATGGTGATGCCGCGCTCGCGCTCCAGATCCATGGAGTCGAGCACCTGGGCTTCCATCTCGCGGTCCGAAAGACCGCCGCAAAGCTGGATGATGCGGTCAGCCAGCGTCGACTTGCCGTGGTCGATATGGGCGATGATGGAAAAATTGCGAATCTGCTGCATGGGACTCCAAGCGCGCTGCGCCCGGTATCAGGTTCTTTGCCGTCGCGGTCGGATTCATGGACACCGTAAGACCAGGCTCTAAACGAACTGCCGGTGCCGCCATTAAACGAAATGAGGGCGCGTTTTCCACGCGCCCTCATTCTCGTTATGAATATCCCGCGATAAGCCCTTATTTTAACTGATTTTCGGGCCGCACTTTTGCTTTATTTGCGGTCCGGCCGGATGGTCACGTACTGGGCCGTTTCGCCGCGCCGCACCAGCACGGCGACGATCTTTTTCGGGTCCAGCCGGCCTACCAGGTCGTTGAACTGCTTGGACGAAGTGATATCGGTGTTCTGCAGCTTGAGGATGACGTCGCCCGGGCGCAGGCCGGCACGCGCCGCCCCACCCTCGACCGCGTCGACCTGCACGCCGCCGTCCACGCCGAGGTCTTTGCGCTTGGGCTCGGACAGGTCGCTCACCACCAGGCCCAGGATATTGGGGCCGGCTTCCGGCGCCTTCGGCGTGCCCTTGCCGGCACCACCGCGCTGCGCCATCGGCTTGTCCGGCTCCATCTCGGCCAGGGTGAGGGTGACGTCGCGGGTGGCGCCGTTGCGCCAGAATTGCACCACCACGCGCTGCCCCGGCTTGGTATTGCCGACGATGCGCGGCAGGTCGGTGTATTTCTCCACCGTCTTGCCGTCGAATTTCAGGATGACGTCGCCGTCCTTCAGGCCGGCCTTTTCGGCGGCGAAACCCGGCAGCACTTTTTCGATCACCGCGCCCTGCGGCTTGGGCAGGCCGAGGGACTCGGCCACTTCCTTGGTGACGGCGCCCGGCTGCACGCCGAGGAAGCCGCGGGTCACCCGGCCCGTGGTCTTGAGCTGGTCGCCGACGCGCACGGCATCCGCGATCGGAATGGCGAAGGCGATGCCCTGGTAGCCGCCGGAGCGGCTGTAGATCATCGAGTTGATGCCGACCACTTCGCCCTTCATGTTGATCAGGGGCCCGCCGGAGTTGCCGGGGTTGATCGCCACGTCGGTTTGAATAAACGGCACGTATTCGCCGGTGTCGCGGCCCTTGGCGGAGACGATGCCGGCGGTGACGGTGTTGTCGAGATCGAAGGGCGAACCGATGGCCAGCACCCATTCGCCGACGCGCAGGCGCTCGGAATCGCCGATCGTCACCGCCGGCAGGCCGGTGGCCTCGACCTTGATGATGGCCACATCAGTGCGCTGGTCGGAACCGATCAGCTTGGCCTTGAACTCGCGCTTGTCGGTCATCTTGACGTAGATGTCGTCGGCGCCGCGCACCACGTGCGCGTTGGTCATGATGAAGCCGTCGGCGGAAAGGATGAAACCGGAGCCGACGCCGGAAGGCACTTCCTCGCCTTCACCGGGCGCGGGGGCAGGGGCGGGCGTGGGGCGGCTGCGCGGCCCGGGGCTGCGTTCGCCGCCACCGCCACCGCCACCTCCACCGCCGCGGTTGGGCGGGCACATCCAGGGAAAGAATTCGCACAGCGGGTTCTCTTCACCGGCGCCGGCGCCGCCGCGCCCGGGCACCACCACCTGGGTGGTGCGGATGTTGACCACCGCCGGACCGACCTTATCGACCAGGTCGCTGAAATCGGGCAGGCCGCGCGTGGGCGCCGATTGTGCCTGGGCGGCCAGCGGGGCCATGCCCGGAACGAGAGCAAACACGAGCGCGAACGCGGCGGTCCGCAGTAGACGATGCATGAAGGTAACCCCTAGAAAATCCAACCCAAGCCGCGCCCGGCAGGCACGGCGCCCTGTTGTTTCGTTTTGCTTCGGCCGGCGCCGCACCCGCGATTGTGGCGCCGCGCCGATTACATACTGGTGTCTACCGGTGCAGCGGCGGCGATATTCCGTCGCCGGGGCACCCTAGCGCTGCGCCGCGGCGGCCGTACCGGGCTCGTTGAACTTGACCCCGCCGGCTACCTTGGTCAGGCAGGCCGGCGGCGCTTCGCCGAGGACGGTGATGACGTGGGTGCCGAGACGCTTGCGGAAGATGTTGACCGCGCCCTGGGATGATAAGCCCTCCAGCGGCTTTTCACCCTGCTTGGCGGGTTCGAGGAAGACGGAGATGGAGGCCAGGCCGTCGGAGTAGACGATCTGCCCCACTTCGCCGACGCCGTCGCCCATGCCGCGCTTGATTTCGAGTTGTTTGCGGAAGCCCGGCACCGGCATGTCGACCTGCCAGCCGGCGTCGGAGAACTTGGCTTCGGTGATCGGCGGGGTGGCGGTGCGCCAGCCGGGGCCGCCGTCGCGCTTGGCGATCAGGGAATGATAGTGCTCCCAGTTGCCGCCGATTTCCACCTGGGTGAAGGCGATCTGCTCGACGATGTCGCCCTTTTCGTTGAATGATTGCGCTTTCAGCAGCAGGCCGGAGGCCTTGTCGGCCCACAGCTTGCGTTCGTAGCGCAGGCCGTCCTTGGCGATCAGGCGGATCACCTGGCAATCGACGCCGGCGACGCGCTGCTGGTCCCAGTTGCGCACGTCGTAGTATTGGGCGATGTCGGTGGCGGAAGCGGTGAGCAGCGCCGGGAAACTGGTCTTGTTGCGGCGGCGCTCGACCATCACCGTCTTGGTGTCGGGCGAATAGGAGCGTACTTCTTCGTTGGTGCGCACGATCACCACCGGCGCGCCGTCGAGCAGCTCGAGGCGCTCGCGCTCGGAGCCGCCTTCGACCACGTGGGTGATGCGCGAAGTGAGCGGCTGGCCGCCCTGTTGCAGGTAGACGAAAGTGCCGGAGTAATTGAGGCGCTGCGCGGACTGCTGGATGCGCGTGAGCCACTGGACGGCGTCGGTATCGGCCAGCGCGGCCGCCGAATACATCGCGAGCAGGGCTGCCAGCGCCATGCGGCGCCGGATCGCCCCTGCCCTACTTGCCACTGTCATGCGCGACGGTCTGCACGTAAAGCGCGGTTCGCTGCGAAGCGAACTGGCGATGCGCCATCAGGTATACGCTGGGCAGGCTGGCTTGCGCCATCTGCTGCGATGGCGTCACCGGCGCGGCCACCGGGGTCATTTGCCCGGCTTGCTGCGGGGACACCAGGGCGGCAACGCTGGGGCCGGCCGGGTTGCCGGCGGTGGTGGTCCACTGCTGCATTGCCACGGTGGCAACCACCGCGACGGCGGCCAGCGATGCGGCAAGGGAGGCCGGCTTGATCCAGCGCGCACGCTGCAGTTCGGCCTGGCGCGCGGCCACGGCGCGGGCGGCGCGCGGCGCGAAGACGTGCGGCTCGGCGGCGAGCTTGGCGGCGAAGCGCCGGTTGAAGCTGTCGGCGTGGCAGGACAATTCGTCGCTGCGCAGGACGTCGCCGATACAGTGGAACACGCTCCACTGGGCTCGCAGTTCCTCGTCGGAACCGACTTGCACCAGTAGATCGCCATGCTGGCCGGCCTCGCCGTCCATGCAGGCGGAAAGCGACTCAAGCGGGGTTATGGCGCCCGACTCGCTGATTTGTTGCTGAGTGATCATCACGCTCACCTTACCTGAAATGCTTCTTCCTGCCTATCCCGCTCTAGATTGCTTCTTGGCTTTTTAACCACACGCCGCTTCGACCGTATGTTCCCGCACAAATTGCGTGTTTAACTTCCTTTAACCTTTACGTCCCGCCCACCGCTTCCAAACTGACATTTTTCGTCACTTACCAACGCTGATCGGCAGAGGTTCCGAGCAGCGGCCGCAACTCCGCGGCAATCGCCTCGCGCGCCCGGAAGATCCGCGATCTCACGGTGCCGATCGGGCAGTTCATCACCTCGGAGATTTCGTCGTAGGAGAGGCCTTCGATCTCGCGCAGGCTGATGGCGGTGCGCAGTTCCTCGGGCAGCTTCGCCATCGCCGCGTTGACGGTGTTGGCGATTTCCTTCGACAGCAAAATCGATTCCGGGGTGTTGATGTCTCTTAGTGCATCGGCATCATCAAAAGTTTCAGCTTCTTCCGCGTCTTTTTCAGTCGAGGAAGGGGGGCGGCGACCTTGGGAAACCAGGTAATTTTTCGCCGTATTGACGCCAATGCGGTAAAGCCAGGTATAAAAAGCGGAGTCGCCGCGGAACTGCGGCAGCGCGCGATAGGCCTTGATGAAGGCGTCCTGCGCCACATCTTCGGCCTCGGCAGGGTCCCGCACCAGGCGCGAGATCAGGCGCAGCAGCTTGCGCTGGTACTTGGCGACGAGCAGCTCGAAGGCTTGCTTGTCCCCCTGTTGCGCGCGCGCAACCAGCTGCTGATCGATATCTTTATCCGACAACCGCCTACCCTAACTTAATGTTCTTATGACGACGGAATACGGAGCAGGCAGCGTCAGTCATTTGCGGGTGCGCCGGGCGGCAGCCCCGCTTGTTCATGCGGCCGGCCGCGCCCACCGCGGCCCGCATGTTGCCATGCGCCATTAGGACCATTGGAGGCTCCTTGAGTTCAACGTCGCGCGCGGGGCCGCCAGGCGCAACCAGACGCGCAACTGACGCCGCTCTTCGGCAACGACGGCGTCAGGCGCCAGCACCAGGGTGACGCCGCTTTTCCCGCCCGGCCGGCCGCCTTCACGCCCGGTCAGGCGCAGCACCAGCCAGCCGGCTTCGCCGAACAGTCCATCGACTACCATTTCAATCGGCGCCGCACCCGGCGCAATCCATTCGCAAAAGCCCTCGCGACGCAGCCGCAGGCTGCCGGCGGGGTTGCGGGCGCGCAGGACGGCGGCCACCGGCAATACCGCCGCGATCGCCGCCACCACGCCCCAGGTACCCGGCAAGGCAAAAATCAGCCATAGCGCCACCCCCAGCGTGAGGGTGACCGCGGCCCATCTGAGGGCGGAAAAACGGCGGGAAAACCCGATCCGGATCAGTTGCATGGACGCATCTTACCGTCGCCGGCATCGACCTGCCGCGCCCACCGGGGAGAAAGCCCCGGCCTCACACGCGCTTGAAAACCAGGGTGCTGTTGGTGCCGCCGAAGCCGAAGGAATTGGAGAGCGCGGCGTCGATTTTCAGTTCGCGCGCCTGGCCGGCGCAATAGTCCAGGTCGCATTGCGGGTCCTGGTTGAAAATGTTGATGGTGGGCGGCGAGATCTGGTTTTTCACCGCCATCGCGGAAAACACCGCCTCGATGCCACCGGCGGCGCCCAAGAGGTGGCCGGTCATCGACTTGGTCGAGTTGACCACCAGCTTTTTCGCATGGTCGCCGAAGGTGCGCTTGACCGCGATGGTCTCTGCCAGGTCGCCCAGGCCCGTGGAGGTGCCGTGGGCGTTGACGTATTGCACCTCTTCCGGCTTGACGCCGGCGTTGCGCAGCGCGCCCACCATGGAGCGGCGCGCGCCGTCGCCGTCTTCCAGAGGCGCGGTCATGTGGTGGGCATCGCCCGACAGGCCGTAGCCGGCGAGCTCGCAGTAAATCTTGGCGCCGCGCTTTTTGGCGTGTTCGTATTCTTCGAGGACCACCACGCCGGCGCCCTCGCCCAGCACGAAGCCGTCGCGGTCGATGTCCCACGGGCGGCTGGCGGTGGCAGGGTCGTCATTGCGCAGCGATAGCGCGCGTGCGGCGGCGAAACCGCCCATCGCCAGCGGCGTGACGGCGGCCTCGGCGCCGCCGGTGAGCATCACGTCGCAATCGCCGTATTCGATCAGGCGCGCCGATTCGCCGATGCAGTGGTTGCCGGTGGCGCAGGCGGTGACGCAGGCGAGATTCGGGCCGCGCAGGCCGAACATCATCGACAGGTGGCCGGAGATCAGGTTGATGATCGTGGCCGGGATGAAGAACGGCGAGATGCGGCGCGCGCCGCGCTCCAGCATCACGTTGTGCTGCGCCTCGATCATCGGCAGGCCGCCGATACCGGAGCCGACGTTGACGCCGATGTTGTCGCGGTTGGCCTCGGTGACTTCCAGGCCCGAGTCCTTGAGCGCCTGCATGCCCGCGGCGATGCCGTAGTGCATGAAGATGTCCATGTGGCGCGCTTCTTTTGCCGGCATGTACTGCTCAAGGTCGAAGTTCTTCACTTCGCCGGCGATGTGGCAGGCGATGGGAAGTTTTTCATCTTCGGGGTTGAAGCGGGTGATGCGGGTGATGCCGGACTTGCCGGCCAGCGCCGCCGCCCACGCTTCGTCGACGGTATTGCCGATCGGGCAAACGATCCCCAGGCCGGTGACCACTACTCTGCGCTTGGTGTTGCCGAATGCCACGAACGGCTCCTTCTGTCTGCTCTAGTGAATCTGGAAGCTTGAGACGCTGGTTCTTATTTCTTGTGCGAATTGATGTAGTCGACCGCTTGCTGCACGGTGGTGATCTTCTCGGCCTCTTCGTCGGGAATCTCGGTTTCGAACTCGTCTTCCAGCGCCATCACCAATTCGACGGTATCGAGGGAATCCGCGCCGAGATCGTCGACAAACGAGGACTCGTTCTTGATCTCGGCCTCGTTCACGCCCAGCTGCTCGGCGACGATCTTCTTCACGCGTTGTTCGATGTTATCCATTTGCTTGGGACTCCTTCCCGATTGAAAAAATAAAAGCGGCGCGATTTTAACAGCTTTGGCGGGGATTTCCCGCTGCACAGCAGCGAAAAACCGCGCGACGAAAATACGTGACCAGCTACGTAAAAGCGGCTACATGTACATGCCGCCGTTCACGTGCAGCGTGGTGCCCGTGATATAGCCGGCGGCGGGGGATGCGAGGAAGGCGACGGCGGCGGCGATATCTTCCACCGTCCCCAGGCGCCCGAGGGGAATCTGCGTCATCAGCGCGGCGCTCTGCGCCTCGCCCAAGCCCTTGGTCATGTCGGTGTCGATGAAGCCCGGCGCCACGCAGTTGACAGTGATGCCGCGGCTGCCGATTTCGCGCGCCAATGCCCGCGTCATGCCGGAGACGCCGGATTTGGCGGCGGCGTAATTGAGCTGGCCGGGATTGCCGGCGTGCCCGACGACGGAAGTGACGTTGATGATACGCCCCCCCTTGGCCTTCATCATGTCGCGCAGCACGGCGCGTGACAGGCGGAACACGGCGGAAAGATTGGTCTGGATCACCGCGTCCCAGTCGTCGTCTTTCATGCGCATGGCCAGCGTGTCGCGGGTGATGCCGGCATTGTTGACCAGAATGGAAACGGCGCCGGTGCTTTTCTTGATGTCGTCGAGCAGCGGCTCGATGGCCGCGGCGTCGTCGACGTTGAGCACTGCGCCACGGTTTTTCTCGCCCAGGGCCTTGAGCGCCTCGGTGATGGATTGCGCGCCGGCTTCGCTGGTGGCGGTGCCGATCACGATGGCGCCTTGTTGCGCCAGCAGCGCGGCGATGCCGCGGCCGATGCCGCGCGAAGCGCCGGTGACCAGCGCGACCTCATTTGCGAGACTATCCGCGAGACTCATTTGAGCGCCTCCAAGGTGGTCTTGAGGGATTCGGCGTCAGTCACGGCGAGCGCCTGGATGTCGGGCGCGACGCGCTTGATCAGGCCTTGCAGCACCTTGCCCGGACCGATTTCCACTGCGTGAGTCACGCCTTCGGCGGCCATCTTTTGCACCGTCTCCACCCAGCGCACCGGGTTGGAGGCCTGCTGCGCCAGCACTTCGCGGATCTCGGCGGCGGTGCTGTGGCTGATGACGTTGAAGTTGTGGATCACCGGGATCTTCGGCTCGCTGATTTCCACGCTCGCCAGCTTTTCGCGCAGGCGGTCGGCCGCCGGCTTGAGCAGCGAGGAGTGGAACGGCGCGGAAACCGGCAGCGGCAGCGCGCGCTTGGCGCCGGCAGCTTTCGCGCCGGCCATGGCGCGCTCGACCGCGTTCTTGCTGCCGGCGATGACGATCTGCGTCTGGTCGTTGAAGTTCACCGCTTCCACCACCTCGCCCTGCGCGGACTCTTGGCAGAGCTTGCGCACGGCCTCGGCTTCCAGGCCCATTACCACGGCCATGCCGCCGGTACCCATGGGCACGGCTTCCTGCATCGCCTGGGCGCGAAAGCGCACCAGGGGCACTGCGTCGGCGAATTTCAATGCGCCGGCAGCGGTAAGCGCGGTGTACTCGCCCAGTGAGTGCCCGGCCATCACGGCGGCCGCGGGACCGCCCGCTTCCACCCAGGCACGGTACATCGCGTAGGCGGCGGCGAGCATCACCGGCTGCGTGTTGACGGTGGAGGAAAGCACTTCGGCGGGACCGGTCTCGGTCATCACCCAGAGGTCTTCTCCGAGCGCGTCGGAAGCCTGCTTGAATGTCTCGCGCACAATCGCCGAATCGGCGAAGCCGGCCATCATGCCGACCTTCTGCGATCCCTGCCCGGGAAAAACGATAGCCAACTTCATTCTGTTGTCTCCAGACTTTTTCAATAATCCCCGCGAGGGGAACCTGCACCTACATCTGCACCAGCACTGCGCCCCAGGTGAAGCCGCCGCCCACGCCTTCGAGCATCACCTGCTGGCCGGGCTTGATGCGCCCGGCGCGCATCCAGCGATCCAGCGCCAGCGGGATCGAAGCCGCCGAGGTATTGCCGTGGCGATCCACGGTGACCACCAGATTGTCCGCCGGCAGGCCGAGCTTTTTTGCCGTGGCGTTGAGGATGCGTACATTGGCCTGGTGCGGAATCAGCCAGTCGATCTCGGTCAGTTCCAGGCCGGCCTTGGCCGCCGTCTCGCGCGCCACTTCATCCAGCACCCGCACCGCCAGCTTGAATACCGCCTGGCCGTCCATGCGCAAAAACGGGTCGCCGCTGACCGCGCCATTGGCGACCTGCCCCGGCACGCACAAAATGCCGACCTGGCTGCCGTCGGCATGCAGACTGGAAGCCCGGATGCCGGGAGTCTCCGATGCTTCCAGCACCACCGCGCCGGCGCCGTCGCCGAACAGCACGCAGGTGCCGCGGTCGCGCCAGTCGAGGATACGGGAAAACACTTCGGCACCGACCACCAGCGCCTTTTTGTGCATGCCGCTCTTGATCATCGCGTCCGCGGTGGCGAGCGCGTAGATGAAACCGGTGCACACCGCCTGCACGTCGAAGGCGGCGCCGCCCTTGATGCCGAGCTTGGCCTGCAGCAGGCAGGCGGTGCTGGGGAAGACGTAATCCGGCGTGGAGGTGGCGACGATGATCAGGTCGATGTCCAGCGGCGAAACTTCGGCGGCATCCAGCGCCATGCGCGCCGCATGCAGCGCCAGGTCGCTGGTCGCGGTGCCTTCGGGCGCCAGGTGACGCGTGCGGATGCCGGTGCGCTCGACGATCCACTCATCCGAAGTATCGATGCCGCGCGCCACCAGATCGAGATTGCTGACAGGCTCGCCGGGCAAATAGCTGCCGGTGCCGGTGATGCGCGCGTAGGTCATGACGAGATAGCTGGCGGAATGCTCAGACAGCGGCTTCGATGGGAGCGGCGGGCGCCGGGGGCGCCGAATCGGCATGCAGGGCGATGCGCCCGGCGATGCCTTCCTGCAATCCATTATGCACGGCTTCGTAGGCGCGGTTGAGCGCGCAGCCGTAGGCGAACACATCGGCCGAGCCGTGGCTTTTCACCACCAGCCCGTTCAAGCCCAGCAGGCAGGCGCCGTTGTAGCGCCGCGGATCATAGCGGCGGCGGAAGGCGTTGACGGCCGGCATGGCGAACAACGCGCAGAACTTGCGCACCAGGCTGCTGGTGAACTCTTCCTTCAGCGAGCGCGAAAACATCTGCGCCAGCCCTTCAGAGGTCTTGAGCAGCACGTTGCCGACGAAACCGTCGCACACCACCACATCCGCCGTGCCCTTGAAGATGTCGTTGCCTTCGACGTTGCCGAAGAATTCGATTTCGCCGCGTTCGTGCGCCGCGCGCAGAATCTCGGCGACTTCCTTCACCGTCTCGTTGCCCTTGATCTCTTCCTCGCCGATGTTGAGCAGGCCCACCACCGGCTTGGCCTTGTGCTCCACCGATGCGACCAGCGCGCTGCCCATGAGGGCGAACTGGTAGAGATGTTGCGCCTTGCAATCGACGTTGGCGCCCAGGTCCAGCACATAGGTGGACCCGCCGGACTGATTGGGCATCGGCGCGCAGATCGCCGGGCGGTCGATGCCCGGCAAAGTCCGCAGCACGAAACTGGAAATCGCCATCCAGGCGCCGGTATTGCCGGCGGAGATGGCGGCATGCGCTTCGCCCTCTTTCACCAGGGTGACGGCGGCATGCATGGACGAGTCGCGCTTGCGCCTGAGCGCCTGCGCGGGGGCATCGTCCATGGTGATGACTTGCGCGGCCGGGTGCACGCGCACGCGCGAACCCGGCGCGGCATTGAACTTCGCGCGCTTGAGTTCGGCGGCAATCGGCTCTTCCTGGCCGACCAGGATCACTTCGGCGTCGGCATGGCGCTGGATGAACGCCAGGGCTGCCGGCACCGTGACGCGGGGACCATGGTCCCCGCCCATCACGTCGATGGCGATGATGACGGTCATCCGCGCCCGCAGGGGGAATTAAAACCGGCGACGGGAAGCATCAACTTCAAGCCGTCGGCGGACCTTATTCGCCCTTGATCTTGACGATCTTCTTGCCGCGGTAGTAGCCGGTCGGGCTGATGTGATGGCGCAGGTGCGCCTCGCCCGTGGTCGGCTCGATGGCCAGCGGCGGATTGGTCAGAAAGTCGTGGGCACGATGCATGCCGCGCTTGGACGGGGACTTCTTGTTTTGCTGAACAGCCATGATGCTCTCCTGATGAAACCTGTGAAAACCGCGACTACGAAATCTTTTCGTTACTTCTTTTTCAACTGCGCCAGCGCGGCGAACGGCGAAACCCTCTCGCCCGCTTCGGTCGCCCCCACCGGCTCGCAGGACGCGTGCATCGGGGCAAACGGCACCGCCAGCAGCAACTCGTCCTCGCACAACTGTTTCAGGTCGAAACGTTCCGACCCCACCACCGCGTCCCAGAACTCGTCTTCGTCCAGCCCCGCCGCGTCAGCCTGCGCCTCGCTGCGCTCCAGCTCGAAGCCGGCATGCGGGTCGAGCTCGAGTTCCAGCGGTTTCAGGCAGCGCTGGCAGCTTACCGTCACGCGCCCGGAAAGCCAGAGCTCCAGCCCCGGCTTGCCGCGCGGCGACCGCACCCCGGCAACCTTGGCGTGAAACGCCTGCAAGGGCGCCACCGCGCTTTCGGCCAGGCGCGGCAAATCTTCAGCAATAAGCTCGCTCTCCTGGATGGCGCCGCCTTCCGCAAAGCGGAACGCATCTATCGTCCATCCGGCGCGATTGCCCGCACCCGTATTTGCCACGGCGTCGACTTTATCCTGGTCCAGCCCCTGCCTGACTCAAGGCAGGAAAAACAAACGCCCCAGGCAGAAACAACGGGGCGTACAGCACGCAAGTATAACCCAAATAGTCTTTAATCGTCAAAAACTTAGGTGCTTCGCTGCACAATTCACTGCGCAAAACGGGCAGCCCCGCCGTCGGGCGGGGGCCGGAAAATACTGGCACCTCGGCTAAAATCCATCCTACTTGCGCCAAAACGCTGCGAAAACAACGGAATTCCTCCCCTTGCCATCCCCTGTCACATCCCCTCCCCGCCCCCTGATCCTCGCCTCGACCTCGCGCTACCGGCGCGAACTGCTGGAACGCCTGCGCCTGCCCTTTTCCACCCGCGCCCCGGAAACCGATGAAACCCCCTTGCCCGGGGAAGATCCCGGCGCCCTTGCGCTGCGCCTGGCCGCGGCCAAGGCGCGCGCGGTGGCGGCGCATTATCAGGCCGCCCCTGGCGCCCTGGTGATCGGCTCCGACCAGGTGGCGTATTGCGAAGGCCGCATCCTCGGCAAGCCGGGCAGCTACGAGCGCGCTGTGGAACAATTGCACTGGATGCGCGGCAAGACCACGATTTTCGATACCGCCCTGTGCCTGCTCGACGCTGCTTCCGGCCGCGAGCAACTGCGCAGCGTACTCACGCGCGTGCGCCTGCGCGCCCTCGACGACGCCGAGATCGATGCCTACCTGCGCGCCGAGGAACCCTACGACTGCGCCGGCTCGGCCAAGTCCGAAGGCCTGGGCATCGCGCTGATGGAAAGCATGGAAGGCGACGACCCCAATGCGCTCATCGGCCTGCCTTTGATCGCCCTGTGCGCCATGCTGCGCGCCGAGGACGTACGCATTCCGCAAGTGCCATGAGCGGCACCCTTTATCTGGTGCCCGCCACCCTGGGCGACCTCAAGGCCGGGCAGGACCTGCCCCTGCTCGACGCCAGCCTGCCGCCCGCCGTGCGCGAGCGCATCGCGGCGCTGACCGCCTATGCGGTGGAAGACGCAAAAACCGCGCGTGCCTTTCTCAAGGCCTGCGGCACTTCGCTGCCCCTGCAAGGCATCGAGATGTTCGAAATCGGCCACACGCCCGAGCCGGCGCAATTAAAACTGGTGCTCGACAAGCTCGCCACCGGCGTCGACGTGGGCGTGCTGTCGGAGGCCGGCTGCCCCGGTATCGCCGACCCCGGCAGCCAGCTGGCGCGCATGGCGCATGCGGCCGGGGTACGGGTGGCGCCGCTGGTGGGCCCTTCGTCCATCCTGCTGGCGCTGATGGCCTCCGGCCTGGAAGGCCAGCGCTTCGCCTTTCACGGCTACCTGCCGGTGAAGTCGCCGGCGCGCGAGGAAATGATCCGCGAACTGGAGACGCGCTCGCGGCGCCAGCGTGAAACCCAGATCGTGATCGAGACGCCGTATCGCAACGGCGCCTTGCAGCAGGCGCTGCTGGCATCTCTCAAGCCGGATACCTGGCTTACCGTCGCCGTCGACCTCACGCTGGCCAGCGAAGCGGTACGCACGCGGCGCGTCAGCCAATGGCGCCAGGCGGCTCCGAAGGAGATGGCGCCGGACAAGCATCCGGCGGTGTTCCTCATCCTTGCCGCCTAGGCGGCGCGCCGGGACTCAGGCTAAGGCATTGCTGAGTTCGACGTCCACCCGCCCCTGGCGGCGGTGCAGGCGCGGCTTGCCATTCTTGTCGAGAAAGGCGTGCGCCAGCGCCACCAGATCCTCCTGCCCCGAGGACGCGGCCTCGGCCAGCACCACCTTGGCGTAGAGATCGTTGACGGCGAATTCCTCGACGTCAAAGCCCTGGCCGTAATATTTGTAGTAGACGCGGCGCAGTGCCGACAGCGAAGTGATTTCCTGGGCCGACATGCGCACCTTGCCGGAGCGGCGCTCGGGCTGCGTCGGCAGCGTGCGCAGTTTGCCGGTGTGATTCGGATTGGCGGCCTCGGCCAGGCCGGGAATCGAAGGCGGCGACGAATTGCGCATCACTTCCAATACCCGGCGCTGCCCGGTTTCCATCAGCGCCTTGCGCTCGGCGTGCATCAGCAGGGCGAGATTGTAGAGCTCGCGATTCCTTTTTTCGCCGACCTGGAACGCGCGTTCCAGCACCTGGAAGGCGTAGAAATCGTCGGTGAGGAATTCAGCCGCGTCGAACTGCTCGCGGAACTGCGTTACATACATGCCGCGCAAGCGATCGATGCGAGCGGTCGAGGCCGAATCCGTACCCATGTGACTTACCCTGCTGAAATTATTCTATGCTCATGGCATTTGCCATTGGCATAAATTCTTGCATCGCAAGGGTAACCGATTCAAGGAAAAAAATCACACTTTGCCCACGGATTCATAAAACCTTGCGGCCACTTGCGGCGAAACCCGGCCTGAGCGGGACAATCGGCAGGACTTAGGACTGATAAGCCTGGCGCGCCGCATCCACCCCGGCGCCGCGGCTGAACTTGTGGCCTTCCGCCGCCAGTACGACATCCAGCGCCGCCAGGGTGGAGAGCACGCAGTCGCGGCGCGCGTTGTAGCCCATGGTGCCGATGCGCCAGATCTTGCCGTGCAGGCGCCCAAAGGAGGTGCCGATCTCGATACTGAAATCGGCGAGCATGGCGTTGCGCGCACGATCGCCGTTCACCCCATCGGGAATGCGGACGCCGGTGACGTTGGGCATCTTGTGAGAAAGATCGCCGAAGAGTTTCAGCCCCATGGCCGAGAGGCCCGCCACCATCGCCTTGGAGGCATCGGCGTGGCGCTTGAATATCGCGGCGGGGCCTTCCTTGACGAAAATGCGCGCGCATTCGCGGGCGCCGTAGAGCATGGTGGTGGCTTCGGTGTGATGGTTGAGCGCGAGGTCGCTCCAGTAGTCGATCACCATTGCCAGGTCGAAATAGTTGGTGGCGATCATCCGGCCCTCGCCGGGGGTGTAATTGACCGGGCGCACCCCTTCCTCGATATGGCGGCGGCGGTAGATGCGCTCGGCGAAGGCATCGTTGAGGGTAATCGGCGCGGCGCCGGACGGACCGGCGAGGCACTTTTGCAGGCCGGCGGTGACGCAGTCGATTTCCCAGGCATCGGTTTTCAGCGGCGTGCCGGCGATCGATGCGGTGGCGTCGACCTGCAGCAGCGCGCCGTGGCGATGGCAGATCTTGCCGATTTCCTCCAGCGGCTGGCACATGGTGGTGGAGGTGTCGCCCTGGCAGATGGCGACAAGCCGGGGCGAGAAGGCCTTCACTTCCGCCTCGATCTGCTCGGGGGTGAACACCCGGCCCCATTCCACTTCGACCACCCTGACTTCGGCGCCGGCGCGGCGCGCGATCTCGGAAAACAATTGCCCGAAGCGCCCGAAAGAGCAGACCAGCACGCGCTCGCCGGGTTCCACCGCCGACACCAGCGCGGTCTCGATGCCGCTGCGCGCGGTGCCGTCGATGATGAAAGTCCAGTCGTTCTTGGTCTCGAACACCTGGCGGTACAGTGCCATGGTCTCGCGCATCATCAGGCGGAACTGCGGGTCGAACTGGCCCAGCAGTTGCGCCGACATGGCGCGCAGCACGCGCGGGTCGGCGTTGATCGGCCCGGGGCCCATCAACAGGCGCGGCGGCGGATTAAGGTCGTCGAGCGCGGCGACGGGGTCGGCGAGGCGCGAAAGGGGCGGCAGGGTAACGCTCATTGCGGCTAGTTTTTTGTATACACTTTGACAGCACGCAGTATACAGAAGCACCGCCGTGCCTGCGCATGCCGTCGCAGCTTAGAATCGCGCTCCATGCGCCTAGCCCTGATCGGGTTCGCCCTCGGCACCGCCCTGCTGCAACTCCAGCCGACCTTGCCGACCGAGACCTCGACCATCGGCCTGGGCGCGGCCGGGCTCGCCTTGCTGCTGGGCGCGGCGCGCGTGCCGCTGCCGTGGCTGCGTCCCGCGCTGAGTGCCGGCGGCGCGGTGCTGCTGGGCCTGGCCTGGGCAGCGCTGTGCGCCAATGCGCGCCTGGCCGATACGCTGCCGGATGCCTCGGAGGGCCGCGACCTGGTGCTCGCCGGCACCATCGCCTCGCTGCCGCAGCCGTTTGATCGCGGCGTACGCTTCGAATTCGAGGTCGACGATCCTACCGCCGCCCGCGTGCCGCGCCACATCCAGGTGACCTGGTACAGCAGCTACGCCGGCGCGCCCGATCGGCCGGTGCCGATCGTGCATGCGGGCGAGCGCTGGAAGCTGGTGGCGCGCCTGCGCAAGCCGCACGGCAATGCCAATCCGCACGGCTTCGATTACGAGGCCTGGCTGCTGGAGCGCGGCATCCGCGCCACCGGCTATGTGCGCATCGGGCGCGACAACGCCGCGCCCGAGAGGCTGGACGCCTTCACCTGGTCGATGCAAAGCGTGGTGGACCGCATGCGCGAACACATTCGCGCGCGCCTGCAATCCTCATTGGGGGATGCGCCGTATGGCGGCGTAATCGTGGCGCTGGCCATCGGCGACCAGCGCGCCATCGACAATGAACAGTGGCAGATCTTCGCCCGCACCGGCGTCTCACATCTGATGAGCATCTCCGGCCTGCACGTGACCATGGTGGCGAGCCTGGCGGGCTGGCTGATCTTCGCCCTGTGGCGCCAGTCGGTGCGCTACACGCCGCGCCTGTTGCTGATGCTGCCGGCGCCGCAGGCGGCCGCGCTCGGCGGCTTTCTCACCGCCCTCACCTACTGTCTGCTGGCAGGCTTCCAGGTGCCGGCGCAGCGCACCCTTTATATGCTGGGGGTGGCGGCGTGGGCGATCTGGCGCGGCTGGTTCGGCTCGGCAACGCGGGTGCTGGCGCTCGCCTTAGCGGTGGTGGCGCTGCTCGACCCGTGGGCAGCACTCTCGGCGGGGTTCTGGTTGTCTTTCGGCGCGGTCGCCCTGCTCCTGCTCACTGGGCAGGCAGCCGGCTTGCGCGCGCACTGGCTGCGCACCGCGCTCACCGCGCAGGCGGCGATTACCATCGGCCTGCTGCCGCTGACACTGGTGCTGTTCCAGCAGGTGTCATTGGTCGGCCCCCTGGCCAATGCAGTGGCGATCCCGCTGGTGAGCCTGGTAATCACGCCGCTGGCGCTGGCCGCGGCGATCTTTCCGATTGACGCGCTGGCGCACCTCGCGCACGGCCTGCAGCAGTTGCTGATGATCTATCTCGAATGGCTGGGCCGCCTGCCCTTCGCGGTGTGGCAGCACGCGGCGCCACCGTGGCCGCTGGCGGCACTGGCGGCCGTGGGCGCGTTGTGGATGTTCGTGCCATGGTGGTGGTCGTGGCGGGTGCTGGGCCTGGCCTGGATGCTGCCGCTGTTTCTGTATACGCCACCGCCGCCGGAGGCGGGTGACGTACGCGTCACGGTGCTCGACGTAGGCCAGGGGCTGGCGGTGGTGGCGCGCACGCGCGAACACACGCTGCTGTTCGACACCGGTCCCGCCTATTCGCCGGAAGCCGACGGCGGCAACCGTGTGGTGCTGCCGTATTTGCGCGGCGAAGGCGTGGAGCGCCTGGACGGCATGGTGGTAAGCCACGACGACAGCGACCACAGCGGCGGCGCGCTCTCGGTGCTCTCGGCGGTGCCGGTGGGCTGGATGGCCAGTCCATTGCAGGCGAAAAATGCCATCGCGCAGGCAGCGGGTGCGCGGGCGCGGCGCTGCATCGCGGGCCAGGCGTGGGAGTGGGACGGCGTGCGCTTCGAGTTCCTGCATCCAGCGCCGGAAGACTATGTGCATTTGAGCGATCTGCCGGACAACGCGCAAAGCTGCGTGCTGAAGATCACCGCGCATGGCCACGGCGTGCTGCTGCCGGCGGACATCGAGCGCGACGTCGAGGCGCGCCTGCCTGCATCGGCGCTCAAGAGCGAGGTGCTGGTGGCGCCGCACCACGGCAGCCAGACCTCCTCCTCGCCGCGCTTCATCGCCGCGGTGGCGCCCGCCACCGTGGTGTTCCCGGTCGGCTATCGCAATCGCTTTCGCCATCCGGCGCCGGAGGTGGTGGAGCGCTATCGCGAAAGCGGCGCGCAGTTGCTGCGCACCGACAGCGGCGGCGCCGTCATGATCGACATAGACGCCGGCGGCGCGCGGACGCGGCTATACCGCGAAACACAGGCGCGCTACTGGTACGGCCGCTAGGGTTCACGCAAACCCGGCCGTGCAAAGACAGACGGCCGCCCGCAGGCAGCCGTCCGGTTCCCCCGAGAACGATCTTCAGGCGGCTTTCGCCACCTCGCCTTCGGCGTTTTGAGTGAAGTCCATCTCGATGGCGCCGATGGCCTGGTCGATGATGGGCGCGTCCTGCGCCAGCGATGCCACGCCCTGGCGGAAAAACGCCGCCAGGTCGGCCGCGCTGATCTGGCGCGACTGGGTGCCGCGAATGAACAGGAAAAAGCTGCGCTTCGGGCTGATCCAGGAAAGGCGATAGCGGTCGCCGCGGGTCTGGTCGGAAAACTCCAGGATGTCGCCCTTGACGAGGTCAGCCACCTGGCGCTCGTAAGCGTCGGCGGGCGCGGCGGTGTTGGTGATTTCCTTCAGTTGCGTCGGCACTTGCGAAGTCAGGCTGGGCACCGGCACCGAGGGGATTTCGACGGCGGCCACCTTGGCGGCGGCGATCGCCGCGGTGTGGGCGCGCATCAGCTGGTTGAAGAATTCGCCGCGCACGGTGTCGTTCATGCCGGAGGCGATCGCCCCGCGCATCAGGCCGCGCACCATCTTCGGCAGCACGGCGGCCAGATTGGGCACATCCGGCCGCGCCTTGGGTTCGACGCTCCAGATCAGGTCGGCAGCGAGCGCCAGGCGGGTGGCAACGCTGTCTTCGCCTTGCAGGTTTTGCAGTTGCGATTCGACCACGGCCTTGACCCACACCTGGTCAAGAAAGTCGCGGATGAACGCCGGGGTGGTCGCCTTCATGCGGGCGGCCAAGTCGGCGCGGGCGGAGGCGGTGGCGGCGTCGCGCGCTTCCATCGCGGCCAGGCGTGCGGCTTCGGCGTGGGCTTCGCTCTCGCGAGTGCTGCGCTCGTTGGCGATCTGGCCTTCGAGTTCCTCCAGCGCGCTCTTGAAAACGTTGATGTCGTCCTGGAACATCACCGTCAGGTCGTCGACCAGGTGCTTGACCTCGCGCATGAACTGGCCGTCTTCGGCCAGGTTCATCACCGGATCGGCGCCGGCCTCGGCCAGGCGGTCGAGGAAGCGGCGCATCGGGTGTTCGCGGCGGGCGAAGAAGCTGCGGTCGAGCAGCGCGGCCTTCACCGCAACGATCTGCAGGCGCGCAATCTGGCCCTTGATCGCGGCGGCCAGCTTGTCGTTCTTGTTCAGGTATTCGAACACCACCGAGACCAGCTCGATGGTCACCTGGTCCAGCGGGGTGCCTTGCGAAACCAGCGCGGAATCGAGCGTGCGCAGGTAACCCGGCGGCAGGAAGCCGGCGGAAGAGGAAAGGTTGGCCTCGGTCTGCAGTTGCGCCAGGGCATCGAGCAGTTGCAGGTTGACCGGCACTGCGCCCTGGCCTTCGACGAAGCGCGCCGGGTCAGCCATCATGCGCAGGCTCTCGACGCGGGCCGAGGCCTGGCCCTTGGACATGCCGGCCAGCAGTTGCGCGATGGTGGCCTGCTCATTGCCCACCGAACCGCCCAGCCAGCCGCTGCGCTCGGCGCCGGCGTTGGAACCGAAGCTGCCCATGCGGCCGGTCTGCGACAGGGTGTTCATGCGCTGCGAGCCGTTCAGGTTCGTCATGCGCTGGGAGACCCCCATCGGGTCGCCGGTGGTCTGCACCGAGTGGCGGATGCGCGGCAGCACGTCGTGCGCCACCAGGCTCTTGTTGACCGCCTGGTAGACCTGGGTGATGGAGCGCTGCAAATAGGGCTGGAAGGCCTGCAGCAGGGTGGACTTGAGTTCGCGGTCGCCGGGGATGTCGCTGCAGGCGAGCTTCAGGGCTTCGAAAATGACTTCTGGGGCCAGCGGGTTGTCGCCGTCTTCCAGCGTCTCGCGTCCCACCAGCACGCCCAGGCGGGCGCGGATGCCCAGCATCTCTTCGTTGTCGACCGCATTCTTCACGCCCTTGGCGAGGCGATCGATGGCGATGCCGTTCTCGATGATCGAGTCCGATACCAGCGAAAGCTCGACGCCGCCGAAATCCATCGGGTCGGGCTTCTTGAACGGGTCGATGAAGCTCTTTTCCTTGGCCGGCGCGCGCGTGGCACCCAGCCTCTTGTCGTACATGTCCTTGAAGCACTCTTCAAACTTGGAGAGGATTTCGCGGCGGTGCGCGCGCACGCGCGTCATCGCCTCAAGGTACATCTGCTGCTCGCGCCCGTCGCGGCTTTTGTCGGCCAGCTGGAACAGGTCTTCGTCGATTTTTCCCAAGGCGCCGGCCACCACCTCGGAGAGGCGGCTGCGCGCGATCTCGCGGCATTCCGAAAGTAATGATGCGGCGACCGAGCCTGTCGCGCTGTTGCCAGTTATGTTCATGGCGTTTCCTCGAGGGAAGCGTGTGTTATTGCAAGTTGACCGCGAAACCACCGGCTTTAGGGAGGGCATTACCCCCACTGACCCTTATGCCATTGGAATATGCCAAGGGGCTAGGACAACGTCAAGCCTATTAGATCGTATTTAATACTTTTTAACACTCCTGTCGCGTTAAAACCATCACACAAGGGCAAATATTTCCTCCTGTTTTGCAGCGGATTGCGATCGCTGGCGCAGATGCGCCGCCTGGCGGTGGTAAACGGCCTTCCGTCGGCCTCAGATCATTTTGCGTCGTTGGCGCTCCAGAGCCTGCCTGATCGCCGCGATATTCGCCGCGACCCCGCTCATGCCGGGGTTGATGGCATAGGCACGCTCGAAGTATCCGAGGGCCTTCTCCGGGTCATCCAGGCGCAGGTAGAGCTGGCCGTAGCCGGAGAGCGCGCCGAAATGGCTCGGGTTGCGCTTGATCACCTCGGCGCAATCGGCGAGCGAATGGCGCACGTCGCCGGCGAGAAAATACAGCGTGGCGCGCTTGTTCCAGCCCTCGGCGAAATCAGGCCTTTGCTTGATCACGCGATTGAAATCGGCCAGCGCCTGCTCGTAGTGGCCGCCGTTCATTGCCAGCGCACCGTGCGCCAGCAAGGCGTCGATGCGCTCGTCGCCGGAGCGGCTCCAGACCGCCCACAGCGCCAGTTCGGCGGCTTCGCGCACCTCCCCATCACTGTCCTTCAGGCGTGGCAGCAGCGCCTTGGCATCCTCGATGCGGCCGACTTCGGCCAGGCGCACCACGGCGGCGCGGCGCACCGGCGCCTGCGCATCCGCCAGGTTGCGCAGCGCCTGTTCACGGCTGACCGGGTCGGCGGCCTGTACGGCGCCGGTACAGCAGGCACACAGCAAGAGGGAAACGATCCAGCGCAGCATGGCAGCTCCCGGCAAGGAACATGGAGACGCCACTATAGCGCCGCGCGCCGGTGCGGGCCCTATGCCACCGCCTGGCGCAGCCACTTGATCAGCGGCAGCGAAGCCTTGAAGCCTTCGGCGGTCTGCTTGAGCAGCTTGTCGGAGGTCATGCCCTTGACCGGAAACTCGCGCCAGACAATGAAGCTCTTCTGCTTGAGGTGCTCGATGTGCGGCGTATCGGCGGCATAGCCCTTGGGCGGACGCGCGAGCTTGCCTTCGTCGGCAAAGTCGCCGAAACAGGTCCACAGCGTCTTGTTCTTCAGCAGGCGCGAAAACACCGCGGGCTCCGCCACGATATGACGGCGGATTTTCGCCAGCACGTCGGGAGGCGGCAGGTAGCAGCCGCCGGCCACCAGGAGCTTGCCGTCCTGGTCGATGTGCATGTAGTAGTGCGAGCCGGGATCCTTCTTGCCGCCGGGAGCGATCACCGCCGAGAAATGCGTCTTGTAGGGACTCTTGTCCTTGGAAAAGCGCACGTCGCGGTTGATGCGGAACAGCGCCTTTTTCGCGTCCTGCCCCGCCACCGCGGGATCGAACTTTTCGGTGGCGGCGATGAGCATCGCCACCAGCTCGATGAACTCGGTGCGCAGGATGTCGTAGCTCGGCTTGTTCATCACGAACCAGGCGCGGTTGTTGTTCTCCGCCAGACCTTGCAGGTAGTTCACCAGTTCGCGCGTGTTCATACGAGGACCTTCATGCCTTGAAATAGAAGTGATAAGCGCGGCGCCGCGTGCTCACGAAAACGGCGCGCCGGGCGATTTTAACGGTAACATAACAATCACGGCACTCGCGTATTCGTTTATCGAACGATCAACGCTCGCCTCCGGAACCGCGGCTTGCGCCCGGCCGGCCATAAGCAACCAGATTGGAGACAAAGACATGCAAGGAAAACGACGCCAGTTCCTGGCCGGGGCCTCCGGCGCCGCGGCCGCCGCGGCAGCCGGCAGCCTCGCCCTGCCCGGGGTGGCCTTCGCGCAGCAGGCCCCGCTGAAAATCGGCTTTTCGATGGGCCTGACCGGCGCGCTGGCGCCGATGGGCAAGGCCTCGATCCTGACCCTGCAGATCTGGCAGGAGGAAATCAACGCCCGCGGCGGCCTGCTCGGGCGCAAGGTCGAGCTGGTGTACTACGACGACCAGAGCAACGGCTCGACGGTGCCGGCGATCTACACCAAGCTGCTGGAAGTCGACAAGGTCGACCTGGTGGTCTCCAGCTATGGCACCGCCATGGTGGCCCCACCCATCCCGATGCTGATGCAGCGCGGCATGACCTTCATGACCCTCTTCGGCCTGGACGTCAACGCGCGCTTCCACTACGACCGCTATTTCGCCATCATGCCCGCCGGCCCCAAGCCGGCGCTGGGCTGGACGGTGGGCTTTTTCGACGCCGTCGAAATGATGAACCCCAAGCCCAAGACCATCGCGCTGGTCGGCGCCGACGCCGAGTACCCGCACACGGCGCTGCAGGCCGCGCATGAGCACTGCAAGCGCCTGGGCCTGAAGATCGTCTACGACAAGACCTACCCGCCGAACAACGTCGATTTCAGCCCGGTGGTGCGCGCGATCCAGGCCACCAACCCGGACGTGGTGTTCGTCGCCTCCTATCCGCCGGACTCGGTGGGCATGATCCGCGCCGCGCACGAAGTCGGCCTCAAGACCCGCCTGTTCGGCGGCGGCATGGTCGGCACCCAGTACGCCGCCATCCGCACCCAGTTGGGCCCGCTGATCAACGGCGTCGTCAGCCTGGAAACCTATGCGCCGGAAGCCGCTGCGAAATTCCCCGGCCTGGACAAGTTCCTGGAGAAATACCAGGCGCGCGCCGGCGCCGCCGGCGTCGACCCGCTCGGCTTCTACCTGCCGCCCTATGCCTACGCGATGATGCAGGTGATCGAGCAGGCCGTGGTGAAAAACAAAAGCCTGGACCAGGCCAAGCTGGCCGAGACCATGCACAAGGACAGCTTCGATACCGTGGTCGGCAAGGTGCAGTTCGGCGCCAACGGCGAATGGACGCAAGGGCGCCTGCTCTACGTGCAGTACCACGACGTCAAGACCAACAGCGTGGACGAATGGCGCAAGGCCGGCAAGTGCACCGTGCTCTCGCCCAAGGATTACGTCTCCGGCAAGCTGGTGGAACCGTACACGACGGCAAGCAAGACCTGAGCGCGGCATCGCGCATGAAAAAAGCCGCCCGTGGGCGGCTTTTTTCTTTCCCCGCCGCGGGCCTGATGCGCGCTGGCCGACGCGTTGCTATAGTCGCCAGCCCAACCCGACGTAGCCAAACTTGGCGCTGCGGGTTTCGACGATCGGGCTGCCCGCCGCCGCGCCGCCCAGCCGGGTGTTCTGCACGCCGAACATCAGGGCATAGCGGGAATTGATGCGGTAGGCGCCCATCAGGCCCAGGTTCCAGTTCGTGCTCGCGCCCGGCTGATAAAACGGCCGGTCGGCGGTCGCCTCCTCCGGACGCACGCCGAAGTAGTAGTTGGCGACGCGATGATCGAGGCGCTCCAGCTCGGTATAGACGCCGATGTCCCAATGCGTAGTGTCGGCCAACTGCTTGAACAGCAGGGCGTGCAGCTCGCCGCCCTTGCTGCCGCCGGCGACGTCCGCCACGTAGGCCACGTTAAGATCGACAATCGGCGTCGACCATTCGAAGCTGGGGCCGAGATTGACGCTCAGGTGGCGCTCCGCCATGCCGGTGAGGCGCGATCCGTCCGAACCCTTGAAGCCGAAGCGCGGGATAGCGGCGATACCCAGGGCCATCTTCTTGTCTTCGCTGCCCCAGAAGCGCACCCCGGCGCGCAGGATGTCGACATACGCGATGCCCTTGTACTCGAACTGGAGCAGGGGCGCGGGCACCGCACGCATCCCCTGGGCGCCGCTATAGCGGGAGTAGCCGATCGCGCCTGCGCCCGCATAGCCGCTCCAGTCGTCCTTCGCCTCGGGCGCCGGCGACGAGGTTTGCGCCGCGGCAGCGGTGGACAGGCCGAGGGCGGCCAACAGGATCAGTCGGGAAATACGCGTCATCGGGTTTGCCTTGGGCGGTCGTACGGTCGGGGAGCTGATTGTGACAGCGGTTCGCGTCAAAGGTTTATCCCGCCTTTTTGCCATAGGCGCCACCGGTGGGCGTCTGGATCACGAATACATCGCCCGGCTGGCACAAGGTCTCGTCGCTGCCCTGCAGTTCGCTCACCTGGCCGTCAGCCCGCTCGACCCAGTTGCGCCCCACCTGCCCTGCCCCGCCGCCGGCCATGCCGTAAGGCGGCACGCGGCGATGGCCGGAGAGGATGCCGGCATTCATTGCCTCGAGAAAGCGGAGGCGCCGCAAGGCGCCGGGCCCACCGTTCCAGCGGCCCTGGCCGCCGCTGCCGTAGCGGATCGAATGCTCCTCGACCACCACGGGGTAGCGGAATTCCAGCACCTCGGGGTCGGTCATGCGCGAGTTGGTCATGTGGGTCTGCACCGGTGTGGCGCCGTCGAAGCCCTCGCCCGCCCCGGAGCCGGAGGAGATGGTTTCGTAATACTGGTACCTGTCGTTACCAAACGTGAAGTTGTTCATCGTGCCCTGGCTGGCGCCCATTACACCTAACGCACCGTAGAGCGTGTCGGTAAGGCACTGGCTGGTCTCAACGTTCCCTGCCACCACCGCCGCCGGATAGCGCGGATTGAGCATCGAGCCTTCGGGAATGATCAGTTTCAGCGGCTTCAGGCAGCCGGCGTTGAGCGGAATGTCGTCATCCACCAGGGAGCGGAAGACATAGAGCGTCGCCGCGTAGGCCACGGCGGACGGCGCGTTGAAATTGTTCGCTACCTGCATGCTGGTGCCGGTGAAGTCGATGATGCCGCTGCGCGTTTTCTTGTCCAGGGTGACCTTGGCCTTGATCACGGCGCCATGGTCCATCTCGTAGGCGAACTCGCCGTCCTTCAGCACCTCGATGACGCGGCGCACCGCCTCCTCGGCGTTGTCCTGCACGTGCTGCATGTAGGCATGCACCACGTCCAGCCCGAATTCGCCGACCATGCGGTGCAGTTCCTGCACGCCTTTTTCGTTGGCGGCGATCATGGCGCGCAGGTCGGCCATGTTCTGGTCGATGTTGCGCGAGGGGTATTTGCCGGAGGCCAGGAGCGCGCGGGTTTCGGCGTCGCGCAACTTGCCCTCCTCCACCAGCAGGAAGTTGTCGATCAGCACACCCTCTTCTTCCACCACTTTGGAATTCGGCGGCATCGAGCCGGGGGAGATGCCGCCGATGTCCGCATGGTGGCCGCGCGAGCCGACGTAGAACAGGATGGTCTTTTTGTCCGCGGCGAACACCGGGGTGATCACGGTGATGTCCGGCAGATGGGTGCCGCCGTTGTACGGCGCGTTGAGCACGTAGACGTTGCCGGCCTTCATCTTGCCGGTGTTCTCCCTGATCACCGTCTTGATGCTCTCGCCCATGCTGCCCAGGTGCACCGGCATGTGCGGAGCGTTGGCGATCAGGTCGCCGTGCTGGTTGAACACCGCGCAGGAAAAATCCAGGCGCTCCTTGATGTTCACCGAATAGGCGGTGTTGGCGAGGGTCAACCCCATCTGCTCGGCAATCGCCATGAACAGGTTATTGAAGATCTCCAGCATCACCGGGTCGGCGGTGGTGCCGATCGCCGTTTGCTTGGGGCGCGCGGTGATGCGCGTGAGCACCAGGTGATTCAGCGGGCTCACTTCAGCCTGCCAGCCGGGCTCGACGATGGTGGTGGCGTTTTTCTCGGCGATGATCGCCGGGCCAGGTACCTTGTCGCCGGGAATCAGGGTCTCGCGCACAAACACGGGGGTGGCATGATGCTTGCCACCGGAATACATCTGCACCGTCTCGGCAGCCTCTGGCGCCCCGCCGCGCTGGTCGAAACCGAAAGAGGCAGCCGTGGCTTCGCCCGACTTGCCGATCACCTCCACCGACACCGCCTCCACCAGCAGCGCCTTGTGCTCCATCAGGAAGGAATAACGCATGCGATACGCCGCTTCGAAGCGCGCCTTGATCTCCGCATCGCTGCCGTAATCGACGATCAGCGCGGAATCGGTGCCTTCATAGCGCACGTGGATGCGCTGGCGCACCTCGACGTTGTTTTCTTCCACGCCCTGCGCCAGGATCTGCTTGCGCGCGGACTCGATCAGTTCGATGTAGATCGCATCCAGCTTGTCGCGCAGGGCAGGCGTGAGACGTGCTTCCACCGCGCGCTCGCGCATCGCCGTGAGATCGGCGAGGCCCATGCCGTAGGCCGACAGTACACCGGCGTAGGGATGGATGTAGACGCGCGTCATGCCCAGGGTATCGGCGATCAGGCAGGCATGCTGCCCGCCGGCGCCGCCGAAGCATTGCAGGGTGTACTGGGTGACGTCGTAGCCGCGCGCGACCGACACCTTCTTGATCGCGTTGGCCATGTTTTCCACCGCGATCTGGATGAAGCCCTCGGCCACCGCTTCCGGCGCACGCTGGTTGCTCGTGTCCTTTTCGATCTGCGCGGCCAGTGCCGTGAATTTCTCCACCACCACATTGCGGTCCAGCGGCTCGTTCGCGCCGCGGCCGAACACCTTGGGGAACCACTGCGGCTGCACCTTGCCCAGCATCACGTTGCAGTCGGTCACCGCCAGCGGCCCGCCGCGGCGGTACGAGGCCGGGCCGGGGTTGGCGCCGGCCGAATCGGGCCCGACGCGATAGCGCGAGCCATCGAAATGCAGGATGGAGCCGCCGCCCGCCGCCACCGTGTGGATGCTCATCATCGGCGCGCGCATGCGCACGCCCGCCACTTGCGTATCGAAGGCGCGCTCGTATTCACCGGCGTAGTGCGACACGTCGGTGGAGGTACCGCCCATGTCGAAGCCGATCACGCGGTCGAATCCCGCGCCCACCGCCGTCTGCACCATGCCGACGATGCCGCCGGCAGGCCCCGAGAGGATCGAGTCCTTGCCCTGAAACAGGCTGGCGTCCGTCAGGCCGCCGGAGCTTTGCATGAACTTCAGCGGCGCGCCCTGCAACTCGTCAGCGACCTGATTGACGTAGCGTTTGAGGATCGGCGAGAGATAGGCGTCGACCACCGTGGTATCGCCGCGCGATACCAGTTTCATCAGCGGCGAAACTTCATGCGACACCGAGACCTGGGTAAAGCCGGTCTCGCGCGCCAGGCGCGCCACGGTCGCTTCGTGGGCCGGATGACGGTAGCCGTGCATCAGGGCAATGGCGATGGCGCGAAAGCCTTTTTCGTATGCGGCGCGCAGGTCGGTGCGGGCCTTTTCCTCATCAAGCTTGAGGTAGACCTCGCCATGCGCGCCGACGCGCTCGCGCACCTCATGGACTTCGCTGTACAGCAGTTCGGGCAGCACGATGTTGCGCGAGAAAATGTTCGGCCGGTTCTGGTAACCGATGCGCAACTGGTCGCGGAAGCCCTGAGTGATAAACAGCACCGTGCGGTCGCCCTTGCGCTCCAGCAGGGCGTTGGTGGCGACCGTGGTGCCCATTTTCACCGCGGCGATCTTGCCGCCGTCGATCGGCTGGCCCGGCTTCACTCCAAGGAAATGGCGGATGCCGGCAATGGCGGCATCCTTGTATTGCTCCGGATTCTCCGACAGCAGCTTGTGCGTGTGCAGCGCGCCGTCGGGCGCCTTGGCGACGACATCCGTGAATGTGCCGCCGCGGTCGATCCAGAACTGCCATTTTGCTTGGGTAGACATTGTTTTGTATTGGGTGATATTCACCAGGCCCGCGCGGCCGGCATACGGCGTATTTTAAGACCGCGGCCCTTCATGGCGAGCCCATGCATGGCGCGAGCCGGCCGGCCCAGCTCACGCAAGGATGCTCGCCTGCTCAAGCGGCCCGCTTTTGCGGCGCCAGCGCACCCAGCCGGGCGACGCGGCGTTCCATGCGGCGCACCAGGTGGTCCACTTCTTCGCGGTCCAGCTTGCTGAGCTTGGGGCCGGGCGCGCGGGTCGCTTCGCTCTTGATCGCGCCGCGCTGCATCAGGATGTATTTGCGCACCGCCAGGCCAAGACCTGGCTGCAACTCGTGGCGCACGATGGGCAGATAGGCGTCGTAGACGTCTTCGGCCTCGCCCTTCTGGCCCGCCTTGAACAGGTCATAGGTGCGGACCAGTGCCTCGGGATAGGCGAAGCCCGTCATCGCGCCATCCACCCCGCGCGCCAGTTCCTGCGGGTAGTGGATGCCACCG
The DNA here is from genome assembly GCA_036498945.1 of Burkholderiales bacterium. Lineage (GTDB taxonomy): Bacteria > Pseudomonadota > Gammaproteobacteria > Burkholderiales > JAEUOS01 > JAQGMJ01. The sequence continues at coordinate 14,612 of DASYEQ010000094.1, read as the reverse complement.
TTGCCGACCAGGATGGAGACGCGGCGTGCACCGCTCTTTTCGGCTTCGCGCAGTTTGGTGATCTTGGAAAGGCCCGGCCAGTCTTCGTGCTTGACCATCACGAGATTGGGGAAGTCGGCGACCATCTTGAGGATGACGGCAGGCGACATGTAGACGGTGGTGACGAAGGGATAGTCCTGCAGTACCCAGGGAATGCCTTCCAGCCGCCTGGCGACCTGCTCGAAATAGCCGTAGACCTGCTCGTCGGATTTGAGGCCCGGAATCGGCGCCACCATCACGCCGGCGGCACCGGCATCCATCACTTTCCTGGAAAAGTTCGTGAGATTGTCCAGGCCGGCAGCGGAGGCGCCGACTATCGTTGGTACCTTGCCGTCGATCTGCTGCATCGCCGTGGTGGCGAACTGCATGCTCTCCTCGTTCGACAGCTTGGGCGCTTCGCCCATGATGCCCAGGATGGTGAAGCCGGTGACGCCGCATTGCAGGTAGAAGTCCATCAGGCTGCGGGTGGAATCAAGGTCCAGCGCGCCCGTGTCGGTAAAGGGCGTGGCGGAAATGACGTACATGCCGGCGGCAGATTCGTTGAGCAGGGTGGCCATGATGGATATGCGCAAAACGTGGAAAGCAAAAGTTTACCGAATCGGCGGGCCCCCGGCTGGCACGATTCGGCCTATATTTGGATGTAACACGGTCCCTTGAATCCCTATCCGGAACAAACGCGATATGAAACGCCCTTTCCCCATGGCCGTCGCCCAGCTTGGGCCAGTCCATCTCGCCGACGCTCGCGAGGCGGTCGTCAAGCGCATGATCGAACTGCTGCGCGAGGCGCACGCGCGCGCGGCGAAATTCGTGGTCTTTCCCGAACTGGCTCTGACCACTTTCTTCCCGCGCTACTGGATGACCGACCAGCAGGAGATCGACCGCTTTTACGAGCGTTCGATGCCAAACGCGGCGACGCAGCCATTGTTCGACGAAGCAAAAAAATACGGCATCGGCTTTTATCTCGGCTATGCGGAACTCACGCCCGAAGGCGAGCGCTACAACACCGCCGTCATCGTCGATGCAAATGGCAAGATCGTCGGCCGCTATCGCAAAGTGCACCTCCCCGGCCACGCGGACCACAAGCCGGACGCACCATTCCAGCACCTGGAAAAGCGCTACTTCAACGTCGGCAACGAGGGCTTCAAGGTGTGGGAGGCGATGGGCACGAAGATCGGCATGTGCATCTGCAACGACCGCCGCTGGCCGGAAACCTTTCGCGTCATGAGCCTGCAAAGCGCCGAGGTGGTGGTGCTGGGCTACAACACGCCTTCGGTCAACATCCACTGGCCCGAACCGCCGCACCTGCGCATGTTCCACCACTTGCTGCTGTTGCAGGCGCATGCGCACGAGAATGCGCTATGGGTGGGCGCAGCGGCGAAATGCGGCGCGGAAGACGGTTTTCACATGATCGCCGGCTCCGCCATCGTCGCGCCGACCGGCGAGATCGCGGCGCAGGCAGCCACCGAAGAAGACGAGCTGATCTTTTTCAACTGCGACCTGGCGTTGGGCGACACCTTCCGCGAGCACGTATTCAACTTCGCCAAGCATCGCCGCCCCGAGCACTACAAGCTGATCATCGAGCGCACCGGCGCCGGCGCGCCGCTCACGCGCTAGGCCTTCAGGCAGGCAGCGGCGCGCCGGGGAAATGCTTGCGCAAGGCCGTCACGCCATTCGGCGTGACGCGCACGGCGCGGCTTTTTTTCGAGCGCGTAAGCCATCCTTCGCGCACCATCGCCGCCAACAGCGCGGCGCCGAGCGTACCGGCCAGATGGTGGCGGCGTTCGCTCCAGTCAAGGCAGCCGCAGGCGAGCGCGCGGCGCCTGGCGTGCAGCGCGGTTTCATCGATGCCCAGCTTGCCCAGCCAGCGATGGCCAGCGGGCGTGACTTGTACTTCCTTGGCATCACCTTCGAGCAGGCCACGCTCGCGCATCGCCTCGTAGATGCCCACGCCCAATTCACCGGCCAGATGATCGTAGCAGGTACGCGCGTAGCGCAGTTCCTCGGGCGTACGCCGCGCCGCCGGCACCGCGCGCGGCTCAGGGTGGGTGCCGACCGCGGCCATCAGGGCTTCCAGGGCCGACGCCACTTCCGGGCGCGCGATACGGTAATAGCGGTGCCGCCCCTGCACTTCCTGCGCCAGCAGGCCGGCGTCGATCAGCTTGGCCAGGTGCTGGCTCGCCGAGGGTGCGGACACGCCGGCGACATAGGCGAGCTCGCCCGCCGGCTTGGCGCTGCCGTCCATCAGGGTCCACAGCATGGCGGCGCGCGCCGGATCGCCGATCAGCGCGCCCAGGGGCGCCAGGCGCATGCCTGCGGCGGATTCGGGAATCGTCAATGCATTCATAGTTAATCTCCCGATTAAACGTAGATGCATTGTAGCGCGCAAAATGGCCTTCCCGTTTCACGCAAAAGGAGATTTCCATGGCACATTCGCCAACGGAAAATCATCGCATTTCTTCAGGTCAAGGCAAGCTGCAACTCGCCGTTTGGCGACAGCGCGCACCCAGGCCCAACGGCCGGCCGCCGGTGCTTTACGTGCACGGTGCCACCTTCGGCGCGACCCTGGCCTTCGGACACCGCTTCGACGGCCATTCCTGGGCCGACAACCTGAACGATGCCGGTTTCGATGCCTGGGGTTTCGATTTCCTCGGCTACGACCAGTCCGACCGCTACCCGGAAATGGCGCTGCCGGCCGCGGCGCACGCACCGCTCGGGCGCGCGCCGGCCGCAGCGCCGCAGATCGGCGCCGTGGTGGATTTCATCGTGACACAGACAGGCATATCGCAGATCAACCTGCTGGCGCACTCCTGGGGCAACATCGCCGCCAGCCGCTATGCAATCAAGTCGCCGCAACGCGTCGCGCGCCTTGCCATGTTCGCCCCCATCCTGCGCGGCGTGCAAACGCCCGCGGTGGAATTGCCGGCGTGGCAACTCGTCACCATCGAGGCGCAGTGGACGCGCTTCAAGGAGGATGTGCCGGCTGGCCATGCGCCGGTGCTGTCGCGTGCGCATTTCGATCCCTGGGCGCAAGCCTATCTGGAGAGCGACCCGGCGAGCCGCGACCGCGAGCCGCCGGCGGTGCAAGTGCCTTGCGGCCCGGCGGCCGACATCGGCGCCGCCGCACGCGGGGAACTGCCTTACGATCCGCGGCAATTGCAGGCGCCGCTCCTGGTGGTGCGCGGCGCGTGGGACCATCTGTGCACCGATGCCGACGTGGCACGCCTGTTCGCCGCGCTTGCCCCGGCCACGCCGCACCGCGACGCCGTCATTCCCGCCGCCACCCACCTGATGCATTTGGAGCAAAATCGCTTCAGCCTGTACCAAGCCACCCGGGAGTTTTTCTCATGATCGCCCTGTTTTTCGAAGTCCAGCCCAAGCCCGAGCATTTCCAGCGCTATCTCGACATGGCCGCCGCCCTCAAGCCCGAACTGGAAAAGATCGACGGCTTCATTTCCATCGATCGCTACAAAAGCCTCGCGCGCGAAGGCGTGGTGCTGTCGCATTCGATCTGGCGCGACGAGGCGGCACTTACCGCCTGGCGCACGCACGAAGGCCATCACCATGCGCAAGATGCCGGGCGCAACACCGTGTTTGAGGACTACCGCCTGCGCATCGCCGAGGTGCTGCGCGAGGAAGAGCCCGGCAAGCCCGCCTGGCAGCCGCAGCGCCTCTCCGCCTATAACGACCCGGCGCATCGCCGCCCGCGCTACATGGCGGTGGTAGAGTCCACCAGCGAGCGCTTCGACACCCTGCCCGGCCTGAAGCCGGAAGCCTACGCCAGCCTGAACCGGCAAAACGAGTTCGTCCACGTGCTCGACGTGCCCGACCTGCCGGTGGCGCTGGAACTTACCGACAGCTGCCGTATCGGCACGCCGGCCTACCGCTACCGCATCTGCGAGGTGGAGCGCGACTACGGTATGTTCGAGCGCGCCGAGGCGCCGCAATACTATCCACCGGTCGCCAGACCAACGGCATAAGGGCCGGATATGCCCCCGGGCCGGGCGGCGTGTGGTAGATTCGCCTCGAAGACTTGAATCCGAGAGTCGCCCACTCCGCCCGGTTCATGCATCCCCAGCTCGAGTTTCACCGCTTTTCCAACCTCGCGCCCAACGCCTTTGAATTCCGCCCGCGCCACCTCGTGGTGGCCGGCTGGACCGGGCGTAACCGCGAGGCGATGGAACACCATATGCGCGAACTGGAGGCGCAGGGAGTCAGGCGCCCTTCCTCGATGCCGATCTACTATCGCGTCGCCGCCGGCCGTCTGACGCAGGACAGCGAAATACAGGTGCTGGGGCCGCATACCTCGGGTGAGGTCGAGCCGGTGCTGTTTTCCATGCGTGACGGCCTCTGGCTTGGGGTAGGATCGGATCACACCGATCGCAAGTTGGAAACCCGCTCGGTGGCCGCCTCCAAGCAGATCTGCCCCAAGGTGGTGGGCAACGAATTGTGGGACTGCCGCGAAATCGCCGGCCACTGGGAGCGGCTGGTCCTGCGCTCCTACATCCTGGAAGAAGCCGGCGGCACGCGCGTGCTGTACCAGGAGAGCACCTTCGCGCAAATCCTGCCGCCGGCCGAACTGATCACGGGCTACGCCGGCTGGGCCGGGCTGCCGGTGGGCACCGTGATGTACTGCGGCACTTCGCCGCCCCGGGGTGGCATCCGCCCCTCGGCGCGCTTCGAAATGGAAATCGAGGACCCGGTGCTCAAGCGCAAGATGGTGCATGCCTACAGCGTCGAGGCCCTGCCCGAGGTCGAATAGGCGCCGCCGCCGGGGCTAGCGGAAACCGTGCTGCTCGACGCGCGGCTGGCGCAGGTAGTCCAGCGTCTGCATTTCCTCGATGCGGCTGACGCTGCGTGCGAATTCGTTCACCAGCGCGCCCTGGGTGTAGAGCTTCTCCGGCGGCACCGCGGCCGACATGATCATCTTCACCCGGGCGTCGTACAGCACGTCGATCAGCCAGGTGAAGCGCCGCGCTTCCGAGGCCTGGCGCGGCCCCATCTCCGGAATGTCGGAGAGCACGATGGTGTGAAAGCGCCGCGTCAGGTCGACGTAGTCGGTATAGGAGCGCGGCCCGCCGCACAGTTGGCCGAAGGTGAACCAGACGATGCCGCCGGCGCGCCGCACGTATTCGATCTCGCGGCCTTCGACGTCCAGCGGCTGGTGCTCGTCTTCCACCTCGGCGATGCGGTCGAATTCGCTCCCCAGCGCCGCGCTGGTCTCGGGCGTGATCGGCGTGTGGTAGATGTGCGCGCTTTCCAGCGCGCGCCTGCGGTAGTCGACGCCTGCATCGACGTTGATGATGTCCAGGTGCTGCTTGATCATCTCGATGGCCGGCAGGAACTTGGCGCGCTGCAGGCCGTCCTTCCACAGCAGGTCGGGATGGTAGTTCGACGTCATGCACAGCATCACGCGGTTGTCGAACAGGTGCTGCAGCAGACGCCCGAGGATCATCGCGTCGGCGATGTCGTTGACGTGAAACTCGTCGAAGCAGATCAGGCGGTACTTGGCGGCGATGTCTTTGGCCACCAGCTCCAGCGGGTCCTCGCTGCCCTTGACCTCGTCGAGCGCCTGGTGCACGTCGCGCATGAAATGGTGAAAGTGCACGCGGCGCTTTTTCACCAGCGGCACGCAGAGGTAGAAACTGTCCATCAGGAAGCTCTTGCCTCGCCCCACCCCTCCCCACAGGTAGACGCCGCGCGGCAATTCCGGCTTGACGAACATGCGCTTGAGCGCGGTATTGCGCCGCGCCTTGTAGCCCACCCACTCGTCGTACAGGTCCTGCATCTTCATCACCGCGGCGAGCTGCGACTCGTCGCTGGTGTAGCCGCGCCGCTCCACCACCTTGCGGTAGTAGTCGATGACGGTCAGCTCGCCGGCTTCCGCCAGCGAGTTGATGTCGTCGATCGAATCGTCCTCTTCGCCCAGGGCGCTATCGCGCATCGGGTGTCCTCAGCCCTGGGTTACGCGAACCGCGCCATCAGATATGGATGGCGCGCTTTTCCACCGCCAGCATCGCTTCCTTCATCACTTCGGAAAGCGAAGGGTGCGCGTGGCTGGTACGGCCGACATCTTCGGAAGCGGCGACGAATTCCATCGCCAGCACCGCTTCGGCGATCTGCTCCGAAGCGTGGGCGTGGATCACGTGCACGCCGAGAATGCGGTCGGTCTTGGCGTCCGCCAGCACCTTGACGAAGCCATCCGGCTCGCCCTGGCCCCAGGCGCGGCCGTTGGCCAGGAAAGGGAAGGAGCCGGCCTTGTAGGCCACGCCTTCGCTCTTCAGCTGCTGCTCGGTCTTGCCAACCCAGGCGATTTCCGGGTTGGTGTAGATCACCCAGGGAATGGTGTCGTAGTTGACGTGGCCCTTCTGGCCGGCGATCAGTTCGGCCGCCATCACGCCCTCTTCCTCGCCCTTGTGCGCCAGCATCGGCCCACGCACCACGTCGCCCACGGCATAAACGCCGTTGAGCAAGGTGCGGCAATGGTTGTCGACGTCGATCATGCCACGCTCATTGGCCTTCAGACCAATCGATTCGAGCCCGAGATTGTCCGTATTCGGCACACGGCCGATGGAGACGATCAGCTTGTCGCACTCCAGCACCTGCGCCTTGCCCTCGGCATCGGCGTAGCTGATGGTGACGCCCTTCTTGTCCTGCTTCACCTCGCTGATTTTCACGCCCAGGCTGATCTTCAGGCCCTGCTTGGTGAACTGCTTCCACGCTTCCTTGGCCACCGCCTCGTCGGCCGCGGCCAGGAAGGCCGGCAGCGCTTCGAGGATGGTGACGTCCGCGCCCAGGCGGCGCCACACCGAACCCAGTTCCAGGCCGATCACGCCGGCGCCGATCACGCCCAGCCTCTTCGGCACCGCCGGCAACGCCAGCGCGCCCTCGTTGTCGCAGACGGTGACGTTATCCACCGGCACGTTCGGCAGATGGCGTGCCTTCGAGCCGGTGGCGATGATCACGTTCTTCGCCGTCACGGTCTCGGCGCCGGCATCACCCGTCACCTCGATCTTGTAGGCGTCGCCTTCCTTGCCGGCAAACTTGCCATGGCCCTTGAGCCAGGTGACCTTGTTCTTGCGGAACAGCATCTCGATGCCGCCGGTCATCTTGCCGACCACCATCTCCTTGCGCGCCTGCATCTTGGCGACGTCGATCTCCGCGCCCTTGACGCTGATGCCGTGGTCGGCGAACTTGTGTTCCAGCTTCTCGTAGTTCTCGGAAGATTCCAGCAACGCCTTCGAAGGAATGCAGCCCACGTTCAGGCAGGTGCCGCCCAACGCCATCTTGCCCTGGGGGTTCTTCCACTTCTCCACGCAAGCCACCGACAGGCCCAGCTGGCCTGCGCGAATCGCGGCAACATAGCCCGCCGGGCCGCCGCCGATCACCACCACATCGAAATTCTTTGCCATGAACGACTTTCTTCCTTAAAGCGGCGCGGTAAAGGCCATGAGCAACACGACCTTACCCTTGGGCGTGTTCAGCACCAGCATGTAATGCTGACCCGTCGGCTTCGCCTCTTTTTTCAGCAAATAACTGCAGACGGCAAAATTGCTGTTCGCCAGGCACGAGGGTGTGATCTGGTCCAGCCCGGGGATCTGCTTGGGCATGTCCGCGTCGGCGAGCGGCTTGATCTCGCAATCCTTGTCGCATTTGAAGGCGCTCCAGCTGCCGTCAGGTGCCCGTTCCTCGCCCACCCATTTGCCCTCGTGCACATAAAAGCGGTAGGCGAATTGCGTCGGCTCACCGGTCTGCTGGTTCAGCACCGTGTAGACGCCCGCGTTGGACTCGTTGAACGCCTGCGCCGTGCCGGCCGAAAACATTCCCGCGGCCGCAATCAGCGCCGCCCCTGCAAGTTTGAACAGACGCAAGATCAAAGCTCCAGCAAAATGCGCTGCGGATCTTCCAGCGCTTCCTTCATGGCCACCAGCGACAGCACCGCTTCGCGGCCGTCGATGATGCGGTGATCGTAGCTCATCGCCAGGTAGTTGATCGGACGGATCACGATCTGGCCGTTTTCCACCACCGGGCGCTCCTTGGTGGCGTGCACGCCGAGGATGGCCGATTGCGGCGGGTTGATGATCGGGGTCGAGAGCATCGAGCCGAAGATGCCGCCGTTGGAAATCGAGAAGGTGCCGCCGGTGAGTTCTTCCAGCGACAGCTTGCCGTCACGCGCCTTGACGCCGAAGCCGGCGATTTCCTTTTCGATGCCCGCGAAGCTCTTCTGGTCCGCGTCGCGCAGGATCGGCACCACCAGGCCGCGCGGCGAACCCACCGCCACGCCGATGTCGAAATAGCCGTGGTACACGATGTCGGTGCCGTCGATCGAGGCGTTGACCAGCGGGTACTTCTTCAGCGCATAGACCGCGGCTTTGACGAAGAAGGACATGAAGCCCAGCTTGATGCCATGCTCCTTCTCGAACTTCTCGCCATACTTCTTGCGCAGGTCCATCACCGGCTGCATGTTGACTTCGTTGAACGTCGTCAGGATGGCGTTGGTCGATTGCGATTCCAGCAGGCGCTGCGCCACGCGCTGGCGCAGGCGCGACATCGGCACGCGCTGCTCGGGGCGCTCGCCGAGGAATTGCAGGTTGACAGCGGCCTTGACCGCGGCCAGCGGCGCGGCGGCGGGCTTGGGCGCAGCCGGAGCGGCGGCGCCACCGGAGGCGGCGGCCAGCGCATCGCCCTTGGTGATGCGGCCATCCTTGCCGGTGCCGGCGACGTTCGCAGGGTTCACGCCCTGCTCGGCCATGATCTTGGCGGCCGAGGGCATCGCCAGCGCGGCGCTGCCGGCATTGGCAGATGCGGCGGCCGGTGCGGCCGCGGGCGCTGCGGCGGCGGGCTTGGCGGACGGGGCGGCAGCACCGGCGGTAACCGCCGTGTCGATGCGCGCAATCACCTCGTCGGACACCACCGTGCTGCCGTCACCCTTGATGATCTCGACCAGCACACCCGCTTCCGGCGCCGGCAATTCCAGCACCACCTTGTCGGTTTCGACATCGACCAGGTTCTCGTCGCGGCTCACTGCTTCGCCGGCCTTCTTGTGCCACGCCAGCAAGGTCGCTTCCGCCACGGATTCGGACAGCTGCGGGACTTTTACTTCGATGATTGCCATGAATCTACTCCGTCATTCGCGCGCGGTCCCGGGCTTGCTCCCGGGACCGCGCGTCTTGTTATGAATTGCGGTTGAGTTGAAGAAAGGTCCGGCCTACTTGGTGACCACCAAACCCTTGGATTTGGCGAACGCCTGCGCCACCAGCGCCTTTTGCTGCTCGGCGTGCTTGGCGGCGTAGCCCGCGGCGGGCGATGCCGAGGCGGGACGGCCGGCGTAGGCCAGCTTCTGGCCGTCGGCCATGTTCTCCAGCAAGTTGTGCTGGATGTGGAACCACGCGCCCTGGTTCTGCGGCTCATCCTGGCACCACACCACGTCGGTCACGTTTTCGTATTTCTTGAGTTCGGCGCCGAACACCTTGTGGGCGAACGGGTACATCTGCTCCACGCGCACGATCGCCACGTCGGAGAGCTTCTTGTCGCGGCGCGCCGCCACCAGGTCGTAATACACCTTGCCGGAGCAGCAGACCACGCGGGTGACGTCCTTCGCCTTGATGCTCTTGTCCACTTCGCCGATGATCGGCTGGAACTCGCCCTTGGCCAGTTCGCCCAGGTCGGACACCGCTTCCTTGTGGCGCAGCAGCGACTTCGGCGTGAAGATGATCAGCGGCTTGCGGAACATGCGCACCATCTGGCGGCGCAGCAGATGGAAGATCTGCGCCGGCGTGGTCGGCTGCACCACCTGGATGTTGTGGTCGGCGGAGAGCTGCAGGAAGCGCTCGATGCGCGCCGAGCTGTGCTCCGGGCCCTGGCCTTCATAGCCGTGCGGCAGCATCAAGGTCAGGCCGCAGGCGCGGCCCCACTTCACTTCGCCGGACGTGATGAACTGGTCGATCACCACCTGGGCGCCGTTGGCGAAGTCGCCGAACTGGCCTTCCCAGATCACCAGGGTGTTGGGGTCGGAGGAGGCATAGCCATACTCGAAGCCCATCACCGCCTCTTCCGACAGCACGGAATCGATCACGGTGAACGGCGCCTGCTTGTCCGAGATGTTCTGCAGCGGAATGTAGGTGCCGGAATCCCACTTCTCGCGGTTCTGGTCGTGCAGCACCGCGTGGCGGTGGGTGAAGGTACCGCGGCCGGAATCCTGGCCGGTGATGCGCACGCCGTAGCCGGAAGCCACCAGCGAGGCGAACGCCATGTGCTCACCCATGCCCCAGTCCAGCGGCAACTCGTCGTTGGCCATCTTGCGGCGGTTGGCGATCACGTTCTCGACCAGCGCGTGCGGCTTGAAGTTGGGCGGCAGCGTGGTGATGCGCTCGCCCAGGCGGCGCAGTTCAGCCATCGGCAGCGCGGTGTCGGCCGCATCGGTCCACTTCTTGTTGAGGAAGGGCATCCAGTCGACCGCGTACTTGCTCTTGAAATCGGAGAGCACGTACTCGACCGTGGCTTGGCCAGCGTCCATCAGGGCGCGGTATTCCTTCACCAGGTTGTCCGGCCCGTCGGCCGGCAGCACGCCTTGCGCCGCCAGCTTGTCGCCGTACAGCTTGCGCGTGCCGGGATGCTGGGCAATGCGCTTGTACATCAGCGGCTGGGTCATCGCCGGAGTGTCCTGCTCGTTGTGGCCGAGCTTGCGGAAGCAGACGATGTCGACGACGACGTCCTTCTTGAACTCGGTGCGGAAGTCCAGCGCGATCTGGGTGGCGAGCACGACAGCTTCCGGATCATCTCCATTCACGTGCAGCACCGGCGCCTCGATCATCTTCATCACGTCGGTGCAATACAGCGTCGAGCGCGAGTCGCGCGGGTCAGAGGTGGTGAAGCCGATCTGGTTGTTGATGACGATGTGCACCGTGCCCTGGGTGCCGTAGCCGCGCGTCTGCGCCAGGTTCAGGGTTTCCATCACCACGCCCTGGCCGGCAACGGCGGCGTCGCCGTGCACCAGGATCGGCAGCACCTGGCTGCCATCCTTGTCGCCGCGGCGGTCCATGCGCGCACGGCAGGAGCCTTCGACCACCGGGTTGACGATTTCCAGGTGCGAGGGATTGAACGCCAGCGACAGGTGCACCGGGCCGCCGGGGGTGGACACGTCGGAGGAAAAGCCCTTGTGGTACTTGACGTCGCCGGCCGGCAGGTCGTCGACGTGCTTGCCTTCAAATTCCTCGAACAAGTCGGAGGGCATCTTGCCCAGGATGTTCACCAGGACGTTCAGGCGCCCGCGGTGCGCCATGCCGATGACGATTTCCTGCACGCCGCGCTCCCCTGCCCTCTGGATCAGCTCGTCCATCGAGGGAATGAAGCTGTCGCCGCCTTCCAGCGAGAAACGCTTCTGGCCGACGTAACGGGTGTGCAGGTAGCGCTCCAGGCCTTCGGCGCCGGTCAGGCTGTCGAGGATGTGCTTTTTCTGCTCGGTGGTAAAGCTCGGCTTGGAACGGATCGACTCCAGGCGCTGCTGCAGCCAGCGCTTCTGGGTCATGTCGCCCATGTACATGTACTCGGCGCCGATGGTGCCGCAGTAGGTCTCGCGCAGCGCCTGCAGGATCTCGCGCAGGGTCATCTGTTCCTTGCCGAAATACAGCGAATTGGCATTGAACGTGATGTCGAGATCCGCCTCGGTCAGGTCGTAGAAGGCCGGCTCGAGTTCGGGAATGTGCGGGCGCTCGGTGCGCTTGAGCGGGTCGAGGTCGGCCCACTGGTTGCCGACGTAGCGATAAGCCGCGATCAGCTGCTGCACGAACACCTGTTTGCGCGCCACCGACAGGTCGACGGAAGAGCCGCCTTGCGGGCGCAGGGTATTTTCCTTCGCGCGCTGGGCGAAGGATTCGACGATCGGCGCATGGGCCACGTCGCGCGCCTCGGCGGCGCCATTGGCGGCGGGAACGTGCTGCAGGGCGTCGAAGTAATCGCGCCACTTTTCCGGCACGGAGCCGGGATTATTCAGGTAGGACTCGTACAACTCCTCCACGTACGGCGCGTTGCCGCCGAAGAGGTACGAATTGGCTTCAAATTCTTTCATCATGGCGCTCACCTTTCTCGAGTTTCTCGATCACAGTGCGGGTATCGGGGCCGGAACCTGTCTACCCCCTCGCGTTGCGGCTCCTGCCGCGCAGCGAAGTGCTGTGCGCGGGCCTGACGGCCCGCGCTTCTCCGAATTGTCATATGGGGGTTTACATCGACGATGTCAATTCTGGGAAAACTGTGTGACGAGAGAATAACACAAACAGCCTTGACCAACTAAAAAACCAATTAAAACAACAGGTTTTTACCAAAACCTCTTTACTTACGCGAAGCCAGGGGCGGCACGTCGCGGCGGGTCGCGCCGATAAACAGCTGGCGCGGACGGCCAATCTTCTGCTCGGGATCGGAGATCATCTCGTTCCACTGGGCGATCCAGCCGACGGTACGCGCCAGCGAGAAGATGCCGGTGAACAGGGAGACCGGGATGCCCAAGGCGCGTTGCACGATGCCAGAGTAGAAGTCGACGTTCGGGTAGAGCTTGCGCTTGACGAAGTAGTCGTCTTCCAGGGCGATCTTTTCCAGCGCCATGGCGAGCTTGAACAGCGGGTCGTCGTGCAGGCCCAGTTCGTTCAGCACTTCGTGGCAGGTTTCGCGCATCAGCTTGGCGCGCGGGTCGTAGTTCTTGTAGACGCGATGGCCGAAGCCCATCAGCTTGACGCCGGAATCCTTCTCCTTCACGTCCTTGATGAACTCGCCGATCTTTTCCACGCCGCCCTGCTTCTGGATGTCGCCCAGCATGTTGAGCGCGGCCTCGTTGGCGCCGCCGTGCGCCGGGCCCCACAGGCAGGCGATGCCGGCGGCGATACAGGCGAACGGGTTGGCGCCGGAGGAACCGGACAGGCGCACCGTGGAAGTGGAGGCGTTCTGCTCGTGGTCGGCGTGCAGGATGAAAATGCGGTCCAGCGCGCGCACCAGCACGTCATTGGACTTGTAATCCTCCGCCGGCACGGCGAACATCATGCGCATGAAGTTGGCGGTGTACGACAGGTCGTTGCGCGGATAGACGAAGGGCTGGCCGACGGCGTACTTGTGGGTCATCGCCACCAGGGTGGGCAGCTTGGCGATCAGGCGGATCGCCGAGACTTCGCGGTGACGCGCGTTGTTGATGTCCAGCGAGTCGTGATAGAAGGCGGACAGCGCGCCAACGGTGCCGACCAGCACCGCCATCGGGTGGGCGTCGCGGCGGAAACCGTGGAAGAACGAGCTCATCTGCTCGTGCACCATGGTGTGATGGGTCACCACATCGGTGAAATCCTTTTTCTGCGTCGGGTTCGGCAGTTCGCCGTTGAGCAGCAGGTAGCAGACCTCGAGGAAATCGCATTGCACCGCGAGTTGCTCGATCGGGTAGCCGCGGTACAGCAGTTCGCCCTTGTCGCCGTCGATGTAGGTGATCGACGAGTTGCACGAGGCGGTCGACATGAAGCCGGGGTCGTAGGTGAACTTGCCGGTCTGGCCGTACAGCTTGCGGATATCGATCACATCCGGGCCGATGGTGCCCTTGTAGATGGGAAATTCGATCGCGGGGCTGTTGTCGGAGAAGGACAGCGTCGCTTTGACGTTGCTGGGGGTCACGCTCATGGAAAGCTCCTGGTTCCTGTTTGCTCTTTGTTGAGTCCGTGGCTGGATTTTACCGGTTCCGCGGACGGCGTCCGTGCGCGGCTGATCCAGCCTGCCTCGTATTTACCCTATTAGTGCGCTTGCGATTCCCGCATCCAGCCGAGCATTTCATGCACGGCGGGCATGGCACGGGCGGACAACTCCGCGCGCCCGGTGACCAGATCCCAGAGTTCGGGATCCGGCAGTTCAAGCAGCACCTGCAGCCCCTCCACCCGGGCGGGCGTCAGCTCGCTTTCGTGGCGCGCGAAAAACGTCTCCATGACGAGATCGTTTTCCAGCATGCCACGGCGGCTGCGCCACTTCAGGCGGGAGAGTTCTGCGGCATCAAGCATGGTAGGGCAATGAACGGATGGTACAGATTAAAAGCCGGTTAAATCTTTGCAAAAATCCGCGCACAAAACACGCCGGCTTACACCGCGCGCCGCACCATCAGCTCCTTGATCTTGCCGATCGCCTTGGTTGGGTTCAGGCCCTTGGGGCAGACATCGACGCAATTCATGATGGTGTGGCAACGGAACAGGCGGTACGGGTCCTCGAGGTTGTCGAGGCGCTCACTTGTCGCCTGGTCGCGCGTGTCGGCAAGGAAGCGGTAGGCCTGCAACAGGCCGGCGGGACCGACGAACTTGTCCGGGTTCCACCAGAACGACGGGCAGGAGGTGGAGCACGAGGCGCACAGGATGCACTCGTACAGGCCGTTCAGCTCTTCGCGGTCTTCCTGCGACTGCAGGCGTTCCTTTTCCGGCGGCGGGTCGTTGTTGATCACGTACGGCTTGATCGAATGGTATTGCTTGAAGAACTGCGCCATGTCGACGATCAGGTCGCGGATCACCGGCAGCCCGGGCAGCGGACGCAGCACCACGTGCTCCGGCAGGTCGGCCACCTTGGTGAGG
>DASYEQ010000093.1:0-9776 GCA_036498945.1 Burkholderiales bacterium | reverse complement strand
GGCTGACGTAGAGTTATGCGCATGTCATGGCGGATTGCGCCACAAGACTTCGAATGGGTTGGAGGATGGCATGCTGCATACCGAGTTTTTGCTGAACCAGCGGCCGGGGGTGACCAACGCCCGCGGCGCCAAGGAGTGGATCAAGGAATTGCCGGTCACTGATGCGCGTGCCGCGCATCACGCCGTCGCCGGGCTGATGTCGGAGATGGAAGACTCCAGCCTGCCGCCGCTCGCGCGCCTGGAGATACTGGAAACCCTGCGCGCGCACATCGACGAGATCGACCGTCTCTACGCGGCCCGCTATGTCGCCAAGCCGTTGCCCCTGGGCCCGGTGGAGCGCAACGCGTTCTCCCACGCCAAGCACTTGTGGCTGCGCCTGGAGTCGGCCTATTGGCATTGCGCCAATGCCGCGCTGGCGGGCGACCCCACCATGCAGCCGCACCTGGCGCTGAGTCTCGCGCGCGCCGCCGGCATGGTGTGCACGGCGGTGGCGGGCCACATGCGCGCCGGCCAGGCGGTGGACCCGGCGGCGTTTGAAAGCCTGCAGAATTACTTCGAGCTGGCGCGTGACTCCAAGGTCTTGATGACGCCGGTGGCCGACAGCCTGCATCCGAAGCGCAGCACCAACGTTGCCGCCACCTATCGCCGCACGCTCCTGATCCGCCAGGGCGCGGGCGCCGCGGCGCCGGGGCGCGAGCGCGACGCCGTGATCGAGCTGGCCGCCGCCTGGGAAGCCAAGACCACCATGGCCTGGCGTCCCGCCGGCCAGGGCGAGCCGATTCTCGCTGACCTGCCGGCGACCGACGGTGCGCGCCAGTGCGTCAAGCTGGTCAGCGCCGGGCGCTGGATTCACATGCTCGACGTCACCCTGGTGTCGCGCAGCCTGCGCCGCCGCCTGCACAAGATGGCGCTGGGCGCGAAGGCGGAAGAGCTGCGCCTGCCGGAACCTTTCCACCACCTCGGTACCGACGAACTGCTCAAGCGCCTGCACAGCGCCTGGTGCGAAGAGTCGAACGGCCGCGCGCATACGCGCCTGTCGGCCAAGCCGGGCGCAAGCCACGGCAACCGGGTCGGGCTGGCGCACGCGGTGACCGACTTTTCCGCGCTGTATTGCATGGTGACCGGCGAGGCCTTCGTCGCCGAAGAACAAAGAGACCCGCTGTTCAATCGCCGCCATGCGGAAGAGATTTTCATATTCCAGCATGTCGCGCGCGCCAAGACCGAGGCGGTCACCGAGACCACGACGCGGCAGTTCGAGGACTGGGAGATCCTGGATGAAAGCGCCAGCGGCTTTCGCCTGCGCCGCGCCGCCAGCGGCGCGCGCCTGCGCCGCGGCCAGCTGACCGCGCTGCGCTTGGGCCAAGCGGGCGCAGTGCTGCTGGCGGAAATCCGCTGGCTGGCCGAGCCTGACGTGGCGCTGGACCGGAGCAGCCCGGGCCTGGATGCGCCGGGCGCGGTGGAAGCCGGCCTGCACATCCTGCACGGCAAGCTTTCCGGCATTGCGTTGCGCGCCACCGGCGTCAACGCACAGGGCGGGCGGCAATACCAGCCGGCCTTCCTGCTGAAGGTGAACCTCAAGGGCGAGAGCGGTTTTCGCGTGGTGGCGCCGGTAGGCTGGTTCAAGCAGCGCCGCGTGGTCGAGGTGCGCGACGGCGAGAAGACCTATCGCATGATGTTCGAAAAGCTGCTGCAGCGCGGCGTCGACTTCGAGGCCATCGAAGCCTACATGACCAACTAAACCGGACAATCCGGGGGAGCGGGCGGCCGCGCAAGGGGACGCGGCCGCCGCCCGAGGGCATGCTATAGTCCGGCCGCAATGGCTGGTTTGACCAAAGACTCTCCCCTGCCGACCGAAATCAAGCTGCACCAGCAGTCGCGCCGGCTGGAAATCGCTTTTTCCGACGGCGCCCGTTTCGAGCTCCCCTTCGAGTTCCTGCGCGTCTATTCGCCTTCCGCCGAAGTGCGCGGCCATGGGCCGGGGCAGGAGACCCTGCAGGTGGGCAAGCGCGCGGTCGGCATCACCGGCGTCGCGCCGGTCGGCAACTACGCCATCCAGCCGACCTTTTCCGACGGTCACGACAGCGGCATCTATTCCTGGGACTATCTCTACGAACTGGGCGAGCACCAGGACGTGATGTGGACCGATTACCTGCGCCGCCTGAAGGAGGCGCACGCCTCGCGCGAAGCGTAAGTATCTAGGAGCGGCAGAGCATGTCCGACACCCACTTCGGTTACCAGACCGTAGACGAAACGCAAAAGGCTGGCCGCGTGCGCGGCGTGTTCGAATCCGTCGCCGTCAAGTACGACGTGATGAACGACCTGATGTCGCTCGGCGCGCACCGCCTGTGGAAGGCCTTCGCCATTGCGCAAAGCGGCGCCCGCCCCGGCATGCGCGTGCTCGACGTGGCAGGCGGCACCGGTGACCTCGCCCATGCGTTTGCCGGCAAGGTGAATGCGGCAGGCGAGGCCGGCGGCAAGATGGGCGAGGTATGGCTCACCGACATCAACGGCGCCATGCTGGGCGTGGGGCGTGACCGCCTCACCGACCGCGGATGCATCCTGCCGGTGGCGCAGTGCGACGCCGAGAAATTGCCGTTTGGCGACGACTACTTCGACATCGTCAGTGTGGCTTTCGGCCTGCGCAACATGACCCGCAAGGAATGCGCGCTGGCCGAAATGCGCCGCGTGCTCAGGCCGGGCGGGCACCTCCTGGTGCTGGAGTTTTCCAAGGTGTGGGCGCCGCTCAAGGGGCCGTACGACGCCTACTCCTTCGGCATCCTGCCCAAGCTGGGCAAGCTGGTGGCGAACGACGAAGAGAGCTACCGCTACCTCGCCGAGTCGATCCGCATGCACCCGGACCAGGAGACGCTCAAAGGCATGATGCTCGATGCCGGCTTCGACCGCGCCGAGTACTTCAACCTGACGGCGGGCGTGGTGGCTCTGCATCGCGGGTTCAAGTTCTGATGCCGGGGACGATGCGCCGCGGCCTCTTCGCCCTTTTTGTTCTTGCACTGCTGATCCTGGGCGGTTGCGGCTCCGCGCCGCGCCGCGCGCCAGCGCCGTCACCGGCCTCCGCCGCCGGTTCTCCCTCGGCGCCGGCTTCTCCAGGCGTGGTGCAGCGCCATGGCGGCGGCTACTACATGGACGACGGCCCGGGTGACAACCCGCCGCCCAACCTGGAACAGACGCCGGACGCGGTGCCGCGCGACGAGGCGCCGCTGAAGACCGCCGCCAACCGGCCCTACGTGGTGTTCGGCAAGACCTATTCGCCGACGTCCGCCAGCGGCACCTTCCGCCAGCGCGGCATCGCCTCCTGGTACGGCCGCAAATTTCACGGCCAGCGCACCTCCTCGGGCGAGCCCTACGACATGTACGGCATGACCGCCGCGCATCCGACCCTGCCGATTCCCAGCTACGTGCGCGTCACCAATCTGTCGAACAACCGCTCGGTGGTGGTGCGGGTGAACGACCGCGGGCCGTTCCATTCCGATCGCATCATCGACCTTTCCTACACCGCCGCGCTGAAGCTGGGCTATGTGAACGTCGGCAGCACCATGGTGGAAATCGAACAGGTGCATGGCGATGGCAGCTACGTGCCGCCGCCCCCGCCGGTGCTGGTGGCGTCGGCGCCGCAAGCCGCGCCTGCGGCACCGGCAAGCTCGGTGCCGCCACCGCAGGCGGCCACGCCGCTGCCGTCCGATCTCGCCACCTCTACGCCCCCCGTGGCGGTGACAGCGCCGGTGGCGCAGACCAGCATGGTGATGGCCACGCCCGCGCCGCCGCCGGTGCAGGCGCTGCAGACTTCCACGCAACCCGACGGCGTCTACCTGCAACTGGGGGCATTCGGCGCGCGCGATGGCGCCGAGGAGTTCCGCGCCAAGGTCTACCAGGAATTGAGCTGGCTCACCGACACCATCTACATCGTCGCGCGCGACCGTCTGTTTCGCGTGCAGGTCGGCCCCTATAAGGACCGCGCGGCGGCTACCGTGGCTGCGGAAAAGATCCGCGAGACCATGCAGCTGACGCCGGTGTTCGTCCTCAAGTAGCGTCCGGCTCTTCTTCCGCGCCGGCCTTCAGTTCGAGGGCGCGCGCGTACAGCGCCTTGCGCGCCGCACCGGTGATCTCGGCGGTCAAACGGGCGGCGCCTTTCACCGGCAGTTCGGCCAGGAGGAGGCCGAGGACCCGCTCGGCTTCGGCGGTGAGCGTCTCTTCACCTTTGGGCTGGGCGGCGGCTTCCAGCAGCACGACGAATTCGCCGCGCTGCCGGTTGGAGTCGCCTTGCAGCCACGCCGGCGCTTCGCCCACGGTGGTGGCATGGATCGACTCGAAGCGTTTGGTCAGTTCGCGCGCCAGCACCAGGCGGCGTTCTGGCGCGCATTCGGCGGCAAGATCGGCGATGAGATCGACGATGCGATGCGGCGCTTCGTAGAGCACCAGGGTGGCCGGCAGGCTCGCCAGCGTGCGCAAGGCGGTGCGCCGCGCCGCGCTTTTCGGCGGCAGGAAGCCGGCAAAATGAAACGGCCCTTCGAAGCCCGAGGCCGAAAGCGCCGCCGCGGCGGCATTCGCGCCCGGCACCGGCACCACCGCGAAGCCGGCGGCGCGCACCGCCGTCACGATGCGCGCGCCGGGGTCGGAGATGGCCGGTGTGCCGGCGTCGCTGATCAGCGCGACGCGAGAGCCGGCACGCAGCAGTTCGATGATGCGCGTGGCCGCCTGCGCCTCGTTGTGCTCGTGCGCGGCGAACAGCCTGGTGGCGATGCCGTGATGGGCGAGCAGGGGCGCGGAGGTGCGGGTGTCCTCGGCGGCGATGGCGTCGGCGCTTCTCAGTACCTGCAAGGCGCGCGCGGTGATATCGGCCATGTTACCGATGGGCGTGGCAACCACATATAATGTTGCCTCCGGCAATTCTGCGGCGCGCACATTCGCAGCGTCGATGGTGGACCGGGTGCTTTCAGGGGAGCGCATTTGATCTGCGTTCGCAGACTTCATCGGATGGTGTACCCGGAAATTCCGGGCCGCTTGCGGTACGTGTTGCGCGCAGCGCTGCGTGCGGCAGCGGCTTGCGTGTTTGCGGGGACGACCGCATTGTGCGGCGCGCAGCCGACGCAGGCAAGCCCGGCGGTGGCCGCACCCGTCGAACCGGGCATCGCGCAAGGCATGCCGGGCGTGACGCCCGACCCCGGCGCGGCAAGCACGGAGGCGGCGGTCAGCAGCGTGCCCGCCGGGCCGCCCAGTGGCATTGCGCTGATCCTGCCGTCCAAGGCTGCCGGTTTCAAGGCGCCCGCGGAGGCGGCGCGCAAGGGCTTCATGGCGGCGCGCGGGATTTCGGTCGACAAGCCGGTGGTAACGGTGCTGGAGACCGACGGCAGCGCCGCCGGCGCGGTGGCAGCCTATCGGCAGGCGCTGGCGGCCAATGTTGCCGTGGTGGTGGGACCGCTGACCAAGACGGAGGCGGCGGCGGTGCAAAATGAGCCGATTCGCGTGCCTACCCTGATGCTCAATACGCCAGATGGCACCCTCAATCCGGTGCATGGCCTGTACGCGCTGTCATTGTCGGTCGAACTGGAGGCGAAGGCGGCGGCCGAAGCGGTGTTCCGTCCCGAAGCTTCCACTGCGGTGGTCATTACCATGCCGGCGCCGCTGTCCAAGCGTTCCGGCGCCGCCTTCAGCGACGCCTGGACCAAGCTGGGCGGTACGGTCAAGGATACGATCGAATACAGCGGCAACCCGGTGAAGATCAAGCGCGCGGTGGAGCGCGCCCGGAGCGAGGTGGTGTTCCTCGCCACCGACGCCGATCGCGCGCGCGTGATCCGTCCCTTCCTCGGGCGCAACCAGACCATCATCGCCACCTCCCAGGTCTACGCGATGCCGCGCCCCGAGGGGCCGGCGGCGCTGGCCGGCCATGACGAGCTCTTGAAGATCAATGACCTGAATGGCCTGCGCTTCATCGACATGCCATGGCTGCACCAGCCGGACCATACCGCGGTGATGGTCTATCCGCATCCCAACCCGCCGCTGTCGGCCGACCAGGAGCGTCTCTACGCCCTGGGCATCGACGCCTTTCGCGTCGCCGAGCAACTGGCGAAGAAGCGCGATACCTTCGATCTTGACGGCGTGATCGGCAAGCTCTCGGTGCACCAGGGTCTGATCGGCCGCGCGCCGATCGAAGCCGAATACCGCGATGGTGCGCCCGTAACCTTGAGCGACGCCGTGCTCGCCCACGGAGATGCCGGCGGTGACGGCACGCCCGCAGGAGCGGCACGCTGATGGCCTGGCTGCGGCGCGAACGGCGCGGCACCTCCGGCTCGGCGGCCGAGGGGATGGCGCTGAAGTACCTGGAAGCCCAGGGGCTCAAGCTGGTGGAGCGCAATTTCCGCTGCCGCGTCGGCGAAATCGACCTCATCATGGCCGACGGCGGCACCTTGGTGTTCGTCGAAGTGCGCCTGCGCACAAACCCCGCCTTTGTCAGCGCCGGCGAAAGCATCAGCCATCGCAAGCAGGCGCGCATCGTCGCCGCCGCGAACCAGTTCCTGGCGGGAAAGCGCGAGGTGCCGTGCCGCTTCGATTGCGTTCTGCTCGACAAGCTGGAGCCCGAGGCGATCGAGTGGATCAAAAACGCCTTTGGCGCATAGTCACGTCGCCTTCGGCGCTTAAGCCAAGTCGCCTTTGGCGCCCGAGGGCCTTGCCATTGGCCACTGGTGATGCTGTCCGTGGCGCCTGACCGGCGGCGGGTTGCTGCCGACGCGCCGTAGGATCTCACGGGGGCGGGCGGCTATAATTCAAGCCTCTCCCAGCCTCATCCCCGACTCCTATGGACATGCAGCAACGCATCCGCGAGCACTTCATCGCCAGCGCCGAAACCAAGCGCCGCGCCATGGAGGTGCTGGCCGAACCGATCGCCGCCGGCGTCGAGGCGATGGTCGGCGCGCTGATGAACAACGGCAAGATCCTCGCTTGCGGCAACGGCGGCTCGGCGGCCGACGCGCAGCACTTCGCCGCCGAACTGGTGGGCCGCTTCGAGCGCGAGCGCCCGGGCCTGGCCGGCATTGCGCTGACCACCGACAGCTCCATCCTCACCGCGGTGGCCAACGATTACGACTACAACCAGATCTTCGTCAAGCAGGTGCAGGCGCTGGGCAACCCCGGCGACGTGCTGCTGGCGATTTCGACCTCCGGGAATTCGGCCAATGTGATCGCCGCCATCGAGACCGCGCACGAGCGCGAGATGCGCGTGATCGCCATGACCGGCAAAGACGGTGGCAAGATCAAGAAACTTTTACGCGAGTCCGACATCGAAATCTGCGTGCCCGCCGATCGTACGGCGCGTATCCAGGAAGTCCATCTCCTGACCATCCATTGTCTGTGCGACGGCATCGACTGTTCGCTTCTGGGGGAAGAATGACGCAACCGAAGGTCCGGCTGCAAGCGCAAGTTCCTGTCCGTTCCATCCTGGTGGCCGCCGTCCTGGCGCTGCCGCTTTTGCAAGGCTGCGTGCCTCTGGTCGTGGGCGGCGTGGCCGCCGGCGCGATCGCCGTCACCGACCGCCGCAGCGTCGGCACCCAGGCCGACGACAAGGCGATCGGCTTCAAGGTCGACCGTGCCATCGATCAGGTCTATCACGACCGCGCGCACGTCAACATCAACCCCTACAACCGCCGCGTGCTGCTGACCGGCGAGGTACCGGACGAAAGGGCGAAGGCGGATGTCGCGCGTATCGCCGCCGGGGTGGAGAACGTGCGTGACGTGGTCAATGAAGTGCAGGTGGGCATGAACAGCACCATTGCCAACCGTTCCAACGACGCCGTGATCACCAGCATCGTCAAGGGCAACATGGTCGATGATTCGGACGTTCCCGCCGCTGCCGTCAAGGTGACCACCGAGGCCAACGTGGTCTACCTGCAGGGCCTGGTCACCCAGCAGGAGGGCGACGCCGCCGCCGCTGCCGCCGCGCGTTCGCGCGGGGTGAGCCAGGTGGTGAAGGTGTTCGAATACATTGCCGCGCCGCCCGCGCAGGGCCAGCCCGCCGCCAAGTAGCGGCGCCCGGCAGGGCGGCAAGGGCGAGGAGGGCGAAGAGCCCGATTCGCCATATGACCGGATGATGACGCCGGCCTAATACGAAAGTGTTAGGACTTTGGGGTTATTTCCGGCTTCCGGCGCGTAAGTGAAAATCGAGCCTGATGCAACGCGAAGTATGCGCTGGGCCCTCAATAATTCCGGCGGTACGCATCAATTTCGCTTCCGCAGTCTCCTCCTCGGAAGCGCGGCCGGGCGGGAGTGTTGGCTCCCCCCGGCCGCTCTATTTCAGGGCGCCGCGTTTGTAAGAGCGCGGCCCGAAAACCCCGGTTGCCCCCGCATGCAAATTGGATGGCGGATACACTGCATCCGGACGACGGCGTAAAGGCCATGGGGTAAGCCGCGGGGCACAAGTCAACCGGAGAGAGGAGAAGGGGAGAACTCCGGAACACTTGGAAACACCCCGCGACTTAGACGTATGTTCTGGGCTACGGTGCGCAGGTGTGTTGTTCTGAGTGCTTGCCCTGCATTGGGGTTTACGTGCCGAACGGTTGCGTGGATGCGGAGCGGCGTCGCGGCACGGCGACGCCGATGTCGTTGTTTTGTTGTTTATTTGCAACCGGATTCACAAATAAGGGCGGCATCGCGGCTGCGGTGATCCTCGCGGGCTAATGGAATAGCGTCATGCCCCCGGCGGGGCGGGCGCGGATGCGGCACAATTACGGTTTGCGGCGCGTAAAGTGCCCGGCTCCTACCCGCATTCAATGACCATCACCTTTTATTACGGCTCCGGTTCGCCCTATGCATGGCGGGTCTGGCTGGCCCTGGAACACAAAAAACTCGGCTATGACTTCCGGCTGCTCTCCTTCTCGGAAGGGGATCATCGGAAGCCCGAGTTTCTCAAACTCAATCCGCGTGGCCGCGTGCCGGTGATCGTCGACGGTGATTTCGTGTTGGCCGAGTCCAATGCCATCGTCGAATACCTGGAGGAACAATATCCGGCGACGCCGCCGCTGTTTCCCGGGCCGACGCGCCACCGTGCCCAAGTGCGGCGTTGGGTGGCCGACATCGACGACAGCGTGGACGCCGCCATGGGTCGTATGGGAGAAGCGGTATTCGACGGCGCCGACGCGGCGACACTGGCAAAGGCGCGCGAAGGCCTGCTGCGCGAGCTTGACTACGTTGCCGCGCGGATGGAAGGCGATTACCTCGCTGGCGCGCAACTGACGGCCGCCGATTTTGCCCTCTATCCGACGGTGGCGATGCTGGCGCGCTACGATCGGCGCTTGCCGGAGCTGGCGATGGTGGCGGCCTGTCCGCCGGTGCTGGCTGCATGGGCAAAGCGCGTCGAGGCGTTGCCGTATTTCGCGCGCACCCTGCCGCCGCACTGGAAGACATGATGCGCAGCGAAGCCAGCGCCAACTACGCGCCACCGCCCTTTGAGGTCAAGCTGTGCGCGCCGGCGGATCTCGGCGTGCGCGCCGCCGCCCTGGCGCATCCGGTAGTATTCACCAACGGCGTGTTCGACCTGCTGCATCGCGGACACGTCACCTACCTGGCGCAGGCGCGCTCGCTCGGCGCAAGCCTGATTGTTGCCGTCAACAGCGATGCCTCGGTCAGGCGCCTGGGCAAGGGTGATGACCGCCCGATCAACAACGAACAGGACCGCATGGCGGTGCTGGCGGCGCTGCAATGCGTGGATCTGGTGACCTGCTTTACCGAAGACACGCCGCTTGCCGCCATTCTCGCGGCGCGTCCCGACG
>DASYEQ010000092.1:0-30062 GCA_036498945.1 Burkholderiales bacterium | reverse complement strand
CTCGACCGCATCCTGGCTCACGTGAAACAGCATGACGACGTGGTGATCTGGACCGGCGAGCAGATCTATAACTGGTACGAGAAGCAGTAGGGCGGTAGCACAAATGAAAAGGCCGGGCGCTTGATGGCGTCCGGCCTTTTTGTTCGGCGAGTGCGCTCAGGTGGGGTGGCGACGTGCGAGAAACTCCGCTGCCGCTTGTGCGCAGACATCCGGGTATGCCGCCGCCGGATGCCAGGCGTCACCTTCGAGCACGCGCAATTCGGCGTCGCGCATCTTGCCCTGCCATTCCTTGACGCTATCCACCGTGCGCAGGCCGCTGCCGGTGGTAGTGATGATCAGGGTCGGCTGGCTGATGCGCAGGACCTGTTCGCGCAGGTCCAGACCGGGCACCCAGTTGAGGTAGCCGATGAGCGTGGAAACCGGCGTTTTGCCCTGGATGTTCTGTGTCCACCATTCGAGCTCTTCGGGCCGCGCCTTGGTGCCCAGGCGCCCTGGCATGGTGGTGCGCGCCCAGGGCACGACGCCTTCGGCGGCGATCTGCTTTTGCCAGTCGCTGACACCGGCCGCGGCGACCACCGGCGGCGTCACCGCGATCACCGACATCACGCGCTGGGGTTCGTGCACCGCATATTGCAGCACCAGCGAGCCGCCGCTCTTGGCGCCGATCAGGTGAAAGTGCCGTGCACCGAGATGATCGGCGACCGCGCTGATGTCGCCCAGCAGCATCTCCATGGTCCAGGCGTAGTCGGCTGCCATCGGCGTCGATTGCCCGTAGCCGCGCATGTCGAAGCGCACCACGCGGTAGTGCCGCGCGAGGTGCGGCACCCAGGCACGCCAGGCTTCGCCGCTTTCGGCGAAGCCATGCACCATGAGGATGGTTTGCGGCGTGGTCCAGGGATCGGTGTAATCGTCCACCATGTAATGCAGGCGGAACCCCGGGGCAACGGTGAGGAAGTTTTCAGTCATGGGATGCGCAGCCTAGTCAGCGGTCGCTCCCGAAGCCTTGACCACCGCTGCCCATTTGGCGATGTCGCGGTGGATCAGCGCTTCGAGCGCCTGGGGCGTCGAGCCCTGGGCTTCGACACCGTCGATCTGCAGTTTCTTGATCACGTCGGGCTCGCGCAGGATGCGGTTCACCGTGCTGTTGAGCTTGTTCACCACGCCCGCGTCCATGCCGGCGGGTCCCAGCAGGGCGTACCAGCCGGAGACTTCGTAATCCTTGAAGCCTGCCTCCTGCATGGTGGGCACATCAGGCAACGCGGCCGAGCGCTTGGCGGTGGTTACCGCCAGGGCGCGCAGGCGGGCGTCGCGCACGCTGGGAATTGCCGACAGCATGTTGTCGAACATGAAGGACACCTGGCCGGCCAGCAGGTCGACCGTAGCCGGCGCCGCGCCCTTGTAGGGAATGTGCGTGGCCTGGATACCGGTAGCGGTCTTGAACAACTCGGCCGCCAGATGCGGCAGGCCGCCGACGCCGGCCGAGGCATAGCTCAACGGCTGCGGCTGTTTTTTCGCGTAAGCCACCAGTTCGGCGACCGATTTCACCGGTAGCTTCGCCGGCACCACCAAAACGAAAGGACCTTCCGCGACCAGGCTGACCGGGGTGAAATCGCGTTCGGTGTCGAACGCCATCTTGCTCTTATAGAGGCTGGGGTTGACCGCATGGGTGGACGGCACCATCAGCAGGGTATAGCCGTCCGGCGCCGAGTGCGCGACGGCTTGCGCGCCTATCATGCCGCTGGCGCCGGCCCGGTTGTCCACCACGAATTGCTGGCCCAGCAGTTCAGAGAGGCGGCGCGAGACCAGGCGCGCGAGATTGTCGACCGGTCCGCCGGCGGCGAAGCCCACCACCAGGCGGACCGGTTTCTCCGGATAGGTCTGCGCGTGCGTGCCCGCGGAAGCGAACGTCAGCGCAATGCCGATAGCGAGGACTTTGATCACGGCGCGGCGGGTGTCTTCAATCTTTGAAGCCGAACAGCTTTTGCGGGTTCTCGACCAGGATCTTGCGCCGCGTGGCGTCATCCGGCGCCCACTGGCCCAGCAGATTGAAGAGTTCGACCGAGCCCACCTTGTCGGCAAACGACAGGTGCGGATAATCGCTGCCCCAGATGATACGGTCGGCGCAGGCATCGATGACGGCGCGCGCCATGGCTTGCGCGCCTTCGAACTTCGGCGCTTCCGACATGCGGTAGGTGCCGGTGAACTTGACCCAGCAGCGGCCGTCGCCATGGCGCAGCATGTCGAGCAGGGCCTGAAAGCCAGCCTGCTGCACGCCGTCCTTCGCCAGGTACATGCCCATGTGGGCGACGGAGAACTCGCACTTCATCTTTTTCATCGTCGGCATCAGCGCGCCGGTGAGCCAGCCCGGGCCGAGGAAGTCGAGGTGCCAGCCGATCTCGTGGCAGCGCGCGTCCATTTTCTGGATGCGCGGGATCATCGATTCGGCAAGTCCCGGCGTTTCCTTGTGGATCGGCGAGACGTTGATACGTACACCGCGCACGCCGGCGGCATTGAGCTTCGCCAGCTCGGCATCGGCGATGTTTTCATCGATGTCGACGATGCCGCGGACCAGCTTCGGATCCATCTGCGCCATGGCGTCGAGCATGCAGGAATTGTCGCGCCCATAGGCCGAGGGTTGCACGAAGACGAAGCGCGAAAAGCCCATGGTCTTGGCCAGCGCCAGGTAGTCGTCCAGCGGCGCGTAGGGCGGCTCGTAGCGCGCGGCGCTGCCAGGGTATTTTTCTTTCGGCCCGAAAACGTGAAAGTGGGCATCGCAGGCGCCGGCCGGCGCTTGCCATGCCGGAGGGGCTTCTTGCTTGTGGCTCATAGATTCTCTACCTTGATTCCGTTCTTGCTGATGACGCCTTTCCAGACGCCGATTTCTTCCACCACCTTGTGCTGCATTTCCTGCGGCGTGTTGGTGACGGCACGCGCGCCCTGGCTACCGAAAATCTTGCGCAGGCGTTCTTTCTGGCTGGCGGCGACGACTTCCTGGTGCAGCCTGGTGAGCACAGCCGCCGGCGTGCCCGCGGGCGCGGCGATGCCGAACCAGTAGTTGGCGTTGTAAGCCGGTACGCCGGCCTCGGCGAAGGTCGGCACATTGGGGAGCAGGGCGCTGCGTTCCTTGCTGGTCACCGCCAGGCCTTGCAGCCTGCCGCTTTGCACGAACGCCATGCCGCTGGCGAGGCTGGAAATCGCCAGGTCGACACGCCCGGCCACCACCTCGGCGATCGCCGGCGCAATGCCCTTGAAGGGGACGTGGGTCATCTTGATGCCGGTGTCGCTCATCAGGAGTTCCATCGCCAGGTGCGCCGAAGAACCCTGGCCGCCGGAACCAAAGGTGAGCGCGCCCGGCTTGCTCTTGGCCAATGTGATGAACTGCTGCAGGTTCTTCGCCGGCAACTCCGCGCGCGCCAGCAGGATCGACGGCGACTCGGCGACCAGCGAAACCTGGGTGAAATCCTTCAGCGGATCGTAGGGCAGCTTGGCGTAGATAGCTGGCGCGATGACGAAGGAGTTGTCGGTGAACAGCAGGGTGTAGCCGTCGGCGGCCGACTTGGCGACCGCGTTGGCCCCCAGCGTGCTGCCGGCGCCGCCGCGATTGTCGACGATGAATTGCTGGTTCAACTGCCCGCTCATTTCCGCGGCGAGCGCACGCGCCGCCACGTCGGTGAACGAGCCGGGGCCGAACGGCACCACGATCCTCACCGGTTTGTCCGGCCAGGTTTGCGCATGCAGCGGCGCGCACAGCAGCGCGGCCAGCGTCAGGCCCAGGCGGCCCCAGAATTTGTTCGGCATGTCTTGTCTCCCGTGTTTGTGGTTGTCGTTGTGGCGTTCAGGCGGGCTGTGCCTCGAGAACACGCATGGTTTCACGCGCCGTGACCTCGATGGACGAAAGCACCGGGCGCTTGAACTCGGTGCGCAGGCCGTCAAGGATATCGAAGGTCGGCAGTTGCGCGCAGGCGATGAACATCGCATCGCACTCCTTATCAATGGTGGTGCGCGCCAGCCCGGCCACTTCAGGCGCGGTAATCGCGCCCAGCTTGTCGACCGTCTCGGCATAAAAGCTGTCGAAACGGCGCACGCCGATGCCGCCGTCGGCCAGGAATGCCTTCAACTGGTCGTTCACCATGTGCATGTAGGGGGTGATCAGCGCGATGTCGCGGGCGCCGATTTCCTGCAAGGCCAGCACCATGGAACGCGCCGTGGTGACGACCGGCTTGCTGGTGACCTGCGCCAGGCGCTTTGCGAGTTGCGCGTCGCCTGCCGGGCCGGAAATAAAGCCGGCGGCGGTGCAGCCATAGGCGACCACATCGACATCCGAATCCGCAAACTGCCGGGCCAGCTCCAGCGCGCTTTCCATGTAGGCCGGCAGGGTTTCGGGCGTCAGCAGGCCACGGCCGCGCGGAATGCGCAGCGTCGTCACGCTTGCACCTTGCGGCAGCCACTTCAGCAACTCGCCTTCGAAGGTCGTGTTGTTGATCGGCACCATCAGTCCGACGCGCGGCGGGCGTTGCAGGTTCATTTGGCGGGCTTTAGAGGAGTAAAGGGTTCGAAAACCGACGGAATTCCAATTTTAGTTCCTGTGGCAGCGAAGCAGGCGCCGCCACACCGCAGGCTCGCTTATGAGGCCCATCGCAGTATGCCGCGGGAAGCGCGGCTGCGCTATGCTGCGGTCACAACACCAATCATCTGGAGACAAGCTTGCGCATCCTGGCCAACCTCGCCCTGGCGCTTTGCGCCTGCTGCGCCCTGCCCGCCGCGGCGCAGGGCTACCCCAACCGGCCGATCCGCATCGTCATCGGCTTTCCGCCGGGCGGCGGCATCGATATCGTCGCGCGCATGATGGCACCCGATCTGGGTAAAGCGCTCGGCCAGCCCATCATCGTCGACAACAAGCCCGGCGCCGCCGGGGCGCTGGCCACCGACACCGTCGCCAAGTCACCACCGGATGGCTATACGCTGTTTTTCGGCACCACTGGCAACTTCAGCATCAACCCGGTGTTCATGACCAACCTCAGCTTCAACATGGACCGCGACCTGATGCCGCTGACGCAGGTGGCCTCGGTCGACTTCCTGCTCTACACCTACCCGGGCTACGCGCCCAGGACCCTGGGCGAACTGATTGCCAATGCGAAGGCCAACCCCGGAAAAGTCAATTTCTGTTCGTCGGCCACCGGCGGCTTGCCGCACCTGGCAGGTGAACTGCTGAACCTGCAGGCCGGCATCAAGACCGTGCATATCCCCTACAAGGGCAGTGCGCCCTGCCTGAACGACCTGCTGGGCGGCCAGGTGCAATTCGATTTTGACGCGGTGGCCATCGGCCTGCAACACGTCAAGAGCGGGCGCCTGCGCGCACTCGTCACCACCGGCCCGAAGCGCCTCGCCTCGCTGCCCGACGTGCCGGCGGCGAAGGAGACGCTGCCCGGCTATGAGGTAGTCAATGCCTACGGCATGCTGCTGCCGGCCGGCACCCCGCGTGACATCGCCCAGCGCCTGCAGCGCGAGATTGCCCGGGTGGTGCAGCTTCCGGACATCCGCGAAAAGCTGCTGGCGCAGGCGATCGAACCGGTGGGCAGCACGCCAGAGGAGTTCGCGGCCTTCATGAAGGCGGAGTCGGTGAAATGGGCAAAGGTGATCAAGACCGCCAACGTCAAACCGGAATGAGGTTGCGATGATGGAATCGCTTGTCCGCAGGCGCTGGCAGATTGCTGCGGCGTTGTCGTGCACGTTGTTTGTTTCCGGCGCATGGGCGCAGGCGCAGGACTATCCGAACCGGCCGATCCGCTTCGTCGTCGGCCCCAGCCCCGACATCCTGGCGCGCATGCTGGGCGAGAAGATGGCGGCCGACTGGAAGCAGCCGGTGATCGTCGACCTGCGCCCGTCCGCCAGCGGCATGGTCGCCGCCGACGCCGCCGCCAAGGCCGCGCCGGATGGCTACACCATCGTACTCGGCACGGCGACCGATCCGATCAACGAAACGCTCTTCGCCTCCGTCAAGCCGTATAACCTGGTGCGGGACCTGGCGCCGGTAAGCTATCTTGCCGCGGTGCCGTTTTTCCTGGTGATCAACAGCAACGTCAAGGCGAACAACCTGGCCGAGTTGGTGCAACTGGCGCGCGCCAATCCCGGCAAGCTCAACTACGCCACGCCTGGCAGCGGTACGCCGCCGCATCTGGCTTCCGAATTGCTCAACCGCGCCGCCGGCATCAACCTCGTGCACGTGCCGTATCACACGGTCCCCGACATGATGAAGGACCTGCTGGCAGGCGAGGTGCAGGTCTCGTTCGCGGTGGCGCCAGCCGCATTGCCGCATGTGAAGACCGGCAAGCTGAAGGCACTGGCGGTCAGTAGCGACAAGCGCTTTTCCGCCACGCCGGAAATCCCGACGGTGGCCGAGACTTATCCCGGTTTCAAGGTGGTCGGCTGGTATGGCCTGCTGACCACGGCCGGCACGCCCAAGCCGGTGATCGACAAGCTCTCGGCGGAAGTCAACCGCATCCTCAAGATGCCGGACATCCAGGCGCGCATGCGGGACCTCGGTATGGAACCCGCCGGCACCACGCCGGAGGAGCACGCGGCGACAATCAAGAGCGAAATCGCCACCTGGGCGAAAGTGATCAAGGAATTCAACATCCACGCCAACTAAGCGCGTCTGGAGATGCAGGCGCGGGCGGCGGCTTTGACTGCGTTGCGGGTCAAGGTCTGAATGGCCTGGCGCGCCGTCGGCAACGACCGCGGGTTAGAGGGCCATTCGCCGAACTTATGCGGCACGTGCGCGTCTGCGACGGTGCGCCGTGAGCACGGCTGCGCTATGCTGCGATAACAGGGTTCGGCATTTCGGTGGTGCCTGCGAGGCTTGGAGAAATGACAATTCCATGCCGTAGCCATGCCGGTTGTCGACTAAAAAAATTCCGGTAAAAAGAGAGAGATAGGACAAATGAGACAAATTTTCCGTGGCAAGGTAGCCGCTTTCTGGAGCTTGCTCGCAGCGGGGGTCATGGGCCTATCGGCGGCACCCGCGCAGGCCCAGTCCTACCCAAAGGGCCCGGTGCACGTGGTGCTGCCGTTTCCCGCCGGCGGCGGGGTGGATGCCGCCGGACGCATCATGGCGCAAAAGCTGACCGAGAGCTTCGGCCAGTCCTTCATCATCGACAACCGCGGTGGCGCCAACGGCAACATCGGCACCGAGATCGTCGCCAAGTCGCCGGCCGACGGCATGACCCTGTTGTTCACCGGCGCGGGCCTGGTGACCAACCCCAGCCTGTACAAGAAGGTGCCCTACGATCCCTTCAAGGACTTCGATCCTATCAGCCTGATGGCGCTAGGCCCCAACGTGCTGGTGGTGCATCCTTCCCTGCCGGTGCATTCGGTCAAGGAACTGATCGCGCTGGCGAAGGCCAAGCCCGGGCAGATCGGTTTCGCCGGATCCGGTAACGGCAGCACGCCGCACTTGGCGGGCGAGTTGTTCAATTTGATGGCCCATGTGCAGATGCAGCACATTCCCTATCGCGGTTCCGGCCCCGCCATCGTCGCGCTGCTGGCGGGCGAAGCCCCGGTGATGTTCCTGCCGGCGATCAATGCCGGCCAGAATATTGCCGCCGGCCGCGTGCGCGGTATTGCCGTTACCAGCAAGGAGCGCCTCGAATCCCTGCCCAATCTGCCTACGGTGGCGTCTGCAGGCCTGCCGGGCTACGAATCAGCGCAGTGGTATGGCGTGCTGGCACCGGCAGGAACACCCGCCGATATCCTGAACCTCCTGAACGCGCGCATCCGCCAGATCATGCAGACGCCGGAAATGAAGGAACGCATGAAGGGCGACGGGCTGTTGCCGGCCGCCGGCACGCGCGAACAGTTCACCCAGCACATGAAAGCCGAGACCGCCAAGTGGTCGAAGGTCATCAAGGCTTCCGGCGCGACCATCGACTGAATCTGAAGAGGCCGGGCGCGCCTTACTTGAAGGTCGAGGTGCGCCCCATGTTGGTAACCGCGCGGCGCGCCATCACCATGATCAGGTCGGCGCGATAGGCCGGGGTGGCGTTCAGGTCGGAGAGCAGCGACGACGGATCGATTCGCAGATCGGCGAGCGCATCGGCGCTGAACTGCTTGTCCAGTGCTGCTTCCAGCTCGGGCGCGCGAAACACCCCGGCCTCGCCCGCACCTGTCACCGCCACCCGCACGCCCTGCGCGGTGCGGACGACGAATACGCCCACGATCGAATAGCGCGAGGCCGCGCTCCTGAATTTCGCGTAGCCCGCCGCCAGTGGAACGGGAAAGCGCACCTGTACGATGACTTCGCCGGGCACAAGCGCCGTTTCAAACAGGCCAACAAAATAATCATCCGCCGCGATTTCGCGCCGGTTGGTCACCACCGTTGCGCCCAGGCCCAGGACGCCGGCGGGGTAATCGGCGGCGGGGTCGTCATTCGCCACCGAGCCGCCGATGGTGCCGCGATTGCGCACCTGGCGATCGCCGATGGAGCCGGCCAGGCCGGCCAGCGCGGGAAGCAGGCGCTGCACGTCGGCAGAGGAAGCCACTTCCACATGGCGGGTGGCGGCGCCGATATGCAAGGCGTTGCTCTTCGCATCGACGCTGATGCCGCGCAAACCCTGGATCGCGGCGAGGTCGATCAGATGCGAAGGGCGGGCCAGCCCCTGCTTCATCGAAGGCAGGAGCGTGTGGCCGCCGGACAGGTATTTGGCTTCGGCGAAATCGTCGTGCAGCTTGGCCGCTTCATCGACGCTGCCGGGGCGCAGGTAGGTGGCGGGCGTCACGGGGTCTCCGCTTTCAGGCCGCCGGCATACATCTCTTCGGAGGCGACAACGATCGCCTTCACGATGTTGTGATAGCCGGTACAGCGGCAGAGGTTGCCTTCCATGCCCTCGCGCACTTCGTCGGGGGTGAGTGGCTTGCCATGGCGCTCGATCAGGTCGACCGCCGACATCATCATGCCCGGCGTGCAGTAGCCGCATTGCAGTGCGTGCATGCGCCTGAACGCCTTCTGGATCGGATGCAGGGCCTCGCCCTCGGCCAAGCCCTCGATGGTGGTGACCGAGCGGCCCTGCGCCTGCACCGCCAGCGTGGTGCACGATTTCACCGATTCGCCGTCGATGCGCACTACGCAGCAGCCGCATTGCGAGGTATCGCACCCGACGTGCGTGCCGGTCATGCCCAACTGCTCGCGCAGAAAAAACGCCAGCAGCGTGTGGTCGGGCGCCTCGCGCTCGACCTCTTCGCCGTTGACGCGCATTGCAATCAGGGGCATGCGGTTACCTCGGATTTCACTTTGCGCGGTGCAGCCTTGGCAGCCTGCAGCGCCGTCCATACCTTGAGCGGCGTGGCCGGCATGTCCATCTCGATCGGCCCGCATACCGGCAGCAGCGCATCCTCGACCGCACTCATGATGACGGCCAGCGCACCGGTGGTGCCGCCTTCGCCGCCGGCCTTCACGCCGAAGGGATTGGTGGGCGACAGCACTTCGGCGATTTCATTCCTGAACGTGGGCAGGTTATCGAAACGCGGCATGCCGTAATCCATCAGCGAGCCGACCAGGGGCTGGCCGCTGGCCGGGTCGATATGGCAGCCTTCCCACATTGCCTGGCCCACGCCCTGCGCGATGCCGCCATGGGTCTGGCCATGCACGATCAGGGGGTTGATGCAGCGGCCGACGTCGTCGATGGTGGCGTAGCGCTTGATTTCCAGGCTGCCGGTTTCGGGATCGATCTCGATTTCGCACATGCAGGCGCCGTTGGGGAACACCGGGGTGTGCATTTCGTTGTCGCAACGCACGCGTAAGCCCCCACGCAATTCGGGCGGAAGATCGGTGGTGGCTGCTTTCGCCGCGACGTCGAACCATGTCCACGCAGTCTCGTCGGCGATGTTGCGGAACACACCGTCGTCATAGACCACCTGGTCGAGCGGCAAGTCGAACAGATGCGCCGTCATCCTGCGGCCCAGCGCCACCAGTTCTTCCGCCGCCATCACGATGACGGTGCTCGCGTGGCGCATCGAGCGCCCCGAATGGGTGCCGCCGCCGGCAGTGACGACGTCGGTGTCGCCCATGGTGATGAACACGTTCTCAAAGGGCACATTGAGCACGTCCGCGGTCACCTGCGCGAAGCTGGTCTCGTGCCCCTGGCCAGCCGGCTGGGTACCGATCACCACCTCAACGGATTTTTCGCGCACGATCAGGTCGACCCGTTCCTTTGGCGTGCCGATGGAAGACTCGACGTAATTGACGAAGCCGATGCCCAGCAGCTTGCCGCGCGCCTTCGCTTCGGCGCGGCGCGCCTCCGCGCCGGCGAAGTCGCCAAGCTGGATCAGCGCATCCATGTTGATCTCGTACTCGCCGCTGTCGTAGGTCGAACCGACGGCGTTGACATAGGGCATCTGCTCGCGCTTGACGAGATTGCGGCGGCGCAGCTCGACGCGGTCGATGCCGAGCTGCCGCGCGGCCTTGTCGACCACGCGTTCGATCGCGTACGTCACTTCCGGCCGGCCGGAACTGCGGTAAGCCTGCGTCGCCATGGTGTTGGAAAACACCGCGCGGGCACGCAGGGTCGCCAGCGGAATATCGTAGTTGCCGGTGATCAGCCCTGAGCCCTTGCCCAGGGGCGAGAGCGAGACCAGGACGCTGCCGACGTTGCTCAGATTGTCCGCGCGCATGGCGAGGAATTTGCCATTCTTGTCGATCGCCAGCGATACCTCGGTCACCAGGTCACGCCCCTGGTAATCGGTGAGAAAGGATTCGGAACGCTCGGCGCGGAACTTCACCGGCCGGCCGACTTTCTTCGAGGCCCACAACACCAGGCCAGACTCGACGTACAGGCGGTTGCGGGTGCCGAAATTGCCGCCGACGTCGAACGACAGCACGCGGATATTTTTCTGGTCCACGCCGAGTACTTCGGATAGTTCCTTTTTTTGCCGTACCGCACCGCCGCTGCCGGCATAGAGGGTGTAGGCATCGCGATCCGCCTCGTAGTGCCCGAGCGCTGCGCGTGGCTCCAGACCCATGCCGGTGACGCGGCCGACGTGCTGCCTGAAGGTCACCACGTGCGCGGCGGAGGCAAAGGCGCGGTCGGTTTCTTCCACGTTGCCGAAGGTGGCGTCCACCAGCACGTTGCTCGGCAGGTCATCCCACAGGCGCGGTGCATCCGGCTTGATGGCTTCCTGCGAATCCGCCACCCAGGGCAATTCCTCGTACTCCACTTCCACCGCTTCGGCCGCCGCCGATGCCTGGTCGCGCGTCTCGGCGATGACAATCGCCAGCGCCTCGCCGACGTAGCGCGCCTTGTCCACCGGCAGCAGGAAATGCCGGCCGGCGAATACCGGCGTGTCGTCCGGGCCGCGCAGCTTGACGTCGTATTTGGTCGAGGGCACCGGGTTGTGCTGAATCGCCTTCAGGCCGTCCGCCAGGCAATCGGCGCCGGTAAACACGCCCAGCACGCCCGGCATCGCCAGCGCCGCCGTCTTGTCGATGCCCACGATGCGCGCATGCGGATAGGGCGAGCGCACCAGCCAGGCCCAGGACTGGTTGGCGAAAGTGAAATCGTCCGTGAAGCGACCTTTGCCGGTAATCAGGCGCAAGTCTTCCTTGCGCTCAAGCGGCTTGCCGATGGCCTTGAACAGCCGGTCGTTGATCAGCGGGCTGCCGCCGTTGCCCAGTGCGGTGATGACGCGATCATTCATCGGTCGATTGCCTCCGCGTGCTGCCGCCGCGTCGGACGTGTGAAACCGCCGACGGCGCCGCAGTCGCCTGATGTGGTTCAGCTTCCCGCGATCACCGCGTTGTAGTGGGAGAGTTCCAGATACTTGTCGATATCCGACAAGGCCTTGCCGCCGCTGCCGTAGCGCGAGCGCAGGTCCAGCACCGTCTTCAGGCCCTCACGCAGGATCGCGCCCTTGGGCGTCAGGCCCGAGCGCGGCGACAGCAGGCTCGTCATCACGGCATCGACCACGCCCGGCTTGATCTCCGGCATCTCGGCTTGCAGCAATTGCGCCGCGGCTGCGCGGTTGGCCGGGGCCAGTGTCCATTCCAGCCCACGCAAATAGCCCTTGATGAAGGCGCGCACGGTGTCTGCATTCTCGGCCACCCAGGCGCGTCGCCCGGCGACAATACCGCCCTGGTAATCAGTGAAAGTTTCGGTGCTCTGGCGCAAGACGCGAAAGCCGGCCGCCTTGGCGATGCTGGTAAAGGGCTCGATAGTGATGGTGCCGGCATGCTTGCCTTCCTTCACCGATTGCCAGCGCTCCGGCGTCGCGCCCACCGGCACGCGTTCATAGTCGGACACGGGGAGCCCCAACTGCGCGAGCATTTCGTAAAACACGAATGCAAAGCCGGTGCCTACCGCATCCAGCGCGAGGCTCTTGCCTTTGAGTTCGCTCGCCTGGTTGATCGCCGGGTTGACGATGGCGCTCAGTTCCACTTGCGTGGCGCCCATGATGACGCAAAAGTCCGGGCCGCCTTCCAGCTTCGCCGCGCCTTGGCCTTCGGTATAGGCCACGATGTTGTCGCAAGCGGTGAACGCGATGTCGAATTCACCGGAATGAAATGCCTGGATCTGATAAACCGAACTCGGTGTCGTCGTCAGGTGGACCTGCAGGCCCTGCTCTTCGAAATATCCGTGCTTGATCGCGGCGAATACCGGAAGATTTGGCGCGCCGGGGAAAGCGATGACTTTCAGTTGATTGGACATTCCAGCTTCCAAGGAGAAAACAGTCTTCACAGTTTAAGCCGGAAGGCGTGTTCAGCGCGCTTATTTGCCAGTTCGTGGTCGGGCTGCGCCGTGCTGCGTGTCTCGTATTCGCCGCCCACGAAATGACTGCCGTTGCAACACGATCGAGGCTACGGAGGCAATGCGTTAAGCAGCGGCTTTGACCACCGCGCGTGTCACCGAATGATCAGCCTGCCGTGTGTCAGATGGCAGCGGACGCCAGCACAGCGCGCGCAGTTCGCCGAACTCGTGCGACAGGCGCACCCACGTGTCGCCACCGTCGGTGGAGACGAATAACTGGCCGAGATTGGTGCAGGTGTAGAGGCGCTTTGGATCGGCGGGATTCACCGCGACGATCCACGGCGTGCTGTTAAGCGGCGCCGGCAGGCGCACGTCTTCGAACGTGGCGCCGTAATCGCGGCTGCGCCACAGGCGCCCGTCGTTACCGGGCGGGCCGTTGCCGTTGGTGAGGAAGATGATAGCCGGATCGTCGGTGCGCGCGACGATGCCGCGGGTGTATTGCCAGGGCGAATCCAGCGGGCGGAACTGCCAGTGTTCGCCTGCGTCTTCGCTTTGGTGCAGGCCGCGGTTGGTGGTGGCGTAGAGCAGGCGGCTTCCATCGGGACGCGGGATCACGCAGATGCCGTGCACGTCGCTTGAGACCAGGCCGTTCTCTTTGGCCGTCCAGTTGCGCCCGCCATCGCTGCTGTGAAAGATGCCGCCGATTTCGACGCTGGCCCAGACCTGGCTGTGATCCAGCGGGTCGAAGATGATTTGCGTCACCCGCGTCGGCCCCATGTTGATTTCGGAGAAATCGCGGATGCCCGGCGCGCTCATCTTCTCCCACGTGCGCCCCGCATCGGCGCTGCGGTAGAAGTTCGCCGGGCGGGTGCCGGCCAGCAGCACATCGGGATTTTCGGGGTCGATTGCCAGTGCCCACACGTCCTGCATCGGCGAGGGCAGGGCGGTCCAGCGCGCGGGCGCCTCGTCCCAGCGAAACAGGCCCATGTCGGTGCCGGCGTAGAGGACGCCAGGTTGCTCGGGATGCATGGCGAAGGTCCACACCCGCGCTTCGAGGTACATGCCCGAGTGACTGTTCGGATGCACGAAGCTCTTGCCGCCGTCTTCACTGAACCAGGCGGAATGGCCGGCGGTGCCGGCGTAGACGTGAATCTGCGGGGTGCTCATTGCTCTGGACTGTGTTGCGGTGGAAAACAAATCTTGCCACAACCCTGCTGGTCAAGAACCGGCTTGCGCCGGTGATCCGCTTATCCGGTGATCCAGTGTTTGCGCTCGGCAGCCGGCGGCGGGGTCCATTGGTAGATCCAGGTTTCGGACAGCGGCTGCTCCCCCAGGCGCAGGTAGGCGCGCAGGTTGACGGGTTCCAGGCTCTCGTCGGTCAGGTGCAGGTCGAACAGCACGCGGGTGCCGTTGATCTGCGGCTGCGGGCGTGCCGACACCAGCTCGATCTTGCCGCGCGAGGCGGTGACGACCGCTTCGACAGTCGCGTTGTTGCTCAGCGAGGCGAGCATGCCGCCGGCGAAATCGACGTTGAAGCGCCAGGAGAAATAGCTGCGCTTCTGCCCGACCACGCCACCGATGCCATCGCGCGTCGCAACGACTTGCGCGCTGGCCGGCGGAAAGGGCTCGCGCGCACCCCAATACAGGCGATAGGCGAACAGCATCTCGCGGCCTACCACCACCTTGGCCGCCGGATTCCAGTAGGTTACGATGTTGTCGAAGGTCTCGTCGATGGTCGGGATTTCCACCAGTTGCACCGCGCCCTTGCCCCAGACCTGCCCGGAAACCGGCTTGGGCTCGATCCACACGCCGGGGCGTTTTTCGTAGAACACGCCGTCGTCCTGGTAATGATCGAACACGCGGTCGCGTTGCAACAGACCGAAGCCGCGCGGATTGTCGTCGAAAAAGGAATTGACGCGCAGGGTCGCCGGATTGACCAGCGGGCGCCAGATGCGCTCGCCCGCGCCGGTCCATAGCGCCAGGCCGTCGGAGTCGTGCACCTCCGGGCGCCAGTCGTCGGCGACGCGGCGGTCGTTCTCTCCGTACTGGTACATGCTGGTGAGTGGTGCGATTCCCAGGCGCTCGATCGGCTTGCGCGGATAAAGCGCGGCATCGATGTCCATGGTCAGTGTGTCGCCGGGCACGATCTCGAAGCGATAGGCGCCGGTGATGCTGGGCGAATCCATCAGCGCATAGATGACGAGATGGGTGGCGTTGGGCGCGGGGCGTTCCAGCCAGAAGTTGTTGAACACCGGAAACTCCTCCGGCCGGTTGAGGCCGGTGTCGATCGCCAGCCCGCGTGCCGACAGGCCGTATTGCTTCTCGCCGCCGACGGCGCGGAAATAACTGGCGCCGAGGAAAGCGGCAATGTCCACGCTCCAGTCGGTGTGAAAGCTCAGGCGGAATCCGGCGAAATCCAGTGTCTTCGGCAGGGTGCGCGGGTCGATGCCGCTGCCCTGGTAATCGAACATGCCGGGGTCGTAGGTGATGCGCCGCGCCCGGCCATTGACCACTTCGAACATGCGCACCGGCTCGCGAAAGCCGCGGCCCAGGTGAAAGAAGTGCGCGCGAAAAGCCGAGGGCGTGTCCACCCACAAGGCGTGGTCGGCACGAAAGCGGATCGCCTGGTGCTGATCCCAGGTGAGGTTGGCCAGCGCGGGCGGCGCCAGGTCGGCGGGCGGGCGATAGAACTTGCCGGCCAGCAGGCGCGCCTGCCCCTTGAGCCAGGCGAAATCGAAGGGGCGGGAGTCCGCTCCCTGTGCGAAAGCAGTCGTTCCGGTCAGCGACGGGCCGGCTGCCAGTGCAGCGGCCGAACGCAAGAAAGCGCGGCGATTAGGCATGAGTCAATGGCGTCGATGCTTTTGCATCGAGGTTGAAATACACGTTACACAACAAAGGCGTGCAATGCGGTTTGCCGCCGAGCGGCGAGAAAAGCAGGCCAGTGCAAGTATCATCGAAATTCTAACGTGCGCGCCCATGTCCAGCTTTTCAGCTGGTCATGATGACGTTAACAGCATTTAACTCGGTAACGCGGAAATTTCTTCCCAATTGTCCACGTAAATTGGTTTAATGCGTTATTGATGCATTGCACAAACCACGTAATTGTAAAGCGTCTACACGATTTTTTGCGCTTTCACCCTGTGTTTCATGTGAAATGACATTGTCGTGATCGGGGTTTTGTCATGATGAGATGCATAAGATATTGTAATATATATAGATTCCGTGAGTAACTCAGGCTGGCACTGGCCGGGTTAGCTTATCCGCGTTTCCAAACTTGTCCCTTGTCCTGATGCCATCGGGTTTGGACTCGTAAGGGTTTTTTGGCGGTTTACCGCAAAAATGCTTCGGCATCCCCTGAAGCATATGAATTGGCTGAGCCGCCGATCTGGCGAAAATGCCAATGGGAGAGCAGGTCCGATGGCGTTGACGAAATTCACTGACAGTAGCGCTTTGGGCAAGAGCGAAGCGCTGTTGGCCGAGACGCGACGCGCAGCGATGCCTCCGCTGGTTCGGGGTTCGATGGTGCCAATGCCATGGGCCGGATTCTGGAGCGGATTGCGCACGGGACTGTCGACCGCGGACAGCCGCATCGCCGCATCTCCCGATGCCGCCCGTGCCGCGGCCTGGCGCAAAGCGGTGGCAGCGCGCAGGCATGTGCTGGTCCTCTTCACGCTGTTGATTGCCGGCGGCGCCGCGACCTTGCTGGCGCGGGCATGGCCGGATTACGAATACCCGGCGGTACGCGTCGTCGAGATCACGCTTTTCTCCCTCCTGTTCGCCTGGATTTCGGTCGGGTCTCTCACCGCTTTCATGGGCTTTTATGCCCGGCTGCGCGGTGACCGCTGGGCCATGTCGCTGGAAGGCGCGGGCGAAGGTGCGATCGACGCGCAGGCGCGCACCGCCATCGTCATGCCGATCTGCAACGAGCACGTGCCTACCGTGTTCGCCGGCCTGCGCGCCACGGTGGAATCGCTGGCCGCCAACGACCAGGCGGCATTGTTCGACGTGTTCGTGCTTTCCGACAGCGGCAGCCTTGAGGTACGCGCCGCCGAACAGGCGGCCTACGTCGCGCTGTGCGAAGAGTTGCGTGGCCGCGTCCGCCTCTACTACCGCGCCCGCCAGGTGCGCCAGCGCCGCAAGGCCGGCAACATCGCCGACTTCTGCCGCCGCTGGGGCCGCGCCTACCGCTACATGATTATCCTGGATGCCGACAGCGTGATGACCGGGGCCTGCATGGCGAGCCTGGTGCGCCTGATGGAGCGGCATCCGAACGCCGGCATCATCCAGACCACGCCCAAGACCTGTGGCCTGCAATCGGCGCACGCGCGTCTGCAGCAGTTCGCCGGGCGTGTGACCGGGCGCCTGTTCACCATCGGCATGCAGTTCTGGCAGCTTGGCGATTCACACTACTGGGGCCACAACGCCATCATCCGCGTCGAGGCCTTCATGCGCCACGCGGCGCTGGCTTCGCTGCCGGAGAAAGACGGTTCGCGTTCCCACGTTCTGTCGCACGATTTCGTCGAAGCCGCGCTGATGGGGCGCGCCGGCTACGAGACCTGGCTGGTGCCGGACCTGGAAGGCAGCTACGAGCAGCAGCCCGCCAACCTGATCGAGGAGTTGCAGCGGGACCGCCGCTGGTGCGAAGGCAACCTGTTGAATGCCCGCCTGATCACCGAGCCGGGCTTGCGCGCGGTGCATCGCGCCATGCTGGGCACGGGGGCGATGGCCTACCTGTCCGCGCCGCTCTGGCTTGCCTACCTGATCGTCGGTACCGTGGCGGCGTGGCTGACGCCCGAGCCTGAGTGGCTGCCCTACGATATCCATGGCCCGGCACACGTGCCGGTGGCGATGATCTGCCTGTGGATATCGACCGCCGCGCTGCTGCTGCTGCCGCGCGTGCTCGGGGTCGTGCTGGTGGTAATGAACGGCGAACAAAAGCAGTATGGCGGAACGGCCAGGCTGATTTTTAGCGCCGTGCTCGAAGCCGGGCTCTCGGTATTGCAGGCGCCGGTGCGCATGATGGCGCACTCCACCTTCGTCTTGTCCGCGCTCACCGGGCTGTCGCTGGAGTGGAAGTCGCCGTCGCGCGAAGCGCGCAGCGTCGACTGGTCGGCCGCGATGCATAGCTTCGGGCATCTGGCGGTCATCGCCGGGCTGCTCTGTGCCGGCTTGCTGATCCTGCGTCCGGATGCGGCGATCTGGGTTATGCCGGTGGTCGTTCCTCTGCTGCTGGCGGTGCCGGTCACCGTGCTGAGCAGCCAGGTGTGGCTGGGACGCTGGGCGCGCGCCAACGGCGTGCTCATGGTGCCCGAAGAGGCGGCTCCGCCCAGGGTCTTGCGTCAGGCCTGGATTTACGTGCGGCGCGCTTCGATGACGCTCGTGCCGGCTGCGGAAGAGGGTGGGCAGCCGGATGCCGCCAGCCTGGAAGAACCCGGCGCGCAAGCGCTGAGCTGAGCGCGCCACCCCGCCCCGGGGTAGATGGGCGCTGCGCCGCCGGGCGCACCCGCCGCGGAAACCGCTACGCATCGCGCGCAAGAGCGATTGCCCATCGCCGCCCGTTCAACGGTTGCGCTCGGGATTTGCGCTTATACAGTGATTCGCCGGTGACGATTGGCGGCCGCAGGGGGTTTGCGGCTATCCTTGGCCGCCGCGTCATGCTCTGTGCATGGGCAAAAATCAGATCCGACTGGAGACAAAGGAATGCGATCCCATGTCCTCGCCCGCGCGGTTGCGCGCCGGCTGTTCGCGCTTGCCGCGCCTCTCGCTGTTCTCGGCGCTGCCGACGCAGGCGCGCAGACGGTGCCGCTGCGCGTCGCCTACATCCCCGCCGCCACCTGGACCATCGCCTGGGTAGCGCAGGACCAGGGCATTTTCGCCAAGCACGGCCTGAACGTCACCTTCACGCAGGTGCAGAACATCTCCCTCTTGCCGCCTACCGTCGGCAAGCAGATCGACATTGCGCCCGCTACGCCGCCCGACCTGATCAAGTCCGCCGGCGCCGGGCTCGACGTGGTGGGGGTTGCCGGCGGCGTGCTGGAAGTGTCGGACCAGACCGGCAACGGCCTGGTGGTGCGCAAGGACTCCGGCATCACCAGCATCGCGCAACTCAAGGGCAAGACCATCGCCACGCCGACACTGGGCGCCATCCTGCACGTGGCGGCGCTGCACTGGCTGAAGAAAAGCGGTGTCGAGCCGTCCGCCATCCGCGCGGTGGAAGTGCCGTTTCCCAACATGGCCGACCAGCTCAAGGCCGGGCGGGTGGATGCGGTCGAGACCACCCAGCCCTTTCTTGGGCAAATGCTGGCCAATGGCGACGTCAGCCTGGGCAGCCTGACCATGGCGGTGGCCGATCCTTCGCGCACCACGGTGTGGATCGCGCAGGGCGCCTGGGCGCGCAGCCATCCCGCGGTGCTCAAGCAATGGGTCGAGGCGCTCAATGACGCCAAGGCCTACATCGCCGCCAATCCCGGCCCCACGCGCGCTGTCATCGCCAAGTACACGCACCTCGCGCCGCAGGTGGTGGAGAAGTTGCCGATCCCGAACTACGAGGCGCACCTGACCGCTGCCCAGCTCACGCCGTGGATCAAGGCGATGCGCGAAGTCGGCCAGTTGCCGCGCGACGTCGACGCCGCCAAGCTGGTGATCGACGTCAAGTAAACCGCCATGCCTGAGGTGGTTTTCGAGGCCCGTGATCTCGGGCTCACCCTGCCGGCGGCGGATGGTCCGCGCGAGATTCTCGCGCACGTCGATTTCACGCTGGCGGCGGGCGAGATCCTCACCATCGTCGGCGCCTCCGGCACTGGCAAGACCTCGCTCTTGCGCATCCTCGCGGGCCTTGCCGCGCCGAGCAGGGGCGCGCTCACCTACCGTGGAAAGCCGGTCGACGGGCCGCAGGATGGGGTGGCCATCGTGTTCCAGGATTACGGCAACGCGCTCCTGCAATGGCGCAGCGTGGCGCGCAACGTCGCGTTGGGCATCGAGCGCCAGTTCAAGGGCGAGGCGCTGCGATCACGCGTCACCGAGGCCTTGCAACTGGTGGGGCTGGAGCGCAACGCCAACGACTATCCCTGGCAGCTGTCCGGCGGTATGCAGCAGCGCGTGCAGATCGCGCGCGCCATCGCCATGCGCCCGGCGGTGCTCCTGATGGACGAGCCCTTCGGGGCGCTGGACGCCATGACCAAGGCCACCCAGCAGGATGAGCTCCTGCGCCTGCGCGAAGCTACCGGCGCCAGCGTGATCTTCATCACCCATGACATCGAGGAAGCGATCTATCTCGGCGACCGCGTCGCGCTCCTGAGCGGTTCGCCCGGTGCGATCACCCATCGCTTCGAAG
The DNA here is from genome assembly GCA_036498945.1 of Burkholderiales bacterium. Taxonomy (GTDB): domain Bacteria; phylum Pseudomonadota; class Gammaproteobacteria; order Burkholderiales; family JAEUOS01; genus JAQGMJ01. The sequence goes on along the minus strand of DASYEQ010000092.1, from coordinate 9,995 downwards.
TGGGGTTGCCGTTTCCGCGCGAACAGGTGACCACGCGCGAGATGCCGCGCTTCGTTGACCTGCGCCACGAACTGCACGAGGCGATCCGCGCGACCGGAGGGCATTGATGCGCCTGCGCGAACTGTTGCCTGGCCCCGGCGGATTGCTGCTGTTCTTCGGCGCCTGGGAGGTCGGGGTGCGATCCGGAGCATTGCAGTACGAGTACCTGCCCGCGCCTTCGGTCATCGCACGCGCCTTCGCCGGCATGGCTGCCGGTGCCGATCTGTGGGACGAGGTCGGCCACACGCTGGTGGCGACGCTGCTCGGCTGGCTGATCGCCTGCGGCGCGGGTACGGCCATCGGCGTGCTGCTCGGACTGTCGGCCAAGGCGCGTCGCTATACGCTCGCCAGCATCGAGATGCTGCGGCCGCTGCCCGGAATCGCCTTCGCACCGCTGGCGCTGCTGCTGTTCGGCTTTTCATTGCAGATGGAATTGCTGGTGATCGTGGCGCCCGTGCTGTGGCCGGCGCTGATCAACTCCATGGGCGGCGTGGCCGCAGTCTCCGAGCGCCTGACCGAGGTGGCGCGCACGCTGCGCATGAAGCCGCTGGCGACGGTGACGACCATCCTGCTGCCGGCCGCAGCGCCGTCGATTCTCGTCGGCGCAAGGCTGTCGCTCACCCTGGCGCTGATCATGGCGGTGGCTGCCGAGATGATCGGTAACCCAGTGGGCCTGGGCTACGCGGTGGTGCGCGAGCAGCAGTCGATGCATCCGGACCGCATGTTCGCCTACGTGTTGGTGATGGGAGCGCTGGGCATTGCCCTGGATGCCGGCCTGCGTGGCGTCGCGCGCTTGCTGCTGCCCGGCGAATTCAGCCGGCCGGCGCCGCAATGGGGGCGCTCGTGAACCTGAAGCGCTTCTCGGGCATGCTGCCGCCGCCGGTCGGGTTTTTGCCGCTGATCGTGCTGCTCGTGGTCTGGCAGGGCATTGCACCCCAGGAGTCCCCTAGTTTCCCGCCGCCTTCCGCCTGGTGGAGTGCGATCCACGGCTTGATGGCCGATGGCAGCCTGGGGCCGGCGGTGGCCGCGACGCTGAAGAATTTCGCCGCCGGCCTGGCGCTCGCCTGCGTGATCGGATTCGCGCTGGGCTTGCTGATCGGTGTGATGGCGGGTGTGCGGCGCTGGACCGGCATGCTGCTCGAATACCTGCGCGCACTGCCGCCGCCGGTGGTGATACCGATCGCCATCCTGATGCTGGGTTTCTCGCCTTCGATGCAGATCGGCGTGATCGCCTTCACCACCGCATGGCCGATCCTGCTCAACACCGTCAGCGGCGTGGCGGCGATCCGCGGCCTGCTGCTTGACGTCGGCCGCAGCCTGCGCATGCCGTGGGGCGTGCGCATGGTGAAGATTGTGATTCCGGCCACGCTGCCATCTTTCCTGCTCGGCGTGCGGGTGGCGGTGTCGCTGGCGATCGTCGTCACCTTGCTGGTGGAGATGTTCACCGGCATGCCGGGCATCGGCCTCCTGATGGTCAGCGGCCAGCGCAACTACAACTCGGCGCAGGTGTTCGGCTTGCTCGCCGTGGTGGGCCTGCTGGCGTTCTGCCTGACCCTGTGTTTCAGCCTCGCCGAAGGCGTGGTGCTGTCGCGCTGGCCACCGCGGCGCGGCATGGGGCGCTGAAGTCCCTTTAGAAATTTCACTTCCCTCACTGCTCCACAAGGAGACTTACATGGCTGCAAGACCCATCCGCCGCGTCGTCACTGGTCACGACGCGCAAGGCAAGGCGATTGTCTATTCCGATGCTCCGGCGCCCTTCGTCCACGTGAATGCCGTCAACCCGGAATGGAATTCGACCGACATCTGGCGTACTGCCGAGACCCCGGTGGTCGTGCGCGCGAAGAATGACGAGACCACCGACGGTCCGCGCCGCCAGATGCCGACGAAGAACGGCACGGTGCTGCGCATCAACAACTTCCCGCCGGAGTCGGACGTCGTCAAGGCAATGGATGTGGCAACCGCGCGCAAGGCCTTCGCCGCGCTGGGCAATGAAAAGGCCTCGACCTTCGGCCGCGGCGGGCGCCATCCGCTGATGCATCGCACCGAGTCGATCGACTACGCCATCATCCTCGAAGGCGAGATCGACATGCTGCTGGACGACGTCGATGTGCACCTGAAGGCCGGCGACATCGTCGTGCAGTGCGGCACCAATCACGCCTGGGTCAACCGCTACAAGGCGCCGTGCCGTGTCGCCTTCGTGCTGATCGACGGCCAGTGGGACGAGGAATTGGGCAAGCAGTTCAACCAGGGGTAAGTCGCCCCTGTAGCGCGATCAGGCCGGGCCCTCGACGTCCTACCCCCGCGCAGGCATGGCCATCTTCTTCAAGGTTCGAACGGTACGAACTCGCCGTTTCGGATGGTGAAAAATGCCGGTCCGTAGCGAGGTTCGTGCCGCGGACCCATCATCCACTTGCCGTCGCCCATGGGCACGGAGAGGTTGAGTACGCGTTCCAGGCCGTCGCGCACCAGTTGGCGTGATGGCCGGGGGCCGGCGTTTCGGATGCCCTCCGCGGCTATCAGGCCGGTCGTAAAGCCGATGCCGGCCCAGCGATCCGGGAGCGCTCCATAGCGTTTCTGATAACTGGCCACGAACGCCTTGTTCAACTCGCCAGGCAGTTGCGGCAGGTAATCCGCGGCCACCAATGCGTTTTCGACATACTCGTGACCCACTTGCAGAAGCGCCGGTTGCGCCGCGGCAGGCGTGAAAACGAATCGACTGCTCTTCGGTACGCCGGCGCGGCGCAGGCGGGAGGCGAGGACAGCAGCAGGTTCGGCGTCCATGCAGATGAACAGCAAGTCTGCTTGCGCCGTTGCCAGAGTGGCCGCCGTGTCCTCGAAGGCCGTATCATCTGCCGACGGCATCATGATCTCCGCGGTGACGAGGCGGTGCATCTGGGTGGCAATCCGGGAGATGACGGCCGCCTGCGCTTGAAAACCGGCGTTGCCAGCGGGATAGACAATGGCGATCTTCTTTGCGTTGGTACCGGTAAATGCGCTGCGGGCCATCGCTTCGATCATGAAATGCGGGCTCACGCTGCTGCGGAACGACCAAGGTCCCGCCGCATTGACGTTTTCCGAGATTGCAGGCGAGAGCAGGGGAAACGAATAGCGATTGGCCGTCGCGGCAACCCATTGCGCATGGCTGCTGAACATCGGGCCTATGACCAGGATCGCGTCATTCGCCTGAACCATGCGTTGTGTTCGCTCTGCCAATTCGGCGGGCGCCTGGTTCTCGTCGTAATCCTGCAGGCTCAGGCGAACCCCTTCGCGGAAGCGGCCGTGGTCTTCCGCTTGTTCGAGGGCAAGCGCGATTCCATTGCGCATCGACTTGCCGATCGGAGACCAATCGCCGGTTGCGGGGGTCAGAATGCCGACCACATATTCGTCCGCGCGGGCCGCCGGAACACCGCAAAAGGCGGCGATCACGGATAAAAGCAGGCAGACCATCCGGCGGCGCTTGCCGCCAAAGAACCGTAAGACCGCCATCGCTTAACGCTGACGCTTGCCTGTGGAGGCCGGCCGCTGATTCGCCTGCTTTTCAAAGAGCGGGACGCGGTCCAGCGGCAACACGATGCGCTCCTTGGGAGGGATCAGGTTGTTCGTATACGCCGTATTGAGCAGGACAAAGTCATCCATGTTCATTCCGGCGAACCGGGCGGCATCGCTGACCTTCAACTGGGAAGGGGCAACCGCGAACGTGAAGTAGGGTTCGTTGGGCAGATGGGGAAGCGGGAGCGAGATGAGTGCGGGGTTGCGGACAATATCTTCGATTGCCTGGAGTTTTGGCAGGTAGTCCTGGGTTTCTTCCGGTAACTGCAGGTGTTCATAGGAGATTGACCGTCCTTGCGCCCGATTGCGATCAATCGCGCGCTGGACAGCGTTTTCCCCGCAGTTGTACGACGCGAGCACGAGGTGCCAGTCGCCGAACATTTTGTAGAGCCCCTCGAGATAGTCGAGTGCCGCGGCCGTCGAGGCAACGACGTCGCGGCGATCGTCGCGCGAAGGGTCGATTTTCAGTTTGTAACGCGCTGCCGTGCTGGGCACGAATTGCCAGATGCCGGCGGCCTGCGCGATCGAGGTGGCGCGAGGGTCGTAGCCGCTCTCGATGAACGGCAACAATGCCAGTTCCGTAGGAAGATGGCGCTTTTCGACTTCTTCGACGATGTAGTACAAATAGGAGGACGAGCGATCGAAAATGCGCTTGACCAGTTCCGGCCGCTGGATGAACCATGCTTCGCGCTGGCGAACGCGCGCCGTATTCAAATCGGGAATTGCGAAGCCTCGGCGCAAACGCTCAAGGACGTCCTTTGGAGGCGGGGGGGCAACATCGGCGACCTGCAGCGGCACGGGGACCAGGATCGGGCGTGTCATCGCGGCGTAAATGCCCGAGTGGTCCGGCCGACGCCACCAACTGATCGTTTCGTCCTCATCCCCGGCTTGCATGGCGCGATGAGGCGCGTCGAATGTCGTGCCACATCCTCCGAGAACGGCGCTAACGAGGACGAGAGCAAATAGGAGTCGCGTCTGGACTTGCATGCTGATGACAATACTCCGCTGTGGCAACACGACCTATTGCCAGCCGGAGTATGGATTCCCCTGCGCGAAAAGCGACGCTTATTGTAGTAGGAGACGCCGTGGGATTTTCTCGCGACTTAGGGAATATTTTTCGACATGACAAGTGAATTATTGTAAATTTCTCTCATTAAATCAATGGATTGTGTTTAACTGATAAAGCGACATCTGAGAGGCGGTCCCGATCACCCCGGACGTCGTCTCCGCGGCGACAGCGCGCGGGACAACCCACACGGACCGGTAAATCGGGGCATGTTCGTTCTCAAGCGCGGGCTCAACCTATCTCTGCACGAAACTCTCGCCGCAGACGACCTCGATGCAATATCGTGGCCGCTGCTTGGTGGATTCGTAGACCTTCGCCAGATACTCGCCGATCACCCCCAGGCTCAGCAGCTGCACGCCGCCGATAAAGTATGTCGGGATCACAATTGATGCCCAGCCGGGGACGGCGCGATCGGTAAATAGCCGAATTACGAGGGCCCAAATGGCTATCAGCAGACTGCCAGCGGAAACGACCAGGCCGGTGGTGGTGATCAGCCGTAGCGGGTAGGCGGTAAAGGAAGTGACTCCCTCCCATGCGAAGCTCATCATCTTGCGCAGCGGATATTTGGATTGGCCTGCGCGACGGGCTTGGCGCGCGTATTGAACTTCCGAGGAAGCAAAGCCCAATTGCGGCACCAACGCGCGCAAGAACAGATGGGATTCACCGTAGCCATGCAAGGCTTCGACCGCGCGCCGGCTCATCAAGCGAAAATCGGCGTGATTGAAGGGAATGCGTACACCGAAGAGGCGCAACATCCGGTAGTAGATCCCGGCGCTCTCCCGTTTAAAGATGCCGTCCGTTGCGCGATTGCTGCGCACCGCGTAGACGATTTCACTGCCCGCGCGGTAGTCGGCGATCATTGCGGGAATCGCCTCCGGATCATCCTGGAGGTCGGCGTCCATGCTTACGACGGCGTCTCCAGGCACTGTCAGAAGTCCGCATAGCAGGGCGTTCTGATGGCCCCGATTGCGGGAAAGCTTGATGCCGTTCACCTTGTTGTCCTTCGCGGCGAAATCGCATATCAGGCGCCAGGTGTCGTCCTGGCTACCGTCGTCGACAAAGTACAGGCCGCTTGCGGCAGCCACATCGCCGGCCTGTATCATTCGCGTCAGAAGCGCCGTCAGCCTGGCCGCGGTTTCGGGTAGCATCGTTTCCTCGTTGTAACAAGGTACGACAATGCTTACCACGGGAGCGGCTCTCAGGCGTTCCGCCTGCTGAAGGTCCAGATCGCGTTGATGCAGAAATTCCATAGCAATACGCTCGCGGTAGTGAGGATTTGTGCCACGATGACGTCGAGGCCAAGAGATAGCAAGAGGGAAAGCAAGCCGGTATTGATCAGAAGGCCGATGCCGGCGGTGACGGCGAAACGCGGCGCCGTCTCAAGGGGCGGCTGGTCGCTTTGAAACGTGATCGCCGCATTGCAAGCGTAGTTGAATGTCGCGCTGACGCAAAAGGCGATGACCGAGGCCGCAATCGCGCTCATGGCCGCATACGCGATAAGCCCGAACATCAGAAAATATTGAAGGCCGGTGGCAAGCGTGCCGATCAACGCAAAGCAGAGGAAGCTGCGCGCTGAAAGCAGGCATGTTCTTCGAACGACGGTGCCTCGCGAGGATGAATTCATTCGGCAAATGGGGGGGGCTCGGCGCGCGGAACTTTCCGCGATCGCGAGGAAAAATCGAGGCGACCGACATATTTTACCGATGGTGCGGTAAGCGATGTGCCGACAAACATGTTTTATGAGATGGAACAAGTGCAAACGCCTCTCTACTCATCGGTCAGCCTGAGTTGTGGATCGGGGGATATCGGCAAAGGCGGGCAAGATGAGGGGCAATGCCGAAAACGGTCGGGGCGGCCAAATGCCGGGCCGTGGGTGGCGCTCGTCGCCATTACGCTGGCCGGCCTTGCGATACGTCTCTATCGCCTCGATGCGCTTTCGCTGTGGATCGACGAGGGCTACAGCGCGCGCGCCATCACGCACAGCTTCTCTTATCTTTGGCAGGTCCTACCGACGTTTGAATTCAACCCGCCGACCTACTACATCGTTCTCAAGGCATGGGCCGCGGTTGTTGGAGATAGCGAGGGCGCTCTCAGGCTTTTGTCGGTCGTATGCAACGTTGCAACGATTCCGCTGATCTTTCTCATGGCGCGCATGCCGGGTGAAGCAGGGAAGAATCCTTTCCGCGGACTTCTGGCGCCTTTGCTTTTTGCATTGTCGTCGATTCAACTGCAATACGCGCAAGAGGTGCGCGGATATGCGCTGTTTGCGTTTCTGGTCGCCGTGGTCATGTGCTGTGAAATGCGCATCATGCGGAACTGGAGTCGGGAATCCGGCGCTGTGTTAAGTCGCGGGACAGAGCCGATCACCCTGGCGGGGTGGTTAGGCCTGGGCGTTGTCCTCGCGCTTGTATTGTGGGTTCACAACACCGGGTCGTTTGCGGCCCTCACGCTGGGGATGCCGCTGGTGGCGTGGTGGATGACCAAGACCGGTTTCGATCGTCGCGCGGGCCGCGGAATACTGGTGGCAGCTGTGATTTCGGCCTTTCTGTACTTACCCTATGTACATTCGCTGCTCGAGCGATCGACGGCGGTATACCGGGGCTATTGGATTGCGAAGCCTCATCTCCGGGATATCTTCGATGTGGCTGCGCGATTTGCCGGCACACCATTCATTTCATCGCGTTTCGCGGTAGCCGCCCTCTTTCTGCTGCTATCGGTTCTAGGCGCATTCAGATTGTGGGCAGAAGGACAGAAAGACCATGCGCTGCTGTTGCTCAGCGTCGGGCTAGGTGCTCCTCTCCTGGAAATTGTGGTCAGTTACTGTGTCATGCCGATCTTTCTGGACCGAACGCTTATTTACCTGAGCGTGCCATTGAGCATACTGGTCGGGCATGGGATGGAGTCCCTGGGCACGATATGTCGTGCGATCGTGGGCGTGGTCGTCGTTTCGCTGCTGTGCGCCAACGTGGCCGGATTTTTTGCCCAGTTCTCCAAGGAGCCCTGGCGCGACGTCGCGGCCTTTCTGTCCACGAGACTCGGCAAAGGCGAGCCGGTCTTCTACACAAATACGAACTCCGGCTGGGCGCTTTCTTACTACGTGAAGCGACAGCGCGCTGATTTTACGATTTACGGCGTGCCGTTCGGGCGCTTCGATACGTCGCAGGCGGAGAGTGACGAAATCATGGTAGTGGATGCGGGCAGGCCGGTCGATGTCGCGGACGCGGATCGCGTCCGCGAACTGGCTGCGGCCTTCCCGAGAATAGGGGTGGTGCTGCGTGGTAGCGACTACAGCGACCCTGAAGGACTCCTTGTTACAGCCATTCAGCAGCGCTTTCATCTTTCCGAACAACACGACCTTGGCGGCATCAAGGTGCTCATCTTTGATCGAAGTTGACGGCGGCTGACGTCGGTTGCGAAGGGCGTGAAGGTTACCTTGATCTGCAAGGAGCGAGCGTGCATGCGATCAATCGTGTTCTGCCGAGCAGGCCATGCGTGCGTGGCGCCAGTTGCCGGGCAACCGGCAAGGGACGCGCCCTTGAGGTATCGCTGATTTTGTGGCGCGCGTGAACAGGCTGGTGGCGACCTGGCTGCGCCTGACTTGCCGAGGCTGTATCTAAAAAGCGACAAGCCGGCGAGGCGCGAAGTCCCGTAAATCAATGACGTACGTATCGACCCAATGGCAAGGGAGGATGGTCCCCTGATTCCGCGTCAACAGCATTGCGTCACATGTCGCGTAACTGTAGAATTTTTACGGATTCTCACCATTTATGACGCCGGAATGTCGGCGGGGCATGTTTCTCGCAAGGCTTGGTGAGGCAGGTGCTGAGATTTTAAGTTAGAAGTCCGGAAAAAAGTACCGAATTTGGCGGGGACAGCGCGGCGTCTCGTAGAGGGAAAAATACAGGCTCTCCTGATGTAGTTTGTTGCATTTACCCAACTTTGCCCATGTTCTTGAAAATGAAGCCAAAAGTCGGGAATCGTGAGTCCAGCAGCCATCGCGGACGGGTTTTCGGAATTGGTGCCAAAGACATTTGGGGTGGTGGGCCTCTCACGTTTTGATTGACACCTTGATAGAGAACTTATTAGTATCAATGACATATACCTCTTTTCCTCAGGCATTACGTTAGGTAGGTGCAAGAGAGGCGTAAGTCGGGTATCGGAACGGCGGAAAATTACGTTTCGATTTGGCGAATCAGGCAGGGGGAGGGGCCGATCATGCGGTCAATGAATAGAAAACTGGATCACTCATGACGACGACCAACACTCCAAATGGTTTCCGGTTGCTGAGCGGCGGCTTGGCAATGGGCATTTTGTCGATGTGGATCGGGATTGCCTCGGCCCAGCAATATGCGCCCGCACCCGGAACCGGCCCTGCTGACGATGGTGCGGTCGAGGCGCCGCAAGGGCCGAAGGGGGCCGCCGGGGTCCGCCTAGACCCGTTCGTGATTTATCCCTCCGTTAGCCTGGGTGAAGGGTATAACGACAACGTCGCCCTGACGCAGAATAATCACATCCATTCCGCGGTGACCGTCCTGTCGCCCGCGTTGCTGGCGGAGTTGAAGGGCGCACGGACGGATTTTCGTCTTGGCTATGTGGGTACGTACGGACGTTACGCGAACTCCAGCACCGACAACTTCGACTATCACGAGTTTCGCGGCGGCGCCGACTTCGATTTTTCGGCGCGCTCGAACCTGCGGATGATCGCCGATTACCTCATCAAGTCCGACCCGCGCGGCTATACCCTCGCGTCGACGGCTGCAACGACGCCGAACAAATACCATCAAGCGGACTTCGGCGGGATCTACGCCTACGGCGCCGCGGGTGCGCAAGGACGGATCGAAGTCCAGACTCTTCTGACGGACAAACGTTACGTAAATAACCGGTCGGTCACCACGGCCCTTGATTACGATTCCCAGCTTTATGGCGGGACGTTCTTCTGGCGCATCGGACCCAAGACGGAATGGCTGATTCAGGATCAGTACATCAAAACGGATTACAGGGACCCGACCTCGGTACAAGACAACGATGAAAACCGGGTGCTCACCGGTTTGAAGTGGGAAGCGACGGCGCTGACTACAGGCACGGCAAAGATCGGCTATTCCGAGAAGAAATACTCGAGTGGGCTGGCGGCGCAGCAGCGGGCGCGCGGCGGAATCTGGGAAGTCGGCGTTCGTTGGAGTCCGCTGACTTATTCGATCGTGGACTTTGCCACGGGCAAGCGCTTTAACGATTCCCAGGCGGGCCCTGGCTCTACCTACGCCACCACTGAATACGCGACGCTTGCCTGGACACACGGTTGGTCGGAGCGCACCCGTTCCATTCTCAGCGGCGCTTTCGAGGA
>DASYEQ010000091.1:0-37231 GCA_036498945.1 Burkholderiales bacterium | reverse complement strand
GGTGACCTTGGCGTTGTCGGTGTTCTGGGCAATCGAGGCGGTCATCTGTTCGACCGAAGCACTGGTTTCTTCCACGCCGGCCGCCTGCTCGCTCGCCGCTTGCGACAGCGATTGCGCGGTGGCGCTCACTTCTTCCGAGGCACTCGCCAGCGATTGCGCCGCGCCGCGCACTTCGCCGATGGTCTGCGACAGCCTGTCGACGGTGTTGTTGGTGTATTCCTTCAACTGGCCGAAGCTGCCTTCGTATTCCTGCTCGATCTTCTTGGTGAGGTCGCCTTCCGCAACCGCGCCCATCACGCGCATGACGTCGTCCAGGCTGGCCCCGGTGGTGGTGACAAGCTGGTTCAGGCCTTCGCCCATCTCTCTCTGGAAGCCTTGCAGGCCGTCCAGCTCGATGCGCGCGGAGAAATCGCCGCGGTTGGCCGCCTCCACCAGACGCCCCTGGCCCTCGATCACCTGGGTCAGCTTGCCTACCATATGCTTCATCGCCGCCAGCAGTTGGCCGGTCTCGTCGCGGCTGTGCACGTCGATCTTCGAGGTGAGATCGCCCTCGGCCAAGCGGTCGGCCGCGCTCACGGCTTCGCGCAAGGGACGGGTAATGCCGCGCGTGATCCAGAAGGCAATGCCCAGCGCCAGCAGGATGGCAACACCGGTCAGGGCGCCGATCAGGTTGCGCGTTTCGGCGTAGACGTGCTGCGCGTCCTGCGCGCTTTTCTCCATCTCGTCGCCCTGGAAGCGGCTGAGCGTTTCCAGCGCGGCCACGAAAGCGCTATTGGCGGGCGCGAAATCGGTGCGAATGAATTCGCCAGCCTTGGCCTTGCCTCCCTTGGAGGTATCCAGTGCGAAGCCAAGCTTGGCTTCGAGCGTGGCATCCCGGTCCTTGACTTCCTTGAGCAACTCGCGCCCCTTTTCGGACTTCAGGATCTGATCGAGTTTGGTCAGCGATTCGGCCATCGCGCCGCGGTTTTCGCGGATCTTCTGTTTGTATTGCCCGATCTCGTCTTCGCTCACCGCGAGCGCGACGCCGCGGACCAGGCCGCTGTTGTCCAGCGCCCGCTTGATCACGCGGTCGATCAGGACCACCTTGGGATGGCGATCATCGGCGATGGTGCGCGTCGCGTCGTTGACCGCCCCCAGTTGCACGATACTGATCAAGGTCAGTATCAACATCAGGACGACCAACAAGCCGAAGCCCAGGCCGAGACGGGTACCAACCTTCAGGTTTTTAAACATGATGCCTCCAGGTCCGCTTGCCGTTTGAGCGCGGTGATGCGGACACCACAGTAAGGTTCAGGAAATAAAGAAGTGAACTGAATGAATGCCGGATCGATCGGTCTTCTTACACCGCCAGGCGGGCGGATTCGCCCGTCTCCACCGCGCCGATCAGCGCGGGGATGTCGAGAATCAGCGCTACATCGCCGCTGCCGAGAATGGTGGAACCGCTGATGCAATTGACGCGGCTGAACATGCTGCCCAAAGGCTTGATCACGGTCTGGAATTCGCCCAGCAGGCCATCGACCACCAGGCCGGCCTTGCGGCCCGCGTACTTCACCACCACGATGCTTTCGCGCTGCGCCGCGACGGCCTCGCCCGCTTCCATTTCGAAGAACTCGCGCAGACGCACGAAGGGCAGCACCTGGCCGCGCAGGTTGGTGTATTCCTTGCCTTGCTCGGCGCTGAATTCCACGCATTCCTCGATCATGTCCAGCGGCACCACGAAGACGGAGTCGCCGACGTTGATCAGGAAGCCGTCGATGATGGCGAGCGTCAGCGGCAGGCGCACTGTGATGGTGGTGCCTTCGCCCGCGCGGCTGGCGATGTCCACCGTGCCGCGCAGCGCGGTGATGTTGCGCTTGACCACGTCCATGCCGACGCCGCGGCCGGAGAGGTTGGTCACCTTCTCGGCGGTGGAAAAGCCCGGCTCGAAAATCAGGTTGTAGACTTCGCGGTCGCTCAAGGGCTGGCCGGCGCTGATCAGGCCGCGTTCGATGGCTTTGGCGAGAATCCTCTCGCGCTTGAGTCCGCCGCCGTCGTCGCCGACTTCGATGACGATGGTGCCGGAGTCGTGATACGCATTCAGGCGCACCGCGCCCTGCACCGGCTTGCCCGCGGCGGCACGCACCTCCGCCGGCTCGATGCCGTGGTCCATGGCGTTGCGCACCAGGTGGGTGAGCGGATCAGTGATCTTTTCCACCACCGTCTTGTCCAGTTCGGTGTCTTCGCCGCTGACGGAAAGCACGATGTCCTTGCCGAGCTCGCGCGCAACGTCGTGCACCACGCGCTGGAAGCGGCTGAAGGTGGCGCCGATTTTCACCATGCGCAGTTGAAGGGCGCCGTCGCGCACCTGCTCGACCAGGTTGGCCAGGGTGGAGGCGGTTTCCAGCAATTCGGGATTGCGCAGGCGGGCAGCCATCATGCCGGTGCCGGCGCTGGCGATCACCAGTTCGCCGATCAGGTTGATCAGGTTGTCCAGGCGTTCGGCGTCGACGCGGATCGAGCCGCCGTCGCGCGGCTTGGAGTCGCCCGCTTGTTTCTGCTTCGCCGCAGGCGCAGGCGCAGGCGCATTATCCAGGCCTGCCGCACCGCGTGCGACGGGGGCCGTCACGACAGCGGCACCCAGGTTCTGCACGCCACGCAGGGCGGCGCATTCATCGACGGTAAGGCTGCCGGTCTGCGCCAGCATCTGTTCGAGATATTCGTCGTCTTCCGGCAGGGCTTCGATCAGGCGCTTGTATTCGGCCAGGCTCGCATGCGGCGCCAGGATGTGCAGGCCGCAATCGTCGCGCACGAATTCAAAGGCGCCTTCGATGGCTTCGCGCGTAGCTTCGCTGGCGAAGGCGATCTCGAAGCCGAGGTAGGAGGATTCGGGATCCATGTCCGCCAGCGGCGGCAGCGCCACCGTCACGGTAGCAATACCGGTGACTTCGCCCAGGGTGCTCAGGTAGCGGATGAAAGACAGCGGGTCCATGCCGTTGCGCATCACATCCGCGCCGAAACGCAGCGAGATGTGCCAGCAGGCGCTGGCAACCGCATCACCCGCCGGTGCGGCGGCAACGGCCGCTACGGTACTGGCAGTCTTGGGGGCGGCGGCGGCACCGTGGCTGCCGCCCATGCAGGCGCGCAGGCGCTCGGTCAACGGTGTGCCTTCGCGGACCAGGGCCTCATCCGCCGTAAGATTGCCGGCGGCAATCGCATCGATCAGTTGGCCGATATGGTCGCCGCAGGCCAGCAGCAACGAGGTCAATTCCGCTTCCAGCGGCACGGTGCCGTCGCGCACCTGGTCAAGCACGCTTTCCATCACATGGGTGAATTCGACCACGTGGTCGAGGCCGAACAGGCCGGCCGAACCCTTGATGGTGTGGGCGGCGCGGAAAATCGCGTTCACCGCTTCGGTACGGTCCTCGGCCTGGTCGAGCGACAGCAGGGTCTGCTCGACGTCTTCGAGGAGTTCGCGGCTTTCGGCGATGAAAGTCTGCAGGGCTTGGTCCAGGTTCATGGCAGCTCTTGGCTATTCGTGTTGTCGGTTCAATCGGCCAGCAGGGTCGGCAGGCGCAGCAGCCCGCACACTTCGGTGACGGCGGCGCTCGGCGCGGCCAGGCGAAGCTGGCCGCCGGCGGCGCGCGCGGCATCGCGCGCCACGGCCAGCAGTTGCACGCCGCTGCAGTCGATTTCGCTCACTTCGGCCAGGTCAAGCGTGACGCCCGCGGCGCCGGCGGCGGCGAGGAAGTCAGTGAGCTGCTGCTTGATCTCGGCGGCGCGATAGATCGTCATCTCGCCTTCGATACGCAGGGTGTTCAGGTCGGCGCTCATGCTTACGGCAACACCAGTTTTTGCACCGCGCCCAGCATCTGCTCGGGCTTGAAGGGCTTGACCACCCACGCCTTGGCGCCGGCGGCCTGGCCTTCGGCCTTCTTGTTCTCCTGCGATTCAGTGGTGAGCATGATTACCGGGGTGAACTTGTAGGTGGGCAACTGCTTGACCGCCTTGACGAAGCTGATGCCGTCCATGTTCGGCATGTTGACGTCGCTGATGATCAGGTGGATCTTCTGCCCGGTCATTTTCGCCAGGGCATCCTTGCCGTCGCAGCCTTCGATGACGTCGTAACCGGCCCCCTTGAGCGCGATGCCCACGACCTGCCGCAGCGAGGCGGAGTCGTCCACAACCATGATCGTCTTAGCCATATATGCCTCTTAAAAGAAAGTGATTTCCTGCTCCGCCGCCGCGCCGCCGCCGCCCTTGTGCAGGGCGCGCTCTTCGCTCATCGCGTAGGTTTTTTCCAGCTCGGCCAGGAGTGGCGCGGCCTGCGGGCCGTTCTGTTCCAGCATTTCCGGCATGCGCTCGATGTTGGCGCGCACGTGCGACATGATCTGGCTGACGCGGTCCTGGAACTGCAGCTGCACCAGGGCTTCGGCGACTTCGGCCTTGATGCCGATGCTCTCGCTCTTCATCTGCGTGGAGGATGCGACCAGCGCCGCGGTAACGTCACGGAAGCGCCCCAGGACATCGCCGATCACGGTTTCGGATTGCGCCGCCGATTCCTGGTCCTGGCGCATCGAGGCGTCGGCGGTGGCGCAGGTGCCGGCGATCGCACCGCTGATCACTTCGACTTTTTCGGCGATACGCCGGCCGGTGTCACCCGACATGGTGGAAAGCTTGCGTACCTCGTCGGCCACCACGGCAAAGCCGCGGCCCTGCTCACCCGCGCGCGCTGCCTCGATGGCGGCGTTCAGCGCCAGCAGGTTGGTCTGCTTGGCGACGTTGGCGACGTCGGCCGCCATGGTTTGCAGTTCGCCGATGAAGCGGTCCAGGCCCTTGACCTTGTCGAGCATCGCCGCCTTGCTGGCGGTGGCCTCGCGCATGCTGGAGAGCACCGAACCGAGGTCCCGCTCGCCCTGGGAGAACACTGCCACCAGGCCGTTGTCACCGTGCTCGACGCTATCGGTGGCGGCGCCGGAGGCAGCCACGGCCTGGTCGAGCTTTTGCACGATGCCGGAGAAGCGCCCCACCAGCGTGGCGATGGCTTCTTCCATCTGCTGGCGCGAATTTTCGATATGCCCGGACCATACCGGGCTGAGTTCGGCGGCGAAGCGCACGAAGGCGTCGTTGGACTCGCGCGCGGCCCATGCCTGCGCATCGTCATCAGTGTGCCTGTCGGCGGCTTGTGCCTGCGCCTGTAGCGCATCCCAGCGCTTGCCCAGATGCCTGGCCGCGCCGACGCCGGCGGCGACCAGCAGCGCCGCCGCGCCGATGCCGACCGTACTGAAGCCTCCGGCAAGCAGGGCGCCGGCGGCGCCGGCGATTCCCAGACCGGCCGGAACGGCACGCGCCAGGTATTCGGATTTTTGATGCTTCATCGGGATCGACTTCCTTGCGTCACGCACCCGGCGCGCCGCCGGTGGGTGCGCCCGATGCAAAGATTTCCGGAAGCCGGACCGCGCGCCCATCGGCATGCGCATCCTTGATGTGGCGCGGCGATACGACCGCCCCCTGACGCCTCCATGACTTCCAGCAAACATTCTCCGCGACCAGGGTGCATCGACTTGACTGGAAAAAGAGGCCAAACCGGCTTCTGTTCGGTCCTTGCGTGGTTTCGGCGTATCCGGCTGCGCTTGCCCGAGGTGCACGGCTTCCGCATAAGGCAGACCCTGCCGCGCGGGGAAGCCAGCGGCGCAAAAATCGCTCACGGCCGCGCTCATCGCCGACACATGGCGCTGCGCCATGGTCTTACCTGCATAGACAAGCGGAAGCCGGCGCAGCGGCTCGTGCGCGCCGAAGGCATCTAAGTGATTGCCCGCGACAAGCGGGCGGGCGCTGCTTACCCGAACAGTTGCGCGTCGGCGAGGATGATGTCGGCGGTCTGGCGGTAATGCGCGTTCAGCAGGCGCACCGCCTCGTCGGCATCACCCGCCAGCACGGCATCGACAATGGCCTGGTGCTCGCCGCGTTCGTGGCGATTCGGATAGGTGCGATGCACCGCCAGCTGGCGATAGCGATACAGCTGGTCGGCCAGCTGCTCGCAAAAAGCGATCAGCCAGCGCGACTGGCAGGCGCCGATCAGGGCATGATGAAACGCCTTGTGCAGCGCTTCCCAGCCCGGGTTTTCCTCGTAGCCGGCGGTCGAATTTGAGCGCGGCATTTTCGCCAGGCGGTGATGCGCCAGCACCAATTCTTCCTCCCATTGCGCGGTACGCTGCGCCATGGATTCGCGCAAGCCCACCTCTTCCAGCCAGCAGCGCGTCTTGGTGATCTCCAGCAGGTCGTCGCGGCTCACGGGAGTGACGGCGAAACCGCGCTGCTCGCGGCGCTCCACCAGGCCGTCGCTGGTCAGGCGGTTCAGCGCCTCGCGCACCGGCGTCTGCCCGGCGCTATAGCGCTCGCAAAGAAATTCGATCTGCAGCTTGCGCCCCGGCTCCAGCTTGCCGGCGAGCACATCGGCGCGCAGGCGATCATAAAGGTTGGTAGCCAGGGTTTCGGAACCACTGACAGCGAGGGCAAGTTTGGGCATGAACAATTATTTTACCGGGTGAAACCGGCGTTGGACTTAATAATATACATATTTATGCGGTTCCTTTTAATTTTGTGTATATTTTTTGCTGAAGCGTTTAGAATCGCCAGATAGATTTGGCCGAGGGCATTGTTATGGAATCAGGACTCATCACCTCCCTGCGCAGCGTCGAAATGGGCTTGCCGGATCTGACGCAAGCGCGGGCGTTCTACGTCGATACCTGGCGCCTGAAAGTGGCGGCAGAAACAGCGGACGCCGTGTACTTGCGCGCCAGCGGCGCCGATTGCCACGTCATCGCCCTATGCAAATCGGCACAACCGGAATTGCGTTCCGTCACCTTTCGCGCGTCTTCGGCCGCGGCCCTCGATACGCTGGCCGAACGCGCCAAGGACAACGGCGGTAGCGTAGTGACGCCGCGCGCCGCTGTGCTGGAACACGGCGGCGGCGAGGCCGTGACCATCCGCGACCCGCAGGGCCGCATCCTGCGCTTCGTCCATGGCGACACACGCAATGCGGACGCTGCCGAGCGCCGCGACGAGCCGATCCGCCTGGCGCATGCGGTGATGAACAGTCACGACACCGCCGCCGCCCAGCCTTTCTACGAAGCCCTGGGATTCAAGCTGTCCGATCGCACGCGCATCATGGCCTTCCTGCGCATCCCGACGCAACCGCGCGGCGACCACCACAGCGTCGCGCTGGCCGATGCCGACAACGACTGCCTGAACCACGTCGCCTTCCTGATGCCTGACCTGGAGTCGGTGATGCGCGGCGGCGGGCGCCTGAAGGATGCCGGCTACGCCATCGAGTGGGGGCCCGGCCGCCATGGCCCCGGCGACAACGCCTTCAATTATTTCGTCGGCCCTGGCCGCTTCGTCATCGAATACACCGCCGAAGTCGAGCAGGTGGACGACAGCTACCAGGTCGGCCGCCCGGAAGACTGGAAGTGGCCGGCCGGGCGCGTTGACCACTGGGGTATCTCGCAGCCGCCTTCGGCAAATCTTAAAGAAGCGCAGCGCGTCATCCGCTTTGCCGGGAGCGTGAAGTAGCGCATGAGCAGCACGCAAAAAATCCACGACGTCGCCGTCGTCGGCTTCGGTCCTTCCGGCGCGGTGGCCGCGGGCCTGCTCGGCGGCTACGGCCTCTCCACCTACGTCTGCGACCGTTCGCGCGAGGTGTACGACAAGCCGCGCGCGATTGCACTGGATCACGAAATCCTGCGCGTGTTCCAGCAACTGGGCGTGGTCGAGCGTATCGCGCCCTACATGGAGCCGTTCACCGACTCCTGCTATTACGGTGTCGATGGCCAACTGATACGCCGCATGTCGACGGTGGCGCCGCCCTATCCGCTGGGCTATGTGCCTTCGATCGTCTTCAGCCAGCCGCCGGTAGAGGATATCCTGCGCGCGCATGCGCAGGGCCTGCCGCAAGTGCGCGTCGAACTCGGCGTCGCCGTCACCTCGCTTACGCAGGATGAGGAGGGCGTCACCCTCACCACGGTGAGCGATGACGGCACCACGCAGCAGGTGCGCGCGCGCTATGTCATTGGCGCGGACGGCGCTTCCAGCACGGTGCGCCAGCTGGCGGGCCTGGAACTCGAAGATCTGGGCTTCGACCAGCCCTGGCTGGTGGTGGACGTGAAGGTGAACGAGGCCGGGCTGAGAAAACTGCCGCGGGAAAGCGTGCAGTATTGCGAGCCGCAGCGCCCCAGCAGCTTCATCATCGGCCCGGGCAACCATCGCCGCTGGGAAATCTCCATCAACCAAGGCGAAGACCCGAAGCACATCGCCACCCCGGAAGAGACCTGGAAGCTGCTCTCGCGCTGGATCACGCCGGACGATGCCACCCTGTGGCGCCAGGCCAGCTACCGCTTTCACGCCCTGGTGGCGACACAGTGGCGCGCCGGACGCGTGTTCGTCGCCGGCGACGCCGCGCATCAGCAGCCGCCGTTTCTCGGCCAGGGTATGTGCCAGGGCGTGCGCGACGCCACCAACCTGGCGTGGAAACTTGCCGCGGTATTGCAGGGCCTGGCGGGCGACGCGCTGCTCGATACCTACGGCATCGAGCGCAAGGGCCACGTCACCGCGCTGACCACGCGCATCAAGCAGATCGGCCGCATGATCGGCGAGCGCGACATCGCCGCCGCCCGCACGCGCGATGCGCATGCGCTGGAGGAATGCGGTGGCACCGTCAAGCCGATGCCGCGCCAGGACGTGCAGCCGGCGCTGGCCGCCGGCCTTTTAGGCGAAGCGGCGCATGCGGCGCGCGGCACGCTCTTCCCGCAACCCTGGCTCGCGAGCGGCGCCAACACCCTGCGCATGGACCAACTGGCCGGCACCGGCTGGCGCCTGGTGACCGACGGTTCCCTCGCAGCGCCGCCGGCCGACGAGTTGCCGCCGGCATGCATGGTGCTGCCGCTCGGCGCGCCATATAGCGAAACCGAAGGCGTGCTGGCGGCGTGGTTCGCGCGCCACCAATGCCGCGCCGCGCTGGTGCGCCCCGATCATTACGTTTATGGCGTGGCTTCGAATGAGGCACAGTTGCGCGCCCTGCTGGCACCTTTGAAAAATACCTACCAACGAGGAGACTGAACATGGACCGCAGAAAATTCCTGCACACGACACTCGCCACCGGCATCGCCGGCGCGCCCGCCATCGCCCCATTGCGCGCCTTCGCGCAGGCGAACAAATGGCCCGACCGGCCGATGCGCTGGGTGGTCGCGCAGCCGGCCGGCTCCGGCGTGGACGTGGTCGCGCGCGTGCTCACGGAGAAGCTCTCCACCAGGCTCGGCCAGAACACGGTGATCGACAACAAACCCGGCGGCCAGAACCTGATCGGCGCGCAGACGGCGAAGAATTCGGCGCCCGACGGCTACACCTTTTATTTCGCCACCAGCGCCGCGCTGGTCTCCAACCTCTTCCTGTTCAAGAGCCTGCCGTACGATCCGCGCGCCGATTTCACCCCGGTCGAGTACATCGCCTCCAGCCCGTTCGGCGTTTTCACCCGCGCCGACGGCCCGATCGAATCGATGAAGGACCTGCTGGCGCGCGCCAAGGCCGACCCCGAGAAGATTTCCATCGCCAATGAAGGCCCGCGCACCCTGGGCGGCATCATCTCGCGCCTGTTGAACGCGCGCGCCGGCATCAAGGCCAACCTGGTTGCCTACACCTCGGTCAATACCGCGATCACCGACGCCATCGGCGGCCAGACCGACGCAGTGGTCAGCGACCTCGCCTCCGCCGCGCAACTGACGCGCCAGGGCAAGCTGCGCCTCTTGTGCGTCACCTCACCCAAGCGCGTGACCGGCTGGGAGCAGACGCCGGCGCTGGCCGAACTGCTGCCCGGATATTCGATGATCGGCTTTTTCGGCCTGGTCGCACCCAAGGGCACGCCGGCGCCCATCGTCAAGCGCATGAGCGACGAGCTCACCGCGATCCTTTCGGAGAAGGATGTCGCCGAGCGCATCCTCACCATCGGCCCGATCGCCGAGCCGGGCGGGCCGGCACGCCTTGCCGCCTTCCTGGCGGGCGAGCGCAAGCGCTGGGCGGAAGTGTCGAAGACCATCGGCCTGTTGCCGGAGTAAAGTGGAGATGCCCCCAAAAAGCCGCCTTCCGGGCGGCTTTTTCGTGCCTGTTATCGGCACTATCGCTCCAACCAGCGCGCGCCCTCGCGCACAATCTGCGCAACGCCTTACATAACAGGAGACAACATGCGCTTCGTCGACCTCTCGGTGCCGCTGGAAAACAACCCGTACGCCGACCCGCCCGGTTTCGGCCCCTCGATCGAATACCAGAACCACCACGACACCGCCGATTACATGGTGAGTTTCTTCCCCGGCATGGAAAAACAGGACTTGCCGGACGGCCACGGCTGGGCCATCGAGCAGATCAAACTCAACACCCACAACGGCACCCACATGGACGCGCCGTACCACTACTTCTCCACCATGGACAGCGGCAAGCGCGCAGCGACCATCGACGAAATCCCGCTCGACTGGTGTTTCCGCCCCGGCGTGAAGCTGGACTTTCGCCATTTCGAAGACGGCTACGTCGCCACCCGCAACGACGTGATCGCGGAATTGAAGCGCATCGGCCATGAACTCAAGCCGCTGGACATCGTGGTGGTCAACACCCGCGCCGGCGCGCGCTACGGCCAGCAAGACTACGTATCCTCCGGCTGCGGCATGGGCCGCGAAGCCACGCTCTACCTGGTCGAACAGGGCGTGCGCGTCACAGGCATCGACGGCTGGAGCTGGGACGCGCCCTTCGTGCACACCAAGCAGAAATACGCCGAGACGAAGGACGCTTCGCTGATCTGGGAAGGCCATCGCGTCGGCATGGACGTGGGCTATTGCCACATGGAAAAGATGCACAACCTCGAAGCCATCCCCGGCCACGGCTTCACCATCGCCTGCTTCCCGGTGCGCGTCAAGGGCGGCTCGGCCGGCTGGACCCGCGCAGTCGCCATGCTCAACGACTAGGCGGTCGGCCGCGTCCCCAAATAACAAGGGCCCTCACGGGCCCTTGTTGTCTTACTGGACCGGGAACGGATATTTCAGCGTGCCCGACTTCAGCGATTCCGGATACAGGATCACCTGCGTGCCGGGCGTATCAAACTGCTTCATGTCGTTGCCCTTGACCTTCTGGAACTGGGTCATGAGGATGCGCGAATTCGCCCATTCGCCGTCGGCGCCGAACCGGATGTCGCCGAAGATGGTCTTGAAAGTGCTCTTGTGCAGGTAGTCAGCGAGCTTGGCGTCGTCCGTGCCGCCGGTGGCCTTGATCGCCTGCTCCAGCACCTGCATGGTCGCGTACTGCACCGGCGCGACATACAGGCCCAGCGGGTCGGTGCCGGCGGCGCCGGCGCGAGTGCGATACTTGGTGAGGAATTCGTCGACGCCGGGGAAGTTCATCGAAGGCTCGCGCAGGAACAGCTCGTAATTCACCATGCCGTTGAGGGTCTCGCCCATCTTCATCTTGACGTTGGTGATCTGTAGACCCACCATCGCGCCGCCGAACATCATGGCCTTCAGGCCCACCTCGTGCGCCGCGCGCACCAGGCCCGCGCTATCGATGGGGTAGGAGCCGATGAACACCAGATCCGGCTTTTTCGCCTGGATCGCGCGCATGATGGAGCTGAAGTCCACCGTGCTCGCCGGGTAGCTCTGGTCATAGACCACCTGCAGCCCCATCTTTTTCGCGCCGGCGCGCGCGCCGTCCAGCGCATTGCGCGCGAACTCGATGTCGGCGCCGACAAAGGCGATGGTCTTGGGCTTGGGGTTGAGCTTGGAGGCCACCTCGAAATAGCCCTTGCTGATCGCCGCCTTGCCGTCCGGCCCGTAGGGCATGGTCTGGAAGTAGCGGTTGTACTTGAACTGGTCGTTCACCGCCAGCGACAGGCTGGCCAGCAGGAAGCGGTTGTGCTGCATCACCACCGGCATCGCCGGCGCGGTGAACACCGTGCCCTGGCTGACCAGCACGTCGGCGTGGTCGATGTCGATCAGCTTGTTGTAGATGCCGGGCACGTTGGCCGGGTTGCTCTGGTCGTCGTAATAGATCAGCTCGACCTTGCGGCCCAACAGGCCCCCGTGCGCGTTGATCTCTTCGGCCCAGATCTGGAAGGTCAACAGCGATGCCTTGCCCAGCGGACCGTTGCCCCCGGTGAGCGAATGGCCGAAGCCGATCTTGATCGGGTCGGCTGCCTGGGCCGGCAGCGCGAAACAGGCCAGACAGGCCAGGGCAGCGAAGACGGCGCGGCCGGCCGGCCCCATGCGGCGCATGAAGTGCATACTTGTCTCCTCGTGTTTATGGTTACCAACCTATCGACTATGACATGAAAAAGTCCACCACGCGCCCAAGGTCATTTATGCGCCGAATTGCCGGAAAACATATCGGCGCGCCCCTTGAGATCGGCGGCGCCGGCCATATCCGGCAAGCTATCAATACATGCCAGGAGGCATCATGAGCGACAAACCAGTCAAACAGCCCGGTCCCGACCATCCGATCACCGTCGAGCCCACCACGGGCGAAGTCGTGGTCACCCTCGGCGGGCGCACGCTGGCCCGCAGCAGCAGCGCCCTCACCCTGCGCGAAGCCAGCTATCCGCCGGTGCAATACATTCCGCGCCGCGACATCGACATGACGCTGCTCGAGCGCACGCCGCACGCCACCTATTGCCCCTACAAGGGCGATTGCAGCTACTACAGCATTCCCGCCGGCGGCGCCCGCACGGTCAACGCGGTCTGGACCTACGAGTCCCCCTATGCGGCGGTGGCGGCAATCAAGGACCACCTGGCCTTTTACCCCGACCGCGTCGATTCGATCACCGTCGCATCCTGAGCGTCGCTTCATGCGTCACGCTTTAGGGGCCGCATAAGTCGCCCGCGGCACGGCAAGCTGTTAACTTGCGCGGGCGCGCAGCATCGCCCCCCCAACAATCACGCGCGCGAGGAGATCGCCATGCCGCGCAGCGCCGGCGGGCGCGACGCGACATTCGCGCCCAAGCTCGTCCTGTATCACGCCTGGAATTCGAGCGCTTCGCGCAAGGTTCGCCTGACACTCGCCGAAAAAGGCCTGGCCTACGAAGGCCACGTGCTGGACCTGCTGCGCTTCCAGCATCACACGCCCTGGTACAAGCTTCTCAATCCGAGCGGCATCGTGCCCTGCCTGGTGGTCGATGGGCGCAACCTGGTCGAGAGCAACCTGATCGACGAATTCCTCGACGAGGCCTTTCCCGATCCGCCGCTGATGCCGGACGATGCGGCCGATCGCCATGAGCTGCGGCGCTGGTCCAGGTACATCGACGACGTCTGCCTGCCGGCGGTGCAAAAACCGAACTGGATGAAGATGATGCGTCCGATGTGCGAAAAGTGGAGCGACGCGGAACTGGAAGCGCGCCTGGCCGCGATTCCCAGCAAGGCGCGCCGCGACTTGTGGACGCGCATGGCGCGCAATCCCTTCTCGCCGGCCGAGATCGACGCCGCCCTCGACATCCTCGAGAACATGTGCGTACAAGTCGAGCGCTATCTCGAAACCAGCGGCGGTCCGTGGATCCATGGCGACCGCTACACGCTGGCTGACCTGCATGCCGCGCCCTACGTAGTGCGCTTCGAGGAAGAGCGCCCCGGCCATCTGCCACCGCGCACCCGCGACTGGTGGGAGCGCCTGATCGCCCGTCCCTCCTGGGCCACCGCGCAAATCGGCAGCTTCATGGAAGACAACCAGCGCTGCGTTGCCGAAGCGATGGCCGATCCCGAATAACCCCACCCCACCAAGAAAGCCCGTTCATGCCTGCCTTCCCCTTGCGCGCGCTCGCCGGCGCCTGCCTGCTCACCCTCCTGTGCCATGCCGCCGGCGCCGCCGAGGCTTATCCCGCGCACCCGGTGCAGGTCGTCGTGCCCTTCCCGCCCGGCGGCAACATTGACGTTTCCGCGCGCGTGATCTCGCAGGCAATGGGCCAGGCCCTGGGCCAGCCGCTGGTGATCGACAACCGCGCCGGCGCCGGCGGCACCATCGGCGCCACCACCGTGGTCAAGTCCAAGCCCGACGGCTATACGCTGCTGGTGGCCGGCAGCACGGTGTCGATCGCCCCCTACGTCTACAAGAACGTGCCCTACGATCCGACGCGCGACCTGATCCCCATCGGCGGCATCCAGACCGTGCCGATGGTGTTGACGGCGGCGCCCAAAACCCCGGTGACCAATCTCGCCGATCTGCGCGCCTATTCCAGGACCAAGGGCGGCCACGTTTCGGTCGGCACCTCGGGCGCCGGCTCGGCGCCGCACCTGGCGCTCGAACAGATCGTCCACGACGCCCACGTCGCGCTGGAACACGTGCCCTACAAGGGCGGGGCACCCGCGCTCACCGACCTGCTCGGCAGCCAGATCGACATGATGGTCGACCAGCTCAACACCTCGCTGCAATACATCCGCGACGGCCGCATCAAGGCGGTGGCCCAGCTCGGCCGCGAGCGCTCGCCGCTGATCGCCAATGTGCCCACGCTGGCCGAACAGGGCGTGCCGGGCTTCGACGTCGTCACCTACGTCGGCGTGTTCGCGCCCGCCGGCGTCGCCCCCGACGTGCAGGCCAGGCTGGTCGGCGCGCTGGCAGCGGCACTCGCCAAGCCCGAAGTGAAAAAGCAGTTCAGCGACATGGGCGCCGCGGTGTTCCAGATGAACCAGGCGCAGTTCAAGGCCTTCGTCGCCGCCGATATCGCCAAATCCAAGGCGATCGCCGCCTCCGCCCATATCATCGTCGAATAAGGAAAGTCCCTCCCCATGTCCGCGCCCTCCCCCGGCCGCCTGCGCGCCCCCGCCGGCGCCTGCGACTGCCACATCCACATCATCCCGCCGCAGGCGCAGCATCCGTTTTCGCCGGACCGCTCCTATACCCCGCGCACCGCCGTGCTGGCGGACCTGAACGCCATGCACGGCCAAGTCGGGATCGAGCGCCTGGTCATCGTCACCCCCAGCACTTACGGCACCGACAATGCCGTCACCCTCGAAGTGATCCGCGAAAACGGCCTTGAACGCACGCGCGGCGTGGCGGTGATCGACATGGACATCAGCGACGCCGGGTTGCAGCGCCTGCATGCGGGCGGGGTGCGCGGCATCCGCATCAATATGGAAGTGCGCCGCGAGGCCGATCCGGCAGAGGGCATGCGGCGGCTGCAGGCGGCGGCTACGCGCATCGCCGGGAGCGGCTGGCACATCCAGGCCAACGTGCGCCTGTCGGTGATCCAGGCGCTGGCGGACGAGCTGGCGGCGCTGCCGGTGCAACTGGTGTTCGACCACTACGGCCACGCGCGCGGCGCCGAAGGCATTGCGCAGCCCGGCTTTGCCGAAATGCTGGCGCTGTTGCGCGACGGCCGCGCCTACGTCAAGCTCTCCGCACCGTACCAGGCCGGCAGCGCGCCGCAATACCCGGAACTGGTGGCGCTGGCGCAGGCCTGCATCGCGGCCAACCGCGAACGCGTGCTGTGGGGTTCCAACTGGCCCCATCCCGACCTGCGCCCCATCCCCGGCTACACCGTGCACGAGCCGCGGCCCTACCGCGAGGTGGACGACGCCGCCGCCTTTGATTTCGTCGCGCGCTATGCGCCGGATACCGCCACGCGCCAGGCCCTGTTCACCGACAACCCGGCACGGCTATACGGCTTTTGAAAGGGGCGCCGCGGCGCGGCGCTTTTCAGTCGTCGAAGCCGTAGCGGGCCAGGTAGGGAAAGCGCTTCGCCTGGCTTGCCACGCGCGCGATCAGCGCCGGCGTCCACGGCGCACCATGGCGCGACTTGTGCGGGGTGTCGTAGACGATGGAGGCGCAATCGCGTAAATACGATTCGCTGGGCGCCTGGCCGAGGAAAGCCAGCAGGCGCACCAGCCATTGGCGCGGGTCACTGATCAGCGCCTCGTGCCAGACGTCGAGCCAGTTCGCCTCGCCGATTTTCCGGCGCGCCGCCGAAGCCGTCTCGCATAATGCAAAATAATAGTCGGCCGCCGCTGCCAGGCTCATGCCGTTGCGCGCCGCGCAAGTGGCGATGTTGTCGTAGGGATTGCGGATCACGTGCAGGAACTTGTGCTCGACCGCGGGGTACCGCAGCAGCGCATCCAGCTCGCCGGGCCGGTGCAGCAGGCGGTCGGTGATCAGGTCGCCGCTCTTGTCGCCTACCACCTTGAGCGCGGCATAGCGCCCGTGCCACTGGTTCGGCACCACATAGGAATAGCCGCCCGACTTGCGTTCGGTGCGCGCGAAGCGCTGCGACTGGCGGAAGTACATGAAAAAAAGCTGGCGGTGGCCGAAACCGCGCTCCAGGTACTGCAACGGATCGACGCCGCTGGAAATGATGATGTTCGGGTGCGCATCCAGGAGCGATGCCACCAGGGTGTGCCCGCTACGCGGGTAACCGACGAACAGGCAGTGCTTTTCGATATCCGAAATGGTGCGGCGATAGAACGCGCTTTGCACCCGCGTCTTCAGGTCGCGACGCTTGAATCTTGCCCATGCGCGCAGCCCTTCCAGGCCGGCGGAAGTATCCAACTCCATTTTTACAACCCCGCTTAAATCGTGGCACAAACGCCTTTTTTGGTTCGGGGAAGAAGGTACTGCGCCCTTTTGTTAATGGATTTAAAGGAATGTAAGCAAACGTTTCCATAGGGCCTTGGACGGGGAAAATGAAGCAAATTTAATCGGCGGCCGGCACCCAAGCGGGCCGCGGCGATCTGTCGTAGGATGTGCGCCGGACCGGCACGCGCCGCTGTCATCGTTTTTTCACTATTGCCGGTGGCATCAATCCGGCTCGCGCGTGGCGGCAGCGGAGTCAAATTGAGCGCGAAAATCATCGATGGCAAGGCCCTGGCGAAACGCCTGCGGCTGGAGTGCCGCGCGCGGGCGCAGGACCTGGCCCACGCCGGCTGCATCCCCGGGCTGGCAGTCCTTCTGGTGGGCAACAACCCCGCCTCCCAGGTCTACGTCAACAACAAGGTGCGCGCCTGCGCCGAAGTGGGCGTGACTTCGCGCCTGCTGGAATTCCCGGCCGATATCGACGAAGCCCGCGTGCTTGCCGCCATCCGCGAACTCAACGCCGACCCGGCGATCCACGGCATCCTGGTGCAGTTGCCGCTGCCCGCGCACATTGCGCTGCGCCGCGTACTGGAAACCATCTCGCACGAAAAAGACGTTGACGGCTTTCATCTCTACAACGTCGGCGGCCTGGTGATCGGCGACACGGTGTTCCCGCCCTGCACGCCTTACGGCGTGCAAAAGATGCTCGAATCCGAAGGCATCGACGTTCGCGGACAGAACGTAGTGGTGGTGGGCGCATCCAACGTCGTCGGCAAGCCGATGGCCCTGATGCTGATGCAGCAGGAGGCCACGGTGGCGATCTGCCACGCGCGCACCCGCGACCTGGCGCAGTTCACCATCCTGGCCGACATCCTGGTGGTGGCCGCCGGCGTGCCCGGCCTGATCGTGCCGCAGATGGTGAAGGCGGGCGCGGTGGTGATCGACGTCGGCATCAACCGCTTGGCCGACGGCCGCCTGGTGGGCGACGTCGATTTCGAAGGCGTGCGCCAGAAGGCCTCGTACATCACGCCGGTGCCGGGCGGGGTGGGCCCGATGACCGTTACCATGCTGGTGTTCAATACCCTGGCTTCGGCCGAGCGCGCCTGGCGCGCGCGCCAATCGGGCCACCGCTCCGAAAAAGTCGATTTACCCTTGCCCCCGTAAGCACAACGCGCAGAAAAAGTCGCGCAGCCGACCGCACGCACCAAGCAGCGCGGAAACGCAACGATACCTGCGTTTTTCTGTGATCCATCGCGCTAGAGCGAAATTCCGTGCTCGCGATTGCGCCCCAGACATCGTGCCGACGAAGCATCATCATGGATCGTGCCGCCCGGCAGATCGAATATGCCGACGGCCTATAAGGAAATTTCGCACATATCTTCTTGCGTGCAGCGCGTGAATATTGTGAAAATCCGGACTTTCCAACGAAGCCCTGCACAGGCCAAACGGCCACCACCGGCGACATGCCCACGATAGATACCGTCTCACTACATTCCACCAACGTTGACGAAGCGTCCAATTTCTTCTCCGATCTGTATGGCCAAACCCGCGTCGAGGCATCTTCTGACGGCGACTTCGCGATCGCCGTCAGCAGCTGCTTCATCGACGGCATGTCCTCGTTTTCGCTGTTTTGCGAAAACGGCATGGAGCTGCGCAGTTCGTTCGATGGTTATTCGGTCGCTTTTGCCCTCGACAGCAACCTGATCCGCTGCGGCGGCACCGAAGCGGCGATGGACGAAGTCGCCGTCGTCGACTGGTACGTCACGCCGCAGGTGGGCCTGGCGCGCAATTTCTCCGCCGCCGGCCTCACCTTTACCGTCGGCGAAGTCAACCGCGCGCTTTCGCTCCTGCTCGATGGCCCCGTATCGGAACGCCTGCGCTTCAAGCTGCTGCCGGCACGGCATCCGCCGGCCCATGCCCTGCTCGGGTCGATCGCCGCCGCCGTGCGTGAAGGCTGCGGCGGCGAAGCGCCGCTGAAACAGGCGCCCGCCGCGGCGGCGCACCTGAAGGATGCGGCGCTCAACCTGCTGCTGCAAAGCCTGCCGCACAATTACACGGCGCGCCTGCAGGCAGGCGATTCCCTCCCTTCGCCGCGCCACGTGCGCCGCGCCATCGACTTCATGCACGCCAACATCGCGCGGCCGATCGCCCTGGCCGACATCGTGCTGGCTTCCGGCGCCAGCGCGCGTTCCCTGCAGGCGGGCTTTCGCCGCTTCAAGGGCAGCACGCCGATGAACTACCTGCGCCAGTTGCGCTTGAACGCGGTGCGCGCCGAACTGCTCGACCCGGCTTCGCGCGATTCGATCGCCAGCATCGCACAGCGCTGGGGCTTCACGCATATCGGCTCGTTCTCCGCCGCCTATCAGCAGGCTTACGGCGAACTGCCCTCCGAAACCTACCGTGCGCGCGCTCACGCCATGGCATAAAGCGCGCAATAGCCGGAAATAGGCGGCATTTACCGCCTATTTCGCGGCAAGGAATACGGCAGGTCCTCTATATCCTTGGCCGACTTCAACAAGGAGAAAGACAATGCCGTCCTTTTCGCGTATGCGTATCGGGACCCGGCTCGCCATCGGTTTCGGTGCGCTGCTGGTCCTCCTGGTGATTTCCACCGGCACCGCCCTGTGGAAACTGCGGGAAGTCGCCGCCGACAGCGCCAACGTGCTGCAGATTCCGCTGAAGAAAGAGCGCCTGATCAGCGACTGGAATCGCAATACCAACGTCAGCCTGCGCCGCGCCACCGCGGTGGCCAAGAGCCGCGATCCGGCCCTGGCCGATTTCTTCGCCGAGGAAAACGCCCAGACCACCAAGGACAACACCGTCCTGCAAAAGCAGATCGAGCCGCTGATCACCGGCGTGGAAGAAAAGGCCGTGCTGGAAAAGCTCAACCAGTACCGCAACAAGTTCCGCGTCACCCGCGACGCCATCTCGGAGGCCAAGCGCAAGGGCGACGACCCCGAGGCGCAGCGCCTGCTGGAAGAAGTGCTCAAGCCCCACGCCAAGGTCTACATGGCGACCTTGCAGCAGTTCCTCGACATCCAGCGCAAGAGCATCGACGACACCGCCGCGCAGATCGCCGCCGCCGCCGCCGCCAGCCAGCGCATGGTGCTGTTCCTTGCCGCCGCTTCGCTGCTGCTTTCCGCCGTGCTCGCCTGGCGCATCACCCAGAGCATCCGCGCGCCGCTGGAAACCACCGTGGTGGCGCTGGAGCGCGTCGCCAACCGCGACCTCTCGGTGCGCATTGCGGTAAACCCGGACGAAAAGCACGAGATCGCCCGCCTGCAGAATGCCACCATGCGCATGATCGACGAACTCGGCGGCCTGGTGCGCAACATCCGCGCGCAGGCCGATGAACTGAACGGCGCCTCGCAGGACCTCTCCGCCGCCTCCGACGGCGTCAAGACCGGTTCCGAGCAGCAGTCCGAGGCCACCACCTCGATGGCCGCGGCCCTGGAAGAAATGTCCACCAGCGTCAGTCACGTCGCCTCCCTCTCCAGCGACGCGCGCCGCCTGTCGCAGGAATCCGGCGGCGAGGCGAAAAAGGGCGCGCAGACCGTGCAAAGCATGGTGGGCGAAATCAACCAGATCGCCGAAGCCATCCGCGAAGCCGCCAGCACCGCGCAGCAACTGGGTCGTGACTCCGAGCAGATTTCTTCGATTACCGACGCCATCAAGGGCGTGGCCGACCAGACCAACCTGCTGGCGCTGAATGCTGCCATCGAAGCGGCGCGCGCCGGCGAGCAGGGCCGCGGCTTCGCGGTGGTGGCCGATGAAGTGAGGAAGCTCGCCGAGCAGGCCAGCCGCTCGGCGCAGGAAATCGCCAGCACCATCGCCTCGGTGCAAAGCGGCGTCGGCGCGATGAGCGCACGCATGGAAGTGTCGGTCGAGCGTGTCGAAGCCGGCATCCGCATGGCGCAGGCCGCCGGCAGCATGATCGCCGCCATCAACCAGGGCGCCGAGCAGGTGGTAAGTGTCACCGGCGAAGTCGCCGTCGCCTTGGGCGAGCAATCCAACGCCAGCCAGGACATCGCGCGCCGTGTCGAAAGCATCGTGCAGATGATCGAGCAGAACGACCATGCCATGGGCACCGTCGCCGGCACCGCCGGCCGCCTGAATGGCCTGGCGGGCGAACTGCACCAGAACATCGCGCGTTTCCGCGTCGAAGCCTAAAACCTCGCCGCATATTCAAGCCCCTGCCGGCCAAGCGCCGGCAGGGGCTTTTTCATGCCTTGGCGCAGCGCCGCTGCTTTTGATAGAATCCCTTCCAGCTCAAGGCCTTAGCGGGAATCCTGCAAGTGTCTTTGGAACTTTGCCGCGAGTCAAAAAACCCGGGCGCGGGGGCGCGCCTCAACTACCATCCGGTGCCTTCATGCAGACAAAAATTGCCTCTCCGTTGACGGGTGCCACGCGTGTAATCGCGCGCGGCCTGGGCGTGATGGCCTGCGGGCTGGGCCTGCTGCTGGCAGGCGGCGCGGCGGCGCAGAGCCCCGGTACGTCGATTTACCTGCCCTCCAACATCACAGACGATTCGACGCCCACCGCGGACCAGATGGCGACCATGCCTAACCGCGTGGTGCCGATCCCGCCGAATGCGCTGCGTGCCGAAATGACCTTCGACACCACCAACGCGGTGAAGGTGAGGGTGCGCGGCCGCGACCGCCACATGGATCCGAAGAAGGACCGCAAGGACTACGAAAAGACCATCTACCTGGCGCCCGGCGTGCGGATTTTCAGCCCCGACAGCATGCTGATGATGTCCGGCGCGCTCAAGGGCACCTATCGCACCAAGTTCATGATCGAGCCGGCCACCGGCCTGCTGATCCAGGTGTGGATCCTGACCAAGAAGGAAATGCACACGCCGGATCCCAAGCCGGCCGACGACTAAACGCCACCCGGCCGCTGCGCTAGAACTCGAAGGCAAACAGACGCACCCCCGCCAGCGTCAGCGTGGCGAGCAGTACGCGCCCCGGCGCGGTAAACAGGCCGGTGGTGCCCATGTAATCCCAACGGTGCGCGTGGTCCACGGTGCGCACCAGCTCCACCTCTCGCGGCAGAACGCGTAGCACTGCGATGCCGCGCGGCATCATCGGGTAGACCGCGATGCACTCTCCTCCCCCTTCGCGCACCACTACCCGCGCTTCGCTCGCCAGCGGCGGCAGCCCGTCGCGCATCAGCACCGCGGCGCCGTCGCGATCCAGCAGCGCCAGAAAAGCATGCGCGCCGCGATTGCCCATCACCACGAAGCGTTCGACTGCCGCCGCGTAGGCAACGTCGTAGGCATAGCGCAGCGGCAGGCCGTCTGCCACCAGGCGTGCCGCGCCCGCGGTACCGTTGCCGCTCACCGTCGCCGCGTACAGGCTGGGCGGCGCGCCGTAGCGTTGCCAGGCCACCAGCCAGTTGCGATCGGAGGCCGCGAGTACCGGCCAGCCGTCGCGGTGTCCGCGCGCCAGCGTGATCTCCGGCCCCGTGCCGCCGCTGCCGTCCACCAGGCGCGCGTAGATGTTGCGCCCGGTGCCACGGTCCATGAAGCCGCCGCCCTCCTGCCAGTCCTCGCCATAGGCGACGAGAAAGTTCTCCCCCAGCGCCGCCGCATGACCCGAATGCCCACCTTTGCGGATGGTGAAGGGCCAGCGCTTGCGCACACGCAACTGCGTGTCCCATAGCCCTGCGCGCTGGTTGATGTCGTCTTCGCCGTCTTCCGCGGTAACGAGGATGGCGCCGCGGCTGTTGAGCGCCGCCGAGGGCGGCTCCTGCGCCTCCGGGCGCGACACCAGCACGTGCGGGGTGATGGCGGCGTGCGGCGCGGCGGCATCGATCCAGTCGTAATAGATGTCGTGCGGCCAGTCGCCGCCGAGATTGGGGCGCGGCGGATTGCCGGCGCTGCCCCAGATCAGCAGCAGGCGGCCGTCGACGCGCAACAGGTCGATGCCATGCTGCCAGGCGCGGTGATCTTCGTCCTCGTCGCCCGCCCGCGCCGGCAGGCGCGCGCCGGCAAGCGCCAGCGCGGTACCCGCGCGCAACAGCGCGCGGCGCCGCGGCGAGGCGGGTCTCATCCGGCCGCCGGCAACACTGTCTGCCGCTCCACGTGGGCGATGCGCCCATCGTCGTCGTAGGCCACCACCAGCAGGCGCTCACGCTGCCAGGCATCGACTTGCGCGACATCGCGGCTGAGGTCGCGCGCGATGTCGGCATCGGTCACCAGTGGTCGCGCGGCGCGCTTGCCGGCGCCGCGGAAGCGGAAGATGTTATAGGCCGCCCAGATCAGCAGCGTGCCGCCGAGGCAGGCCACCACGATCGAATAGTCTTCCAGCACCGCGCGCGTATGCTGGTAACCGCCCAGGGTCACCATGTACTTGTACGCCTGCTGGATGCCGACGATCCAGGCCAGCAGCGCCAAGAGCGGCACCCACAGGTAGACCCAGAAGGCCCAGAAGGCCACCGTGATGGCGCCGTAGACCGTGCGCTGGCGATTCGATTGCAGGTCGGGCCGGTAGATGATCGGTGACTTCAGGTTCAGGGCAGGATACCGCGATCCGGGCTTGTCCATCTGGCTCTCGCTTTCGTGTTGCGCAGCAGTGCGCGCGGCACCGCCACGATGGTGGTCAGCATGTTGATCATCCAGTACGCCAGCGGGTACCAGACCATCCAGAAAAAGCTCGCCGCCGAACCGCTGTCGTAGCGCGAATCCAGCGAGAGCGAAATGGCGATCTGCAACAGGCAGGTGGTGCCGACCATCACGCCGTTCCAGCCGGCGAGAAAGGCCTCGACGTGCCAGCCGTCGGGCAGCGGCTTCACCAGGTTGATCAGCCACAGCACGATGATGAAGAGCATCGTGTAGGCCCAGGTGACCGAGAGGATGTATTCGAGGAACACCGGCCACATGCGCCGCGCCTTCCATTCCCAGGTGATGCGCCAGTTCTTCAGCAGCACCTGGATGCCGCCGGTGGCCCAGCGCAGGCGCTGCTTCCACAGCCCCGCCAGGGTTTCCGGCGCCAGGATCCAGCACAGCGCCTTCGGCTCGAAGCGCACATCCCAGTGGCGGATCTGCAGCTTCCAGCTGATGTCGATGTCTTCGGTCAGCATCTCGCGGCTCCAGTAGCCGACGTCGCGCAGCGCTGCCTTGCGAAAGCAAGTCACCACCCCTGACACCGTGAAGATGCGCCCATAGGTGCGCTGCGCCCGCTTGATCAGGCCGACGATCGAGCTGTATTCCCCCAGTTGCAGACGCCCCAGCAAGGTCGAGCGGTTGCGCACCCGCGGGTTGCCGGTGACCGCGCCGACGCGCTGGCCGGTGAGCAGGTGCTGCATCATCCAGTGCAAGGCGTCGGGGTCGAGCAGCGCATCGGCGTCAATGCACGCCAGGTATTGCGCGGGGGTGAGCGCCGCGGCGGTATCCAGCGCCACCGCCTTGCCTTCGTTCTTCGCCAGGTGGATGACGCGGATTTGCGGATGCTGCGCCACCAGCCCGTCCATGATCTCCCGCGTATCGTCGGTGCTGCCGTCGTTCACCAGCACGATGTCGTAGTTGGGGTAGCGGCAGGCGAGCAGGTAGCTCACCGTGTCCGGCAGGTCGCGCCCCTCGTTGAAGCAGGGCACCACCACCGTCACCAGCGGATACTCGGGCAGCGCCGGCGGATGCTCCAGCTCACCGCGCTTGAGCGCCTCGCGCACCGCGCGCGGCGGCCGCTCGAAGCGGAAGTAGTAGAAGATCGCCCCGATCATCCACAGGTAGGCCATGAAGAGGGGGTAGTAGAACGAATAGCCGGTGAAAAAGTGCAGCACCGAGTTGCCTGCGTTGGACATATGCATGCCTATCTGATCGAATCGCGCACGGACAACGCGGGGGCGACCGTTGCCAGTGGCGGCTGGTCATGCATGAAATCCCCCTCCCTGTAACCGAAGTTGCTGATGCCTTGGCGCTGCAGTGCGCGCATATGCGCCGCCAATTGCCCACCATCGGCCCCCCTGCCGTCGAACAACACCAAAAGCCGCGGCTGGCCCGCCACCACCGGCGCCATCGGCGCCGCCGGCGAGCCGCCACCGGCCGACGAAGTGATGCCGGCCAGCATGCCGGCGCCGGCGGGAAGCGCGTCCTTCTCGTTGAGCACGACGAAATCCGCCCCGGCGGACAAGGCGGCGATCTGCGCCGGCGCCGCCTGCGTGGTGCCGCGCGCCAGGCGCAAGGGCGCGCGCCATTGCAGCGCGGCCGCGGTCAGGCGCGCGCTTTCCTCGACGTCGGCGGCGGCCGTGCCGAAAGGCATGAAATACAGGCCTTCGAAACTCGAATTGCGCGCCAGGTCGCCCAGCACCGCCGCCGCGGCTGGCGCGTGCAGCAGTTCCGGCGGCAGCGCGGCGTAGACATCGACGTCGGTGCGGGTGGCGAGCTGCCAGGCGACACGGTTGAACAGGTCGGCGCGCACCGCCGTCCCGCGCGTCGGAAAGTAGGCGTGCAGGCTGCCATCATCCGTGAAGGCATGCAGGAAGACGTGGGTGGCGCCCAGTGCCTGCACGCGGTCGAGCAGCGCCGAAAGCTTCTGCTCCTGGCGCGCCGGGTCGTCGTCCACCACCTGGTCCAGGCTCACTTCCACCGCGCGCACCGGCTGCGGCAACTGCACGCCCGTCATGTCGCCGGTGAAGGCCAGCAGCGGCGGATTGTGCGTCACCAGCAGGCGCCGCACCGCAGTGAGCGGCACCTGCGGCGTGTTCAGGCCGTCGTCCAGGGTGATGCACACCGGCATGCCGAGTTCGCCGGCGATGCCGATCAATTGTTTTCCATAGCTGCCGTAGGGCCAGACCATGGCGCGCGGGCGCTGCCCGGTTTCGCGCTCGATCAGGTCGGAATTCTTCTGCATGTCGTCGCGCACCCGCGCGCGCCATTGCGCATCGGTCTCGTAGCCGGTGGCGGGGTCATACAAATGCGTGGTGGCAGCCGGTTCCTGGTTGCCTTGCGGATTGGCGAGAACCCCGTGGTGCAGGTCGTAGGTGTGCGAAGCCACCTCAACTAAGCCGGAATTGACCATTTCGCGGATCTGCCCCCAGCTGGGGAAGGTCTCGTCCTTCACGTTGGCATCCTCGCCGAACCCCTGGCCGCCCTGCGCGGCGGGGTTCTGGATCCAGTGCCCCACCACCGCCATCAGCGCCGGATAGTGATACGCCTGCAACAGCGGATACACCCGCGTGTAGAACGACAGGTAGCCGTCGTCGAACGTGAGCAGCACCGCCTTCGGCGGCAGCGCCTTGCCGCCGCTGCGCGAATCGATGATCTGCTGCAGGGAAACCGGGTTCCAGCCCTCGCCCTTGAGCCAGGCGAATTGCGCCACCAGCGCGCCGCTGTCGACTGCATAGGCGTCGGCATGGTCGCGCACGTCGTCGCGCACCTCATGGTAGGAGAGCACCGTGAAGCTGTTGTCCGGCACCGGGGGCGGCGCGCGCAGCACGCGCACCATCGGCGCATTGTTGGGCGTCAGCGGCGGCGGCGCCGCGCAGGCGGTGCCGGCGAAGGCGGCGAGGGCGGCGAAGGCGGCGATGGATAGAAGAGCGCGAAGCGCGCGCATGCTCAGAACCTCCAGTTGAGGGTGGCCATGACGTAGTTGCGCGCGCTGCGCACACCGTCATAGGGATGCATGGAGCGGCCGACGCCGTAGCGCAGCACCAGGCGGTCGTCGAGGTCCCATTCCTGCTCGTAGCGCGCGTCCCACAGCGAGCCGCTGCCGAAGCCCTGCTGCCAGTAATTGCCGGCGGTGAGCGTCACGCGGTGCATGAAGGCGCGCTCGTAGCGCCGCCACTGCACCCAGCGGTTCATCAGCTGCACGCTGGATTCAAGATCGTGCGAGGGGTTGAAATACGCCACGTTGGCGTTGCTGGCATGCGTGGCCTCGACCGCCCCGGTGACTTCCAGGCGGTACACCGGGCCCCTGACCACGCGGCCGGTGACGCGCGCGAGAGCAACGTCGCGCTTGTTGCCGTCGCTGAAGTCCAGGCGGTAGAGGCTGGCGCCGGCGGAGAGCGACTCGTGCGCGCGCCAGGTGACACCGACGCCGTAGCGCCCGGCATCGACGCCAAACTGGCGCGCCTGCACCGGCGTCTCGGTGCTGGAAGACTCGCCGAAGGCACGCAGGGTCCAGAAGTCGTCCGGCGTGTAGGCAACGCTGCCGGAGATGCCGGTGCGGTCGCGGTTCAGGTCCTGCGTCAGTTCGGCGCTGGCGAGATAGCGTGTCGAGCGGTATTCGGCGCCGATACCGGTGCGGTCATAACGCCCGGTACCGCCGTCGAACTGGCCCCAGGCATCGTACTGATGCAGGAAGACGCGATAGTTGTAGGCCAGCGGCTGCGAATACAGGTGGGCGTCGATGTCGAAATCGCGATTGCCGGTCGGCGCGTCGGAAGAGGTGCCGTAGCCGGCCTGCACGTCGAGCTCGCGCATGTTGTGGATGCGCGCCAGGCGGGTGGCGCGCACCACCCGCTCGTCCTCGGCGTCGGCGGCAATCGCGTTGCCCAGTTCCGCCTCGGCGGCGCGGTAGTCGCGCATTTCCAGCAGCGCCTCGGCGTGCTCGCCCAGCGCGCCGCTATCGTACGGGTCGATAGTCAGCAGGCCGCGCAGTTGTCCCTCGGCCCGGCGCGGCCAGCCGCGCGCCGCCATCGTGCTGCCATAGGCGGTGCCGGCTTCCATGTTGCGCGGCGCCTGCGACGCCAGGCCATGCATGCGGCGATACGCCTCGCCCGGATCGTCGGCCAGCAGAGGCGCCATCGCGCGCGCGGTCTGCACCGAAATGTATTCCGGGTTCGGCTGCGTGGTCTGCGCGCTATAGGCGTCGATGGTCTTCGGCGTCGCAGCGGCCAGCTGGTCGATCTGCGCCAGCGCCGCTTTATGGTCCTCGCTTTCGGCCAGCGCGTAGAACAGGCCGATCTGTGCGTCGACGTTGTGCGGGTCCGCCGCCACCACCTCGCGATAGAGGTCGCGCGCCTTTTCCGGCCGCCGCAGATACAAATAGGCGGACGCCGCATCGGCCTTGGCATAGACCGGCACGCCCTCCGGGCGCGCCGCCATCGCCTCGTACAAGGCGACCGCCTCCTTCATGCGAAAGCGCGCGCGCAAGGCGCTGATGCGGTCCAGCACCAGCTGGCGCCCGGCCGCGTTCAAGGGCGCCTTGGGGTCCAGCGCGCGCGGCGCCACGGCATCGCTCTCGGCGAGCGCGCGGTCGAGTTCGGCGAAGCGCGCCTCGCCGTGGCCCTGGCGCGCCATCGCCATGCCCCAGCGGATGCGGTGCGCGGTACTGTCGGCGCGGTAGGCGTTGATCTCCTCTTCACTCAACGTACCCGGATGGCCGTTCACCAGGTCGAGCGCCACCTGCGGCGTGCCCAGGCGCGCCAGGATGCGCGCCTCGCCGCGCAGGGCCCTCGTATCGCCGGGCGCGATGTCGCGCATTGCGCGATACGCGGCCAGGGCGCCGAAGTAATCGCGCCGCGCGGTGGCGATTTGCGCATAGGCCTCAAGCACATTCGGATCGCGCGGATGATCCTGGCGCAACTGATTGGCGCGCTGCGCCGCCTCGTCGAGACGGCCGGCATCCATCGCCACCAGCGCCTGGCCGAGGCGCGGCTCCAGGCGTTCGGGAAAGCGCTGCGCCGCCTTGGCATATAGCGCACCGGCGAGCTCATGGTTCTTCTGCCGCCGCGCCGAACCGGCCAGGCCTTCGAGCACATAGGCGGGCGCGGTATCGCGATCGATACGGTCCGCCTGCGCCACCGCGGCGGCGTCCTGCCCCGCCCAGCCGAGCACCACCACGGTATCGCCGATGACGTCGGCACGCAGCGGGTGCTTCTGTTCAAGATCGCGCAATACCGGCAGCGCTTCGTTGCTGCGGCCGGCGCGCGCATTGTCGATCGCGGCCTGGTAGGCCGATTGTTCCTGTGCGCTCAGCGCATCATCTGTTGGTGCGGCCTGCGCACCGAAGGCGCCCAGCATTGCGAGCGCACAAAGACTTCCACCCCAACCACAAGTTGTTTTTGCAAACACGGCGAACCCCTCGTCCCCAAGTACCGTCGTCCGCTTGCCATGACCCCAGGCGCTTGAACAACTGCCGTACTTTTCGTTGGGCTGAAGTCTGAAGCGCAAAGCGCGCACGTAATGTCGGCACGCGCATGCTTCGTTTGTAGGCTGCATCCGACAGGGATGCCCTTAGATATCAGCAGCGCGGGACAAAGGCCTGCAAATGACGAGCAGCCCTCCCGGGCCGCCGTGAACTTCAGTGAGCTTGCGTGCTCTCGCGTGATTATTCGATCACGATGTGCGCCTTGCGTATTACGGGCTGCCAGTAGTCGATATCTTTTTTCACCAGCGCATCGAGCTGCGCCGGCGTCATCGCGCGCGTCTCCATGCCCGCGACATTGGAGGTGCGCTGCACCTCCGGCGTATCCAGCGCCTGCTTGAGCGCAGCGTTCACCTTGCCGAGAATTTCCGGCGGCGTGCCGGCCGGCGCGAAGATCGCCACCCACGCTTCCATCTCGACGCCGGGAAAGCCGGCTTCCGCAGTGGTCGGCACATCGGGCAGCACGGCGATGCGCTTTTTCGCCGCGGTGGCCAGCGCGCGCAGGCGCCCGGCGCGCACGAAGGCGATCACCGAAGGCGGCGTGGCCACCGTCATCTGCACGTTGCCGGCGATCACGTCCTGTACCGCCGGGCCCGCGCCCTTGTACGGCACGTGGGTGATCTCCAGGTGCGCGGTCTGCTTGAACATCTCCATGCCGACGTGCGGCACCGAGCCGTTGCCCGAGGTAGCGTAGTTGAGCTTGCCGGGGTTGGCCCGCGCGTAATCCACCAGTTGCTTCAGGTTCTGGAATGGCTGCTGGGTGTTGACGGCGATGATGTGCGGGGCGAAGGCGATCATGCCCACGCCGGTGAAGTCCTTTACCGGGTCCCAGGCCAGTTCCTTGAACATCACCGGGTTGCCGACGTGGAACATCGAGTAGCCGATCAGCAGCGTGTAGCCGTCCGGCTTGGCATGCGCGACGTAAGTGGCGCCGATGTTGCCGCTGGCGCCGGGGCGGTTTTCGATCACGATCGATTGCCCCAGCGCGGCGGTCATCGCCGGCTGCACCATGCGCGCGGCCTGGTCGAGAATGCCGGCGGGCGCCACCGGCACCACCAGGGTGATCGGGTGGCTGGGATAGGACTGCGCTGCCGCCTGTTGCGCCAGCGCGCCGGCCCAGCACAGCGCCAGCAGGCGAAGAAGGATTTTCATGAGGTCGTTGTCTCCGTTATATGGGTCAGCCGCGATGCGGACAAACGCCGCATCTTAGCAAAGCCGCCCGGGAGAAACGCCCCTGCCCCTAGCGCTGCATCTGCATGATCTTTTCCATCGGCATCATGTTGTGGTTCATGTGGTCCATGATCCATAGCGAGCCGAACACCAGCAGCATCACGATCAAGAGGCCAAAGGCCAGTGCCATCACATTGTTGATGCTGTCCGGCCCCGAGGTGACGTGCAGGAAGAACACCAGGTGCACCCCCATCTGCGCCAGCGCCAGCACCGAGAGCGCGATCGGGATCGACGGCTCCCATACCAGCGTGCTGCGGGCGATGAAAAACGATATGCCGGTCAGCAGCACCGACAGCACCAGCCCGGCCAGGTAGAGCCACACCTCCTTCGCCAGGCTCCGCGGTTCTTCCTCGTCGCCGGGCGCGACGTCGTGGCGTTCGGTTTGCGCGGCTTCGCTCATCGTGCGACTCCTACCAGGTAGACCAGGCTGAACAGCGCCACCCAGATGATGTCCAGGGTGTGCCAGAACAGGCCGAAACACAGGATGCGGCGCAGGATGTCGTCGCGATAGCCCTTGGCCCGCACCTGCGCCACCATGGTGAGCAGCCACAGCAGGCCGGCGGTGACGTGCAGGCCGTGGCAGCCGATCAGGGCGAAGAACGCGGAGAGAAAGGCGCTGCGCGAGGGGCCGTTACCCTCCGCGATCATGCCGGCGAACTCGTGTATCTCCAGGAACAGGAACGCCGCCCCAAGCAAGAAGGTGACCGCCATCGCGCCGTAGAACAGCGCGTTCTTGCGCCTGTACGCGCCCAGGCCCGCCAGGCCGCAAAAGAAGGTGGAGCTGAGCAGGCAGGCCGTCTCCCACGCCACGGTGGTGGTGTCGAACAGCTCGCGCCCCGACGGTCCGCCGGCGGTGCTGTCGGTCAGCACCGCATAGGTGGCGAAAAACGCCGAGAACATGATGATGTCGCTGATCAGGAAGATCCAGAAGCCGTAACCGACGATCACCCGCTTGGAAGCGCCGTGCTCGCTGCCGCTGGTCAGCGCCTCGGCGTGGCCGGCGCCATGCCAGTGGCCGCCGGCATCGATGTGGTTGGCAGTCGTGCTCATGCGCCCTCCAGCCGGGCCGCAAGCGCCGCGCCGCGCGCCTCGCGGTTGGCGCGGTCCAGGCGCGCCACGGTCTCGGCCGGAATGCGCTCCTCGTGATGATCGCGCCAGGCGAAGACCACGAAGGTCGCATAGGCGCCGACGAAGGCCGCGATCACCAGCCACCAGATGTGCCAGATCAGCGCGAAGCCCATCCAGGTGGCGAAAAAGGCGCAGACGAAGCCGGTCGGGCTGTTGCGCGGCATCTCGATCTCCTGGTATGCCGGCTCTTCCGACAAGCGCGCCTGCTCCAGCGCGCGCCGCTTCACGCCCCAGTAGGCCTCCTCGCCCTCCACGTTGGGCAGCACGGCGAAATTGAACAGCGGCGGCGGCGACGCGGTGGACCATTCGAGCGAGCGCCCGTTCCACGGGTCGCCGGTGACGTCCCGCAAGGCCTCGCGGCGGCGCACGCTCACCACCAGTTGCACGACCTGCAACAGGATGCCGATGAAAATCAGCACCGCACCCACCGCCGCGATCAACAGCCACGGCCGCCAGGCCGGCACGTCGTAATGCTGCATGCGCCGCGTCATGCCCATCAGCCCGAGCACGTAGAGCGGCATGAAGGCGACGTAAAAGCCGACGATCCAGAACCAGAACGCGGCGCGGCCCAGCCCTTCGTGCAGCCGGAAGCCGAACGCCTTCGGAAACCAGTACTCATAGCCGGCGAAAGCGCCGAACAGCACCCCGCCGATGATCACGTTGTGAAAGTGCGCCACCAGGAACAGGCTGTTGTGCAGCACGAAATCCGCCGGCGGCACCGCCAGCAGCACACCCGTCATGCCGCCGATGACAAACGTCACCATGAAGCCGAGCGACCACAGGATAGGCGTGCTAAACACCACCCGCCCGCCGTACATGGTGAACAGCCAGTTGAACACTTTCACCCCGGTGGGCACGGCGATGATCATGCTGGCGATGCCGAATATTGCGTTGACGTCCGCCCCCGCGCCCATGGTGAAAAAGTGATGCAGCCACACCATGAAGGAGAGCAGGCAGATCGCCATGGTCGCCGCCACCATCGAGCGGTAGCCGAACAAGGGCTTGCGTGAAAAGGTGGAGACCACCTCGGAAAAGATGCCGAAGGCCGGCAGCACCAAAATGTAGACCTCGGGGTGGCCCCAGGCCCAGATCAGGTTCATGAACATCATGACGTTGCCGCCGCCGTCGTTGGTGAAAAAGTGAAACCCCAGGTAGCGGTCGAGCAGCAGCATCGCGAACGTCGCAGTGAGGATCGGAAAGGCGGCGACGATCAGCAGATTGGAAGCCAGCGTGGTCCAGCAGAACATCGGCATGCGCAAATAGGTCATGCCGGGGGCCCGCACCTTGAGCACGGTGGTCACCAGGTTGATGCCGGAGACCAAGGTGCCGATACCGGAGATCTGCAAGGCCCACAGGTAATAGTCCACCCCCACCCCGGGCGAGTACGCCAGTTCGGACAACGGTGGATACGGCAGCCAGCCGGTGCGCGCGAATTCGCCGATGAACAGCGAAATGTTCACCAGCAAGGCGCCGGTGGCGGTGAGCCAGAAGCCCACCGAGTTGAGGGTGGGAAAGGCGACGTCGCGCGCGCCCAGTTGCAGCGGCACGACAAAGTTCATCAGGCCGATGACAAACGGCATGGCGACGAAAAAAATCATCATCGTGCCGTGCGCGGTGAAGATCTGGTTGTAGTGTTCGGGCGGCAGGTAACCGTCACTGTGAAACGCCACCGCCTGCTGCGCGCGCATCATCAGCGCGTCGGCAAAGCCGCGCAACAGCATCACCATGGCCAAGAGTACGTACATGACGCCAATGCGCTTGTGGTCGACGCTGGTGAGCCACTCGCGCCAGATGTAGGGCATGTGGCCCTTCGCCACCGTCCACGCCAGGATGGCGACGATCACCACCGCGACCGTACCCGAGGCCACCATGATGATGGGCTGGTCGAACGGGATCACGGACCACGAAAGCTTGCCCCACATGTCGGTTTCCCTTTCTTATTTGCCCGGCGCCGGGTTTTCGATCGGCGCCTGCGTCGCGCCGCCGTTCGCCGCCGCCGGCCCCGGCGCGGGCGGCACTTGCAGGCGCACGATCTGCGCGAACAAATCGGGGGCGACCGCGCGATAGGTGGCAGGCGCCACCGCGATGCTCTGGCGCGCCAGCGCCGCATAGGCGGCCCCGTCCAGCGCCGGCCCCTGCCTGGCGGCGGTCGCGGCCCAGGCGTCGAACTGCGCCTGCGGTACCGCCTCGACGGCGAAATGCATGTCGGAGAAACCCTCGCCGCTGTAGTGCGAGGAAAGGCCGCGGTAGGTGCCGGGGGCCTGCGCATCCAGGTTCAACTGGGTCGCCATGCCGTTCATGGTGTAGATCATGCTGCCCAGT
The DNA here is from genome assembly GCA_036498945.1 of Burkholderiales bacterium. Classification (GTDB taxonomy): domain Bacteria; phylum Pseudomonadota; class Gammaproteobacteria; order Burkholderiales; family JAEUOS01; genus JAQGMJ01. The sequence goes on along the minus strand of DASYEQ010000091.1, from coordinate 3,905 downwards.
TGCGGAATGAAAAAGGCGTTCATCACCGAAGCCGAGGTGAGCGAAAAATGCAGCGGCGTGCCGGCCGGCACCACCAGGTGGTTGACGCTGGCGACGCCCTGCTTCGGGTAGATGAACAGCCACTTCCAGTCCAGCGAGACCACCTGCACGTCGAGCGCCGGCGTCTTCGAGGGCAGCGGCCGCGCGGGATCGAGCTGGTGCGAGCCGATCCACGCCACCCCGCCCAGGAGCAGGATCACCATGCAGGGGATGGACCACACCACCAGCTCGATGCGCGCGGAAAACGCCCACTCCGGCAGGTAGCGCGCGCGCGTATTGCCGGCGCGGTACCACCAGGCGAAGGCGAAGGTGGCGATGATGGTGGGCACCACGATCACCAGCATGATGGCCAGCGAATCGATCAGGATGGTGCGGTCGGCCGCGCCGATCGAGCCGCGCGGATCGAGGATGCCCGGCTCGCAGCCCGCCAGCAGCAGGCACAGCGCGGCGGCGAAGGCTACGGCGCGCGGCTTCATGCACGCCCCGCCGTCACGGTGCGACGCCTCACACGCACCCCACCTTCGCGGTGTGCGTCCCATCAACTGCCGGGGCAGGCATCATGGAATTCCTTCGAGCAGACATGCGCGAACAAGCGGGAACGGAAATCGCTATCCCCGGCGGTGGGGCGCAAAGGACGCCGATCTCACGCCGGATATAAGACGAAGGAACGCCGGTAAAGTTGCATTGGCCCCCAAGACCCGGGGCGCTACCGCGCCGGCGCGATCAGCGGTGGCGCGGCAAGGCCTGGTGCGAAATGACGCGGTATCGCCCGGCGAGCGCGGGCGCAAATCAGTCACACACGACACGCCGATTCGCGTATCTTTGGTAACAGGGCGCCGCCTTTGCGCGGCGCCTTCCCTTCCAGTCTCGGCTCCCGCCATGGGTACGCTTTCATCATTTCTTTGGTCCGCTTTTGGCGCGGCTGCGCCGGCACGCGCGTGCGCACCGGAACCCGCCGTGCCGCCGGTGCGAGCGCGGACTTACAACAAGTGTGAAGAGTTTTTCCCGAAACGACCGTGGTTTTCCGTGGTGCCGCTTGCAGACCCGCGCAAAACACCATGTTTTACCGTGGTCCGGCCACCGGGCAGGGAACAAAAAAACGAAAAAACCTGGGGTTTTATAAGGTTGGTAAAATCCGTTTCGCGTCGCCCTTGCCTGGGCGAACGCTCCCTCCCCTCTTTACGCGGCGCCGTCTATACCACGGTTCCCCCGCCCATCATGCCGAAAAAGCTCTATATCAAGACCTTCGGCTGCCAGATGAACGAGTACGACTCGGACAAAATGGCAGACGTATTGAACGCCGACGAGGCCGTGGTTGCCGTGAGCGACCCCGCGGAGGCCGACATCATTTTGTTCAACACCTGCTCGGTGCGCGAAAAGGCGCAGGAGAAGGTGTTCTCCGATCTCGGCCGCGTACGCGCCTTCAAGCTGGCGAATCCGAACGTGGTGATCGGCGTGGGCGGCTGCGTCGCCAGCCAGGAAGGCGCGGCGATCGTCGAACGGGCGCCCTACGTGGACGTGGTGTTCGGCCCGCAGACCCTGCACCGCCTGCCCGAACTGATCGCAAAAAGGAAAAAGACCGGACGCGCACAGGTCGACATTTCGTTTCCCGAGGTGGAAAAGTTCGACCACCTGCCGCTGGCGCGCGTCGACGGCGTGTCCGCTTTCGTCTCCATCATGGAAGGCTGCTCGAAATACTGCAGCTTTTGCGTCGTGCCCTATACGCGCGGCGAAGAGGTGTCGCGCGATTTCGAGGACGTGCTGACCGAAATCGCCGGTCTCGCCGACCAGGGCGTGCGCGAAGTCACCTTGCTGGGGCAGAACGTCAACGCCTATCGCGGGCCGATGACCAAGGGCGGCAGCGAGATCGCTGATTTCGCCATGCTGATCGAGTATGTCGCGGAGATTCCCGGCATTGAGCGCATCCGCTACACCACCTCGCATCCGCGCGAAATGACGCAGCGCCTGATCGACGTCTACGCGCGCGTGCCCAAGCTGGTGTCGCAGTTGCACCTGCCGGTGCAGTCGGGCAGCGACCGTATCCTGGCGGCGATGAAGCGCGGCTACACGGTGCTGGAGTTCAAGTCCATCGTGCGCAAGCTGTATGCAGCACGGCCGGATCTGTCGATGTCTTCCGATTTCATCGTCGGCTTTCCCGGCGAAACCGCGGCGGATTTCGAAGCGACCATGAAGCTGATCGAGGAAGTGAATTTCGACGGCTCGTTCAGCTTCGTCTATTCGCGCCGCCCCGGCACCCCGGCGGCGGATCTCTCGGACGACACGTCGCAGGAAGTGAAGCTTGAGCGTTTGCAGCGCCTGCAGGCGCAGGTGGAAAAACAAGCCACCGCCTTTGGCCAGAAGATGGTGGGCCGGGTGGAACAGGTGCTGGTGGAAGGCCGCGCGCGCAAGAATCCGGCGGAGCTTTCCGGGCGCACCGCGAACAACCGCGTGGTGAATTTTGCCGGCAATGCACGCCTGATCGGCAGCTTCACGGACGTGCGCATTGCCAGCGCGCTGCCACACTCGCTGCGCGGGGAGGTGGTGACCGTGGAGTAAGCCGCTTGGCACTTGCAAAGCCGCCTTCCCGTCACCATTTCAAAAGACGCCAATGAAAGCCACTTCCAGAGAACTCCGCTTCGAGCCGGCGGACAATAAACGGCTCGCCAACCTCTGTGGTCCGCTGGACGCCAACCTGCGCCAGATCGAGGCCGCGCTGGATGTTGCCATCGCCCGCCGCGGCACGCGCGTGAAAGTCACCGGCAGCACCGACAACGTCGAGCGCGCCGCCACCTTGCTCGAAACGTTCTACGCCCAGGCCGAGCGCCCGCTGGAGCTCGACGACGTGCAACTCGGCGTGATCGACAGCCGCAATCCCGGAATCGAAGACGAGGATGCGCCGCGCCTGATGACGCGTCGCCGCGACTTGTCCGGCCGCACGCCGAACCAGCGCGACTATTTGGAGAAGATTCTCGCGCACGATGTGACGCTCGGCGTCGGCCCCGCCGGCACCGGCAAGACTTATCTCGCGGTAGCCTGCGCGGTGGATGCGCTGGAACGCGATGCCGTAAAAAGGATCGTCCTCGTTCGCCCTGCGGTGGAAGCGGGCGAGCGCCTGGGCTTTTTGCCCGGCGACCTGGCGCAAAAGGTCGACCCGTATCTGCGCCCGCTGTACGACGCGCTGTACGACCTGATGGGCCACGACAAGGTCGGCAAGATGTTCGAAAAAGGCGCGATCGAGATTGCGCCGCTGGCCTACATGCGCGGGCGCACGCTGAATCACGCCTTCATCATTCTCGACGAGGCGCAGAACACCACGCCGGAGCAGATGAAGATGTTCTTGACGCGCATCGGCTTCGGTGCGAAGGCGGTCGTCACCGGCGATGTGAGCCAGATCGACCTGCCGCGCGGCGCGGAGAGCGGGCTCATCGACGCGGAGCGCATCCTGCGACGCGTGCGCGGCATCGCGACCACGCGCTTCACTTCGGCCGACGTGGTGCGACATCCGCTCGTGGCCCGCATCGTCGAAGCCTACGATGCCGCGCGCAATGACTGAGGCACGTCCCACGCTCTCGCTTTCTCTGCAGTTCGCCGACACGGCCGACCGCACGCTGCTTCCGCGCCACAAGGTTGCGCGCTGGATTCGTGCGGCGCTGGAACTGCCCGGCGAAATCACCGTGCGCATCGTCGATGCCGAAGAGGGCCAGCGGCTCAACCGCGAGTTCCGCGGCAAGGACTACGCCACCAACGTGCTGACCTTCGACTATGCGCAGAGTCCGCTCGTGATGGCGGACCTCGTGCTGTGCGCACCGGTGGTGGCGAGCGAGGCGAAGGCGCGGCGCAAGACGCTGGCGGCGCACTACGCGCAC
>DASYEQ010000090.1:0-26094 GCA_036498945.1 Burkholderiales bacterium | reverse complement strand
GCCCGGCGACAGCATCAACCGCTATTTCCTGGCGCTCTTCGGCATCGCGGTGTTCCTGGCGATTTTCACCGCCGCGCGCTATTACATGGTGAGCTGGCTGGGCGAGCGCGTCACCGCCGACATGCGCGCCGCCGTCTACGGCCGCATGCTCACGCAAAGCCCGCAGTTCTTCGAGACCACGCAGACCGGCGAAGTGCTGTCGCGCTTGACCGCCGACACCACGCTGGTGCAGACGGTGATCGGCAGCTCTGTTTCTCTCGGCCTGCGCAACTTCTTCCTGTTCTTAGGCGGCATCATCATGCTGGTGGTGACCAACCCGCATGCGGCGCTGATCATCGTGGTGATCGTCGCGCTGGTGGTGCTGCCGCTGGCGCTATTCGGGCGGCGCGTGCGCAAGCTCTCGCGCGCCTCGCAGGACCGTCTCGCCGACTCCAGCGCGGTGGCGGGCGAGGTGCTCAATGCGATGCCGGTGGTGCAGGCGTACACCAATGAGCCTTATGAAGACCGGCGCTTTTCCGCCGCGGTGCAGAGCGCTTTCGCCACGGCGGTCAAGCGCACGCGGGCGCGCGCGTTCCTGACGGCGGTGCTGATCACCATCGTGTTCGGCGGCTCGGTCTACGGCCTCTGGCTGGGTGCGCGCTCGGTGGCGGCGGGCACCATGACGTCAGGGCTGCTGGCGCAATCGATTCTCTACGTCGGCCTGGTGGCGGGCTCGGTGGGCGCGCTGGCGGAGGTGATGGGCGACATCCTGCGCGCGGCGGGCGCCACCGAGCGGCTGCTGGAGCTCTACACCGCGCAGCCGCACATCGGCGAGCCGCCCAACCCGGTCGCGCTGCCGCCCTCCGCCGGCGGCGTGCGCCTGGAGTTCGACCACGTCACTTTTTCCTACCCGTCGCGGCCGCAGACCCATGCGCTGGACGGCATCCACTTCAGCGTGGCGCCGGGCGAGACGGTGGCCATCGTCGGGCCTTCGGGCGCGGGCAAGAGCACGCTGTTCCAGATGCTGCTGCGCTTTTACGATCCGCAGGACGGGCGCGTGCTGCTCGACGGCGTCGAGCTGCGCGCCGGCAGCCTGGCGCAATTGCGCGGGCGCATCGCCCTGGTGCCGCAGGACACGGTGGTGTTCTCCGCCGACGCGCTGGAAAACATCCGCTACGGCCGCCCCGGCGCGACCGACGCCGAAGTGCACGCGGCGGCGAAAGCCGCGCAGGCGCACGACTTCATCGAGCGCCTGCCCGAGGGCTACAAGACTTTCCTGGGCGAGCGCGGCGTGCGCCTTTCCGGCGGCCAGCGCCAGCGCATCGCGATTGCGCGCGCGATCCTGAAGAACGCGCCGCTGCTCTTGCTCGATGAAGCCACCAGCGCGCTGGATACCGAATCGGAGCAGGCGGTGCAGCGCGCCATCGAATCGGCCTCGCGCGACCGCACCACGCTGATCATCGCGCACCGCCTCTCCACCGTGAAGCGCGCCGACCGCATCATCGTGCTGGAGGAAGGCCGGGTGGTGGAAACCGGCAGCCCGGCAGAGCTGCTCGACCAGGGCGGCTTGTACGCGCGCCTGGCGAGTTTGCAGGTCACCGGCGAAGCGGGCAACGGCGCCGCCGCCTGATATCCTTCGCCCATGCCTTCGTTCCTGAACGCCACGCGCATCCTGATTGCGCTCAATGTGATCTTTTATTTCGCCGAGTTGGCCGCGCGCGAGCAGGTGCTCTCGGCTTTCGCGCTGTTTCCGCTCAACAGCGGCGCCTCCGGCGGGCCGCCGTTCGAGATCTGGCAACTCGTCACCTACGCCTTCCTGCATGATCCGAACAGCTGGACCCACATCCTGTTCAACATGTGGGGCCTGTTCCTGTTCGGGCAGAGCGTCGAGGCGGTAATGGGGCCGAAGCGCTATACGGCGATGTATTTCGTCAGCCTGCTCGCCGCCGGCGCGACGCAACTGGCCTTCACCTGGTTCGCCCACCTGCCGGGCGGCTACACCGTGGGCGCTTCGGGCGCGGTGTTCGGGGTGATGCTGGCCTTCGCGGTGTATTTCCCCAAGCGCATCATCGTGCTGATCATTCCGCCGATTCCGCTGCCGGCGCGCATTTTCGTCGCGCTGTACGTGATCGTCGAGCTCTTCCTCGGCGTCACCGGCACGCAGGAAGGGGTGGCGCACTTCGCCCACCTGGGCGGCCTGCTCGGCGCGCTGTTCTTCCTGCGCCTGCGGCGTCCGCCGCCGGATTACAGCTAGGCGCTACGCCGGGCAAGACAAAGGGGCCGCTGACGCGGCCCCTTGCTTTTTGCGCTTCACCCAGCGTTAGTGATGATGCTCACCTTCGTGACCGCCGGGGTGGCCGCCTCCGCCCGCGCCAGCCGGGTGCGGCGCCGGGGCAGGCGCGGCCGGATGCGGCGCTGCCGGAGCCGGACGCGCGGCGGCTTGCGCGTGCTGGGCTGCCGCCTGGGCCGCATGCTGCTGCGCCTGGGCTTGCGCCATCACACGCTGCTGTTGCTGCTGTTGCTGCTGCGCGGCGGCGTGCTGCTGCGCCATCTGCGCCGAGCGCTGTTGCGCCATTTGCGCGGACCGCTGCTGCTGCTCGGCGGCCCGTTGCTGGTTTTGCCGGGCCGCGTGCGCCTGCTGCTCGGCGGCGCGACGCTGGCCCTCCTGCGCGGCCCGCTGCTGCTGTTGCTGCGCCACGTGCTGCTGCGCGGCATGCTGTTGCTGCTCGGCACGCTGCTGGCCTTGCTGCGCGCTGCGCTGCTGTTCCGCGTGCTGCTGTTCCGCGTGCTGCTGCGCCAGGTGTTGCTGCTGGGCGGCACGCTCTCCACCTTCCCGCGCGGTGCGCTGCTGTTGCTCGTGCTGCTGCGCCTGCTGGGCGGAATGCTGCTGGGCCAGGCGTTGCTGCTCACCGGGCTGGCGCGCGCGCTGCGCTTGCAGTTGCTCGTTAGGCTGCTGCGCGTTGCGCTGCTGCGCGTTGCGCTGCTGCGCTTGCTGCTGCACCAGGGACTGGCGCTGCGCCGGCGACGCGCCACGGGCCTGCGCCTCGCGGGCGGTGCGCTGTTGCTGGGCGGCCTGGCGCTGCGCCTGCGCGGCATTGGCGGCGGCCAGGTTTTGCGGCGCGGGTGCGCCGGGGCGGCGGAAATCCGGCCGGCCTGGCTGGCTGGTCTGCGCGCGCAGCGGGCGCACCGGGGCGCGCGCGGCCACCGGGTTGGCGGCGGCGAACTGCTGGCGCACGGCGGCGGTGCGGTACGGCGTGGAGCCGCGGTGTACCGGATCGTGACGCCAGGCGCCGGGGGCGGCGGCAAGCGCAAGGGTGGGACGCGCGCCGCCACGGGCCACGGCGTGGTTGCGCACCATGGTGTTTTCGCGGTTCAGCGCGGTGCGGTAGTAGTACGGCCGCACGTTGGCGACCTGCGCATGGTGATGGTGCCAGTCGAAGGCGCCGAAGAAGAAGCCGGCGGAAAGCGCGACGCCGGTGCCGAAATAGAAGCTCGCACCGGGCCGGTAGGCCGGGTAATACGCCGGCTGCGGCGCCCAGTAGACCGGCGGATAGTCCGGATACTCCCACGCGCCGTAGGCGGTGTTGGGGTCGTAGTAAGGCACGTAGACGTCGGCGGGGTTGGAGGGCTCGAGCAGGTATTCGCCGCTGTCCTGCTGCACGGTCATGTACTGGCTGGAGCGCAGACTGCCGGCGCTGGCGGCGCGCTTGCGCAGGCCCTGCACGGTATCCATCACCTGGGCCTCTTGGCCGAGGAAGGCGTCGCCGAGATTCTGTGTCCAGTCGAGGCGCTGGTCCATCATGTCGAGCACCTGCGGGAAGGCGACCAGGGAGACGACGCTGGGGTCCCAGTTGTTGCCTTGCGCGGCCTGCACGGCAGCGTCACCCTTGAGACCCGGGTGCGCCTTGAGCCAGCGGTCGGCCTGCACCACTTCCAGCGGATAGGTGGCCGCCATCAGTATCTGCGACAGCAGGGGGTCGGGATAAAGCGCGACCGGCGCCAGCATCTGGTCGAGCTGCTGTGGCGAGAAGCTGGAAGCGGGCGCGGCGGCGGGCGCGTTGGCAGGCACCTGCGCGGCGTAGTCTGGTGCGGGGGCCGGTGCCAACGCGGCGTTGGGCGGCGGCGCCGGCGGCAGGCCGGCCGGGGGCGGCGGCGCGGTGTCGGCTTGCGCCACCACCGGCGCGGGCATGGTCTGCGCCTGCGAGGGGCTGTGGTAGATGGTGGCCATGGCGGTGGCGATGGCGAGCGTCGCTACCGGGATGCCGATGAGTGAAGCTTTGGTGACGGTGTCCATGTCTTCCTCGAGGTCGCGTTATGGTTTTGCGTCCATCCGCGCCGGGCGATCACGCCGCTTGCGCGGGCCATGAACGATTAACGCGCCGGCGTCGGCGCTTGTCTACCGGGGATACAAACCGTTACAAGCGCGGCACAAAACCTTACCTGCGCCGACTATACGGGGCGGGCATCCCCCCTGCTGTCGGGGCCGGGAGGGGCGCGGCGTAGGAGAACGCCGACAAGCGCACGGCGCGGGCGATGGATATCGCCGCGCCTAGAAGCATGGAGCGGCTTAGCCCCAGGGGAAGGTGAAGGTCTTGAGGTTGGTGAAGCTTTTCGCTGCTTCCTGCACGCCCTCCTTGTAACCCAGGCCCGAATCCTTGATGCCGCCGAAGGGACTCAACTCGATGCGATAGCCGGGCACCTCCCACACGTTGACCGTGCCGACGTTGAGCTCTCGGGCGAAGCGGGTGGCGTAATCCAGCCGGTCGGTGCAGATGCCGGAGGAGAGGCCGAAGGCGGTGCCGTTGGAAAGCGCGATCGCCTCGTCGATGTCCTTGAAGGTGAGGATGGGGGAAACCGGGCCGAAGGTCTCTTCGCGCACCAGCCGCATCTCGGGGCGCACGTTGTCCAGCACCGTGGGCGAATACAGCGCGCCCTCGCGCTTGTTGCCCAGGAGCAGGCGCGCGCCCTGCGCCACCGCGTCGCTGACGCGGGCTTCGAAGAGCCTGGCGGCGGGCTCGTCGATCACCGTGCCCATGTCGAGCGTGGCGTCGAAGGGATCGCCGTAGGTCCAGGCGCGGGATTTTTCCACCACCAGTTCGGTGAAGCGCTTGGCGATGGAGGCCTGCACCAGCATGCGCTTGACGGCCGTGCAGCGCTGGCCGGAATTTTTGTACGAGCCGGCCACGGCAAGGTCGGAGGCGCGATCGAGATCAGCATCTTCCATCACGATCAGCGGATCGTTGCCGCCCAGCTCCAGGATCACGCGGCGATAGCCGGCGGTGCGCGCGATGTATTTGCCGATAGTCACGCCGCCGGTGAAGGTGACGAGGTCGACGGCGTCATTGGTCAGCAGTTCGTCGGCGATTTCCTTCGGGTCGCCGGTGACCACTTGCAGCATTTCCGGCGGCAGGCCGGCTTCGTACAGCAGGTCGGCGAAGTAGATGGCGGAGAGCGGCACCTTTTCCGAGGGCTTGAGCACCATGCGGTTGTTGGTGGCAATCGACGGGGCCACCTTGTGCGCCACCTGGTTCATCGGGTGGTTGAACGGGGTGATGGCCGAGATCACGCCCAACAGCGGCTCGCGGTGCGACATGATCTTGCGGTTCTTGCCGTGCGGGGTGAGGTCGCAGGAGAACACCTGGCCGTCGTCGCGCAGGGCCTCGGCGGCTGCGAAGCCCAGCACGTCGCTGACGCGGCCGATTTCGTAGGTGGAGTCTTTCTTGCCGAGGCCGGATTCCAGGCTGATGAGATCGGCGGCTTCGGCGGCGCGGGTGCGCAACAGGTCGCCGGCGCGATTGAGGATGTCGGCGCGCTGGTAGCGCGAGAGCGTGGGCTTGTAGGCCTGCGCGATGGCGAAGGCTTCGCGCACGTCTGCCGGCGTGGCCTTGGGCACGCTGCCGATCAGGCTGCCGGTGTAGGGCGAGAAGACTTCGATGACGCGCTCGCGCCCGACCTTGCGGCCGCCGATGCGCATGGCTTCGGCGCGAAAGCCGAGATCCTGTTTGGCGGGTGTGTTCATGCGGGCTGCCTGGCCGAAGAAGTGGAGACGGAAGCCAGGCCGGCGGCGGCGGGGCCCAGCGCCATGTAGAAGGCGTCGAAATTGCGCATGCGGTGGCCGGGCGGCGCCTTGCACGGCAGGTTGAGCAGGAGCGGCACGCGCTGCTCGGAAATGCCGCCGTGCGAGCGCAGCGGTACATCGAGCCCCGAGAGGTCGTGGCGCGAAGCGCTGGTGCCGAGGGTCCAGTCGCGCGTGGAGACCACGACGAGATCGCCGATGCGGTCAGGCGCCAGCTCGAAAATGCGCGCGGCTTCGGCATTCGACAGCACGGCTTCGATTTCGGGAATCGCCGCCAGGCCGCGGCGCACCAGGTCGCGGTCTTCGTCGTTGTTGAAATAGATGGTGGCAAACGAGCCCAGGGCGCCGTGGTGCACCACGTAGGGGTCGGTGATCGGCAGGATCACGCGCGCCCCGCCCTCATCTGTCGTGCGGCCGAACCAGTCGTCGCAACGATCCTGGAGGTAGATGACGTTGGGCTGGCCGGTAGCCGGGTCGTGCTTGGCGTTCATGCCGTGGTCGGCGGTGAGCGCGATGACGCAGCCGAGGTCGTCCAGGCGCTCGAGGTAGCCGTCCATCATGATGTAGAAGGCATTGGCTTCGGGCGTGCCGGGCGCGGCCTTGTGCTGCACGTAATCGGTGGTGGAGAGGTATAGCAGGTCCGGGCGCTGGGTCTCGACCAGCCTGACGCCGGCGGCGAAGACGAATTCGGACAGGGCGGCGCTGTAGACATTGGGCAGCGGCAGGCCGGTAAGCCGCAGCGCATCGGCGATGCCGTTTTTCTCCAGCGTGACCTGGTCGGCCTTTTCGGCGGAAAAGCAGATGCCGCCTGTCATCTGGTGGCCGAGCAGGGTGCGCAGCTTGTCTTTCGCGGTGACGATGGCGACCTTGGCGCCGGCTTGCGAAAACGCGGCGAACAAGGTGGGCGCGCGCAGCCATTTGGGGTCGTTCATCAACTGCTCTTCGCCGGTTTCGCGGTCGTAGAGGAAGTTGCCGCAGATGCCGTGCACCGCCGGCGGCACGCCGGTGACGATCGACAGGTTGTTCGGGTTGGTGAAACTCGGCACCACGCATTCGGCGTGAAAGGCGCCGCCGCCCGCCAGCAGGCGCCCGATATAGGGCGCGACGCCGGCGCGCACCGCTTCGGTGAGATAGGCTTCCTCGCAGCCATCGACGCAGACCACCACGGTGGTGCGCTTGGGCCAGGGATAGGTGCGGCCGTTGACGGTAATCGGGCTCTTCATGATGTCTCTCCTTGGAACGTGGCAGCGCTTTAAGCGACGCCGATGAAATTGCGCCCGCGCGGACCTTCCATCGCGTGGCTGACCATGGCTTGCTCTTCCGCCTGGGAGACGCCGTAGTCGGAAAACCCGGTTTTCACATTGAGCGCATGCAACAGCCCGCGCAGGCGCTGCTGCGCGCTTGCAAGATCGGGCCCCAGCGCGCGCTTGAGCACGGCGTCGCGCCCGGCGTGCCTGCCCCAGGCCATGCCGAGCACGAACGGCAAGGTGAAGGAGCAGGCGATGCCGTGCGGCAGGCCGTGGCGCAATGTCATGTCGTAGGAAATCGAATGCGCCAGCGCGGTCTTGGTGTTGGAAAACGCCATGCCGGCCTTGAGCGCCGCGAGCGCCATGCGCTCGCGCAACTCCAGGTTGCCGAGGTCGGCCGCCAGCGGCACGAGGTACTGGAGAACGTCTTCGACGGCGGAGACGGCGAAGCTGTCGGAGACCGGGTTGGCGTTGACGTTCCAGATCGATTCCAGCGCGTGCGACAGCGCGTCCAGCCCGGTGGAGATGGTGACGCCGCGCGGCAGGCTCAGGTGCAACTCGGGGTCGATGATGGCGGCGGTGGGCCAGGTGCAATCGAGGTGCAGGGAATATTTCTTTTGTTTCGCCGCATCCCAGATCGTCGCCCAAGGGGTGACTTCGCTGCCGGTGCCGGCGGTGGTGGGAATGGCGATCAGCGGTTTGACGCGCGCCGGGGTGAAGGCGCGGCCTTCGGCCAGCAGCGAGAGCAGCACTTCGAACTGGCTGGAGGCGGTGCCGGCCATCAGCGCTTTCGCCGTGTCGATGGTGCTGCCGCCGCCGATGGCGACGATCAGGTCGTGCGCGCAACCCTTTTCCCAGAAACGCGCGTAGAGGCCTGCGAGTTGCGCGACGTCGGGATTGGGTTGCACGTCTTCCACCACCATGCCGACCTGGCCCGGCAGCAGCGCCTGCACGGCGTCGATCAGGCCCAGGCCGCGCGCCTCGGGGAAGGTGATCAGCGCGACGCGCTTGCCGGCGCCGAGCTTTTGCAGCGCCTTCAGGCTGCCGGCGCCGGTGTGGATGGAAACCGGGTTGTAATAGCCACCGCTCATGATTTCTTGCTCTCCTTGTGGCGCCGGCATCGCCTGCGCGATGCCCCTATTGCCACTGAAGGACGAAATATGCGATAACCCGGTCTATCGGTCCAATCGTTATTTTCCGCTGTTGTATCGGTTCAGCCGATGGATTCGGGCGCACCGGGATCGCCGCTCAAAGGAGGAGTGATGTTCCAGTATCACAAGCAGTTGCGTTCGTTCTACGCAGTGGCGCGCGAGGGCGGGTTCACTTCGGCCGCCGGCTTCCTCAACGTCGGCCAGCCGACCGTCACCGAGCAGGTGCGCGACCTGGAGGAGCGCTTCGGCATCGAGCTGTTTTTCCGCCGCGGCAAATCGGTCAGCCTGACGGCGGCGGGCGAGCAGCTCTACGCCGTCACCAAGGGCATGTTCGGCCACGAGGAGGAGGCGGTGCAGCTGCTGCAGAACCTGCACGGCCACCAGGCGGGCCTGTTGCGCGTCGGCGCGGTGTCGCCGCCGATCGCCATCGAATTGCTGGCGCGGGTGAACAAGGTCCACCCCGACATCAAGCTCGAACTCTCGCTTTCCAACGAGGACGAGACGCTCAAGCACCTGAAAGACTTCGGCATCGACATTGGCCTCCTGGCGCGGGTGACGCGCGACCCGCTGCTGCACGTCGCGCCCTACCAGCGGCACCCGATCGTCGCCATGGTGCCGAGCGACCATCGCCTGGCGGAGAAGGCCTCGATCACCTTGCGCGACCTGGCTTCGCAACCGTTGATCCTGCGCGAGCCGGCCTCGAAGACACGGCAGATCGTGGAAAGCGCGGCGCAGGCCGAAGGCGTGCGCCTGCGGCCGAAGCTGGAGATCAACAGCCGCGAGGCGATCGCCCACGCCGTGCGCGCCGGGCTGGGGCTGGGCTTTGTCACCGAGAACGAATTCATCGAATTGCCCGGGGTGCGCAAGGTGCCGATCGAAAAGGGCCGCCTGCGCATCGACTATTTCCTGTGCTGCCTGGCGACGCGCCGCGAGCGGCCGGTGATCTCGGCCTTGTTCAGCAGGAAGTTCGAGCGTATCCCCTCCCCGTTCGCTTCGTAATCCCTTGGCGGGCTGTAAGGGGAATTGGCGACAGATACATCACGATTTTCTCTGCGACAGCCTCATATTTCGGGGATTCAAAAAGGGGTTCCCCCTTTTTCAACAGGCTCAAGCGACTGCCTTGGCGATGGTGTTGCGCAGCCAGGCGGAGGCCAGCTCCAGCACCAGCACGACAACGATGATCGACAGCAGGATGGCGGCGACGTCGCGCGAGGCAATCAGTTGCACGCTTTCGCGCAGGTAGGAGCCCATGCCGCCGGCGCCGAAAAAGCCGACGATGGTGGCGGCGCGGAATACCGCGTCCCAGGTATAGATGGCAATCCCGGCCCACGCCACCCGCACCTGCGGCAGCACGCCAAAGACGAACACCTGCAGGGGGTTGGCACCGGTGGCGCGCATCGCTTCCACCTGGCCCTGGTCCACCGCCTCGATGGCTTCCGCAAACAGCTTGCCGGCGAAGCCGATGCAGAACAGGATCAGCGCCAGGGTGCCGGGCAGCATGCCGAAGCCGAGGATGGCGACGAACAGGATGGTCCAGATCATCTCGTGCACCGAGCGCGCGCCGGTGACCGCCAGGCGCGCCAGCGGGTACAGGATGCGCCTGGAGGGCGTCATGTTGTGCGAGCCGAACCAGGCCAGCGGAATGGCGAGCGCCAGGCCCAGCACGGTGGCGAGGTAGGACATCTCCAGGGTCTGGAACACCGCCGTCAGGTAATCGCGATGCAGAATGTGCCCGACATTCGGCGGCAGGTAGCGCGACGACAGCGTCGCGCCCATGCGGCCCAGCATGCCGGGCAGGCGGTCAAGGTCGATGCTGAGGAAATCGGCGGCGTAGGCGCACAGTGCCAGCAGGGCAAGCGTAGCCGCGTACTTGACCAGGCTTTGCGGAAAGCGAAAGCGCGACCAGGTGAGCGGCGCGCGCCCCTTCACACCCGCCGCGCCCGGCGCGCCGGGTTCAAATGACTGATTTGCGTGCATAGTGCGAAATGATTTCGCCCACCAGGATCAGGGCCAGCACCGCCAGGATCACCGTGGCGACGCCGCCGTAGTTGTACATCGCCATCTGGCGGAACAGCAGCAGCCCCAGGCCGCCGGCACCGACCAGGCCCATGATGGTGGAGCGGCGGATGTTGATGTCCCACTCGAAAATCAGGCTGCCGAGAAACACCGGCACCACCTGCGGCAGGATGGCGAACAGGAGCACCTGGAACTTGCTGCCGCCGGCGGCGCGAATCGCTTCCACCGGTTTGGGATCGACGTCCTCGATCGCTTCGGCCAGAATTTTCGAGATGAAGCCGACCGAGCGCACCGCCAGCGCGAGAATGCCGGCCAGGGAACCGAGGCCCACGGCGGAAACGAAAATCAGCGCCCAGACGATTTCGTGCACCGAGCGCGAGAGCGTCATCAGGAAGCGCCCGACGAGATAAGAGAAGCGCCCCAGCGGGCTGATGTTGGAGGCCCCCAGCCACGCCACCGGCAGCGCCAGGAACACGCCGACCAGGGTGGCAAGCGTCGCCATGAATACGGTTTCGAGCGTCGCCTGCCACAAGTCGGTAAGCACGCTCCAGTCGAGGATGAGAAAGCCGGCCAGCGCCTTGCCGACGGAAGCCCAGGAGAGGCGGTCCCAATCCGTGTCCTTGACCAGGATGGCGTCCACGCTCCAGGCCACCACCGCCAGCACGGCGATGAGGAACAAGGCCTGGCGCAGGCGCGCACGCGCGCGGTCACGGGCGATGGCAT
The DNA here is from genome assembly GCA_036498945.1 of Burkholderiales bacterium. Lineage (GTDB taxonomy): Bacteria > Pseudomonadota > Gammaproteobacteria > Burkholderiales > JAEUOS01 > JAQGMJ01. The sequence goes on along the minus strand of DASYEQ010000090.1, from coordinate 14,902 downwards.
CGACACGCGCCTTCATCAGCAGCGCGGGCACCATCGCCTCGAAAGTGGCGCTCACAGCACTTCCATCGCGTAGATGTCGGCCAGCACGTGCTTGTCGAGTTCGCCGGGGCGGCCTTCGAACTTCTTCACGCCGGCCTGCAGGCCGATCACGCGGGTGCAGAATTCCAATGCGAGATCGACGTCGTGGATGTTGCACAGCACCGGCACGCCGAATTCACGCGCCACCTCGCGGATCAGGCCCATCACTTCGCGCGCGATCTTCGGGTCGAGGCTGGAAGTGGGCTCGTCCACCAGCAACAGGCGCGGGTTCTGGATCAGCGCGCGGGCGATGCCGACGCGCTGGCGCTGGCCGCCGGAGAGGCGGTCGGCGCGCTTGTCCACGTGTTCACCGAGACCCACGCGTTCCAGCAGGGTGAGCGCGCGCGCCACGTCTTCGCGCGAATAGGCGCGAAACAGGCTTCGCACCGTTCCGGTATAGCCCAGGCGCCCGGCGAGTACGTTGTCCATCACCGACAGGCGCTCGATCAGGTTGAACTCCTGGAAGATCATGCCGATGTTGCGCCGCGCCGCGCGCAGGGCGCGGGGGTTGGCTTGCAGGATGTCCCGCCCGCCGATGTGGATCGCCCCGCCGCTGGGTTCGACCAGGCGGTTGATGCAGCGGATCAGCGTCGACTTGCCGGCGCCGGAAGGGCCGATGATGGCGAGAAAATCGTCGGCGCAGACCGAGAAGCTCACGCTCTTCAGAATCTCGCGCGCGCCGTAGCCGGCGCACAGGTCGCGCACTTCCATTACCGCCGGCGCCATCGCGGCGCGCCCCGGCTCGGCGGCGCTCGTCACGACACTGCGCACGGACCCGCGTCTTTCGAGCACCGCCGCCATGATTACTTCACGCCCGCTTCGCGGATGATGTTGTAATCGGCATCGCCCATCTTGACGAATTTCTCGGAGCCGACGTTCTCCAGGTACTTCTTGCCTTCGGGCGTGTCGCCCAGCGTGAGGAAGGTCTGGACGATCTTTTCCTTCAGCGGCGCGCACATGGTGCCGCGGAACACGAAGGGATCTTGCGGCAGCAGCGGCGATTGCCAGAGGATATTGAAGTCGCTCACCTTCACCTTCCCGGTGTCCACCACGTTCATGAAGCGGTGGCTGGCGACGAAGGCCGCGTCCGCCTTGCCGTCGGCAATGGCGAGGGTGGAGAGGTCATGCCCGCCGGAGAAGGCCACCTTGCTGAAGTATTGCTTCAGAGGCGTCTTCACCACCTTGGCGCCGAACACCGTCTCGGGAATCAGCGAGCCGGAGGTAGAGGCCGGGTCCACCAGCAGCATCACCGAGCCCTTGGTCGATTCGATGGTGGAAAACTTGCTGCCCTTCTTGGTGATCAGCATCGACTTGTAGCCGGGGCCGGCGGCCTGCACGCCCTCGCCCTTCTTGTAATACGTGGCGAACACTTCGATCGAGGCGTCCTTGTTGTGCGCGATCACATAGGACTCGGGCCCCAGCACGGCGACGTCGACCCACTTGCCCAGCAGCGCTTCGACCACGGAAGCATAGGAAGTCGGCATGTAGGGCTCGATCTTCTTGCCGGTGTTTTTCGCCAGCAGGTCGAGCACCGGCTTGTAGAGCGAGAGTTCGCGCACCGATTCCTGCGAGGGAATCATCGAAAAGCGCAGGACCTTGGGATCTTCGCAATTTTGCGCCAGCGCGCTTTGCGCGGCGATGCCGAACAGTGCGACAGCGAGAACGGAGCGCGCGCACAAGGCGGCGCTTTTGAATGCAGCGTGCATGGATTCTTCCCCTCTTTTACAGTGGATACGACGCGGTCTGGCGTCGATCGCTTCCGGCGGCGGCATCCGCGCCTACGTGCTGCTCAGGCGGCCCCGGCCTCGGTTCCGGTTCGCGACGATGCGAATATGCGGGAAGGCCTGGTATCGATCAAATCGCAAATTTCGCGCATCCCATAGGCTCAGCCGATGGATATGGAGGCGTCGTCGCAATGCGGCGCCGGCGGCTACGCGAGGCGCAGATTGACGTTTCAATGTGACAGATTGACGACAGCGCCATGAACGCGCGCGAATTCGCGCATGAGCCGAATGGCGCATCGCCTCAACACCCGCCGAACCCGGCCTCAATTCCGGCCATGGCGATCGCGGCCGCGCTCCTAACATGGCCGCGCCATTCACTCACTGGTCCCAGGGGATCCACATGCCGAACTTCGAATCCAAAAACCCGCGTGCCTATGCCCTCGTCAGCGCCGGCTGCCTGTGCGCCGCCGTCGTCATGGCGGGCGTGATGATGTTCAACGAACACGACAACACCGGCGCCGAAGCGCTGCCGGTGGATGCGACGCAGGATGCAGTGCGGACGCGGCCTGTGGTCCCGGCGAACGCGCCGCCCCAGGGCAAGGTGAAGGTGGAACAGACGGCGCTGCGGACGCTGCGCTAGGCATGCGCCGGCACGCTCCCGCGTGCCGGCATGAAGCAGGTCAGACGTTGAAACGGAAGTGCATCACGTCGCCATCCTTGACGATATATTCCTTGCCTTCGAGGCGCATCTTGCCGGCTTCCTTGGCGCCCTGCTCGCCGCGGGCGCTAATGTAGTCGTCGTAGGCGATGACTTCAGCGCGGATGAAGCCTTTTTCGAAATCGGTGTGGATCACGCCGGCGGCCTGCGGCGCGGTGGCGCCGACTGCCACCGTCCAGGCGCGCACTTCTTTCTCGCCGGCGGTGAAATAGGTCTGCAGGCCGAGGAGTGAAAAGCCGGCGCGGATCACGCGGTTCAGGCCCGGCTCCGTCATGCCCATTTCCTTGAGGAAATCGTCGCGGTCGGCGTCGTCCAGGCCGCCGATCTCGGCTTCGATGGCGGCCGAGATCGCCACCACCGGCGCATGCTCGCTCTTGGCATGGGCGATCACGCGCTCGAGCAGCGGGTTGTTCTCGAAGCCGTTCTCGGCGACGTTGGCCACATACATGGTGGGCTTGGCGGTAAGCAGGAACAGCGGGCGCACCAGCACCAGCTCTTCCCTGGTGAGCGCGACGCTGCGCGCCGCCTTCGCTTCGTTGAGCACCGGCTGGATCTTGTCCAGCACGGCGACCAGCTTTTGCGCTTCCTTGTCGCCGGAGCGCGCCACCTTGGAATAGCGGATGTACTGCTTTTCCACGCTGGCAAGATCGGCCAGCGCCAGTTCGGTGTTGATGGTCTCGATATCGGCGATCGGATCGACCTTGTTGTTGACGTGGATCACGTTGCCGTCTTCGAAGCAGCGCACCACATGGGCGATCGCATCGGTCTCGCGGATGTTGGCGAGGAACTGGTTGCCCAGGCCTTCCCCCTTGGAGGCCCCGGCGACGAGACCCGCGATATCGACGAACTCCACCACCGCCGGCATGATGCGCTCGGGCGTGACGATGTCGGCCAGCTTTTGCAGGCGCGCATCGGGCACCTCCACGATGCCCACGTTCGGCTCGATGGTGCAGAACGGATAATTCTCCGCCGCGATCCCCGCCTTGGTCAGCGCGTTGAACAGGGTGGACTTGCCGACGTTGGGCAGGCCGACGATGCCGCATTTGAGACTCATGATGTGCTCGCTTCTGGTAAATCGTGAATACGGTTCGCTACAGGCTGCCGACCATCGACAGGTCGGGCTTCATCAGCCAGCGCGCCGCTTCCTCGGCGAAACGCTGGCATTCGGCCATCGCGCGGTTCCACGCCGTGATGCGCGCCGGATGGTTGCCTTCATAGCGGTAAAAATCGTTGCGGTCAGGCAGCTTGCCGTTCGGCAACCGCGCCAAAAATTCAGGCGATGGCGCGATCAGGATCAGGTTCGAAAGCCACGGCCCGCCGCGCCCTTTCACCCCCTGCTTGCGCCAGGGCAGGAATTTGTCCAGCCAGCCGGGCGTGACACTGGGCGTGAAATGCGGATACAGGGTCAAGCCCGCCATGCGCGCATAAGGATAATGCAGATGGTAGTCGATCAGGCCGCCGTCCCAGTACCAGCCGGCGGGCGCGCCCGCAATGTCCTTCACCGGGTCGCAGATCATCGGCAGGGTGCCGGAGGCCATCAGGGCATCGGTGCGGTTTTGCGCGGTCAGCGGCACGCGGATGGCGCCGAAGGCGTCGATCGATTCCAGCGCCGCATCCAGCGGGGAAGCCGGGCCGTGGGCGAAGATCACACGCTGCAAGTGCTGCGCGAGATGATGCCGGCCGCGCGTGTTGGCGAATGCCGCGCGGGCAAAGGCGCCGCGCGCGGCGGTGGCGGAAAGGCGGCCGACGGCGCGCGCCGTCAAGGCGCGAAACGCGATGTGCTCGCGCGCCTGCCAGTCGGCGATGTTGGCTTGCAGGTTGCCGCGCATCAGCTGCGTCACCTCGGCGGGGCTGGGCTTGATGCGGTAGTTCTGGTCTTCGATGTAGGCGCGTTGCAGATTGGCCAGCGCGCGCACCGGGTCGCGCTGCACGGCGGCGGCCATGCGCCAGGCGCCGATGGAGGCGCCGACCAGCGTCAGGTCTTTCGCCTCGTGTAGCCATTCGCCGAACAGCCACCGGTCCAGCGGCATCAGCGCCAGGCCCTTGGGGCCACCGGCGGCAGCGGGAATGCAGCGGATGTCGCCCGGCCGCAGGCCTTCGCGCGCGATGTGTTCGCGGGCGAAGGCGCCTAGCTTGATGGTGAGGGAAGACATCGCCGGCGTGGCCTACTTGCCCGAATGCAAATTCTTGACCGCGAGTTCCATGTTGCCGGCGATCATCTCCGGCACCACCTTGAGGCCGCGCTCGATGGCTTCGTCGATCAGCGTGTTGTGCTCGCGCGAGGGCTTGTGCAGCACGAAGTCGCCAACCTCTTGCGCCATGCCAAGCTCACGCGGATGCCCGATACCCAGACGCAGGCGCCAGAAATCGGGCGTGGCCAGGCGCGCGGAAATGTCTTTCAGGCCGTTGTGGCCGGCATTGCCGCCGCCCTTTTTCAGTTTCGCCGCGCCCGGCGGCAGATCGAGCTCGTCGTGCACCACCAAAATCTCGTCGGGCACGATCTTGTAGAAGGTGGCAACCGCGAGCACCGCCTGGCCGGAGCGATTCATGAAGGTGGAAGGTTCCAGCAGCAGCAGGTTGCCGCCGGCCTTGCCGACCTTGCCGAAAAAACCCTTCTCCGTCTTGAGCGAGGCGCCGGCGTCGTGCGCATAGGCATCGACAAACCAGAAGCCCGCGTTGTGGCGGGTGGCTTCGTATTCGGGGCCGACGTTGCCCAGACCGACGATGAGTTTGATGGCCATGAGGAGATTTTAAAAAGCGGGCGCCAAAAAAACTTGGGCCGGAGCACCGCAAGCGGATGTCCGGCCCAGGCTGGCGCAAAAGCGCGGATTACTTCTTCCGCATTTACTTCTTTTTGTCGCCGCCGCCCTTGGCGTCCTTGGCGGGCGCAGCAGCGGCCGCTTCGGGCTTCTTCTGCGCGGTCGCCGGCACATCGGCAGCGGTCGGCGCGTCGGCGGCGACCACTTCCTCTTCCTTGCCACGGGTGATCGCGGTGGCAACCACCGGGTTTTCCTTGCCGTGCAGCACGGCGCGCACGCCGGCGGGCAGCTTCAGGTCGGTCACGTGGACGGAGCTGTTGGCTTGCAGTTCCTTCAGGTCCACCTCGACGAACTCGGGCAGGTCTTTCGGCAGGCAGGCGACTTCGATGTCGTTGGCGACGTGCGAAACCATGGCGCCGCCGACCTTCACCGCGGCCGATTCGGCGGCGTTCAGGAAGTGCAGCGGCACGCGGATGTGGATTTCCTTCTTCGCATCGACGCGCTGGAAGTCGATGTGCTGGATCTGCTGCTTGAACGGGTGCATGGTGTAATCACGCAGCAGCACCTGTTCGCCCGAGCCGTCCAGCTTCATGTCGAGAATGGAGGCGTGGAACGCTTCCTTGCGCATGGCGTGGAACAGCGGGTTGTGCTCGATCTCGATCATGGTGGCGGGCTTGTCGCCGCCGTAGATGATGCCGGGGACCTTGTTCGCGCGGCGCAGACGGCGGCTCGCACCCGTTCCCTGCAGCTTGCGCGTGGACGCAATGACTTCGATTTTCATATTGAAACTCCGTTATGCCGTGCGCTCCGCGACCAGAGACTACACAGCGGTTTGACTACTAAGACTGCTCAAATTATTCGATGAACAGGCTGCTCACCGAATCCTCGGAATTGATGCGGCGGATGGTTTCCGCCAGCAGTTCGGCCACCGAGAGTTGCCGGATCTTGCCCAGGGCGCGCGCGTCGTCGCGCAGCGCGATGGTGTCGGTCACGACGAGTTCGTCGAGATCGGAATTGGAGATGCGCGAGACCGCCGGGCCGGAAAGCACCGCGTGGGTGCAATAGGCCAGCACGCGCTTGGCGCCGCGTTCCTTCAGCACCTCGGCCGCCTTGCACAGGGTGCCGGCGGTGTCGACCATGTCGTCCATGATCACGCAGGTGCGGCCTTCGACCTCGCCGATGATGTTCATCACTTCGGAGACGTTGGCCTTCGGGCGGCGCTTGTCGATGATCGCCAGGTCGCTCTCAAGGCGCTTGGCCAGGGCGCGGGCGCGCACCACGCCGCCGACGTCGGGCGAGACCACGATCAGGTTTTCGTAATTGTGGCGCCAGACGTCGCCCAGCAGAATCGGGGCGGCGTAGATGTTGTCGACCGGGATGTTGAAAAAGCCCTGGATCTGGTCGGCATGCAGGTCCATCGTCAGCACGCGGGTGACGCCGACGGACTCCAGCATGTTGGCCACCACCTTGGCCGAGATCGCCACGCGCGCCGAGCGCGGGCGGCGGTCTTGCCGGGCGTAGCCGAAGTACGGAATGGCGGCGGTGATGCGCGCGGCCGAAGAGCGCTTGAGCGCATCGGCCATCACCATGATTTCCATCAGGTTGTCGTTGGTCGGCGCGGAGGTGGACTGCAGGATGAACACATCCTTGCCGCGCACGTTCTCCAGCACTTCGACGCTGACTTCACCGTCGGAAAAGCGCCCTACCGCGATCCTGCCGAGCGGCATCGCCAGGCGACGCGTAACCTCCTTGGCCAGCAAGGGATTGGCATTGCCGGTCACAATCATCAGGTTCGCGTTGGACATGGCGGAGCGCGAGGGTAGGCGGTAAAAAAGAGGGTTGGCTGGGGAAGAAGGATTCGAACCTTCGAATGCCGGAATCAAAATCCGGTGCCTTAACCAACTTGGCGACTCCCCAACTCGTAGAGCAACTGCACTGCTCAACTGCTGCGCGCGGCCTCGCGGCCTTGCGTTTACTGCGCCCTGCCCCGCCTTAAACCGCCAGGCCGGCCAGGGGATGCCGCGCCAGGCCGCGCGCGACAAAACCTGTCAATTCCCTTGGCCGCGCCTCGCAGATTTCGCGTGCTTTCGACTCATCATCGAAGGCGGCGAAAACACAGGCCCCGGAACCAGTCATGCGGGCGGTGATTTCTGCCTGGCTATCGTACGCCGAGAGCCAATCCACCGCCTGCGCGACCGCCGGATACCGGGCGACCGCCACCGGCTGCAAGTCGTTGCCAAACTGCGTTTGCGGGAACGACCAACCACCGGCAGGAAAGTCCAATATTTTGACAGATTTCGTATTCCGGGTCAAATTCTGGTCACGGAAAATTTCCACCGTCGGCACTGAGACGGGTGGCTTGAGCACCACGAACCAGCGCGGCGGCAAATCCAGCGCCGTCAGTTCCTCGCCGATGCCGGCGGCAAAGGCGTTCCGGCCGTAAAGAAAAAATGGCACGTCGGCGCCGAGTTTCACCCCGATGGCGATCAATTGCGCGCGCGTCAGCCCGAGTTTCCACTGATCGTTCAACGCCAGCAGCACGGTGGCGGCATCGCTCGAGCCGCCGCCCAAGCCGCCGCCCATGGGAATGCGCTTGTGCACGGCGATGTCGGCGCCCTGCGGGGAGCCTGTGGCCGCCTGGAGCGCTTTGGCGGCGCGGATCACCAGGTCCTCTTCTTCGGGCACGCCGGGGACCTCGGTAACGCGGCGAATCACGCCGTCCTCGCGCGCGGCGATTTCCAGCGTGTCGCCGAAATCCAGCAACTGGAACACGCTTTCCAGCAGGTGATAGCCGTCGGCACGCCGCCCCACCACGTGCAGGAACAGGTTGAGCTTGGCGGGAGCGGGGTACGGGGTCATGGATGCGCGCGGGTCCGGGATTCGAATCCCTGATTCACCAGCCACGCAGGCAGGAATCAGGCGATGCGGGCGCAACGATAAACCATCCGCGCCCGCCCTGCCCGCCTGTTTCGCGCTAGCCGCGCGTGTCGATCGCCAGGCGAATGTCCAGCGGCTGCTCGGACAGGGTGTAGTTGAGGAACAGGCGCTGCGGCGCACGGCCGTCGCCGCTGTAGCCGTACTCGATCACCCAGCCGTCTTCCCTGAGGATGCTGGGACGGCCGGCACTGTCGCGCTCGATCTTCGCCTGGCTGCCGTGCGGCCGCGCGTGCACCCAGTCGGTGAGCCCGGCCAGCGGCATGCGCCAGCCCAGGCGCGTCTGCGTCAGGCTCTCGACGTCGCGCGCGCGGTACTTGTGCTGCTCGCTGTCGGTGAGGGTCACGCCATGCTCGTCGCGCGTGATCTGCGCCATCTGCGTGCCCAGCGGGCTGGCGAGGCCGACGTCGTCGGTCGCCGGCGTGTGGTCCCAGGTGAATTTGCCGGAGAGGTTCTGCTCGCCGTAGTGCACGGAGATGCGGCCTTCCAGCGAGAACGCGCCCGCGCCTTGCGGCAGCGGCGCGCGCGGCGCCTGCGTGGTGGCGCAGCCGGCCAGAACCACCAGGGCCAGCAGCGCGAACCGGTTCACCAACACCCGGCGGAACAGGGAAGCCCGGCGCGACACGAGGAGCATGGACACCTTACTGCTTGAAGCGCTTCATCGTGCTGATCAGCGACTCGTCGTTCGGCGCCTTGGCGCGGGCCTCGCGCCAGACGCGCTGCGCATCGGCGTGGCGGTTGCTCTGCCACAGCACCTCGCCCAGGTGGGCGGCAATTTCCGGATCGGGGCGCGCCTCATAGGCGCGCTGCAGCAGTTCGACCGCGCGCTTCATGTCGCCTAAGCGGTACAGCACCCAGCCCATGCTGTCGATGATGGCGGCGTCATCCGGCGCGATCTTCAGCGCCTTTTCGATCAGGTCGCGCGCTTCGCCCAGGCGCTCGTTGCGGTCGGCCCAGGAGTAGCCGAGCGCATTGTAGGCATGCGCGTAATCGGGCTTCAGCTGGATCAGTTTTTTCAGTTGCGATTCCTGGATGTCGAGCTTGTCGAGCTTTTCCGCCGTCATCGCCGATTCGTAGAGCAGGTCGGGATTGTTGGGCAGCTTGTCCAGGCTCTTTTCCAGCAGGTCGAAGGCTTCCTTGTTCATGTTCGCCTCGCGCAGGATCTGCGCTTCGGCCAGCACCAGCTGCACGCGCTGCTGGTTGCTGGTGGCGGGTACGTCGTGCAGGAAGGCGCGCGCCTGGTCCATCTTGCCTTCCTTGGCATAGGTGTCGGCAATGCGCGCCTGCGCGGTGATGAACTGCTCGCCACGCCCGACCTGTTTCCACCAGTCGCGCGCCTGCCCGTACTTCTTCTGCTCGACCGCGGCCTGGCCGAGGTAGATGTAGACCTGGTCGCGGTCGCGCACGTCGGTGTCGAGCAGCTTCTTCAGGTAGGTCTCGGCGCTCGGATAGTCATGCGCGTCCAGCGCCAAGAGGCCCAGCGGGAACAGCACGTTGGGATTGTTGGGCGAGGCGCGGTCCATGGCGCGGAATTCGGCGGTGGCTTCCGCGTACTTCTTTTCGCCGTAGAGGGCGCGCGCGTAGGCGAGGTGCGCTTCCAGCGCCTTCGGGTTGGCGTCGACGAATTTCTTCAGCTCGGCGCCGGCCTCGGTGGCCGAGCGCTTGGCCAGGATCGAGGAGGAGATCAGCACCGGCAGTTCCCAGTCGGGCTTAAGCTGCGAAGCGGCACGCGCTTCGCTGACGGCCAGGTCGTCCTCGTTGGCGGCGGCGGCGGCGCGCGCCACCGCCAGGCGCGCTTCGGGCACGTTCTGGTATTTGGCCGCCAGGCGCTGGATGATCGAGAGCGTCGCCTTGCGGTCGGGGTTGCGCGCGAGGTAGCGGTAGATCTGCGAGAAGACGTCGGTGACGCTGATCTCGCCGGAGGCCAGCAGCTTTTCCAGGTGCGGCTCGGCCTCGTCGCCGTGGCCGGTGACCAGTTGCAGGCGCGCCAGGTTCAGGCGCGCTTCGGCGTTGTCGGGATCGGTCTCGACCCACAGCTTGAGCGCGCGCAGGGCTTTTTCATCGTCGCGGTCTTCGGCGGCGATTTCGGCGGCGCGGCGCGCCAGGCGCGGGTCGCGGGTGCGCTCGGCTAAGCGGATGTAGATGGAGTAGGCCTGCGCGGTGTAGCCGCGCTGGTCGCCGATGTCGGCGGTCATCAGCTCATCGAGGATTTCCGGCGTGAGATCGACGCTGGGCAGGGCCGCGGCCGGCGTCTGCGCGCGCATCACGCGCGCGGAGGGCGGCGGCGGATCGGAACTCACGCGCGCGGCCGCGGTGCGTTGCTGGGTAGGCGCCTGCGCGCAGGCAGCCAGCACGACGGCCGGCAGCAATGCAAAAAGGGATTTGTTCAAGACACTCTTTCCTGGTTCCTGGCCCGCGCCAGCTTTCGGTATAGTTTCATGCCCAGACAGCGCGCCGCGCCCGGCGGTTCCCCACCTGCCGCCGGCGTGCCGCCTTGATCCTCGCGATTTCCGCACCATCTAACACGGCACGACGGTCACGAAACGACCACGGCGATCTCCAGGCATGGGCCCGGCGGCGCCGCAAGCCGCCTCTCCGAAGTGTTGCACCGAGCCATACCCAACATAGTACGACAATGCCAGAACTCCCGGAAGTGGAAGTCACCCGCCGCGGCATCGCCCCGCACCTGGAAGGCCGCACCATCGCTCATACGGAAGTGCGCCATCACGGGATGCGCTGGCCGGTGCCGGCCGACCTTGCTCGTACCCTACAGGGTTTGACGGTGCGCCGGGTGGACCGGCGCGGTAAATATTTGTTAATTGAATGCACGCCGCCGGCGGCACTTGTGAAAACAGGTAAAAAGCCTGCCGATGCGTCGGCCGGGGCAACATTGGCTCGGGGCGATGCGCCGCGGCAAACCGCAGCGGACCTGAGCGCCGCGCCTGCCGGCTGGCTGATCCTGCACCTGGGCATGTCGGGCTCGCTGTCGCTGGTGAGCCCGGGCAAGGTGCCCGGCAAGCACGAGCATTTCGACCTCACCGCCGGCGGGCGCACCCTGCGCCTGAACGATCCGCGGCGCTTCGGCGCGGTGCTCTGGCACGCGGCCGGCGACGGGCCGCTGCACGCCCATCCCCTGCTCGCGGGCCTGGGCGTCGAGCCGCTCACGCCGGCCTTTACCGCCGAGCTTTTGTTCAAGGCCACGCGCGGGCGCAAGGCGAGCATCAAGCAGGTGCTGCTGGCAGGCGACATCGTGGTGGGCGTGGGCAACATCTACGCCAGCGAGTCGCTGTTTCGCGCGCGCATCCGCCCCACTACCGCCGCCGGGCGCGTTTCGCTGGCGCGCTACGAGCAGCTGGTGCCGGAAATCCGCGACGTGCTCTCGGAAGCCATCGCCAAGGGCGGCAGCACCCTGCGCGACTTCCATGCCAACGGGCAAAGCGGCTATTTCCAGCTCGACTACTTCGTCTACGACCGTGAGGGCGAAGCCTGCAAGGTGTGCGAGACGGCGGTGCGCCGCGTGGTGCAGGGCCAGCGTTCGACGTTTTATTGCCCGACCTGCCAGCGCTAGCTGGTAGCCAGTAACTCTCGAAACCGGGCAATGCGGGGCTGCTTTTGCTGCCCGCTACAAGCTGGCAGCTAGTTCGTTTCCAGCGGCCGCGCGTCGGCGGGGAACAGGCGGCGCGCGCGTTCCATGCGCGCGGCGGCGCTCACCACTTCGGCGGCGCTGAGGCGTTCCAGGTGGGTGGTGCCGGTGGTCTGGCGGATATGCAGGGCCTTCAGCGCGGCCAGCCCGGCGCGCGTCTGGTGCAGGCTCAATAGCGCATCGGTGAGTTTTTGCGCCAGCTCGGGGGCGACCCGGGAGCCGGCGGCCAGCACGTAGCCGGGATAGGCTTCGCTGCGCGCCAGCACCTTGAGCTTGGCGCCGTAGCGGTCCAGCGCTTCGTCGGCGCCGTATTGCGGCAGGGCTACCGCATCGACCTGGCCGAACAGCAGCGCATCGGTCATCGCCTCCGGGTTGCGCGAGACGCGCAGATGCACCTCGCGCGGCGGCAGGCCGTTGCTGTTGAGCCAGTGCATCATGATGGCGCCATGCGCCGAGGCGCCCGGAAAGCCGGCCACCACGCGGCCCTTCAGTTGCGCCAGGCTGGTGATGCCGCTGTCGGCGCGCACCAGCAGGTTGACACGGAAGTCGCGAAAGCGCACCAGCGGGTTCAGGTGCAGGCGCTCCATCGCGCCGCCCAGTTGATCGACGGTGGCGAGATAGAGGTCGTGCGCGTTGCCCGGGCCGCCGTCCTCGGCGGCGAAGTCCGCCAGCGGCACCGCCGTCACCGGCCGGCCGATGGCCTGCTGCAGGAGCGCATCCATGCCCTTGAGCGAGGCGACCGACTCCCCGGTCTCGGCGCTGCTTTGCTGCAAGGCGCCCGGGTGCACGGCGAGCGAAAGCGCGGGGGCCGGGCCGCCGTGCATGAAGGCGTAGCCGCCGGCGGCGGCGGCCAGCAGCAGGGCTGCGCCCAGCCAGGCCCACTTGATCCAGCCGCGCCAGCGCGGGATCTGGTAGATGCGCGCCATCGGCGGGCCGGGGTCGATCACCGTCACCTGGGCGGCATTGGTGACACTGGTGGGCCCGTCCGGCGCCGGCGCCATCGGCCCTCTTCGCGCCACGCTCTCGATGCTCTGCTCCACCCCCATCACCAGGGCCGGCTCGGCGTCGAGCACGACGGCGGCGGCGCGCGGATGCATGGGCGCGATGTGCTGCAGGAGCGAGGCCAGATCGGGCGCCGAATTCGGCCCGAATTCGGCCGCCGGCCCCGTGACCGGCCCCGTGGCCGGGCGCGCGGAACCGAGGTCGTCGCGCGTCACCGGCATGGTGCCGGTCAGCGCCGGCAGGAATTCGGCCACCGAGCGCGGGCGCGCGCGCTCATCGACCGCCAGCGCCCAGTCGATGGCAGCGAGAAAGTCTTCGCCGTAGCGCCCGGCGCCGGCTGCCGCCGCGCTCTCCTGCACGTCTTCGCGCACGCGCGCGGCGGCCTCGATCGGCCGGCGCCCGGTGACGAACCAGTAGAGCACCCCGCCGATGGCGTAGAGATCCGACCACGGCCCCTGGCGGCCGTGCGCGTGGTATTGCTCGAAGGGCGCGTAGCCGGGCGTGACGATCGACGTCAGGCCCTCGGTAGAGGCAGTGGCGCCGGCCTGGCGCGCGGCGCCGAAATCCAGCAGCACCAGGCTGCCGTCCGAATCGCGCACGAAAATGTTCGCCGGCTTGATGTCGCGATGCAGGAAGCCGGCCTCGTGCACTTTCGCCAGCCCCTGCAGCAGCGGCACGAACATCGACACCAGCAGTGCCTCGCCGGGTGTACCACCGCCGCGCAACAGGCGCCGCGACAGCCACGTGTTGAGGCTTTCGCCCTGCTCGTAGGCCATCACCATGTAGGCGGTGTTGTTGGCCTCGAAAAAGCGGTGCACGCCGACGATGTTGTGGTGATGGAAACTGGCGAGGGTGCGCGCCTCCAGCAGGAAGCGCGTCAGGCCGTTGCCGTAATCTTCACTGTGGCGCTTGCTGCGCGGGACGATGGCGCCGGTTTCGCCGTCGCGCGCGGCGAGGTCGTTGGGCAGGTATTCCTTGATCGCCACCTGGTGCCCCAGGTTGGTATCGCGCGCCAGGTAGGTGACGCCGAAGCCGCCGCTGCCCAGCACACGCTCGATACGGTACTCGTGCAGCGCGTAGCCCGGCGGTAGCGCGGCGCGGTCGTCCTCGTCCAGATGGGCGACGCGGCGCCGCAGTTCCGAATACGAGGGCCCGTCATAGGCTGCCGTCGTCACGCCCTGGTGCTTGAGTGCGCGTGGGTTGATCTGCGTGGGCGCCTGCGCCAGGCTCGGCGCCGACACCTGCCCCGGCCGCGTGATCACCTCCTGCGACCGCAACTCCTGTGATCGACGACGGTCTTCCGGACTTGCTTCCGAATCCATTCCCGCTCCCCGGCGGCATCCCTCATCACCGCCGCTACCGCCTCAGGCGCGACAAAGGGACCTCACCGTGTTCACATTTATGCTACCTGCATAATTGTGACACAAGAGCAGGGTGAAAAATTCCATCAGAGTGCTTCAAAACGTAAAAAAAATTGCATTTCCGGGCACGCTGGTTGCGATGAGACGGGCGCGCCAACCTCATGAAAACTCACGGGAAATCGTCAATCGCAACTGACCGAAGTGCCCATCTGCACACAACGCGAGCGGCCCGCGCCCGGCATCGAATTATTGCTGTTCAGCCCGCCATAGCCGGACCCCGCCGAAGGCGGCGGACTGACCCCGCCCAGCGGCACGATGGTAGAGGTGCCACCGCCGGGATTGCGGATCACCGTGCCCCCGCCCAGGGGCGTGACGGTGGTGTGCGAACCGTCCGCGTTGCGAATGACGGTGCCGCCGCCCAAGGGCGTGACGGTGGAATGCGAGCCATCCGGATTGCGGATGATCGTGCTGCCGTCGAGCCGGTTGATGGTGGTGCGCCCCCCGCCCGGCTCGCGGATGATGGTGGTGCCGTCAAGCTGGTTGACGGTGGTGTGCGACCCGTCGGAATTGCGGATGATGGTGGTGGCCCCGCCGCTCAAGGGCGTGGTGGTGGTGTAGCCGGTGGCGGGGTCGCGGCAGTAGCGGGTGGAGCCCATTTCGTTGCAGATGAGTTGGGCGGAGGC